>JAJTCO010000055.1 GCA_021323265.1 Pseudoduganella sp. | reverse complement strand
TGCCGGGAATGCCGCCCATGAAGGCGGTGGGCAGGAACACGGCCACCAGGGCGAAGGTGGTGGCGATCACCGCCATGCCGATCTCGTCGGCCGCTTCCATGGCTGCCTGCATCGGCGTCTTGCCCATGTGGAGGTGGCGTTCGATGTTCTCGATTTCCACGATGGCGTCGTCCACCAGCACGCCCACCACCAGGGCCAGCGAGAGCAGGGTCACGGTGTTGAGCGTGTAGCCCATCCAGTACATGCCGAGGAAGGCAGGCAGCACCGACAGCGGCAGCGCGGAGGCGGCCACCAGCGTGGCGCGCCAGTCGCGCAGGAACCACCACACCACCAGCACGGCCAGGATGGCGCCTTCGTACAGCAGTTCCATCGAGCCGTCGAAGTTCTCGTCCACCGGCTCGGCGTTGTCGATCGATTGCGCGATGTCGATGGTCGGGTGCGACTTGCGCAGTTCTTCCACGGCGGCGCGCGCATCGGCGGCCACCTCGGTTTCGCTGGCGCCCTTGGTGCGGAAGACCTCGAAGGCGACCACTTTCTTGCCGTCCTGCGTCGCTTCGGAGCGCGGTTCGGCGACCGTGTCGCTGACCGTGGCCACCTGCTCCAGGCGCACGTGGCGGCCGTCGCTCAGCGGGATGTCCATCTGCGCCAGTTCCTGCGCGCTGCGCACGGTGGCGATGGTGCGTACCGATTGCTCGGCGCCGCTGACGTCGCCGCGCCCGCCGGGCGCTTCCTTCTGCACCTGGCGCAGCGTGCGTGACACGTCCAGCGCCGACACGCGCAGGGCGGCCATGCGTTCGTCGTCGAGTTCGACGCGGATTTCGCGGTTGACGCCACCGACGCGCTTGACCGCGCCGATGCCCTTCACCGACAGCAGCTTCTTGGCCACCACGTTGTCGACGTACCAGCTCAGGTCCGCATCGTCGATGCGCGAGCCTTCCTTGGGCGTGACGACGAAGGTCAGGATCACGCGGCCGGCGGTGGAGACCTTGCTCACCACGGGGTCGCGCATTTCGCCCGGCATGTCGGCGCGCACCTGGGTGACGGCGTCGCGCACTTCGTTGACGCCATCGGACAGGTTCTTCTCGAGGATGAATTCGACCGTGACGGTGGCCGTGCCGTCGAGCACCTTGGAGTAGATGTTCTTCACGCCTTGCAGCGTGGCCACCGAATCCTCGATCTTGCGCGCCACTTCCGTTTCCAGCTGGGCCGGCGCGGCGCCGGGCAGGGAGGCCGAGACGGTGACGATCGGCAGTTCAATGTCGGGGAAGTCCTGCACCGGGTTGGCCATGTAGGCCATCCAGCCTGCCAGCGAGAGCAGGATGAACAGCATGATGGCCGGGACCGGGTGCTTGATGGAGAGTGCTGAAAAATTCACGGCGTCTCCTTAGCGGGCTGGCCGGGCCGGCGCGGCGGCCTGGCCGGGCGTGGGCGCGCCGGTATTGCGCACCAGGTCGCCGTCGTTCAGGAAGCCGGCGCCGGCCGCCACGATCTGCGCGTCGGGCGCGAGGCCGGACAGCACTTCGATGCGCTCGCCGATGCGCCGGCCCGGCTGCACCTTGATCTGGCTCACGCGCTGGTCCTGGTTCAGGCGGAACACGTAGCTGAAGCCGTCGCGCACGGTAATGGCCTGCTGCGGCACGGTGAGCGCGTCGGAGGTGCCCAGCTCGAACTGGCCGCTGGCGTACATGCCGGCCTTGAACGGCGGCTGCTTGCCGCTGTTCGGCGGCAGGTCGACGTACACCAGGGCGGAGCGGGTTTGCGGGTCGATGGTGGGCGCCACCATGCGCACCTTGCCCGTCAGCTCGCTGCCGTTGGCGGCCTTGACCACGGCGCTGCCGCCGATCCTGATGTTGCGCAGGTCGGCGGCGGTGACTTCGGCGCGCCATTCCAGGCGTCCCTGGCGGATCATGCGGAACAATTCGGTGCCAGGGCCGGCGACCGCGCCGACGGTGGCGTTGCGCGCGGAGATCACGCCGGCGTCCGGCGCCAGCACCTTGGTGTAGCGCAGGCGCAGTTCGGCCGCGGCGAGCATGGCCTTGGCCGAGGCGGCGCGCGCCTTGGCGGTGGCTTCGGCGGTGGTGTACTGGCTGATCTGCTGGGCGCTCAGGGCGCCGGTGCTCTCGATCGAGCGGGCGCGGTCGGCGTTGGCCTTGGCCTCGGCGGCGGCGGCTTCCGCTTCCATCAGCGCTGCCTTGGCTTGCGCCACTTCGGCCTGCGGGGTTTCCGGCGCGAACACGGCCAGCACTTCGCCCTTGGCGACCACGTCGCCCACGTTGACCTTGACGTCGGACAGGCGCAGGCCGTTCGATTCGCTGCTGATGATGGCTTCCTGCCAGGCCGCGACGTTGCCGTTGGCGGTGAGGCGGATCGGCAGGCTGGTCTTTTGCGGGCGGACCGTGCTCACGCTCAGGGCGGGCTTGGGGGCGCTGGCTTTCTTGTCGTCGGCCAGGGCGGTGGGCGCCTGCGCCAGTGCGGCAAGGGCGGTGGCGACGGCGATGGCGGCGACGGCGGACGGGGTGCGGTGCAGTGGTTTCATAGTCTGTTCCATGTTCATTGCGCAGCCGGCGCGGTCCAGCCGCCGCCTGCTGCACGGTACAGGGCGATCCAGGCGGCGCTGCGTTCGCGCTGCAAGGTCACCACTGTGTTCTCTGCGGCCAGCCGCGTGCGGCGGGCGTCTTCCAGTTCGAGCAGGCTGGCCAGCCCGTTCTTGTAGCGTTCCTCGGTGGCGACGAAGAAGGCGCGGTAGCCTTCCAGCGCGGCTTGGGCGTCGGCGCTGCGTTCCTGGGTGCTTTGCAGCGAGACCAGGGCTTGTTCGACTTCGGCGACGGCCCGGCGCACGCTGGCCTTGTAGCTCACCACGGCGGCGTCGTAGCGGGCGCGCGCCGCATCGACGTTGGCGCGGCGCACGCCCCAGTCGATGATGGGCAGGGTCATTTGCAGCGGGCCGATGGTCCAGACGTTGGCGGTAATGTCGCGCCCTTCGGCATGCAGGCGGCCGCGCCCGACCGAGCCGCTCAGGCCCAGGCGCGGCAGGCGGTCGGCACGCGCGCTGGCCACGTCGTGGCTGGCGGCGGCCAGTTCGCGTTCGGCGCTGAAGACGTCCGGGCGCTGGGCCAGCACCTGCGCCGGTACCGATTCGATGGCCACGCCGGAGGCGGGCGAAAGGGCGGCGCCGGCGGCGCTGCCGGCCAGGCGCGCGCGCAGGTCCGGCTCGGCGATGGCGGTCAGCGCCACCAGGGCTTTCATTTCGATATCGCAGGCGGCGCGCTGGGCCACGGCGCGGCTGTTGCCGTCGGCGGCGCTGGCGCGCGCCAGGGCGTTGGCCGACGGCGACTGGAAGCCGGCCTTGGTGGTGATATCGGTCAGGCGCGCAGTGTGGGCGCGCGAGGCGGCGTCCATGCGCGCCACCGTCAGCAGCTTTTCGCAGGCGCGCAGGCTGTAGTACTGGTTGGCCGTTTCGGCCGCCACGCTGACGCGCGCCTCGTGCCAGCCGGCCTGGGCGCCTTCGAAGCGCGCGATGGCGGCGCTGCGGCGCGCGCGGCCGCCGCCGAACAGGTCGATCTCCCACTGGGTCTGGGCCAGCAGCTGGGTGGTGGTATTGGTGGGGACGTCGGCCGATTGCTGGCTCATGCGGGTGGAAGTGAGCACGCCGGTAAGCGAGGGGGCGAGGGCGGCGCCGGCGGCGGTGCGCTCGGCGCGGGCTGCGGCAAAGCGCGCCTGGGCGCCTGCAATGGTGGGGCTGGCCGACTGGGCGGCCTCGATCAACTGCACCAGCAGCGGGTCCGACTGGCCTTGCCACCAGGTTGCCAGTTCAACGGTGCTGCCATTGTGCGGCAGGGGCGTTTGCCATTGCTGCGGCGCGTCCGACGCAACCTTGCCCGCCGGTCCGGTCACGCCGCAGGCGCCAAGCGCCAGCACGGCAGCCACCGAAAGCGTGCCATGATATATCTTCATGCTTGCCTTTCATTTTTCGCAACGTGAATTAGAGCATATAAATCAAACAATTAACATCCCGATACAAAGCAGTCTTTGCCTTCAATTCGGGCTTTAGCGTATAAATAAAGCACGGTTAATCATTGTATTGGGACGACATCATGCGACGCTGGATACTGGCCGCCCTCGTGGCGGCGCTTCCCCAAGCCGCCCTGTGGGCGGCGCCGCTGGCGGGCGAACAGGCCGCCGTGCATGTGCTGAACCGGGTGGCGTACGGGCCGCGGCCCGGCGACGTCGAGCGGGTGCGGCAGATGGGCGTGCAAGCCTACCTGGAGGAACAGCTGCATCCACCGGCCCTGCCGCCAGCGCTGGCGCAGCGCCTGGACAGGCTCGAAACGGTCAACATGAGCGCCGGCCAGGCGCTGGCCCTGTTCCAGGACGCGCGCGACGGCGAGCAGGGCGAGCGCCGCGCGGTGGTGGCCAGGCTGACCTCGGAGGCGGCCGAAGCGCGCCTGCTGCGCGCCATCGAAAGCCCGCGCCAGCTGGAAGAAGTGATGGTGGACTTCTGGTACAACCATTTCAACGTGTTCTCCGGCAAAGGGGTGGACCGCGCCCTGGTGGCCAGCTACGAGCGCGATGCCATCAGGCCCTACGTGTTCGGCTCCTTCCGCCAGATGCTGGGCGCCACCGCGCGCCACCCGGCGATGCTGTTCTACCTGGATAACTGGGTCTCCAGGGCCGGCGCCCTGAACGAAAACTATGCGCGCGAGCTGATGGAGCTGCACACGCTGGGCGTGGATGGCGGCTATGCGCAGAAGGACGTGACGGAGCTGGCGCGCATGCTCACCGGCTGGACCTACGCCCCGCGGCGCGACGCGCAGTTCGTGTTCGACCCGCGCCGCCACGACACGGGCGCCAAGACCTGGCTGGGCAAGCCGGTCACGGTGCGCGGCGTGGCCGAAGGCGAGTATGCGCTCGACGTGCTGGCCGCGCATCCGTCCACGGCGCGCCATATCAGCCGCAAGCTGGCGCAGTATTTCGTGGCCGACGTGCCGCCGGCGGCGCTGGTGGAGCGCATGGCCCAGTCCTGGGCCAGCAGCCATGGCGACATCCGCTCGGTGCTGCGCACCATGTTCGCCAGCCAGGAATTCATGGACCAGCAGTACGCCGGCGCCAAGTTCAAGACCCCGTACCAGTACGTGGTGTCGGCCTCGCGCGCGGCGGCCATGCCGATGACCGACGTCAAGCCGCTGGTGGGCATCCTGGGGCGCCTTGGCATGCCGCTGTACGGCTGCCAGACCCCGGACGGCTACAAGAACACGGAAGCGGCCTGGCTCAATCCCGACGGCCTGGGACGCCGCATCAGCTATGCGCTGACCCTGTCCGCCGGGGCCGACGCCGACACCGTGCAGCAGGCGCTGGGCGCCTCGGTGTCGCGCCGCAGCGCCGCCATCATCGCCGACAGCAACGAGCGCCTGCGCGCGGCCATGCTGCTCGGCAGCCCTGACTTCATGCAACGCTGATCCGGAGCCAACGCCATGCAACGACGCCAATTCCTGCACGCCTTTGCCGCCAGCGCCGGCCTGATGCTCCCGCTCGGCCCGCACGCCTGGGCCGCCACCCTGGCGCCGGGCAGCGCCTCGCCCACCGCCAGGAAACTGATCGTGGTCATGCTGCGCGGCGCGGTGGACGGCATGAACGTGGTCGCCCCGGTGGCCGACGCCGAATACGCGCGCCTGCGCCCCAATATCGCCCTGGCCAGGCCGGGCGCGCAGGACGGTGCGCTGAACCTGGACGGCTATTTCGGCCTGCACCCCGCGCTGGCGCCCCTGCTGCCGCTGTGGGAGCAGAAGAAGCTGGCCTTCGTGCACGCCAGCGGCTCGCCCGACGCCAGCCGTTCCCACTTCGATGCGCAGGACTACATGGAATCGGGCACGCCGGGCGTGAAAAGCACGGCGGACGGCTGGATGAACCGCCTGCTGGGCACCTTGCCGGGCGAAACCTCGCCCACGCGCGCCCTGAGCATCGGCCCGGTGATGCCGCGCATCCTGGCTGGCGCCATGCCGGCCACCAACCTGGCCAACGGTGCGGCCGGCACGCGCGCCACGCCGCTCGACAAGCCCGCCATCGGGCGCGCCTTCGACCGCCTGTACGCCGACAACGCGCGCTTTGGCAAGGTGTACAGCGACGGGCGCGAGGCGCACCAGGAAGTGATGAACGCGGCCAACGGCGGCATGATGTCGGAGATGCAGATGGCCGACAACGGCGCCCCGCTGCCGAACGGCTTCCCGGACGACGCCGGGCGCCTGGCCACGCTGATGCGCAACAACCCGAACATCCAGCTGGCCTTCATCGCGCTGGGCGGCTGGGACACGCACGCCAACCAGGGCGCCGGCAAGGGCCAGCTGGCCAGCCGCCTGCAGCCGCTGGGGCAGGGCCTGGCGACCCTGGCGCAGCGCCTGGGGCCGATCTTCGACGACACGGTGATCGTGGTGATGTCCGAGTTCGGCCGCACGGCACGCGAGAACGGCAACCGCGGCACCGACCATGGCCACGGCAACGCCATGTGGCTGCTGGGCGGCAAGGTGCGCGGCGGCAAGGTGGCGGGCGACTGGCGCGGCCTGGGCGAGGCGCAACTGAACGAAGGGCGCGACCTGCCGGTGACCACCGATTTTCGCCATGTGCTGGCGCACGTGGCCGAACGCCACCTGCTGCTCGATGCCGCAGCGCTGGCGCGCACCTTCCCCGGCCTGCCGAGCGGGCCCGCACTGCAACTCGTGTAAGCGTGCGGCCGCGCCCGGTGCTAGACTGGGCGCGGGAGGGTTTGATGCTGAAATTCCTGTGGAAACTCATCAGTGACGACGAGCGCTCGGAGAACACGCTGGCGCTGCTGGCGGCCGCCCTCAGCCTGCTCGCGCTGGGCTGGCTGGTCCTGGGCCACTAGCGCAGCAAGTCGTCGATGGCGGTCACCAGCTGCTCCGGGTCGAGCGGATGGGACAGCACGCCGTGGCGCCGCCCGGCGTACAAGGCGTGCAGGTCATCCTCGTCGTCGGGCCTTAGCAGCAGCACCGGCAGCTCCGGCGCCAGGGCCAGCGCGTCGGCCAGGAAGGCCAGGCGGCCCGCTTCCAGCAAACCGAGGTCGCACAACAGCAGGTCATAGGCCTGCGCGTCCAGCAGGGCGCCCGCTTGCGCCGGATTGGTGGCGCTGCTGATGGCGTGGCCGCTGTGGGCCAGGACGGCCGCCACCAGGCCGGCATTCTCGGGCGCAGCGTCCAGCAGCAGCACGCGCGCGCGCGGCACGGCGGGCGCTGGCACGGCCGGCGCCGGCGCCGCGGGCGCCGCCGCCGGCACCGCGCCGGCGCGCAGGTGCGGCGGCAGGAACGATTCCAGCGTCGGGATCAGTTCGTTCGGCTCCAGCGATTTGGGCAGGCAGCCGGAAAATCCGGCGCGGCGCAAGGCGGCGCAGCCGTCCGTCACGGGCAGGGCGCTGGCGGCCAGGATGGGAATGCCGCGCGTGGCGGGATCGGCGCGCAGCCTGTGCAGCACGCCCATGCCGTCCAGCCGGGGCAGGTGCAGGTCGCACAGGATCAGGTCGGGCCGGTCGCGCAGGGCCAGCGCCACGCCCATCTCGCCGTCGGTGGCGCCGCTGGGCTGGTGACCAAAGGCTTGCAGCAGATAGGTCATCAGGTCCATATTGGCCTGGTTGTCTTCAATGATCAGGATGCGTGCCGACATTTGAGCGCTAGCGTAAAGGTGCTGCCGTGGCCGAAATCGCTGTGGAAGAACAGTGCGCCGCCCAGCAGGTTGGCCAGGTTCTGGCTCAGGTACAGGCCCAGGCCGGCGCCTTCCACGTGGCGTGTCGAAGTATTGTCGAGCTGGGAGAAGGCCTGGAACAGCTTGGCCTGGTCCTCTTCCTTGATGCCGCTGCCGCTGTCGATCACGCTAAATTCCGTGATCGCGCTGCCCTGGTCGTCGTGCCGCTCGGCCAGCGTCAGCTTGACCATGCCCTTTTCCGTGAACTTGATGGCGTTGTTGGCCAGGTTGATGAGGATCTGGGCCAGGGCGCGCCGGTCCGTCTGCAGGATGATCGGCTGCGCCGGCAGCTCGATGAACACTTCCAACCCCTTTTGCGCGGCCAGCGGGCGCAGCGTGTCGGCCACCTCGCCCAGCAACTGCTGGCAGTGCACCGGTTCCAGCGACAGCGTGACCTTGCCCGCTTCGATCTTGGCCACGTCCAGGATATCGTTGATCAGCGACAGCAGGTGGCGCGCGCTGGAGCGGATGGTGTTGAGCTGGCGGTCCTGCTCGTCGGTCAGCGGGCCGGGGAGCTTCATCAGCAGGGCGCCGGTGAAGCCGATGATGGCGTTGAGCGGCGTGCGCAGCTCGTGCGACATGTTGGCGATGAAGGCCGACTTCATGCGGCTCGCCTCGGCCAGCTCCAGGTTTTTCAGCGCGATTTCGCGGTTGATGGTTTCCAGCTCGCCGGCATGGTGCGCCAGGCGCATGTTCAGTTCGATCACCTGCCGCTCGCGCGCCTGCAGTTCGCTGTTGACCTGCACGGCCTGTTCGTAGGTGGAGATCAGCAGGTCGAGGATCTGCTGGCGTTCGGCGTTGATGAAGTGCTTCTGGTCGCCCAGGTAGAGGGCGATGCCGACCTCCATGCTGGAGTTCTTGCGCAGCTTCTGGTTCACCAGCATCTGGCCGATGCGGTTGAGCAGGTAGTCCTCGGCGTACGGCTTGCGGATGAAGTTGTCCGCGCCGCACTCGATGCCGCGGATGATGTCCTTGGGATCGGTCAGCGAGGTGACCAGGATCACCGGGATATCGCGCAGGGTGGGGTCGGCCTTGATGGCGCGGCACAGCTCATAGCCGTTCATCTCCGGCATGACGATGTCGGACAGCACCAGGTGCGGCTTGCGCTGCCGGACATCGGCCAGGGCCAGCTTGCCGTTCGCGGCCACGCGGGCGTGGTAGCCCGAGGACTGGATCAGCCGGCGCAGGCGCTCGGCCTGGGTCGGGCTGTCTTCCACGATGAGTATTTCCAGCTCATCGGGCGCGATTTCGTAGCTGGAGTCCAAGGCTTCTCCAAAATGGTTGGGTGTTCAGAATATACCGTTTTTTTAGCCGCCTTGGAAACCGCCGTCACGGTAGGTGAGCACCAGGGTGTCGCGGTGCCCATGTCCGGCCAGGGGCTGGATCGGCGTCGATTCATGGATGACAGCCGCATCGTCGAGCAACAGCAGGGTCCACGGCTCGGTCATGGTGAAGCGGATGCCGTTCGGGCCGTCCGCCTCGAACACGCGCGTTTCACCGCCCTTGATGCCTGCGCGCCCGACCAGCAGCACGGCCACGAAGTCGACGCCGTCGCGGTGCGCGCCTTCCGGGGTGGGACGGCCGATGCCGTCGGTGGTGTCGATGCGGAACTGATGGGCTTCCACGTACCACGGCCCTTGGCCGCGCACCTGCGCGCAGGCCCGGCCGATGGCGCCGACCAGCTTGTCCCAGGCGGGATTGGCCAGCGTTGGCGCGGCGATCGGCTCGAACAGGCGGCGCATGCCGCCGTGCAGGGCGTTGTATTCCACCGGTTGCCAGTGCGCGCGGTGCGGGACCAGGTCCAGGGCCAGGCCGTCCTGGACGAAGCAGGCGTGGCGGCGGCGGCGGTAGCGGCCGCCGTCCTTCAGGTAATTGTCCGGGGCCAGCTCGTCCCAGCTGGGGACCAGGGTTTGCAGCTGTTCCAGCGTGCAGCCGGCCAGGGTGGCCACGTCGGCCGGCTTGAGCAGGGCATAGCCGGCGCTGCGCAGCGTGTGAATCAATTGGGGCAGGGGCGTCATCATGGCCCTATTGTACTTAGAATGCGTGATTCAGGCTGAGGCGGAAAGAGCGCGATTCGATGGGGTGGAAATGGATGTCTTCGCGCGCCTGTGGTTCGTGCTTCAGGCGCGAGGCGTAGAAGTAGTCGATGGCCGAGACCTGGCGGTTGGCCAGGTTGAAGCCTTCCAGCTCGATGGTGGTGTGGGCGTCGAGCTTGAAGGCCAGGCGGCCGTTGAGGGTGGCGCTGGCGCGCGAGCGCACGGAATTGTCCTCGACCAGGGGGCGCGGGCCGAACCAGCGCAGGCGCAGGGCGCCGGACCAGGGACCGGCCGGGGTGAAGGTGGCGGCCAGCTGCGCCACGCCTTCCACCGCGCCCGGGATGCGCTCGCCCTCCAGCGCGGCGCCGCGCAAGCGGCCGTGCGCAAAGGCGATGTCGGCGTCCAGCGCGAGCCATTTGAACGGCTTGTAGTAATTGGAGAATTCGATGCCGTAGCGGCGGCTCGGGCGGCCCGCTTCGGTGCTGCCGGCGTCGCCCAGGTAGACCAGCTCCGAATCGAAATCTAGCCGGTAGACGGCCAGCACGGTCTGCAAGCCCTTGACCGCTTCCGAGCGCAGGCCGAATTCGAGCCCCCGCGAGCGCGCCAGCGGCGTGGCGCGCTCCTGCGCCTGCGTCACACCGCGCGCGTCGTTGCTGTGGAAACCGCGCCCGGCATTGAGGTAAAGCTCGGTGCGCGACCAGGGGCCGAAGGCCAGGCTCAGGCTCGGACTGGCGAGCGTGTCGCCGGCGCGCGCCGCGCCGACGGCAAAGCGGTAGCGGTCCAGCCGCAGGCCCGCTTCGCCGCGCAGCCAGGGCGTGACGCGCAGATGCTGTTCCAGGTAGAGCGCGGTGCTGGTTTCGACGATATGGTCGGCGCGCACCGTCTCCAGCACCTGGCGCGCCTGGGTATGCTGCAGGGCGTTGAAGATGTTGTCGTGCTGCGCCTGTACGCCGAGCGTGGTGCGCCACGCCATGTCGTCCATGTGGTCGTGCCAGCTGTGGCTCGCTTCGAAGCCGCTGGTCACGCGGCGGTCGGGCTGGGCGAACTGGTCGCCATGCACCGGGTCGTCCAGGAAGTAGGTGAAGTTGGAGAACAGCTGCAGGCGGTTGTTGATGACGTAGGCGTTGGCGCGCGTGGTCTGCCGCTCGTCGCTGCGCGCCCACGCGGCCGACAGGCTGAAGCGCCGGGCCTGGCCGCCGTCGCTCAGGTCCACGCCGTCGAAGCGGCCCAGCAGGCCGCCGTCCACCGCGCGCTGCGGGATCTGGTCGGTGGCGTTCCACGCACCCCGGTACGCCATGGCGGTGATGGTGTAGCCATTGTTGGCAAAGCCGTCGCTGAAGCGCAGCACGGCGTTGAGCTTGCGGAAGTTGTCGCCGCGCGTGAAGGGGCCGTCGTTGTGGACTGCCTCCAGCGCGTACAGCCAGGCGGCCGTGCCGGCTTCCCGCGTGGCCGCCAGCAGCGCGCGTCCATAGCCGTTCTGGCCGGCGCTGGCGCTGGCCGTGTCGCGCGGCAGGCGGCTGGAATAATGGATGGCCGTGGCGCCGGCCGAGGAGAAGTCGCCGCTGCTGGCCGAGTAGGGGCCCTTCTTGTAGTCGAGGCGCGCCACCAGTTCCGGGATGATGAAGTTCAGGTCCGTCCAACCCTGTCCGTGCGCATGGCTGCGCTGGTTGACCGGCATGCCGTCGACCGAGGTGTGCAGGTCGGTGCCGTGGTCCAGGTTGAAGCCGCGCAGGTAGAACTGGTTGGCCTTGCCTTCGCCGCTGTGCTGGCTGGCCACCAGGCCGGGCGTGGCCTCCAGCAGCTCGCCGGGACGGTAGATCGTGCGCGCCTCGAGCTGGCGCTGCGACACGCTGCCCATGCCGGCCGAATCGGCCACCCCCACCTGGCTGGCGCGCGAACCCTCGATCAGCACGCGCTGCATGAAGGGATCGTCGGCGAGCGCGGCCGCCGGCGCCAGCAGGGCCGCCAGGCCCAGCGCCGCCAGCGGCGTGCGTTCAGGGCAGCGGCAGTTCACGGCGTTCGCGATTGAAGACCAGGGAAGCCGCCGGGCGGCCAAAGCCGCTGACGTTCACGTTGTTCGCTTGTTGCGGCAGGAAGTCGGTCAGCACCGCGTCCAGCAGGAGCGCGCCTTCGGGCAGCGAAGTCTTCTCGATTTCCTGGAACACGCTGACGCGGTCCGCATTGGCCTGCATGCCGACCCATTGCAGGGGCAAGGGCTTGCCGTTGACGGTGATGCGGAACTGTTTTTCGAGGTAGCGGCGGAACATGGCCTGGTCCTCCTCCAATCCGAGGTCGAACTGACGCTGGTACAGGTTCATCAACAGCGCCTCGACATCGTGCGCTGTGTAAGTATGTACCACTTCCGTGCTGCCGGTGCGTGGGTTGAAGCTGATCTCCGTCAAACCCACGTGGAAATTATGTGCCTGCGCGGCGGCGCTGCACCAGAGCAGCGCCGCCGCGAGGACGGCTTTGAAACGAATCATTTACTTCTTTTCCGCTTCCGCTTCGGTCTTCTTCTTCAGTGGGGTGTTGAAGTCCTTCATCATGTTCTCGGCCGGCCGGGACTTGAACAATTCCAGGCGCGAAGGCGTCACCTTGCGCGGCCAGGCGTTGTTGGACTGGTCGATGTCGGCGGTTTCCCAGTACGGGTCATGCACCAGCGAGGCCAGCGGCTCGTCGGTCACGATGACCTTGGTGATCTTCTTCGGCGAATAGCGCCACACCTCGGCAGGAATGCGCTCGATGTACTTCTTGCCCGACTTCAGTTCCACCTGCAGGATCAGCGGCGTCACCAGGCCGCCGATGTTGGAGAAGTCCACCAGGTACAGGTGCTTGCCTTGTGCCAGCAGGTCCTTTTCCCACTGTTCCAGGTCGGCGCTCTGTTCGGCGAACTTGTTGCGGTCGACGTTGGTGACGGTGAATTCGTCATGCTCGTTGTAGAAGTCCTTCAGGTGCGGCTGCTCGTCCACCTTGCGTACCATGCCCTTGTTGCGCTGGTCGATGATGGAAACCGGCTCGTTATCTCGCTGCGTCTTCTTCCAGGCTTTTTCCACTTCCGGGTTTTTGGTGCTCACGCCGTATTCACTGATGCCGTCGATCGACACGTCGACCGCGTCCGTGGTGTAGAACCAGCCGCGCCAGAACCAGTCAAGGTCGGTGCCCGAGGCGTCTTCCATGGTGCGGAAGAAGTCGGCCGGGGTAGGGCGCTTGAACTTCCAGCGCCGCGCATACTCGCGGAAGGCATAGTCGAACAGTTCGCGGCCCAGGACCGTTTCGCGCAGCACGTTCAGCGCCGCGGCCGGCTTGGCGTAGGCGTTGTTGCCGAACTGGAGCAGCGACTCCGAGTTGGTCATGATCGGCACCTGGTTCTTGGAACGCATGTATTCCACGATGAAGCGCGGATCGCCGCGGCCGGCCGGATAGTTCTCCTCCCATGCTTCCTGTGCCAGCGACTGCACGAAGGTGTTCAGGCCTTCATCCATCCAGGTCCACTGGCGTTCGTCGCTGTTGATGATCATCGGGTAGTAGTTGTGGCCCACTTCGTGGATCACCACGCCGATCAGGCCGTACTTGGCGCGCTTGGTGTAGGTGATCTCGCCGCTCTTCTTGTCCTTGACCGGACGCGGACCATTGAAGGAGATCATCGGGTATTCCATGCCGCCCACCGGGCCGTTGACCGAGATGGCGGTCGGGTACGGGTAGTCGAAGCTGTACTTGTTGTAATGCTCGATGGTGTGGACGATGGCCGCGGTCGAATACTTCTCCCACAGCGGGTTGCCCTCTTTCGGGTAGTAGGACATGGCCATGACGTTGGTGCCGTCCTTCTTGTAGCCCTGCGCGTCCCAGATGAACTTGCGCGAGGAAGCCCAGGCGAAGTCGCGCACGTTCCTGGCCTTGAAGTGCCAGGTCTTGGTGCCCTTGGCCACGCTCTTCTCGGCCTGCTCGGCCTCGGCCTGGGTCACGATGATGACCGGCGTCTTGCTGGTGCGGGCCTTGGCCAGGCGCTCGCGCTGGGTGGCGGTCAGCACTTCGTTCGGGTTCTGCAGCTCGCCCGTGGAAGCGACGATATGGTCGGCCGGCACGGTGATCTGCACGTCGTAGTCGCCAAATTCCAGCGTGAATTCGCCGGAGCCCAGGAACTGCTTGTGCTGCCAGCCCGCCACGTCGTAGTAGGCCGCCATGCGCGGGAACCACTGCGCGATCTCGAACAGGGCGTTCTTGTCCTCGGCGAAGTACTCGAAGCCGGAACGGCCGCCCAGTACCTTCTGTTCATTGATCTTGTACGACCAGTCGATGGAGAAGGTGAACTTCTCGCCCGGCTTGAGCGGCTGCTGCAGGTCGATGCGCATCATGGTGCGGTTGATGGTGAACTTCAGCGGCGCGCCGCCGGCCGCCTTGACGGCGCCGATCTTGAAGCCGCCGTCGAAGTCACGGCCGGCCAGGATGCCGCGCAAGCCTTCGAACTTCATGCCGTCTTCCTCGCCGCGGGCGCGGCCCCATGCTTCGCGCGAAGGCGCGGTCAGGGACAGGCGGGCGTCGGAATCGGACTTGTAGATGTTCTGGTCCAGTTGCAGCCACAGGTAGTGCAGGGTATCGGGCGAATTGTTGTGGTACGTGATCTGGCCGCTGCCGGTCAGGGCGCGGTTGGCCTCGTCCAGCGTGGCGCGGATGGTGTAGTCCGCGCGCTGCTGCCAGTAGGCCTGGCCCGGTGCGCCGGACGCGGTGCGGTACTGGTTGGCGGAGGGCAGCAGCTCATCGAGCTGGCGGAACTTGTCATCGAAAGGCTCGGCAGCAACGGCCGAGACGGTCAGGCAGAGTGCGGCTAAACCGACGTGAAAACGCTTCATCGAATCCCCAGGCTAGTTATAAAAATGCTGGGCTATTCTAGGGGAGGTTGCCAAAAGACACTTAATATATTTGTAAAAAACCTGAAACATAAAACATCGCCCCGCTCCCGTCTTGCGCGACGGGGCGCGGGACTGCGCAGCTTACTGCAGGCGGTATTTCAGCTCGGCGCCGGCCTGGCGCAGCGCGCTCCGGGTGCCGGGCACCTTGCTCAGCACGTTCAGCAGGCCGAAGTCATGGATCATGCCGTTGTAGCGGATGGTGGTGGTTTCCACGCCGGCCGCATCCAGCTTCTTGCCGTAGGCTTCGCCTTCGTCGCGCAGCACGTCGAATTCGGCGGTCTGGATCAGGGTGGGCGGCAAGCCTTTCAGCTGCGCGGTCGTCGCTTGCAAAGGTGAAGCGTAGATTTCCTTGCGCTTGGCCAGATCGGTCGTGTAATTGTCCCAGAACCATTTCATCGCGTTGCGGGTGAGGAAGTGGCCGTCGGCGAACTGCCGGTAGGAAGCATTGTCGAAGTTGGCGTCGGTGACTGGCCACAGCAGCACCTGGGCGCGCAGTTTCGGCTGGCCCTGGTCCTTGGCCAGCAAGGCGACCACGGCAGCCATATTGCCGCCCACGCTATTGCCGGCGACGGCCAGGCGTGAGCCGTCCACCTGGATTTCCTTGCCGTTGCGCGCCACCCATTTGGTGGCGCCGTAGGCTTGCTTGATGGCCACGCCATAGCCCGCTTCCGGCGACGGGGTGTAGTCGACGAAGACTGCCGCCGCGCCGGAGTTCACCACCAGGTCGCGCACCAGGCGCTCATGGGTCGGGAAGTCGCCCAGCACCCAGCCGCCGCCGTGGAAGAACATGAAGACCGGCAGCACGCCCTTGGCGCCGGCGGGGCGCACGATATGCAGCTTGACCGGTTCGCCGTCCACCTCGATGACGCGGGAGGACACGTCGGCGGCCGGCAGTTGGGCGCCTTTCTGGGCGCCGATCAGGACTTGGCGCGCGTCGGCAGGGCTCAGCGATTCCAGCGGCGCGCCGCCCTCGAGCGCCTTCAGGAATTGCGCGGTCTGCGGTTCCACGCCCGGCAGGCTGGCGGCAAAGGCGGAGGCGGCGAACAGGGACAGGGTGGAAGCGGCGATAACGTTTTTCATGGTCAGACTCCTTTAGTTGGCTATTAAATAGTGCACTACTTATTTGGTTTAAAAAAATGTCCACTTGGGGTCAGCCCAGCGTGGACACCGAGGCGTCAGGCATTGTTCATCAAGCTGGTACGCAGGACCGACAGCTCGCGCTGCAGGCGGATCACTTGCTCCAGGTCGCAGCCGCTGGCGCTCAGGACGCAGGCGGGCAGCTTGGCACCCTCGGCCCGCAAGGCACTGCCATGCGGCGTCAGGGCGATGATCACCTGGCGCTCGTCCTGCGGACAGCGGGTACGGGTGATCAGTTCGGCTTGCTCCATCCGCTTCAAGAGCGGCGTCAAGGTGGCCGAGTCGAGGAAGAGGCGGTCGCCCAGGGCAGACACCGTTTGCTCATCTTGTTCCCACAACACCATCATCACCAGGTATTGCGAGTAAGTCAGGCCCAGCTTGCGCAGCAGCTTGCGGTACAGCTTGTTCATCGCCAGGGACGTCGAGTACAAGGCGAAGCACAGTTGCTGGTCGAGCTTGGGTACCTGTTCCAGGTTGATCGTTTTCGTATCCATGTGCCCAGTATAGATAGTGCACGATCTAATTGCAAGCTAATTTTTACCGCCGGGCTTGCTTGATGGTCTATCTTTGACTATGGTTAAAGTGCCCGTAACTTGCGCTGGGCAAAGGGGAGAACAATGAATCAGTTGAATCACTATCGTTCAGCAGCCTACCCGGTACCCGACCAGCGCGGCCCAGAGCCGGAACTGTTCCTGGTGGAACTGGACCCGCAACGGGTCGTCGATGGCGTGCGCTACGACGACAATTACCTGGCGGATGATGTGATGGCTTGCGGCACCATGCGCGAAACCTGCCCGATTTGTGAAGAAGGCCACCTGCAGCTGGTGCTGCGCCAGAAAAACGTGCGGGTGGCGCACCTGTTCTGTATCGAATGCACACGCTGTTTCGGGGCATTCCTGCCCGATGGTTCGCCGGCACTCGCAGACTGAACATTCCCTGCGGTATCATGCCGCAATGACTAGTCCAAAGAACAAGCCGCTGCTGCTGATCGTTGACGGATCGGCCGACCACCTGCAACAGCTCAGCCAATTGCTGGAAGACCGTTACGCCGTGCGCATGGTGGAGGACTGCAATACCGCGCTGGCGATGGCACAGCAGTTGCCGCGCCCGGACCTGATCCTGGTGGACGTGGTGCGCGACGGCTTTGCCGTGTGCCAGAGCTTGCGCAGCAACCCCGACACGGCCGGCATTCCCCTCATCGCCATGATCGAGCGCGGCCAGCCCGAGCTGGAGCGCCAGGCCTTCATCGCCGGCATGTCGGACGTGGTGGCGCGGCCGCTGGTGCCGGAACTGTTGCGCGCACGCGTCGCCACCCACGTCCAGCTACGCCAGGCGCGGGCCCAGGTGCAGCACCAGCGCGGCCGGCTGGGCGAACTGGGGCAGATGGCCGACGCCGCGGTCTGGGCCATCGCCAGCCTGGCGGAGTCGCGCGACGAGGAAGACCCTTCCCACTTGCGCCGCATCCAGCACATCGTGGTGGCGCTGGCGCGCCGGCTGCAGGGCAACCCGCGCTTTGCCGACGAGCTGATCGAGCCGCATATCCCGTTGCTGTTCAGGGCGGCGCCGCTGCACGATATCGGCAAGGTGCGCACGCCCGATGCGATCCTGCTCAAGCCCGGCCGCCTGACGCCGGAAGAATTCGACGTGATGAAGCTGCACACCGTGCACGGGCGCGACACCATTGCCGGGGTGGAGCGCGAGCTGGGCTTTTCCAATGCCTTCCTGCGCTTTGCGCGGGAAATCACGTACAGCCACCAGGAGCGCTACGACGGCTCCGGCTATCCGCAGGGGCTGGCCGGCGATGCGATTCCCGTCTCCGCGCGCCTGGTGGCGGTGGCCGACGTGTACGACGCGCTGGTGTCCGAGCGGGTCTACCGGCCAGCCTTTACCCACGAAACGGCTATCGAACTGATCCGGCAGGGCAGCGGCGAACAGTTCGATCCGGACGTGGTCGACGCCCTGCTGGCGGCAGAGGAAGACGTGATGGCCATCGCCGCTCGATACCAAGACGCAACGAACTAGGCTGAACCGACCGTTTCCCAGGCGCATTGTCGATTCCCCTATGCTATAGTCGTCTCATAGTCTTGTACGGAGCCAGCATGCGCATACACGGATACCTGGCTTTCATTGTCGGTATTTGCGTTACCGTGTGGGTCTGCCTGTTCGTCATGAATGTGCAGGACCGCCAAACTACCGAAGCCTTCCAGCGCGACACGCAAAAGATTGCGCGCGACACGCAGGTCCGCCTGCAAACCTACTTCGACATGCTGCTCAGCATCAAGGGCGTGTTTGCCGTCGACGACGATGTGTCGCGCCTGGAGTTCAGCCGCTACGTGCGCGAGCTGGACCTGAAGCGCCGCTATCCGGGCTTCCAGGCGATCCAGTTCGTGCGCCGCGTGCCGTCCGACCAGCTCGAAGCCTACGCGGCGCGCATCCGTGCCGACGACAGCCTGCAAAGCGGTGGCTACCCCGGCTACAAGGTGCACCCCGTTTCCGTGCGCGCCGAGCACTTCCTGATCGAGTACAACGAGCCCATGAAGGGCAACGAGAATGCCTTCGGCCTCGACCTGGCGGCGCTGCCGCCGCACAACAAGGCCCTGCAACTGGGCAAGTCCACCGGCCGCGTGGTCGCCACCGAGCGCATCACCCTGGTACAGGATGCCAGCGGCCAGCCGGGCTTCGTGGCGCGCACGCCGATCTACAAGCGCGGCGCTTCGCTGCTGACGGAAGCCGAGCGCGACGCGGCGCTGGTGGGTTTCGTGGCGATCGTGTTCCGCGTGAACGACCTGATGACCGAAGTGATCGACAGCCCCATGCTGCAGCACCTGTACGTCAGCATCAACGACACGGGCTATATCCACGACGGCGGCAACAAGCCGCCTTCGGTCGACAACCTGATGTTCGACAGCTTCGGCAAGGTCGGCTCGGGCCAGCGCTTGCCGCCGCTGCCGGGGCTGACGGTCAAGATCCCGCTGGACGTCGGGGAGCGGCGCTGGGTGATGAGTTTCGAGGGCCACCAGGGTGAGCGCTACGGCCGCGACGTCATGGGGATCATCGTGATCGGTGCGGCCGGCTTTGTCATCAGCGCCCTGATCGGCGCCCAGATCTTGACGCTGCAACGCCGCCGGGCGCTGGCGCACAAGCTGCGCGTGACGGCGGACGAGCTGCGCGCCCTGCAGGACAGTGCCATCGTCGGCATCGGCCTGTTCGCCAACGGCGTCATCGTGCGCTGCAACCGCGGGCTGGAAGAAATGATGGGCTATAGGGCAGGCGAGCTGGCGGGGCGGTCCTGCTCCGTGCTGACCGCCGGCCACGGCGACCCGTTCACCAGCACGGCCGACGGCGCCAGCATGCATTTCGAGCTGGAGCTCGCCGGCGCCAACGGCAAGCGGCTGTGGTGCATGGTGAACGGCCGCATGCTGGACCCGAGCGATGCACGCAAGGGATGCGTGTGGGTCATCATCGATATCTCGGAACGCAAGCAGACCGAAGCCGCGCTGGTGGATACCAAGCATGGCCTGGAACGCAGCCTGAGCGAGCTGGCGCTGCAGAAGGCCAACGTGGAGCTGGCGCACAAGGACCTGTCGGCAGTGCTGCTGACGCTGAAGCAGGCGCAGGCCAGCCTGATCACGTCCGAGAAGATGGCGTCGCTGGGCGCACTGGTGGCCGGCATCGCGCACGAACTGAATACCCCGATCGGCAACAGCCTGCTGACCGCCACCGCCTTGAGCGATATGTGCAAGGAGTTCGAACGCCAGCTGGGCGAGGGCGGCATCAAGCGCTCTTCGCTCGATACCCACCTGAAGGACGCGCGCATGGCGTGCTCGATCATCACCAATTCGCTGACGCGTGCGGCGGACCTGATCCACTCCTTCAAGCAGGTGGCGGTGGACCAGACCTCGGACAAGCGCCGTAGTTTCAACCTGTATGGCGTGGTGCACGACACGCTGGCCACGTATTCGGCCCAGCTACGGCGCGCGAATTGCGAAGTGAGGGTGCAGATGCCGGAAACGCTGCAGTTCATTTCCTATCCCGGCAGCGTGGGGCAAGTATTGAGCAACCTGATCCAGAACGCCCTGATGCACGCCTTTGAAGGCCGCGACCACGGTCTGCTCACCATCAGCGTGGGCGAAGTGGACGAGCATTCGGTCGAACTATGCTTCGCCGACGATGGCGTGGGGATGAGCGCGCGCACGCTGCACCAGATTTACGACCCCTTCTTCACCACCAAGATGGGGCAGGGCGGGTCCGGCCTGGGCATGAACATCGTCTACAACCTGGTCACCGGTGTCCTGCGCGGCACCATCCAGATCGAATCGGAACCAGGCAAAGGCACGACGGTGACGCTGAAGCTGCCGCGCAAGGTGCCCGCGCGCGAAGAACTCGCGGAGCACGACCTGCTGCACGTACAGTAGGGATCAGGCGGCGGCCAGGAACTCCTCGTAGGCGGCAATGGCATTGCTGGCATACATCAGCGACGGCCCGCCGCCCATGTAGACAGCCATGCCCAAGGCTTCCTCCACCTCGCCCTTGGTAGCGCCCAGCTGCACCAGCGCCTTGGCGTGAAAGCCGATGCACGCATCGCAATGCGCCGCCACGCCCAGGGCGAGCGCCAGCAGCTCCTTGGTCTTCTTGTCGAGCGCACCATCGCGCGTGGCGGCCTTGGCCAGCTCGCCGAACCCTTTCATCACGTCGGTAATGTCGGTGCGCAGGGTGGAAAGATTCTTCGATACGGACTGGGTCAGCTCGTGGTAATTCGGAGGATAAGTGCTCATTTCTGCTCGCTCAAGTTGGACGCAAAAAAGTCTAACACCCCTGTGGCAAGGCGGCCCCGCCCAAAGTTAACCTGGATCAAGAAAATCAAATATTCGGCTAAACGGCGCTGATGCTCACTATATTTAGTGTGTAAGATTCAAAAACACACAACATATAGTGTATATAAAAATGAAATCAACCCAGCAAGCCGCCCCCCGCAAGACCGCCGTCGATGTCGAGTCGTCGATCAACGAATACCTGCAACAGCTCGACTGGCGCGTCAATGCGAACGCCAACCAGGGCTATTCGCTCGGCGGGATGATCCTGAATATCTCGGGCAAGATGATCGCCAATTACTGGCTCGATCATGTCTATCCGGCCGAAGTGGGCGACGCCCACCGCAACGCCGACATCCACATCCACGACCTCGACATGCTGGCAGGCTACTGCGCCGGCTGGTCGCTGCGCACCCTGCTCGCCGAAGGCCTGAACGGCGTGCCGGGGAAAGTGGAATCCGGACCGCCGAAGCATATGTCCAGCGCCATCGGCCAGATCGTCAACTTCCTTGGCACGTTGCAGAACGAATGGGCCGGCGCGCAGGCGTTCAGCTCCTTCGACACCTACATGGCGCCCTACGTCCGCAACGACGGCCTGGGCTACGACCAGGTGCGCCAGTACATGCAGGAGCTGATCTACAACCTGAACGTCCCTTCGCGCTGGGGCACCCAGACCCCGTTCACCAACCTGACCTTCGACTGGACCTGTCCGGAGGACCTGCAGGAGCAGGTGCCCGTGATCGCCGGCCAGGAGATGCCCTTTACCTACGGCGACCTGCAGGCGGAGATGGACATGATCAACCGCGCCTATATCGAAGTGATGATGTGCGGCGACGCCAAGGGCCGCGCCTTCACGTTCCCGATCCCGACCTACAACATCACGCCCGACTTCGACTGGCACAGTCCCAATGCGGAACTGCTGTTCGAAATGACGGCGCGCTACGGCCTGCCGTACTTCCAGAACTTTGTGAACTCGGAGCTCAAGCCGAACATGATCCGCTCCATGTGCTGCCGCCTGCAACTGGACCTGCGCGAACTGCTCAAACGCGGCAACGGCCTGTTCGGCTCCGCCGAGCAAACCGGTTCGCTCGGCGTGGTTACGCTCAACTGCGCCCGGCTTGGCTACCTGTATGCCGGCGACGAAGCCGGCTTGTTCGCCCGGGTGGATGAACTGCTGGAGCTGGGCAAGACCAGCCTGGAGATCAAGCGCGAAGTGATCCAGCGCCTGATGGACGGCGGCCTGTTCCCTTATACCAAGCGCTACCTCGGCACCTTGCGCAACCACTTCTCCACGCTGGGCGTGAACGGCATCAACGAAATGGTGCGCAACTTCACCGGCGGCAGGGAAGACATCACGAGCGAAGCCGGCACCGCACTGGCCATACGCTTGCTGGACCACATTCGCGCACGCATGCTGGAGTTCCAGGAAGCGACCGGGCATATGTACAACCTGGAGGCCACGCCGGCGGAGGGCACCACATACCGCTTCGCCAAGGAAGACCGCGCCCGCATGCCCTGGATCATCCAGGCCGGCACGCCGGAAATGCCGTACTACACCAACTCGTCCCAGCTGCCGGTCGGCTTCACCGACGACCCGTTCGAAGCGCTGGAGCGGCAGGACGAGCTCCAAAGGAAGTATACGGGCGGCACCGTGCTGCACCTGTACATGACCGAGCAGGTATCCAGTGCCGACGCCTGCCGCCGCCTGGTGCAGCGCGCGCTGAGCCGCTTCCGCCTGCCCTACATCACGGTTACGCCGACGTTCTCGATCTGCCCGAAACACGGGTACCTGAGCGGCAAGCACGAATTCTGTCCCAAGTGCGACGAAGAGATCATCGCGCGCAAACACTCACTACAAAAGGAGCAAGCATGACCGTTCAACGCACCCCTGCGCAAGCCTTCCAACTGGACGACGCCGAGCGCCAGCCCTGCGAGATCTGGACGCGCGTCATGGGTTACCACCGCCCGTATTCGTCGTTCAACGTCGGCAAGAAAGGGGAGTTCAAGGAGCGCACCTATTTCGTCGAACGCCCGAACAATGGATGACAGGGAGCTCAAGGTCGGCGGCTACGCAAAGTTCACGTCGACCGACTTTCCCGGCGAGCTGGCGGCCGTGGTATTCGTCCAGGGCTGCCCCTGGCGCTGCGGCTACTGCCACAATCCGCACCTGCAGCCGCGCGGCGGGGAGCCGGAGATTCGATGGAAAGACTTGCTGGCCTTCCTGGCCGGCAGGGCAGGGCTGCTCGACGCCGTCGTGTTTTCCGGCGGCGAGCCGACCATCGATCCGGCGCTGGAAGATGCCATGCGCAGCGTGAAGGCGCTTGGGTTCAAAGTCGGCCTGCATACGGCCGGGATTTACCCTGAGCGTTTGAAAGAGGTGCTGCCCCTGGTCGACTGGGTTGGCCTCGACATCAAGACCTCATTCGACGCCTACGATGAACTGACCGGCGCTCCAGGCAGCGGGAAAGCCGCGCACGCCGCCGCCCGCATCGTACTCGATAGCGGCGTTCCATATGAATTCAGGACCACGGTGCATCCCAAGCTGACCACGCGCCGGCACGTGACGGCCCTGACGGAAGACATTGCCGGCATGGGCTGCGCGTCATACGCGCTGCAGGATTTCCGTTCCGTGGGATGCCGCGCCGAAGACCTGCTCGACTCAAACAGCGGCGACGCGCTCGACGCGGAACTCGTGGGGCAGGTGCGGACGCGCTTTCGCCACTTCACGCTGCGCAAAGCGGACTAGTTTTCCGGCGAGCTCACTCTTGCCGGAAGCGCCACTTCCAGAGCGCTTCCAGCCGATGACCTCCAGCGGCGTCAGCGCGGCTTCGACGGCGACGGAGCCGGAAGCCGCGACGGTGAGCAAAATGATCTCCTGGCGATCCATCATGGCTTCGATTGGCTAATCTCCTCGAGAATGCCGATGCTGTTTCCGCACTGACCAACCAACAGCGAAATCGGACTCGTATATTTCTTGAGCTCGGAATAGCGGCTGGCATTGATGCGGGTATTGGCGCCTTCGGAGGAGAAGGTGACGTTGGAGTAGGTGTTGACATCGCCCCGGGCTTGCGCCGCAGGCATGACGGAGCGGATCAACTGCTTGTACTTCGGCGCAGGCAGCTCGAGCGTGCGCACCTGGCCGTCCGGATAAGTGCGGACGTTGCGAATCAGCGCGCTGTCGCAGTACAGGTCTGCAACGGCGGGATCGAAAGCGCGCTCCAGGGACTTGTACTTGGCAAAGACGGCATCCGCTTCGCCCTCGGCCATGGCCGGCGCGCAGGCCAGCAATGCAGCGACCAGCAGCGAAGCGAATTGCACGGAGTGGCGGGAAACGATGGACACGATCTTCACTCCGGCCGGTTGCGTTGTTTCGCCATCAGCAGACCGATAGCCACGCCGATTCCGATGCCTACACCTATGCCCAGCGCGAGGTTGCCGATAGCAACGCCGATGGCGTTGCCAATTGCCACCCCCAGTGCGATCCCGACACCGATGAACTTCTGCTTCTCAGGACTCTTTTTGTCAGGCATGCAAACCTCCTTGTAAATGTGTGGGACTAGCGAACGAAACGCAAACGGTTGTGGACGATTTGCTGCGGCTCGCTGGCCGTCAACGGAACCTTGGTACGGTCGCCGAAGAAATTGATCCCCAACGGCTCCCATCCTTGTGCTTGGAGATCACGAGGTTCTTTCCCCGGAAAATGCTCATGTCGTGGGACTTGCATCGCTTGCAGATACGCTCACCAACTTCCATTTGTCCTGGAAAAGGTGCCAGACCTGCACTCCGCCGCCGGAACTGTTCACCGTGCGACCGTCCTTAAGCAGCAAGGACTGTTTGAACTCGTTCACCAAAATGGCAGTAGACCTGTCAATAACCGTCACTTTTACGTTCGCAAACTCCAGGGAGAGGCTGCGTTCGATCGCGGGAAAGCCGGACATGATCAGGCTCTCCAATCCCTCTATCGAGAGCCAGACCTTTCCGTCCGCGTTCAATCCAGTGAACTTTTCCTTGTCGTAGTACTCGAAATAGAGGGCAGGGTCCAGCAATCTGGAGGCTTCCACCAAGCCTTCGAATGCTTGAAGGACTTCCGATTCGATTTTTCCGATGTCTGCAGGGTTCATGTTGGCTGTTCTTCAATAGGCGGGACGTCGAAACCATCGTGGTCAGTGCCAGGACATTTGCATGCGGAGATGGATGCTGCCCGGTGCAGAATGAAATAGCTTTTTTATAACTTCCACAGTTTGCCGCAAAGTGCGCAATGGAGGCAAGTGAAGTTGAGTGTGAACTGAAGTGCGTGAGAAAGCTGGCTTTCAGCGACCAAGCGTGATTGCATTATTCGCTTCCCGTAATGTCCTGGCGGCAGCAATAGCTAGCAGCGGTAATGTGACTGTACTCCGGCGCCACAAGCGGAGCCGAAGAATGCGAAGGCCACTATGCGAGTGGCCGCCGGCTTGAAACGAGAAGATCCGGGCAACGCCAACGAGAAAGGGGCGATTAAAAGTAGCCAGGCAGCGACCCATTGATTCGGAAATAGCTCAACCCAGTCAGGTAGTTGGACAATCTTCGAGAACAGGAACATATCTGGCCATGCGAGGATCAGCCCCATGACCAGGGAAGTCGACAGAGCAATTCGGAACCACATATACGCAAAAGTCTCCAAAGCATCTAACGTTTACGATAACCGGCGGCTGGAGCGCGCAGCGCTGTAGCCGTCCGGTTGATTAAGTGGTTAGGTGCTTTAGCCAATAAACACCTCAGCACCTGGTGAATCATTTAAAACCACGCGCAGTGCGTGGTAGGCACCTTCTGCGCGTCCAGCCAACGCCAACAAGCCAGAATTACGGAAGGCGCGTTCAATTGATTCAAACTCGTCGATCACTTCGGGAAGGAATTCTAATGGAACGGACTGACCGGTTTGAAATAGCGGAAGCCACTTAAGCCCGAGTGCGGCCGCCGTTGCGAGCCAGCTTTCGCGAAATGTTATTTCCCCCGCGATGGGCACAAGACTTGAAGTTCCAAGAAGTGGATTCTTAATCAGCAATGCGACAGACATGAGCAAGCGGCCTAACGTTGGACGTAACCGGCCGAAGCAGCGCGCAGCGATGCGAAGGTCCGGTTGACGGAATTGTTGGGCTTATTCGTCATCGGCGTCATATGGTTCGCAATCGCAGTTGAAGCGCTGACCGCCACAACCAGCGCACCGCTCCACATCGCAGCCTTCGACATGAAATTCGCCCTTCACGACAGCGCAGTCGTGGCAAGGGCGTTCGTTTGCCCCCCAGTCGTCTGGTTCATCGCCGTAACGCACTCGGCTTACTTCGCGGTCTCCGATAAAGCAGGTCTTAACCAATTGAGCCGCCGCGATCTTCTCAGGCCAGCCTTCGATCATCGAGACACCACGATAAATGATCTTCTTTTGTTCGTAGGTCATGTTTTCCTTACAGCCCAACGTGAAAAGTAACTGGCTGCCGCAACGCGCAGCGTGGAGGCAGTCAGGTTGACTGCAATGTTAGCCATTGAACCGCCCAATCAAATTCTCGCAAGCCGCTGGCGCAAAAGTGCTCGCCCAGTCTTGAGCCCTTTCGAACTCAGGAGCCAGTCGCTCCAGCGCCGCCTAGTCCCAAACTGGCCATTGCGCTCGCAACGGTAAATGGTCTGTCTCGGAGTCGATGGCAACGAACGACATAAAGTCCTCATCGAACTCGCCGACGCCTCCAACTCGCCCCCGCAATCGGACGACAACCGCAGCTCCTTCGACGAACGAAAGCTCACCCGAAAGCATTTCGCGGGTGGACTTCACAAGAAGCATTCGAGCTTCTCGTTCTTCGTCGTTCAGTGGTGGGCGGTCAATCATAAGCAGGCTAACGCAAAGTAGTCGTCAAATCGACATCTAACGAAATTGGCAGTATGACGCCTAATGTCGAACTTTCCAATCTTTAGTCCTTGGCGCCGGCGGAAACCTAATTTCTTCATGCCCTCGGTGGCTAGAAACGTATTACCTGCAATACCGTTCGCGCAGCAGATTCAGCATCGCCACATTCTGATCCCAAGCGTTGCTGACCGGCTGGCCGGTGTAGGGCAGGGTGAAGGTGTAGGGCGCAGGCCCAAACTCGGGCGTGAGCGTCATGCGTTCGGCGCCGGCAGCGCGACGCAGTTCGATGATGCGGTCCCACCACGCCAGGTGCGCCCTGAGCGCATCGGCATTCTCCGGCGCGCGAAAGTCGGCGACTTGCGGGCCTTGCTGGTGGCCGACGCGCGCGTGAATGTGGCGCACGCGCGGCAGCACCTTGGCCAGCATCCAGGTAGGGCAGCAGCAGCATCGGGTGGCCGCTGAAGCGGCTGCGGTGGATTTCGTGCACGACCGGTACGCCATACTCTTTCGAGATGCCTGCGGCGAGGGTAATCAATTCTTCGTTTTGCTGCGGCGTGTACCAGTCCTTGCCGGTGTGCGAGTTGACCAGCACCGGCTGTACTTCGCAGGCGTTACGCAGCAGTTCGCCCAACGCCTGCTTGTGCGCCGCGAAGTCGCTGTGGAACACGGTCTCCCACTGGGCGACGATCAGGTCCAGGCCGGCGTTGGCGATCTTGTAGGCCCAGTTGTCGCGCTGTGCGCGGTCCAGCGGCAGCGACATTTCGATGCCGTCGAAGCCTGCTTCTTTTACCTTGGCGATGAAGACGTCCGGCGGCAAGTCGTTGCTGCCCCAGTGTGGGGCGAAGATGCTGATCTTCACAGGAAGCCTCGCACAGGGAAGGATGCGTCGCGCTGTATCCAGTTACGTTTGGAGTATTCGGTGCGACCGTCGGTCACGTGCAGGGTGTAGGCGTGGCGCGAGACCGGCGAGCGGTTCGGGGCGCTGTAGTGCGGCAGCAGGCCGTGGAAGCAGACCAGCGAGCCGGCTTTGCATTCGAGCGGAACGGCGGTGGCGTCGGTGGGCCAGGGCGTGTTGTCCAGCTTCTCTACGCTGACATGGTCGCCTTCGCGCACGAAGCGTTCGCGCAGTGGCGTGCGGTGGCCACCCGGTTCGGCCCACATGCAGCCATTTTCCAGGGTCGCATCTTCCAGTGCGAACCAGAAGGTGGTCACGCTGATGGGTGTGGTATCGAAGTAGGTGGCGTCCTGGTGCCAGCGCACTTCGCCGCCGATGCCGGGCTGCTTGAAGATGTACATGGATTGCCATACCTGCGGTTCGGCCAGGCCGATATCGCGGGCGATCTGCTCCAGGCGCGGGTCGGCGGTGAAGGCGCGGAAGGCGGGGTCCAGGTCGTGCATGGCGTGGCCGATCTTATTGATCGACAGTTCCTTGGCCTGTTTCAGCTGGCCGTCCGGGCCGAAGGCTTCTTCTTCGAAGAAGCAGCGCACGGTGTTGTCCGAGCCCAGGAAGTAGTCGTCGGCCTTCTTCTCCTGTTCTTTCGTGGTGAAGATGCCTTGGGCGAGCGTTGGGTCGAAGTCGTTCACGACTTGCGCGGCGCGCGCGCGCAGGGCGGCGATTTCTTCGGCGCTCTTGAAGCCGGGGATGACGATGAAACCATCCTTGGCATATTGGGCTTTCTGGGTGTCGGTCAGCATGGCGTGCTCCTTTTCTTGATGCAGGTCATTGTAAGGAAGCGATTGGTTGTGAACAATTCGCAAACGGTTGACACATTGTCTCCAAAATGGAGACAATCGGCGTCATGGACCAGCTCAAGGCAATGGAGATCTTCGTGGAGGTGGCGCGCTTGCGCAGCTTCAGCGGCGCGGCGCGCCGGCTGGGGATGACGCGCGCCATGGTGAGCAAGCATGTGATCGCGCTGGAGGAGCGGCTCAATGCGCGCCTGCTGCACCGTTCCACGCGCGACGTGAGCCTGACCGACGTGGGACAGGCTTACCTTGAACCGTGCGCGCAGGCGGTCTTGCAGGCGCAGGAGGCGGCGCGGGTGGTGACGCATGCGGGCATCGAACTGGCCGGGCCCCTGCGCATACAGGCGCCTTCGAGTTTCGGCAGCGAGTGGCTGGCGGACGCGGTGGCGCGATTCAGCCTGCCGCATCCCCAGCTTGCGCCGCTGCTGCACGTGGACGATGCCTTGCTCGATCCCATCGCGCATGGCTTTGACCTGACCATCCGCGTGGGCGGCATTCCGGATAGCCGTGCGCTGGCGATCCGGCCGCTGGCGCCTTGCCGCGGGTTGCTGTGCGCTTCGCCGGCCTACCTGGCGCGGGCGGGCAGGCCGGAGGGGCCGGAGGATCTGCACCGCCACCAGTGCCTGCACTTCAGCCACCTGACGGGCGGCGTTGCCTGGCATTTCTCGCGCGGCGAGGAGCAGGCCACGGTGCGCGTGACGCCTGCCTTCACGGCGAATAACGGGCTGGTGCTGCAGCATGCGGCGCTGCGCGGGTTGGGCATCGTGTACACGACCACCTTCCTGGCCTGGCGCGATATGCTGGAAGGGCGCCTGGTGCCGGTACTGCAGGACTGGGAGCTGCCGCTGAATCACCTTAGCGCCTTGTATCCTGCTACGCGGCAGCTGTCGCCAAAGGTGCGGGCACTGATCGATTTCCTGGTGGCGGAATACCAGCCAGTGCCGCCTTGGGACAAGGCGCTGGTCGAGATGGGGTTGCTAAATATATAATCGCGGGATGAATCAATCCCGTCTCCACAATGTGGATGCACTGCGCGGCTTTGCGCTGCTGGGCATCCTGGCTGTCAATATCTGGTCTTTCGCCGATCCTTATTTCCGCAGCGGTACTGCGCATGTCGATTACACCGGCACGCTGGACCAGGCCGTGCGCTACCTGGTCGCTTTGCTTTTCGATGGCAAGTTCTACCTGCTGTTCTCGCTCTTGTTCGGTTATAGCTTTTCGCTGCAGCTGGATGCGGCGCAGCGTGCCGATACCAGTTTCAAGGCACGCATGCTGCGGCGCGGCCTGGGATTGTTCGCTTTAGGCATACTGCATGGCTGCCTGCTGTTCGAGGGCGATATCCTGAACAGCTATGGCTTGCTGAGCTTCTTCCTGCTGGCGTGGCATGGCTTGTCGCCGCAGCGTGCGCTGCGGCGTGCTGCCTGGCTGTTGGTGTTGCCGGCCTTGCTGTTGGGCGCCATGGGGCTGATCGCCAGCTTCATCGAAGGCGGGGAGCGTCTGAAATACAGTGCCGAAATTGCGGCGAAACTGGCGGCCTTCCATGGCAGTGCGGCGGCAACGCAGGCGCACTTCATGGGTGCGTTCCCAGGCAACCTGGCGAGCCTGCCGTTCATGGGCCCAAGTTCGCTGGCCATGTTCCTGGTGGGCTTTGCTGCCGGCCGCGAACAAGTGCTGGCGCGCATTGACAGCTTCCGTCATTTGCTGCCGCGCGTGCTGTGGCTTTGCTTGCCGGTGGGGCTGGTGGGCGAGGCGCTCATCGCGGCCTACAGCACGTTCTATCCATCCATGGCCGGCGGTCTGATTGCCGTGTCGGCCAATATGTTGGTGGGTCCTTTCCTGACGGCGGCCTACATCGCGCTGATGCTGATGCTGTTCGAAACCACTGCGGGCGCGCGCCTGCAGGCGGCATTGGCGCCGATGGGGCGCCTGGCCTTGAGCAATTACCTGCTGCAGTCGCTCGTGCTGGCGTTGCTGTTCACCGGCTATGGACTTGGGCTGTGCAACCGCGTGCCGCCGCTGGGCGTCATGGCTATCGTGTTGGCCATCTTCGGCGCGCAAATGGCGCTGAGCGCCTGGTGGTCCCGGCGCCACGCTTACGGCCCGGCCGAATGGCTGCTGCGCGGTATAACGAACTGGAGCTGGACTCCTTCAAGGCTGCGAACCGAATGAACCAATACCGCCTCCTCAATGTAGACGCATTGCGCGGCTTTGCGCTGCTGGGCATCCTGGCCGTGAATATCTGGGCCTTTGCCGATCCTTATTTTGCGGTCGGGATCAATAACCCGCGTTATGCGGGGGCGCTGGACCTGGCGGTGCGGTTTGTGGCGGCGCTGCTGTTCGAGACCAAGTTCTACCTGCTGTTCTCCTTCCTGTTTGGCTATAGCTTTACCTTGCAGATGGCGGCGGCGGAGCGCGCCGGCGCGGCATTCCGCCCGCGCATGCAGCGGCGGGCCTTCGGCTTGCTGGTGCTGGGCGTACTGCATGGCTGCTTCCTGTTTTACGGCGATATCCTGCACCTCTATGGCCTGTTGAGTTTCGTGCTGGTGACGTGGGCTGCCTCGCAACGTGCGGCGCTGCGCGGGGCTGCAGTGCTGCTGCTGTTGTCGGCGCTGATGCTGGCGGTGCTTGGCGCCGTCGTGATGCTGGCGCCGGAAGGCATGGGAGCCGATGCCGAGCCGGCGCTGGCCAAGCTGGCGGCATTCCATGGCGACTGGCGCGCCTCGCTGGCTTACACCATGAGCGAGTTCCCGACGACCGTGGCCTTGCTGCTGTTCGCGCAGGGGCCGAGTGCGCTGGCCATGTTCCTGCTGGGGCGGGCGGCTGGACGCATGCAGCTGTTTGCGCATGTGGATGCCTTCCGCCACCTGCTGCCGCGCGTGCTGAAGGTGGGGTTGCCGGTCGGGCTGGCGGGGGCGACGCTGTATGCGGCGGCCTCCGAATACGATCCGGACGGCACGATGATCATGTTCGCCACGGCGCTCAGCTACCTTACGGCGCCGTTCCTCACCGCATCGTACGTGGCTGGCTTGCTGATGTTGTTCGACAGCCGCTTCAGCGCGCGCGTGGTGTCGGCGCTGGCGCCGATGGGCAAGATCGCTTTGACCAATTACCTGATGCAGTCGGTGGTGATGGCCTTGCTGTTCACCGGCTACGGGCTGCGCTTGTGCAATGAGCTGCCGCCGCTGGCGGTGATGGCCCTGGTGTTCGCCATCTACTTCGCGCAAATGACCCTCAGCGCCTGGTGGCTCAAGCGCCACACTTACGGCCCGGCCGAGTGGCTGCTGCGCGCCGTGACCAATGGACGCTGGTCGGATCAGCGCCCAGTCACCCAGCCGCCGTCGCGGTAGACCTGGTCGTCGTCCAGGTAGACCGCGTCGGTCTGGACGAAGACATCGACGTGGAAGCGCGCGTCTTTGCGCTTGAACTGTGGCTTCTGGTACTGGCCGTGCTTGGCGCCCAGCGACAGGTGGATGCCGCACATGCGCTCGTAGGTGCCGATGTCGTCCACCGTGCGCTCGCGCGAGAAGGCGCGGTTCATGCCGAAGCCCAGCTCGCGCACCCAGACCTCGCCTTCGTGTGCGCGGATGATCGACAGCATATTGTCGAATTCGGGCGTGCTGTTTTCGGCGCCTACCACGCGGCCTCTTTCCACGATCATGGTGATTGGCGTGGCGGGCCGGTTGACGTGGAAGGTGGTGTCGCCGAAGACGAACACCTTGGCGCGGCCGTTCACCGCTTCCAGGTCCTGCGCTTCGGTGAATACTTCGCCGATCGGAAACAGGCCGCCGACGTTTTTCATGGCGCTGTAGTCGCCGATATTCAGCTTGGCTTCCTCGAACGGGGAAGCGAACACCAGGCGTTCGCCGCCGCTTTCCACCACGCCCGAACGGGCACGGTCGATGCGCGCCTTGAGCGCGTGGCCGACGCCGCGGTAGTAGGCGGGATCGTAGGCGAGGGCGTCGATGTACACCAGGCCTTGCTCGTCCGGCATGCGCGACAGGTGCATGTGCTCGATCACCTTCAGGCCGCGCTTGAACAACTCCATACGGATGCGGTATTCGTTCAGGCGGAAGCTGGTAGTTTGCACCAGTACCACCAGGTCACCCGCATTCAGTTGCTCGAAAGCCGCAAGTACGGCGTCCGGCTGCACCGTGTCGAAGTCGATGAAACGGCCTTGCGGCAGGGCCGCGCGGTAGGCGCCGGCCAGCACTTCGGACAGCGGGCTGCGCTGGTCGAAAACCACCAAAGCCTGCTGTGGCAGGGCGTATTCGATGGCATGGGCAAGCAGGTCGCGCACATGGCGGGCTGCCGAATCGCGGGCGGCAGGTGGAAAAGGCGTCATTTTGGGGCTATAAAGAGGATGAGGCCTGCGCATTATACGGCGTGCCGCCGCTTGTACCGGGAAGGGGGGCGAGGTAGAATCGGACAAATATAGCCGGGGAGAAACATTCCAGGAACCGGCCCACCATCATGCGGGGAGCAGCAATGGGTGTACAGTTTGGCCAGGACTTGCCGCTGCAGCGGCCGGACGAAACGGACAGCCGCGCGGCAGTCTTCGTCCCTACCGCCAATATCAAGGAAGACATCCTGAGTGCCGTGCGCAAGGGTGCGGCGGTGGTCGGCTTCGGCAATCACGACCATACGCTCACCATCTACTACGAGAGCAACCGCTTCAACGAGCCGACCCTCGCCAAGTGGGAGCAGAAGGCGCGCAAGGCCTACGATCGCCTGCTGGACAACCTGCCCACCACCTCCAAGATGGTGTGCAAGATGGATAACTTCGAGCAGATCGGCTATATCAGCACCAAGGGCATCAGCATCCGCCGGCGGGCCAGCCTGGACCGTTGGCTCGAGTATTCGGAAGCCCAGGACACGGCGCCGGAAGGCGATACCGTCGCCTTTGCCCCGCCGCCGCCGCCGAAGAAGATCGTCGCCGACTGACGGCGCGCGGTGCTACCATCTGTTCCAGGGCCCAGGCCCGCGATGGAGGGCAGATGCAGCTAAGTCAACTTGCCGCCGGCAGCGCATTCCTGTTGCTGTTGCTGGCATCCAACGTCATCCGGCGCGCCTTCGTGCGCCATGTCCGCGCGCGCGGCACCGGGCGCATGTCGGCCGATACCGCCGGCTGGCTCATGTTCTGGGGCGTGGCTTTCCTGGGCGCTGCCGCGCTCGGCGTGTTCGGCCTGTCCAAATTCCTCAACCTGGCCATCTGCAGCACCTTGCTGGTGTTTGGCGTGGCCACGCTGGCGGGCGCCTTCCTTATCGGCCGCCGCTAGCGTCTTCCTGCCAGGCGACGGGGATGTTGCGGATCTCGTGGCCATTCCACGCCATCACCAGTCCTTCCACCTGGCGCGCCCCGTGCGCCTGCGATACCCGGAGCGCGGCCACGTGGTAGCGGTAATCGGGCCCGAACTGGCGTTCGGCGGCGCGCCGCGCGCGCTCGGCCGCAGCGCCATTTAGCATCGACGCCAGCGTGACGCAGGTCAGCAGGGAGAGGGTGGCGCCGCTGGCGGCCGGCAGGCCCATGTGATGCAGCCTGTGTCCGGCGGCGCGGCGCGCGGCCAGCACGGCGGGGGCACCCAGGGTGCGGTACAACCAGTACAGGAGGATCAGCCAGGCGGCGCTGGCGAGCAGGGAAGGCAGGAGGCGCGGCTGCAGCTTGAGCTGGGTCAGCGTCAGGTCCACCGGCTGCATCAGGGGCCAGGCCAGCAGCATCACGCCCAGGGCGCACAGCGCGAAGGCAGCCAGCCAGCGCACGATGGAAGCGACGCGCAGGCTGCCGCACAGCAAACCGATGCCAGCTGCCGTGCCAGGCAGCAGAAGGCCGGACCGCATGGCCAGCAGGTCGCAGGCGCCCAGCACCACAAGCACCATGCCCGCCCGCTTAAGGATGGGAATGTGCGTGTCCATGCGGCTATTCTAGCGTAAGATTTTGGCTGTGTTCACAGCCAAGGAAACACCATGAAAACCATGATTGCAGGACTGTGCGCGGCACTCGCGCTGGTGGCGGCCAGCGGCTGCCAGAAGCCGGAGGACAAGCGCATCGGCCCGGCCGAACAGGCCGGCCGCGAGATCGACAAGGCGGCGGACAAGGCCGGCGAAAAGCTGGAGCAGGCCGGCGAAAAGCTGGACGAGGCGGCGCAGAAGGCCGGCGAAAAGCTGAACAAGGCGACCGAAAAGCTGGGCGAAAAGGTCGAGGAGGCGGGCAAGGAAATCCAGGAATCGGCCCGCGAGGCACGCAAGGAAAAGAACTAGTTGCCGGTCTTGGTCTTCAGCGGCACCACGTTGGAGGGCGGCGGCTCGTCGGGCGCCCCGCCCAGCACCAGGGTCAGGTCGACGAAGCCGGCGCGCCAGGCCTGTTCCAGGTTTTGCTCGATGGCTTCCATCGAGGTCTGTTCGAAGTTCTCGAAGCCGCGCACGCCGTAGGCGCGGTTGCGGCCGTGGGCCTTGGCCAGGTAGAGCGCCATGTCCACCAGGTTCACGGCACGCTCCCACGGCAGCGGCGTGCCGCCCGGCGCCAGCGGGAACGGGGCGAAGCCGACCGACACGTTGACGTGGATCTGGTGGTCCTGGAACGTCACCGGCATGGTCGACACGCAGGACAGGATGCGGCGCGCGATTTCGTCCACGCCATTGCGTGGAATGGCCGGCAGGAAGGCCAGGAATTCCTCGCCGCCCCAGCGCACGATCATGTCGGTTTCGCGCAGGGCCACGCGCAGGCTTTCCGCGATCATCTTCAGCACCGCGTCGCCGGCGGCATGGCCGTAGGTGTCGTTGACGTGCTTGAAGTGGTCCACGTCCAGCAGGAACAGGGCGCCCACGATGTCCTCGCCATTGGCGCCGCGCCGCTCGACCTGGTTGTGCGAGCGCATGTAGTCCTGGAAGTGGCGGCGGTTGTACAAGGAAGTCAATGGGTCGAGCGACGATTGCGCCTTCAGCTCCAGGTTCTTCACTTCCAGCTGGGCGTTGGCCTGGCGCACCTTGCGGTACAGCAGGCCGACAATCACCGCGGCCAGCGCGAACACCACGGCCAGCAGCCACCAGATGCGCTGCTGCAGGCGGCGCGCGTTCAGTTCGGCGCTCTTGGCCACGTTCTCGTGCGACAGCGATTCGATCTGCCGCTTCTTTTTCTCGGTGTCGTATTTTTCCTGCAGCTCCCAGATCGCCTTCTTGCGCTGCGCCTCGAACATCTCGTTGGAGATGGTGCGCTCGCGGTGGTAGGCTTCCACGGCGCCCTGGAAGTCGCCGACCCGTTCCAGTGCCTGGCCGTATTCCGTCAGCAGCGCTTGCAGTTCGGGCTTGTCGCCGGTCTTTTCGAAGTAGGCCATGCCCAGCGCGAAAGCCTTCTTGCCTTCTGCGACCTTGCCGGTGCCCATATAGGCCTGTCCTGCATTGATGCGGGAGGTCGCTTCGATGGATTCGTCGTTGGCTTCGCGCGCGGCGGCCGCCGCTTCGTTGGCAAAGCGCAGCGCGGTGGGAAACTCGTGCAGCTTCAGGTTGATGTCGGACAGGTTCACCAGCGTGGTGGCGATCATGCGCTTGGCGCCGATCTTGCGCGTGAGCTCCAGGTTGTTGAGCAGCGCGCGCATGCCGCGCTTGTACTGGCGCGTGTCGATGGCCAGGCCATACTCGGTATTGTTGGCGATGGACATGCGGCCGGGCGAATTCAGCGTTTCCGACACTTCAAAGGTTTCGGCCAGGGTTTCCCAGGCCTTGTCGTACTCGCGCATCTGGGTGTAGAGCAGGGTGAGGGCGTTCAGCGCGCTGGCCAGCGGCACCTTGTCTTCGGTCACCTGGTGCGCCAGTTCCACAGCCGACTGCAGGCGATTCAGGGCCACCGGGTAGTTGCCTTGCTCCGCGTAGCTCTGGCCGGCGGTGATGGTGGACTGCACGCGCAGCACCATGTCGCTGGTGGTGTTGGCAACTTTTTGTGCTTCGAACGCCAGTTCGTGCGACACCTGGCGCTCGTTCATCGCCGAGCGCACATACGCCTTGGCCAGCAGGCCCTTGGCGATGATGATCTTGTTGTCCTGGGAGCGGCCGTAGGCGTGCAATTCTTCCGCCAGGGCGAGCGCGCTGTCGAACTTGCCCAGGCTGCGGTGGGTCAGTGCCAGCTGGGCCAGGTATTCGGCGCGCGTCAGCGGCGGGGCGATGCGCGCTTCCGGCTCCATATGCTGCAACAGCAGCAAAGCCTTGTCCGGGACGAAGCGCACCTGCTCGCGAATCCGGGCAATGTCGGCGTCCAGCGGCGACTGGGCCCATGCACACAGGGGCGCAAGCAGGCAGACGCCAATCAACTGGTGCAGTCGCTTGAAAAAGGTCGAAACCGGAAAGCGTGACAACTTGGGTCCTTGGTGCGCGGTGAGCGTTGTGTGCAATCAATTATATGCCTGTTGCAAGCTGGAAAGCCTGTTCGGCATTGACTATTTGCTTGGAAGGCGCGCGAACTGTGGGGAAAATGCCAGTCAAAATTCTACTTATGTAATCAGTTTCGCAATCTTGCAACCCATCATGCCGTTCCGACCGTTTGTCGCATGCTCCTCGCGTTCCCGGGGCGCCGCCGCTAGAGTCGCTGCATCATGCAAACGGGGGAACAAGATGCTTGAACTGCGCAACGTCAGCAAGGCCTATCGCGACCTGAAAGCGGTGGATGATGTCTCACTAACACTTGGTAGCGGTGTGGTCGGGCTGGTTGGTCACAACGGGGCGGGCAAGACCACGCTGATGCAGCTGGTGGCCACCTTGTCCCGGCCCAGCGCGGGCAGCATCCTGTTCGACGGCGTGGACATCGTGCGCCAGCCCGACGCCATGCGCCGCAGGCTGGGTTTCCTGCCGCAGGAGTTCGGCGTCTACCCGAACCTGACGGCCCTGGAATGCATGCAGTATTTCGCGGCCCTGAAGGGCGTGCGCGATCCGGCGCGCATCCGGCACCTGCTGGAGCTGGTCAACCTGGCCGAACACGCGCGGCGGCCCGCGGCTTCGTTCTCCGGCGGCATGCGGCGCCGCCTGGGCATCGCCCAGGCGCTGCTGAACGACCCGGACATCCTGATCGTGGATGAGCCGACGGCCGGCCTGGACCCGGAGGAGCGCTTGCGCTTTCGCCGCCTGCTGTCCGAACTCGGTTTCGGCAAGCTGGTGATCGTATCCACCCATATCGTGCCGGACGTGGAAAGCATCGCCGGCCAGCTGGCGATCATGCGCAAGGGGCGCCTGCTGGCGCTGGAGACGCCGGAGGCCATCCTGCAGCGTGCGCGCGGCCAGGTGTGGCAGGCCAGCGTGGATGCCGCCGAATACGACGCGCTGCGCAGCCAGCTGCACGTGCTGCAGGCGCAGCGCCAGGGCGCGCAGGTGCAGCTGCGCGTGGCGCACCAGGGCATGCCTTGCGCCGGCGCGCAGCAGGTAGAGCCAAGCCTGGAGGAGGCGCTGATGGCGCAGCGCTATGCCCTGGCGGAGGCGGCATGAACTGGCATGCGCTGCGCGTGATCGCGCTCAACGAAATGCGGCTGCGCATGCGGCGCCTGTCCACCCTGGTGGCGCTGCTGGCGGCGGTGGGCCTGTGCTGGCTGGCGATCGCCGATCCGGCCGGGGGCGCCACCATGATGGTCATCGACGGCAAGCGCGTGCTCTACACCAGCCAGGCGCTGGCCTTCGGCAGCGCCCATATCGCCGGCATGATGGTCGGGCTGGCCGGCTTCTACCTGGTGCGCGGGCGCACGGCGCAGGATCTTGAAAGCGGCATGGGGGCCGTGATCGGCGCGACCGGCGCCGGCAATGCGCTGCTGTCCGCCGGGCGCTGGCTGGGCGGTGCGCTGTACCTGCTGCTGTTCGTGCTGGCCTACCTTGCATCGACGCTGGCGCTGCATGCGCTGCGCGGCGAAGGCCCGATCCAGTTGCTGATCTACCTGCAAACCTATGCCTTGATGCTGCTGCCGATCGTGAGCTATTGCGCCGCCTGTGCGGTAATGTTCGACAATATCGGCGCCCTGGTGGGCAAGCGCGGCGACGTGCTGTTCTTCGTCCTGTGGTGCATGCAGTTCGGCGTGCTGGCGGGCGTGGCCGAAAATCCAGGCACGCAGTGGCCGCTGGTGCTGGACTTCTCGGGCCTGTCGGTTGCCGTCACCACGCTGCGCGACCACTATGCGACGACGTACTTCGCCATAGGGCGCCATGGCTTCGATCCCGCCATTGCGCCGATCGTGATGCCGGAATCGTTCTGGGACTTGCGCGCCTGGGGCTTGCGCAGCGCGACGCTGGCGCTGTCGTTCCTGGTGCTGCTGCCGGCGGTGCTGTTCTTCCACCGCTACTCCCCAGACCGCGTGCGCCAGCGTTCGGCGCGGCGCAACCGCCTGCTGGCGCTGGCGGACCGTTTGCTGCGACCGGTGGGCTGGCTGGTGCGCCCTTTGCCGGCGCTGGCGATGCGGGTGCCGGGCTTCGCCGGCGAGGTGCTGGCGGAGGTGGCCCTGGTGCTGGCGACGTCGCCTGCCGCGACCATGGCGCTGCTGGCCACCGGCATCGCCGCCGTGCTGGCGGACGGGGCGGCGCTGCAGGGCGTGATGATCGGCGGCGTCGCCTGCTGGGGCGTGGTGGTCTGCGGCATCGTGCCGCGCGACTGGCAGAATGGGGCCGATGCGATGACGGCCGTGCTGCCTGGCGGTGCGGTGCGGCGCTACCTGCGCCAATGGAGCGCGAGCCTGCTGCTGGCGGCGCCGCTGGGCGTGGTGGCCGTGCGCTGGGCGGCGCAGAGTCCGGCCCGCGCCGCTGCCGCCGTGGCGGGCGTGCTGGCCCTGGCGTCGGCGGCCAGCCTGCTGGGCGGGCTGACGCGCGGTGCGCGCCTGTTCCTGGCGCTGTTCCTGTTCACCTGGTATGTGGCGATCAATTCGCCCAAGCTGGCTGCGCTGGACCTGGTGGGCTTCAATGGCGCCGCCACCGTGGCGACAGCGGCGGCGTGGGCGCTGGCAGGCAGCCTGGCCTGGGCGGCGGGGCTGGTGCACAGCCGTTGGCGCGGCGCCTGAGCCGCGCCGCCGTGACGGCTTCAGGCGGCTAGCTGCTGCAGCTGGTACAGGCGCTGGTACAGGCCGTTCTCCAGCTGCATCAGGTCGTCGTGCGCGCCCTCTTCGGCAATGCGGCCGTGGTTCAGCACGACGATGCGGTCCGCTTCGCGGATGGTCGACAGGCGGTGCGCAATGGCGATGATGGTGACCTGGCCGCGCAGCTCGTTGAGCGCCTGCTGCACGATCTGTTCGGTGTGCGAGTCGATGCGCGAGGTGGCCTCGTCCAGCAGCAGGATGCGCGGCTTGCCGGCCAGCGCGCGGGCAATGGCGATGAGCTGCTTCTGGCCCGATGACAGGCGCGAACCGCCTTCGCCCATGACGGTGTCGTAGCCGTCCTCCATCGCCATGATGAAGTCGTGGCAGTGGGCGGCGCGCGCGGCCTCCTCGATCTCCTGCTGCGACAGGCCGCGCCCCATGTCGATGTTCTCGCGCGCCGATGCCGCAAGCAGGAAGGGGTCTTGCGGCACCAGGCCAACTTCGGCGCGGAACTGCTCGTTGTCGATCTCGTCGAGCAGCATGCCGTTCATGCGGATGCTGCCGTGCGGGGCAGGGTAGTAACGCAGCAGCAGCGACAGCAGCGTCGACTTGCCGCTGCCGGTGTGGCCGACGATGCCGAAGAAGGCGCCGTGCGGAATCCGCAGGGTCAGGTTGTGCAGCACGCGCTGGCCCGGAATGTACTCGAAGTCCAGGTTGCGGATGTCGGCCGCCGGCGCGCCGTCGTCGTTGGCGGCGTGGCGCGTGTGCTTGCCGGCGGCGGCGCTGTGCTCGTGGGCGGACGCTTCGCCCAGCAGGGTGGCCACGCGCGCCGTCGCCACCACCGATTGCTGCAGCTGGCTAAATTGCATGGTGATCTGGATCAGCGGTTCGATCACGCGCGCGATGTAGTTGATGAAGGCGTACAGCACGCCCACTTCGGCCGCGCTCATGTCGCGCTGGCCGAACATGTAGATGACGGAGGCCAGCAGCAGGATGTTGAGCATGTCCAGCGCGGGACGCAGCAGCCAGGCATTGGCGCGGATTTCCGCCAGGCGCTGGGTGTAGTGATCGCTGTTGGTCTGGGCGAAGCGGCGGCCGAAGCGCTGCTCGGCATTGTTGGCCTGCAGCACCGTCATGCCGCCGATCGATTCGGCGATCTGCGCGTTGATGTCGCTGCGCAGCTGGCGCGCGCGCGTCACGGCGGGGGCGCTCAGGCGCTGGTACAGCCACACGATCACCAGCACGAAGGGCAGCAGCGCCACCACGATGGTCATCAGGCGCCAGTCCAGCCAGGCCATGGCCGCAATGGTGCCGGCCAGGACGATGGTGCTGTCCAGGATCACGAACAGCACCTGGATGTAGAGGCCTTTCACCGCCTCCGTGTCGTTGGTCACGCGCGACACCAGCTGGCCGGTGATGGCGCGGTCGAAGAACGCCATCGGCAGGCGCAGCACGTGGTTGTAGACGCGCTCGCGCAGGCGCTGCACCGAGCGCATGGCCACGCCCGACAGGCGCACCAGCTGGCGGTAGCGCACCCAGGTGGCGATCCAGCCGGTCACCAGCAGGCCGCCGAGCAGCAAGGCCATGCGCGGCCAGTCCAGGTGGCGCGGCAGCAGGTGCTCGTCGATCAGGCGCTTGCCCAGCAGGGGGCCCAGCACTTCCATGCCGGCGGCCAGGGTCAGGAACAGCACGGCCCAGCCCAGGTGGGGCAGGTCGGGCGCCGACGCTTCGCGCAGCAGGGCGGCGGCCTGGCGCGTTTGTTCGCGGCCGCTTGGTTTATCAGGCTGCGTCAAGGCTGGCCTCCAGTTGTTGGTAGCGCCACTGGCTGGCGTACCAGCCGTTCAGCGCAAGCAGTTCTTCGTGCGTGCCCGCCTCGGTGATGCGGCCATGCTGCAGCACCACGATCTGGTCCGCGTCGACCACGGCGCTCAGGCGATGGCTGGCGATGATGGCGCTGCGCGTGGCGTGCGCCTGGCGCAGTTCTTCCAGGTGCGCGAGGATGGCCGTTTCGGTGCCGGTATCGACGGCCGACAGGGCGTCGTCCAGCAGCAGCAGGTCGTTGTCCGACAGCAGGGCGCGCGCGATTGCCACGCGCTGGCGCTGGCCGCCGGACAAGGTGATGCCCTTCTCGCCCACTTCGGTTTCGTACTGGTGCGGGAACAGCAGGATGTCGTCGTGGATGGCGGCCAGGTCGGCCGCGCGCTCCACCTGCGCGCGGCTCGATTCCGGCCGCGCCAGCGCGATGTTCTCCGCAATCGTGGCCGAGAACAGGAACGATTCCTGCGGCACCCAGCTGATTGCCGCGCGCAGCGCCTCCAGCGTGTACTGGTCCAGCGCGTGGCCGCTCCAGGTGACCGTGCCGGCGCTCGGCGTGAGCTGGCGCAGCAGCACGCGCAGCAAGGTCGACTTGCCGGAGCCGGTGGGGCCGACCAGGCCCAGGGTGCGGCCCGGCGCCAGCGTCAGCGAAATGTCCGACAGCGCCGCTTCCTGCTGGCCGGGATAGGCGAAGCTCACGCCGCGCAATTCCAGGCTGCCGGGAGGGACGTGGGGCAGGGTGCCGTGGTCCTCGATGGACAGGGGGGCCTCCAGCATGGGCTGCAGGCGCGCATAGGCGGCGCGCCCGCGCTCGATCAGGGACAGCACCCAGCCGGCGGCGAACATGGGCCAGATCAGCTGGCCCAGGTACATGCTGAAGCTGGTCAGCTCGCCGATGGTGAGCTCGTTCAGCCATACCAGGTAGCCGCCCAGGCCCAGCGACAGGCCGGTGGCGGCGGTCAGCGTCAGGCCGACGGCCGGTTCGTAGGCCGCTTCCCAGCGCTGCGCGCTCAGGCTGGCATCGGCCGCCGCGCCCGCCAATTCCTGGAAGCGCGTGCTGCTGCGCTGCTCCAGGCCCAGGGCGCGCAGGGTGCGCACGCCGGACAAGGTTTCCTGCACATGGTCGTTGAGGGCGCTGAAGCGCTTGAGCGAATCGGCGGACGCCGTGTGGATGTGCGAGGAAATGCGCCAGAAGGCCCAGGCCATCAGCGGGAAGGGAATCAGCGCGAACAGGGCCAGGCGCCAGTCGACGCCGACCAGCATCATGCCCAGCACCAGCAGCAGGGTCAGGGTACCGTCGAAGCCTGCCAGCATGGCTTCGCCGGCCGCCATTTCGATGGCGTCGATGTCGTTGGTGGCCAGTGCCATCAGGTCGCCCGTGCGCTGCTTCTGGAAGAACTGCGGGCCCTGCAGGGACAGGCGGCGGTAGAAGCGCGTGCGCAATTCGACGCCCAGCTGGTAGGCGGCCGAGAACAGTTTCATGCGCCAGGCCACGCGCAAGCCATAGTTGGCAAGGCCCAGCAGGAGCAGCAGGCCGATGGCTTGCCACAGGGCTTCGGGACCGAGCTTGCCGGCGGCCAGGCCGTCGACCATGAAACCGATCTGGCGCGGAATCCAGATGCCGATGATGGCGACGCCGGTCAGCATGGCGCCGGCGGCTGCATAGGGACGCCAGTGGCTGCGCACGAAGCCACCGATCAGGCGCGATAAACTCATAAGCTTAGAAGGAAAATGCTGCCAAGAGCCTGCAAGGATACAACAGGGCAGGATTTTCCGCCGGAGGGGAACTCAATTGCCGAGCCCGTGTCCACCAAAGGGCCTGACCCCAAGGTGGACACGGGCTGGAGTGTGGATTATTTCTTGGACTTCGGTGCGGCGGACAGGGTTTCGGCTTTCGGGTCGGGGAAGCTGGCGGCGGGCTTGGCGGCCTTGGCTTCGGCTTTTACTTCGTGCTTGATCTCTTCCGCGTCGACCTTCGTTTCTACCTTGACTTCAGCCTTGGGAGTGGCTGGCTTGGCTTCGGGCTTGGCAGCTTTCGGCACCGGTGCGGGGGCCGGGACGGCGGCGGCCGGCACTGGCAGCTGCGACGTGGCCACGGCGGCCAGCTTGGGCCCCTTGACGGCTTGCTTGCTGGCTTCCTTGATTTGCTCCTGGGCGGCCTGGAACAGCTCGGCCTGGGTCTTGCTGGCAATGCTGAACAGCTCGCGGCCGTAAGCGAACACGCCGTCGAAGTTCGGCACGCTGGCGCTGCTCTTGGCGAAGAATTCTTGCGGGTCCTTTGCTTCGAGTAACTCGCGCGCGGTGGCGGAGCTTTTGGCGACGTTGGCCTTGGTGGTGTTCAGGTTGAGGGCAATCACCTGTTGCGCGCCTGCGAAGGCAGTGGCGGCAAAATTGTTGAGGATTTTCAGCTGCGCTTCCAGCTGCGACTTGGTGGCTGCGGAAAATTGCTCGGGAATCGAAAACATATTTTCTCCTGGAACGATGGGAAATTGTGCGCTGCAATAAGGCCATTCTAGCGACGAATTATGGTAATGGAAAGACATTTTTGCCCGCTTTTGAAGCAAAAGTTATGCACCGCAACATTGCCAGGGCGGCGGCCTCTGCCTACAATCGGCCAACCTTACCTGTGGAGCCTGCGATGGACCTTGTAATCCGCAATGCCAGCCTGCCGGACGGCCGCCAGCAGATCGATATCGCGATCGAGAACGGGCGCATCGCCGCTGTCGCTCCTGCCTTGCAAGTAAAGGCAGCGCGCGAGATCGATGCGGCGGGCGACCTGGTGACGCCGCCGTTCGTCGATGCGCATTTTCATATGGATGCGACGCTGAGCTACGGCTTGCCGCGCGTGAACCAGTCCGGCACCTTGCTGGAGGGGATTGCGCTGTGGGGCGAGCTCAAGCCGCAGCTGACGCAGGACGCCCTGGTCGAGCGGGCCATGCAGTATTGCGACTGGGCCGTGGCGCGCGGCCTGCTGGCCATCCGCAGCCATGTCGATGTCTGCGATGACCGCCTGTTGGCCGTGGAGGCGCTGCTGGACGTGAAGCGCCGCGTGGCGCCCTATCTGGACCTGCAGCTGGTGGCCTTCCCGCAGGACGGCGTGCTGCGCAGCCCGCGCGCGCTGGATAACCTGAAGCGCGCCATTGCACTGGGCGTGGATGTGGTGGGCGGCATCCCGCATTTCGAACGCACCATGGCCGATGGCGCGGAGTCGGTGCGGCTCCTGTGCGAGTTCGCGGCGGAGCAGGGGCTGCGCGTCGACATGCATTGCGACGAGTCGGACGATCCGCTCTCGCGCCATATCGAGACGCTGGCTTTCCATACGCAGCGCCTGGGCCTGCAGGGCCGCGTGGCCGGTTCGCACCTGACCTCCATGCATTCGATGGACAACTATTATGTGAGCAAGCTGCTGCCGCTGATGCAGGAGGCGGGCGTGGCGGCCATCGCCAACCCGCTGATCAACATCACGCTGCAGGGACGCCACGACAGCTATCCCAAGCGGCGCGGCATGACGCGCGTGCCGGAAATGCTGGCCGCCGGCATCGAGGTGGCCTTCGGCCACGACTGCGTGATGGATCCGTGGTACAGCCTGGGTTCGGGCGACATGCTGGAGGTGGCGCACATGGGCTTGCACGTGGCGCAGATGACGGGCCAGGCTGCCATGGGCCAGTGCTTCGCGGCCGTGACGTCGGCGCCGGCGCGCATCCTGGGCCTGGAGGGCTATGGCCTGGAGCCCGGCTGCCATGCGGACCTGGTGCTGCTGGACGCGGCCGATCCGGTGGAGGCGATCCGCTTGCGCGCGGCACGCCGCATGGTGCTGCGGCGCGGGCAGGTAGTGGCGGAGTCGCCGCGCGCGCGGGCGCGCCTGGACTTGCCGGGCCGGCCGGCGGAGGTCGGCTTCCGCCTGCCGCCGCAGGCTGGACTTGCAAGGGAAAATGCATGACAATTCAGCATCATTCCTGCCATGGGGAGCAGCCTTGAAAGACATAGACATCCGTCCTGCCACCGAGGCCGATTTCGATGCGATGTGGACGATTTTCCAGGAGCTGATCGCCAGCGGCGATACCTATTACTTCGCCGCCGATACCAGCCGCGACGATTGCCACGATTACTGGTTCGGGCGCGGCGTGAAGTCCTGGGTGGCGGTGCTGAATACCGGCCGCCTGCTCGGCATGTACCGCCTGCTGCCCAACCAGCTTGACCGCGGCGCCCATGTCGCCAACGCTTCCTTCATGGTCAGCCCGGCGGCACAGGGCGTGGGCATCGGCAAGATGCTGGGCCGCCATTGCCTGGAGCAGGCGCGGCGCGATGGCTACCTGGCCATGCAGTTCAATTATGTCGTGAGCACCAATGTCTCGGCCGTGCTGCTGTGGAAGCGGCTCGGCTTTTCCGTGATCGGTACGCTGCCGCGTGCCTATCGTCACCAGCAGCTCGGTTTTGTCGACGTGTACGTGATGTACAAGTTCCTGGCCGATCCCAACGATTGGCCTGAACAATGATCGAAACCACGCGCCTGCAACTGCGCCCCCTGACCCTTGACGATGCTGCCTTCTACCTGCAGTTGCTGAACGAGCCCTCCTTCCTGGAAAACATTGGCGACAAGGGCGTGCGCGACCTCGATGGCGCGCGCGCCGCCATGCTGGCCGGGCCGATCGCGATGCAGGCGCGCCTCGGCTATTCGCTGTGGCACGTGAGCCGCAAGGAGGATGGCGCGGCCATCGGCATGTGCGGCTTGATCAAGCGCGATACCTTGCCTGCGACCGACATCGGTTACGCCTATCTGCCGGCCTACTGGGGCCAGGGCTATGCGTGGGAAGCGGCGGCGGCGGCGCTGGCCTACGGGCGCGACGTGGTGGGCCTGCCAACCCTGCTGGGCATTGTCTCGCCAAGCAATACGGCGTCG
>JAJTCO010000054.1 GCA_021323265.1 Pseudoduganella sp. | reverse complement strand
GCTGATTATAGCCGATGGGAATGCTGTGATATTGAAACCTGAGATGAATTCGGCAGAACAATTGCCTGATAACGATTTTGACGCCGATTTTGAAGGTGAATTTGCGGAAGGCGCGTTCAGCGGTGATCCGCTGGCCCCGATTGAACTCCAGCTGACCAAAGATGTGTGCGGCGAGCGCCTCGACAAGGTCGTGGCCCGCCTGGTGCCCCAGTTTTCGCGCGGCCGCCTGCAATCCTGGATCGAGGAAGGCCATGTGACGGTCGACGGCAAGCCGGCCAAGATCCGCGCCACCGTGTACGGCGACGAAACCATCCACGTGGTGCCCCAGCCGGCGCCGGAAGACGTGGCCTTCACGCCGGAAGACGTGGCGCTGGACGTGGTGTTCGAAGACGACAATCTGCTGGTCATTAATAAGCCGGCCGGCCTGGTGGTCCATCCGGGCGCCGGCAACTGGTCCGGCACCATGCTGAACGGCCTGCTGCACCGCTGGCCACAGCTGGGCGGCGTGCCGCGCGCCGGCATCGTGCACCGCCTGGACAAGGACACCAGCGGCCTGATGGTGGTGGGCAAGGACCTGCCCACCCAGACCGACCTGGTGCGCCAGCTGCAGGCGCGCACCGTGAAGCGCGAGTACTGGTGCATCGTGTGGGGCACCCCGCGCCTGAGCGGCACCATCGATGCCTCGATGGGGCGCGACCAGAAGGACCGCGTGAAAATGGCGGTTTCCACCAGCATGGGCTCGAAGCCCGCGATCACCCATTACCAGCGCCTGGCGGAAGGCGTGCTGGATGGCCGTCCCGTGTCGCTCGTGCAGTGCCGCCTGGAAACCGGCCGCACCCACCAGATCCGCGTGCACATGGCGCACCTGGGCTTCTCCCTGATCGGCGACCAAGTCTACGGCAAGCAGCACATGACCAGCGTGTTCCCGCGCCAGGCACTGCAAGCGCGCCGCCTGGGCCTGATCCACCCCGTCACCGGCGAGGCGATGGAATGGCACGTGCCGCTGGCGGACGACTTCAAGGAGTTGATGGAGCGCGCCGGTATCGAAGAGCCGGACGAGGCGGCGCTCGCGGCGGCGGCTGCCGGCCATGGCGCCTACGAAGACTACGACATCTACGACGACGAATTCGACGACGAGTAAATGCAGCATTCATTCCAAGGGGCGCAATGGCTGGTGCCGGATTGGCCCGGGGCGCCCGACAATATCGGCTTCGTCTGCACCACGCGGCGCGGCGGCGTGAGCCCTGAGCCGTACGGCATGGGGCCGCAGGAAATCGCTTCGGCGGGCGGCGGCCTGAACCTGGGCGTGCACGTCGGCGATGACCCGGCCAATGTGGCCTTCAACCGCGCCATCGTGCGCGGCCGCCTGCCGTCCGAACCGGCCTGGCTGATGCAGGTGCACGGCACGGCGGTGGTGCATGCCGACCGCCAGCCGCGCGGCGCCACGCCCGAGGCGGACGCCAGCATCGCGACCATGCCGGGCGCCATCTGTGCCATCCAGACTGCCGATTGTCTGCCGGTGCTGTTTGCCGACCGGGCCGGCACGGTGGTGGGCGCGGCCCATGCCGGCTGGCGCGGCCTGGCCGGCGGCGTGCTGGAGGCGACGGTGGCCGCCATGCGCGCGGAACTGGCGCCGGCCACTGGCGACATCATCGCCTGGCTTGGCCCGGCCATCGGTCCGACGCAGTTCGAAGTGGGGGAGGAGGTACTGGCCGCCTTCCTGGCCGGCGCGGCGGGCGATGCGGCGCAGGAGGCGGACGTGCGGGCCGCCTTCGTGGCGCGCACCGGCCAGCCCGGCAAGTACCTCGCCGACATTTACGCCCTGGCGCGCAGGGCCCTGCGCCGCGTCGGCGTCACCGATGTGGCAGGCGGCGACCTGTGCACGGTCAGCGACGCCAGCCGCTTCTATTCCTACCGCCGCGATCAAGTCACGGGAAGGCAGGCGAGTTTGATCTGGATCAAACAGTAGGTGGTTCATTCTGACGGGCGGCTTCGGCTGCCCGTTTGCGTTTGCGGCGTTTGCCGCCTGTTAGATAAAATAGTATTCCCAATGGCAACACGCCATAGAGAAGGAAGGTCATGATGCCGGCGACGACGGAAGTTTCCGTGAACGCCATGAGCACCGTGACGTAGAGCCAGGCAACAGCAACAATCAGCATAAATAGTCTTCGCAGTAAATCTCAAATCTGAATGGACGCAAACATGAACATGCCCGACCCGCAAGCCTTCGCAAACGCTTGGATGGCTCAGATCAGCGATCCGAACCAATGGCAATCCTGGTTCAAGATGATGCCGGAAATGGAAGCCGTGCCTGGTGCCGCGCTCCTGCGCGAAGCCGGCGCCGCCGTGCGCCCGGAAGCGATGGAACAGCTGAGAAACGATTATATGGGCGAGTTCACCGCGCTGTGGCAGGAATTCCTGACCGGTAAAGCGCCAGCGGTGAAGGATCGCCGCTTCTCGTCCGACGCCTGGCAGGGCAATCCGGTGTCCGCATTCAATGCCGCATCATACCTGCTAAACAGCAAGTTTCTCATGCAAATGGCGGAAGCCGTGGACGCCACCGCCCACCAAAAGCAGAGAATCCGCTTCGCCGTGCAGCAGGTGGTCGACGCCATGTCGCCCGCCAACTTCCTGGCCACCAATCCGGAAGCGCACCAGAAGCTGATCGAAACCAAGGGCGAGAGCCTGACCAAGGGCCTGGCCAACCTGCTGGGCGACATCAAGAAGGGCCATATTTCGCTCTCCGACGAAACCGCCTTCGAAGTGGGGCGCAACCTGGCCACGACCGAAGGCCAGGTGGTGTACGAGAATGCGCTGTTCCAGCTGATCCAATACACGCCGCTGACCAAGACCGTGCACGAGCGCCCGCTGTTGATGGTCCCGCCGTGCATCAATAAGTACTACATCCTGGACCTGCAGCCGGAAAACTCGCTGGTGCGCTATGCGGTGGAGCAGGGCAATACCGTGTTCCTCGTGTCCTGGCGCAATCCCGACCAGTCGCTGGCCAAGACCACCTGGGACGATTACATCGAAGACGGCGTGATCAACGCCATCCACATCACGCGCGACATCGCCCAGCAAGACCAGCTGAACGTGCTGGGTTTCTGCGTCGGCGGCACGCTGCTGTCGACCGCGCTGGCCGTGCTGGCGGCGCGCGGCGAGCATCCGGCAGCCGGCGTCACCCTGCTGACCACCTTCCTCGACTTCAGCGATACCGGCGTGCTGAACGTCTTCGTCGACGAAGCGCAAGTCCAGCTGCGCGAGCAGACCCTGAAGCATGGCGGCCTGATGCCGGGACGCGACCTGGCCAGCACCTTCTCCAGCTTGCGCCCGAACGACCTGGTGTGGAACTACGTGCAGTCGAACTACCTGAAAGGCAACGAACCGCCACCGTTCGACCTGCTGTACTGGAATTCCGACTCGACCAACCTGCCGGGCCCGATGTTCTGCTGGTACCTGCGCAACACCTACCTGGAGAACAGCTTGAAGGTGCCGGGCAAGCTGACGGTGGCGGGCGAAAAGGTGGACCTGTCGAAGATCGACGCCCCGGTCTTCATCTACGCCTCGCGCGAAGACCACATCGTGCCCTGGGATTCGGCCTACCAGTCGACCAAGATCCTCAACCCGAAAAAACCGGGACGTAACACGTTTATTCTCGGCGCCTCCGGCCACATTGCCGGCGTGATCAACCCGGCGGCGAAGAAGAAGCGCAGCTACTGGACCAACGACGCGCGCCCGGCCGCCTCCGCAGACTGGTTTGCCGGCGCCACCGAACACCCGGGCAGTTGGTGGTCCGACTGGTCCGCCTTCCTGGCCGAGCACGGCGGCAAGGACGTCAAGGCGCGCAGCAGGCTGGGCAACGGCACGTACCAGCCGATCGAGCCGGCGCCGGGGCGTTACGTGAAAGAAAAGGCCGATTAACTTTTGGCAACACGGCGGGGAGACGCCTGCCCGCCGTTTTTCCATATCAGGTTGCGTTGCAATAATGGCCACGATTGTCGGCTAACTTATAACATTATCGTGCCAAAAGATTTTTTTTCGCCCTATAATGGGGTCGCAAATATTATCAACGGCAGGTAAACGCGCTGCGGCGCAATAAATGGACCTTGTGATGAGTAGTGCAAAGAAAAGTACTGAACGCTTGATTAAGAAATACCCGAATCGCCGTCTTTACGATACGCAAACCAGCTCCTACATTACCCTGACGGACGTGAAGCAACTCGTGCTGGAAGCCGAAGAGTTCACGGTTGTCGACGCCAAGACCAATGAAGACCTGACCCGCAGCATCCTGCTCCAGATCATTCTGGAAGAGGAAGCGAGCGGCGTGCCGATGTTTTCCACCGACGTGCTCGCGCAAATCATCCGTTTTTACGGCCACGCGATGCAAGGCATGATGGGCTCTTATCTGGAAAAAAATATCCAGGCATTTACCGATATCCAGCGTAAATTTACCCAGGGCGCCGCCAATTTCGACGGCAAGACCTTCAGCCCGGAAATGTGGACCCAGTTCATGAATGTCCAGGCGCCCATCATGCAAGGCATGATGAATAACTATATCGACCAGTCCAAGAGCCTGTTCGTGCAGATGCAGGAGCAGATGCAGAACCAGAGCAAGAACCTGTTCGGCACTTTCCCCTTCGCCCCACCGCCGACCGACAAGAAGTAAGCCGCATCGCTGCGCGGCGGCCGGGCCCGGCCCTTGGGTCGGACCCGGGTTTACCGGGTTCCAGCGCCCGCATTTTGGTATAATGGCAGATTGCCCTGAATCATCAGCTATCTGCCATGCAATCCAAGCAAATCACCCGCATCACCCCCGCCGACGGCACGCCTGCGCCAAAAGTTGGTTTTGTCTCCCTTGGCTGTCCGAAAGCGCTGGTCGACTCCGAACAGATCCTGACCCAGCTGCGCGCTGAAGGCTACGAAACCGCCAAGTCCTACGACGGTGCCGACCTGGTGATCGTCAACACCTGCGGCTTCATCGACGCTGCGGTGCAGGAATCGCTGGACGCCATCGGCGAAGCGCTGGCGGAAAACGGCAAGGTCATCGTGACCGGCTGCCTGGGCGCCAAGAAGGACAAGGACGGCGACGACATCATCCAGAAGGTGCACCCGAAGGTGCTGGCCGTGACCGGCCCGCACGCCGTGGGCGAGGTGATGGCCCAGGTGCACACCCACCTGCCCAAGCCGCACGAGCCCTTCATCGACCTGCTGCCGCCGCAGGGCATCAAGCTGACCCCGAAGCACTACGCTTACCTGAAGATTTCCGAAGGCTGCAACCACCGCTGCTCGTTCTGCATCATCCCGTCGATGCGCGGCGACCTGGTATCGCGCCCGATCGCGGAACTGATGCTGGAAGCGGAGAACCTGTTCAAGGCCGGCGTGAAGGAACTGCTGGTGATTTCGCAGGACACCTCGGCCTACGGCGTGGACGTGAAGTTCCGCTCCGGCTTCTGGAACGGCCGTCCGGTCAAGACCCACATGACCCAGCTGACCCAGTCCCTGGGCGAGCTGGCCAAGCAGTACGGCGCGTGGGTACGCCTGCACTATGTCTATCCTTACCCGCACGTGGACGAAATCATCCCGATGATGGGCGACGGCCATGTGCTGCCTTACCTGGACGTGCCGCTGCAGCACGCCCACCCGGACGTGCTGAAGCGCATGAAGCGCCCGGCATCGGGCGAGAAGAACCTGGAACGCATCCTGAAGTGGCGCGAAATGAATCCGGACCTGGTGATTCGCTCCACCTTCATCGCCGGCTTCCCGGGCGAGACCGAGGCGGAGTTCGAATACCTGCTGGACTTCCTGAAGGAAGCCCAGATCGACCGCCTGGGCTGCTTCGCCTACTCGCCGGTGGAAGGCGCCACCGCCAACGAACTGGCCAATCCGGTGCCCGATGAAGTGCGCGAAGAGCGCCGCGGGCGCGTAATGCTGCTGCAGGAAGAGATTTCCCGCAAGCGCCTGAAGGCGAAGATCGGCAAGACCATCAAGGTGCTGATCGACGAGCTGACCCCGAGTGGCGCCATCGGCCGCAGCGCCGCCGATGCGCCGGAGATCGATGGCGTCGTGCATGTCAAGCGTCCGTTCGATCCGAAGAAAAAATTGGCCGTTGGCCAGTTCTTCGAAGTCGAGATCACCAGCGCAGATGCGCATGATCTGTGGGGCGAAGCGCAGTAATCGCTCTGCGCTATTTGCAGTCGATTGCTACAGGAGTGCGGCTCCTGTAGCGAACAACGCAGTGCAGCACGGCGGGAGGCAACTCCCGCACCACGGTTCGGATGGTGTCCCGGTAGGAACACACGACCCAGATCGCCCTTCCGCCGGGTTTGAAGTTCCAGGTTGCCATGTTCCTGCCGGTCGCAATGTCCTTGTCTGGCACCAAAGAAGCCAATTCGGACGGATGTCCATCGAAGACTTCTACGCCCTTTCGCATTCCATTGGTCTAGTACCGTAACTCCCCTTGCGTCATGACGAAGGTAAGTTCGTATGCCATGATCGCTCCTTCACACTGATGAGAGGTCAATGTTATGCGTCGTTTGCGGACGGCATATTGATCGTGCTCATAAGGTTCGGTTTAGAATAGTCGCATGAGAAAAAAGCACCTGCAAACCCAGATCATCCACACCGATTACGTCCCGCCGGAAGGCTTCTCTGCTTTCCCCAGCGCCATTCACCACGCCTCCACGGTGCTCTTCAAGAATGTCGCCGCCATGCGTTCGGGCGACTGGAAAGAGAAGAACGCCTATACCTACGGCCTGCACGGCACGCCGACCACGTTCACGCTGGAAGCACGGCTGGCCGAGATCGAGGGCGGCACGCACTGCCTGCTGGCGCCGAGCGGCCTGGCGGCCATCGCCATGTGCGACTTCGCGCTGCTGAAGGCGGGCGACGACGTGCTGCTGCCCGATAACGTCTACAGCCCGAACCGCGACCTCGGCAAATGGCTGACCGCGGATTTCGGCATCACGGCGCGCCTGTACGACCCGATGATCGGCGCCGGCATTGCAGAGCTGATCCAGCCCAATACACGGCTGATCTGGACCGAAGCCCCCGGTTCCGTGTCGATGGAGGTCCCGGACTTGCGCGCCATCTGCGCCGCCGCAAAGCAGAAGGGCGTGCTGGTCGCCCTCGACAACACCTGGTCCGCCGGCCTGGCCCTGCGCGGCTTCGACCTGGGCGTGGACATCGTGATGCAGGCGTTGACCAAGTACCAGTCGGGCGGCTCCGACGTCCTGATGGGGGCCTTGGTCACGCGCGACAAGCTGCTGCACGAGCGCCTCAGCATGGCCCATATGCGGCTGGGGATGGGCGTCAGCGCCGACGATACCTACCTGGTGCTGCGCAACCTGCCGACCCTGAAGATCCGCTTCGACACCCACGACGCGGCGGCGCGCAAGGTGGCCGCCTGGCTCAAGGCGCGTCCGGAAATCAGCAAGGTGCTGCACCCGGCATTCGAGGACTGCCCGGGCCACGCCAACTGGAAGCGCGACTTCACCGGCGCTGGCGGCCTGTTCTCCGTGCTGTTCGACGAGCGGTACACGGAAGAACAAACCGACCGCTTCGTCGACTCGCTCAAGCTGTTCGGCATCGGTTACAGCTGGGGCGGGGCGCACAGCCTGTGCATTCCGTACCGCATCCACGCCATGCGCAGGAACTGGAAAGAGAAGGGCACGCTGGTGCGGTTCAACATCGGCCTGGAAGATCCGGACGACCTGATCGCCGACATCGAGCGCGCGCTGGCAACCATGTAGCTAGTTAGCTATCCCTGCGATTGATCAATACAATGGCGTGCGCATATTGATCGGTTCTCCCTGGTTGCTTACATTGGTTGGACGTTAAGCAGGGGAGACCGTCATGCAAATTCTGAAGATTGCAGTGGGCGCCATGCTGGCCGGCGCCGCGTGCCTGATATCCGCCGCGCCGCCGTCAAGCTATATGCCGGTGGTGGCGAAGGAAGACTTCCAGATCACGTTCGAAAGAATGAAAGCGGCACGGGCGGGCTTGCTGCGTGAGCAGGCGGCCTTCCTGGAAAGCCGCTACGACCTGTCGAACCGGCCGGCGCAGGGCGTCACCATGTTCCGTGGCAAAGCGGTACAGGAGGGTGTGCGGGTCAAGTTGCCGCGCGGCGTGACGTGGGACAAGCTCGGTGCCATGAGCCCCGATGAAATCCGCGCGAAGGGCCTGTACCCGCAAGGCTTCCTGCCGTTGCCGCACCCGAACCACCCGGAAGGCGGCATGCTCTTCCCGCAGTTCCACATCGACGAAATCAAGAAGCAGGAACAGCGCGACCTGAATCGCTTCGACCTGGCCTTCGACTTCCCCGACCATTTGTTGCCGGAGTTCCCCGCGCCGATCTTCCTGACCACGCGGCCGGACCTGGGCGACGTCTCGCAAGGCAAGCTGCTGACCATCGACAACTTCCACCAGATGTTCAACGGCATCCTCAATCCCAAGCAACTGGAAGGTCTGCGCCTGCTGCTCACGCCATTCCCGCAGCAGCAGTTCAACCAGACCGAAGACCGCCGCTCGGAGCGCCCGAGCCGGGGCGTCACCTGCTTCGACTGCCATGCCAACGGCCACACGAACGCGTCGACCCACCTGGCCGGCGACGCGCGGCCACAGGCATTCCGGCACCGCATCGATACGCCGTCACTGCGCGGCGTGAACCTGCAGCGTCTGTTTGGCTCTCAACGCGCCCTGAAATCGGTCGAGGACTTCACGGAATTCGAACAGCGCGCGGCGTATTTCGACGGCGATCCGGTGATCGCCACCAAGAAGGGCGTGAACATCCTGGAACGGGGCAGCCAGGTGCACTTCATGGGCGAGTTCCAGAACATCCTTGATTTCCCGCCCGCGCCCAAGCTGGGCGTGAACGGCAAGCTCGATCCGCGCAAGGCCAGCGAACAGGAGCTGCGCGGCCAATCGGTCTTCTTCGGCAAGGCGCAATGCGCCAGCTGCCACACGCCGCCGCACTACAGCGACAACATGATGCACAACCTGCGCACGGAGCGCTTTTTCAAGGCGCACGAGGTGAAGGGGGCGATGATGGTGGGCGACGGCCCGATCAAGACCTTCCCGCTAAGGGGAATCAAGGAATCGCCGCCCTACCTGCATGACGGGCGGCTGCTGACGCTCGAGGATACGGTGGAGTTCTTCAACCTGATCCTCGAGACCAAGCTGACGGCCGCGGAGAAGGCCGACCTGGTGGCCTTCCTGCGCACCTTATGAGTCGCCGATCGGCTCGTTGTTGTTCAGGGCCGTGATGCCGCGGATCAGGCGGTAGATCTTCCACAGCCAGGCGCCGACCCAGACCAGCCACGCCAGCGGGATACCCAGCAACGTGACAAACAGCGCCCAGCCGACGCAGATCCAGACCAGGTACCACCAGAAGGAGCGGATCATCCAGCCGTGGTGGCTGTAGATAAAGGTGCCGGCGCTGTCATCGCGCTTGACGTAATTCAGGATCAGCGGGATGAGGGAGGCGGCACCCAGCGTGAAGAACACGCTCAGGCCATGGCCCAGGTAAAGCCAGAAGGCCCAGTCCTTGGCCGACCTTGCACGGCCTTCGAGTACGAGTTCTTGCGCCATTGCTGCCTCCTTACAGTTCGCGTCCGTTGTAATGCTGGACGGGGATGGCCTCCAGCTCGATCTCTTCCAGCACGCGCGCGTTCACGGCCGCCATCGCGTTGCCTTTCGGGTCCTTGCCCTCGCCGTAGGTGTGGATGCCGCACTTCGGGCAGAAGCGGTGGTGGATCACGTGCTTGTTGAAGGTATAGGTGGCCTGATCCGCCTCGGGCGTGAGGAGTTTCAGATTATCGCGCGGGATGAACCACATCAGCGCACCCTTGCGCTGGCAGATGGAACAGTTGCACGCGACCAGCCCCTGGATGTCCCCTTCGGCCTCGAATTTCACGTTGCCGCAATGGCAGCTTCCCTTGTACAGCATTTTCCACCTCCGGTTAGAATGGTTGCTTCGGGGCTAATGATAATGTAATTGCAAGAGGAGCGGTAAACATGGCAGGTCCGTTGCAGGGCATCAAAGTCATTGAAATCGGCACGCTGATCGCGGCACCGTTTGCGGCACGCCTGCTGGCGGAGTTTGGCGCGGAAGTCATCAAGATCGAAGCGCCGGGCGAGGGCGATCCCATCCGCAAATGGCGCAAGCTGCACAAGGGGACATCGCTCTGGTGGTACCTGCAGTCGCGTAACAAGAAGTCGATCTCGATCAACCTGAAGGCACCCGAGGGGCTGGCCCTGGTCAAGCAGCTGTGCGAAGACGCCGACATCCTGATCGAGAACATGAAACCTGGCGCGCTGGAAAAGCTCGGCCTCGGATGGGACGTGCTGCACGCCCTGAACCCGAAGCTGACGATGGTACGGATTTCGGGATACGGACAGACCGGCCCATACAAGGACCGGCCGGGCTTTGGCGCCATCGGCGAAGCCATGGGCGGCATCCGCTATACGACCGGCGAGGCGGGCGGCGTGCCCGCGCGCGTCGGCGTAAGCCTGGGCGACTCGCTGGCGTCGCTGCACGCGGTGATGGGCGCGCTGATGTCCGTGCTGCGGGTGAAGATGGGGCAGGGCGACGGGCAGGTGGTCGACGTGTCGCTGGTCGAGAGCGTGTTCAACCTGATGGAGTCGCTGGTGCCCGAGTACGACCTGCTCGGCCACGTGCGCGAGCGCAGCGGCGGCGCGCTGCCGGGCATTGCCCCCTCCAACACCTATCCCACGCGCGACGGCTCGTACGTGGTCATTGCCGGCAACAGCAACCCGATCTACAAGCGCCTGATGCATGCGATTGGCCGCCCCGACATGGCGGAAGACCCGCAGTTTGCGCAAAACGACGGCCGCGCGGCACAGGAAAAGCTGATCGATGCCGCCATTGCCGGCTGGACGTCGGCGCACACGATCGACGACGTGCTAGCCGTGCTCGAGCGCGCCGAAGTGCCGGCCGGGCGCATCTACTCGGTCAAGGATATCGTCGCCGACCCGCACTACCAGGCGCGCGGCATGCTGCTCGACGCGCAGCTGCCCGACGGCGTGCACGTGAAGATGCCGGGCATCGTCCCCAAGCTGTCCGAAACGCCCGGCGAAGTGCGCTGGCAAGGCCCGGCCTTGGGCGAGCACACCGATGGCGTGCTGGCCGGCCTGGGCCTGACCGACGCGCAAATCGCCGCCCTGCGGCAACGCGGCGTCGTCGCCTAAGTTCGGGGTCAGCTCTGTCAATCGGACAGTTGTTACATGCGCCTTTGTCGAGCGCGACACCTTTGTCCGATTGACAGAGCTGACCCCGAATGTTCAGTGCGCTAGCAGGTTGAGGATGCCGTCCAGGCCGACGTAGTTGAGGGCGACGCTGGCTTGCTCGCGCACCACGGGCTTGGCGCGGAAGGCGACCGACATGCCGGCAATGCCCATCATCTTCAGGTCGTTGGCGCCGTCGCCCATGACGATGGCTTGCTCGGGGCGGATGCCCATGGCGGCGCAAACGTGCTCGACGGACTTGCGCTTGACGTCGGCGTCGACGATCTCGCCGATCACCTTGCCCGTCAGCTTGCCGTCGACGATCTCCAGCTCGTTGGCGCGGGTGTAGTCCAGGCCCAGGCGCACTTTCAGGCGCTCGGTGAAGAAAGTGAAGCCGCCCGATACCAGCAGCGTCTTCAGCCCGGCCGCCTGCACCACCTGCAGCATGCGTTCGGCGCCTGGCGACAGGCGCAGGCGCTCTTCATACACGCGTTCCAGCGCTGAGGCGTCCAGGCCTTCGAGCAGGGCCACGCGGCGCTTCAGGCTTTCCGAAAAATCCAGCTCGCCGCGCATGGCCGCTTCCGTGATCTCGGCCACCTGCGGCTTCAGGCCCTGCATGTCGGCGATTTCGTCGATGCATTCGATGGTGATCAGGGTCGAATCCATGTCCATCGCTACCAGCTTGAACTCGTCCAGGCGGCGTACGCCCATCATGTAGGTGGTGTCGAGCTGGGCTGCCTGGGCGGCGATCTCGATGGTCTGGCGCAGGGCCGGGGTAAAGGTGATTCCTTCGCAGCGCAGGGCGTTGTCGGAAACGCTCACCACGCGCTGTGGCGCGGTCAGGGAGGCGATGCGCTGCAGGCGGGCGGCGCAATCGCCGACTCCTTGCAGCACCAGGTTCATCGTCATGTCGTTCATCAGGCGGTCAGCTGTTTAATGGCGGTTTTAATCTGGTTCACGCGCGCGGCCAGGTCGGGCATGTTGGCGGTGATCTTGAGCTTGTCCTGTCCGTTCAGCTTGATGTGGCGCTGGTTCTGGATCAGGTGGATGATGCGCATCGGGTCGATCGGCGGCTTGGGCATGAATTGCAGGTTGGCGGCTTCCGAGTGGGCATCGATCTTGACGATGCCGACGGCCTTGGCCGCAATGCGCAGGCGGTGGGTCTCCACCAGCGCTTTGCTTGCATCCGGTAGCTTGCCGAAGCGGTCGATCAGTTCTTCCTGCAGGTCGTCGATGCTGGACTGCGTCTCGCAGTTGGCCAGGCGCTTGTAGATCGACAGGCGTTCGTGCACGTCGCCGCAGAAGTCCGCTGGTAGCAGGGCCGGCGTGTGCAGGTTGATTTCGGTGGTGGTGGCGAGCGGCGCTGCCAGGTCGGGTTCCTTGCCGGCCTTGAGGGCGCGCACCGCTTCGTTGAGCATGTCGGTGTAGAGCTGGAATCCGATTTCCAGCATTTCGCCGGACTGATTTTCGCCCAGCACTTCGCCGGCGCCGCGGATTTCCAGGTCGTGCATGGCCAGGTAGAAGCCCGAGCCCAGTTCTTCCATCTGCTGGATGGCGTCCAGGCGGCGCTGCGCCTGCTTGGTCAACCCTTGCACGTCGGTCACCAGCAGGTAGGCATACGCCTGGTGGTGGGAACGGCCGACGCGGCCGCGCAACTGGTGCAGCTGGGCCAGGCCGAACTTGTCGGCGCGGTGCATGATGATGGTGTTGGCGGTCGGGACGTCGATGCCTGTTTCGATGATCGTGGTGCACAGCAGGATGTTGTAGCGCTGGGCCACGAAGTCGCGCATCACCTTTTCCAGGTCGCGTTCGTGCATCTGGCCGTGGGCCACGGCGATGCGTGCTTCGGGCAGCATCTCGGTCAGCTTGGCCAGGCGGTTCTGGATGGTCTCCACTTCGTTGTGCAGGAAGTAGACCTGGCCGCCGCGTTTGAGTTCGCGCAGCACCGCTTCGCGGATGATGGAGTCGTTCTCGCTGCGCACGAAGGTCTTGATGGCCAGGCGCTTCTGCGGCGCGGTGGCGATGACCGAGAAGTCGCGCAGGCCTTCGAGGGCCATGCCCAGCGTGCGTGGGATCGGCGTTGCGGTCAGCGTCAGCACGTCGACCTCGGCGCGCAGGGACTTGAGCGCCTCCTTCTGGCGCACGCCGAAGCGGTGTTCTTCGTCGATGATGACAAGGCCCAGGCGGGTGAACTTGACGTCTTCGGAGAGCAGCTTGTGGGTGCCGATGATGATGTCCAGCGTGCCGTCCTGCATGCCCTTGATGGCGCTGGCGATCTCCTTGCCGGTACGGAAGCGCGACATTTCGGCGATGCGCACCGGCCAGTCGGCAAAGCGGTCGGCAAAGGTCTGGGCGTGCTGTTCGGCCAGCAGGGTGGTGGGTGCCAGGATGGCGACCTGCTTGCCGCCCATGACGGCGATGAAGGCGGCGCGCAGCGCCACCTCGGTCTTGCCGAAGCCGACGTCGCCGCACACCAGGCGGTCCATCGGTTTACCGGACGTCATGTCTTTGATCACGGCGGTGATGGCCGCCGCCTGGTCCGGTGTTTCGTCGAAGCCGAAGCTGTCGGCGAAGCGTTCGTAATCGTGGGCCGAGTATTCGAAGGCGTGGCCCACGCGGGCGGCGCGGCGGGCATACAGGTTGAGCAGTTCGGCGGCGGTGTCGCGCACCTGCTCGGCGGCCTTGCGCTTGGCCTTGTCCCATTGGCCGGAGCCCAGGGTGTGCAGCGGCGCGTCGTCCGGCGAGCCACCGGAGTAGCGCGAGATCACGTGCAGCTGCGATACCGGCACGTACAGCTTGCTTTCCTTGGCGTATTCCAGGTGCAGGAACTCGGTCTCGCCTTCGCCCAGGTCCATGCTGACCAGCCCCATGTAGCGGCCGATGCCGTGGTTGATGTGCACCACCGGGTCGCCGATCTTGAGCTCGGACAGGTCGCGCACCATCGATTCGACCTGCGTGACGCCTTCCTGTTTCTTGCGTCCGGCGCGGCGGCCGCTGCCGGCGTACAGCTCGGTTTCCGTGATGAACGACAGGCCTTCGTCCAGCTCGAAGCCGGCATGCAGCGGCGCCACGCCGAGCGCCACCTTGGCGTCGGAGGCAAGGAAGCCGTCGAAGCCTTCGATCAGGGCGGGCGCGAGGTCGAACTCGGCGAAATACTGCTGCAGCGTTTCGCGGCGGCCGCTGCTTTCGGCGCAGATCAGCACGCGGCGGCCGGACTGCATCAGGTAGGCGCGCAGGTTGGTGAGCGGATCGTCCAGGTGGCGGTTGACGGCGATGTTCGGTATCGGCGCCGACAGCTCGGACGCCGGCAGCGACATGTCGCGCGCGATGGCGATGCGCGCGTGCGGCTTGGCCAGCACGAAGAACTGCTCGTCGCCAAGGAAGATGTCCTGCGGCGGCAGGATGGGCCGTTCGCGGTCGGCCTTCAGGAACTTGTAGCGCGATTCGGTGTCGGACCAGAAGCGCTTGATGGCGCCGTCGATGTCGCCCACCATGGCCACCGTTGCCGCCTGCGGCAGGTAGTCGAAGAAGGTGGCGGTCTGGTCGAAGAACAGGGGCAGGTAGTACTCGATGCCGGCAGAGGCGATGCCGCTGCTGATGTCCTTGTACACCACCGAGCGCGATGGATCGCCTTCGAACGTTTCGCGCCAGCGGCTGCGGAAGGCCGTGCGCGAGGCTTCGTCCATCGGGAACTCGCGGCCGGGCAGCAGGCGCACTTCCTTCACCGGATAAAGCGAGCGCTGGGTGTCGGCGTCGAAGGTGCGGATGGTTTCGATGGTGTCGCCGAACAGGTCCAGACGGTACGGCAGGGCCGATCCCATCGGGAACAGGTCGATCAGGCCGCCGCGCACCGAGTACTCGCCGGGCGACATGACCTGCGCCACGTGCGTATAGCCGGCCAGCGTCAGCTGCGACTTTAGGCGGGCCTCGTCCAGCGCTTCGCCTTGCTTGAAGAAGAAGGTGTAGGCGGCCAGGAAGGACGGCGGCGCCATGCGCACCAGCGCCGTCGTGGCGGGCACGATGGCCACGTCGCACTGGCCGCTGGTGATTTCGTGCAGCGTTGCCAGGCGTTCGGAGACCAGGTCCTGGTGCGGCGAGAACGCGTCGTATGGCAGGGTTTCCCAGTCCGGCAGCAGGTGGCAGCGCAACTGGCCGTTGGCAAACCACGGGATCTCGGCCAGCAGGCGCTGGCCATCGCTGGCCTGGGCCACGAATACGGCCAGCATCTGGCCGCGCGACTTCAGCTCGAGCGCCGTTTGCGCCAGGGCGTAGGCGTCACCGGAACCGAACAGGTTGGGCAAGGCAAAACGATTGCCGGGCTTGGGGATGGCTTTTTTTAAGTCAAAGGACATGCAGAGGTGACGCTTGAACAGGACCCCACATTATATCCGTCTGTTGCAGGGAGGGTTCAAACGGATCGGATTGTATTGACGCATGGTAAGGAACGCCGGATAGTCATTCGGGAGAGCACAATCTCACCAAATGTAACCAAGTGAACAAAATTGTTGGAAATGAAAGGTTGACATCCATGTTCAAGAACCTGCTGATCAAGTGGAAGCTGGCGGTGCTGGTCGCGGTGATGATGCTGGCGCTGGCCATTCTTGGCGTATCGGGTTACAGCGGCATTGCCAAGGTGGGCGACTCGGTCAACGAGATCGGCGTGGTGCGCCTGCCATCGATCCACGGCTTGCTGGTCCTGAGCGAGGGCCAGACGGCGGTCGACAAGGCCACGCTGCAGGCGGCCATCTATGAGAATGACTACCAGGCGCAGGCCAAGTTCGCGCAGGTGGTGAAGGAGCGCGAGGCGGCGTGGGCGAAGGCGCTGGCCGGCTGGAAGAAGTACGAACCCTTGCCGCAGACGCCGGAGGAGGCGGTGATGTGGAAGCAGTTCGTCGGCGAGTGGGATGCCTGGAAGGCGGCCGACGCGACGCTGGGCAGCACCGTGTCCGCCCTGGCCGCCAACAGCGACGAGGCGCGGCAGAAGGAATTGTTCACCCAGTTCTTTGCGCAGTTCCATGCATCGGAACCCCTGTTCCTGAAGGCTGAGCATACGCTGGGCAAGATCATTGAATTGAACGACAGGATCGCGCAGGACGCCGTCAAGGCCGGCACCGACTCGGTGCGGACGGCGGAGCGGGTCATGGTGGTCACGGTGCTGGTCGCGATGGCGGTGGCCATTGCGATCGCCTGGTACATCGCCATGGCCATCACGCGCCCGATCGAAACTGCCGTCAAGGTGGCGCAAACGGTGGCATCGGGCGACTTGAGCAGCGATATTCCGGTCGAGACGACGGAGGAAACCGGCCAGCTGCTGCAGGCGCTGAAAGACATGAACCAAAGCCTGGTGCGGGTGGTGGGTCAGGTGCGCAAGGGCACCGACACCATCGCCTGTGCGACGACCGAGATTGCCAGCGGCAACATGGACCTGTCCAGCCGCACGGAGGAGCAGGCCAGTTCGCTGGAGGAAACCGCATCGTCCATGGAGGAACTGACGTCGACCGTGCGCCACAATGCGGACAACGCGCAGCAGGCCAACCAGCTGGCCAAGACCGCCTCGGACGTGGCGGCCAAGGGCGGCGAAGTGGTGGCGCGCGTGGTGGAGACCATGGATTCGATCAACGAGTCGTCCAGCAAGATCGTGGACATCATCAGCGTGATCGACGGCATTGCGTTCCAGACGAACATCCTGGCGTTGAATGCGGCGGTGGAAGCGGCGCGTGCAGGCGAACAGGGGCGCGGGTTTGCGGTGGTGGCGTCCGAAGTGCGCAACCTGGCGCAGCGCTCCGCAGCGGCCGCCAAGGAAATCAAGCAGCTGATCGGCGACTCGGTGGAGCGGGTCGGGGCGGGCAGCAAGCTGGTAGGGGAGGCCGGGGCCACGATGGGCGAAGTGGTCACCAGCGTGCGGCGCGTGACGGACATCATTTCCGAAATCAGCCTGGCGACCCAGGAGCAAAGCGCCGGGATCGACCAGATCAACATGGCCATCAGCCAGATGGACCACGTGACGCAGCAGAACGCGGCGCTGGTCGAGGAAGCGGCCGCTGCCTCGGCGGCGCTGGAGGAACAGGCGGCACGGCTGATGGAAGTGGTGAGCGTCTTCAAGCTCGATCCCGCAGCGCGAGCGGCGCTGGGGGCGGATGCGCCGGCACGCCGTCCCGCGGCCCGCGCCCTGGCGGTGGTGCCGCCGGCCGCCAGCACGGCGCGAAAAGGCGTTGCGCGCAGCACCGCGCCAGCTGCCGCGGCCAAGACGGCGGCACGGGCCCCGGTCTCGGCCGCAGCCAAGCCGGCCAGCGACGACTGGGAAGAGTTTTAGTCCGGGCAGCGCAGGAGGATCGCCGTGATGTTGTCACGGCTGCCGTCCTGCTTGGCCAATTCCACCAGCGCGGCGCAGCTTTCCGCCAGGTTGCCGGGACCGGCGCGCGCCAGGATGGTTTGCAGCGCGTCCGCCGCCGAGGCGCCATACAGGCCATCGCTGCACAGCAGATACAGGTCGCCCGGTGCCAGCGGCTGCGCAAACACGTCCGGACGCACTTCCTCGCCCGGGCCGATCGCTTGCAGCAGCAGGTTGCGTGGCGGCAGCATACCCGTCACGCCGGCTTCGAGTGCCTGCTGGTACAAGGTCTGGTCGTGCGTGAGCTGGGCCAGCTGGCCATTGCGGTAGCGGTAGATGCGGCTGTCGCCCACGTGGAAGACAAATGCCGGACCGCCGGCATGCGGCTGCCACATGCCCGACAGCGTGGTGCCCATGCCATAGCCGTCGGCCAGTCCGGCGGCGGCATTGTTGCGGTACAGCGTGCTGTTGGCAAAGAGGACGGCATCCTGCAGCAGGCGCAGCGCGGCGCTCTCGCCCTGCGGTGCGGGCTGGGCGCGCAGATGCTTCCAGACCAGCAGCAAGGCTTCCGTGCTGGCGATCTCGCCGCCCACGTGGCCGCCCATGCCGTCCGCCACCGCCACGAAGTTCAGTTCCGGCAGCAGGAGCAGGTTGTCCTGGTTGCTGGGCCGCACGGTGCCGACATCGGTCAGGCCGAAAGCCATGCCCATGCCCATGTGCTGCAAGACCGGCGGCGACAGGGGGATCATCTATAGTTGCTCCGCAATTTGCAGCACGCGCGCCGGCGGCATCATGTTCAGCTGGCGGGCCACATCCATGTTGACGAGATAGGAATAGCTGCCCGGCGTTTCGATCGGAATGGCGGCGGGCTTGGCGCGATGGTACAGGATCTGGGCTGCCTTATGGGCGGTGAGGCGACCGACCTTGGCATACCCGGCCACCAGGCCGAACAGGGCACGCCCGTCGCGCAGCGCCACTTCGGCTGCGGAATACACCGGCAAGCCCATGGCCAGCGCGGTCTCCGTGAGCAGCAGCCGGTGCGTGGCCAGGAAGCTGTCCGGCCCCATGTACAGCAGTTGCGCGCCCAGTTCGGCCAGCTGGCGCAGCACGCCGGGAATGGCGTCGGCGCGCGGCTGGCCCGCATCGTCGAGCGGGACGGGGCGGCAGATGAATTCGGCGCCGCTGCGTTCGACCTCGGTGCGCATCTCGCGCACGGCGACCCGCGCATTCACTTCGTTCGGGTTGAAGATGGCGCCGATGCGTTCGAAGCGGCGGTAGTTGCGGATGGCATTCATCTGCTGCGGGGCCGGCACCACGTGGCTGACGCCCGTCAGGTTGCGTTGCGACGAGGCCATGCTGCGCACCAGGCCGGCTGCGATGGGCGCGGACACCATGGTAAACAGGATGGGGATCTCGAACTCGCGCTGCGCCACTTCCATCGTGACGGGCGTGCCCCAGGTGTAAATCAGGTCGGCATGCCAGGTACGCGCCTCGTCGAGCAGGCCGGGCACGCGGCTGGCGTCCATGTCCACGCTGCGCACGAGGAACTCGGCTTCGTACCTGTTGTCGGCAAACCATTGCTGGAAGCCCGCTTCCACTGCCGTCTCGCCGCGAAACAGGATCATGTAGACACGCGGAATGTGCGGCCGCGCGTGATGCGCCCAGGCCGGCAGGGCGGCCAGGCAGGCGGCCGCGCCCAGCAGGCGGCGCCGGGTCAAGGGGGATGCGTTGCCGCGCATGCTCAATTGGCTGCCGCCTGCTGTTGCGGCGCCGGCGGAGCGGCCGGCGGCACTGGCGGTGGGGGCGGCTGCGTGCCGTCGGCCGGCACCGGCTCCTCGCTGTCGTCCGGTTCGGCCTCCAGGTCCACTGCGCGCACGGTCGGGTCGCCCGCATACTCTTCCAGGATCCAGTCGCCGTTCAGTTGCACCACGCCCTCCGGCACCGGGCGTTCCAGCGGCGGATGCTTGGGCAGGGCCGCCCGCATGTAGTCCATCCAGATCGGCAGGGACAGGGTGGCGCCGAACTCGCGCCCGCCCAGCGATTTCGGCTCGTCGTAACCCATCCAGGCCACTGCCACGATGCCGCCGCCGTAACCGGCGAACCAGCCGTCGAAGGAATCGCTGGTGGTGCCGGTCTTGCCCGCCAGGTCCGGCCGGCCCAGGCGTCCCGCCGCCGCGCCGGTGCCGCTGCGGGCCACGTCGCGCATCATGCTGTCCATGATGAAGACGTTGCGCTCGTCCAGGACGCGCTCGCCGGAGGCTGCCGGTGGCGGCGTCTCGACGTTCATGAGGGAGACGCCCTTGGCGTCGGTGACGCGCGCGATCAGGTAGGGCGTCACCTTGTAGCCGCCATTGGCGAATACCGCGTAGGCGCCCGCCAGCTGCAGCGGCGTGACGGCGCCGGTGCCCAGCGCAATGGTGTAGTTCTTCGGATGGCGCTGCATGTCGAAGCCGAAGCGCGCCAGGAAGGCATGGGTCTCGTCCAGGCCGGCCGCGCGCAGCAGGCGCACCGAAGGCACGTTCTTGGAGGCGGCCAGCGAACGGCGCATGCTGACCTGGCCGTCGAACACGAAGTCGTCGTTCTGCGGCGTCCAGGGCTCGCCATTGGCGCCGCCCGGCATTTCCAGCGGTTCGTCGGCGATCACCGTGGCCGGGCCGAAGCCCTTGGCGACGGCGGCGGAGTAAATGAAGGGCTTGAAGGCGGAACCGGGCTGGCGCCAGGCCTGCGTCACGTGGTTGAATTTTTGCAGGCCGTAGTCGAATCCGCCCACCATGGCCTGGTAGGCGCCGGTCGTGGCGTCCAGCGAAACGAAGGCGGCGGCCACCTTCGGCACCTGGCTGATGGCCCAGCCCTTCTTGTCCCTCTGCATGATGCGGATCACGGCGCCGGGGCGAATGGCCGATGCCGGCTTGGCCTTGTCCGACAGCGCGGTGGCGGCCAGCTTCAAGCCGTCGCCGGTGATGGAAAGCACGTCGCCGTCGGAGGTTTCGGCCTTGACCAGGGTAGGGCTGGCCTGCAGCACCACCGCCGGGACCAGGCCGTCGCTCACGACGCGCCGGGCCAGCGCCTCGTCGATGGCGTCGCCGCGCTCCTCCTCGTCGGCCGGCAGCTCGATGTAGGCTTCCGGGCCGCGGTAGCCGTGGCGCTGGTCGTAGGCCACCACGTTGCGCCGCACCGAGGCGTAGGCGGCGCTCTGGTCGGCGGACTGGATGGTGGTGTAGACGTTGATGCCGCGCGTGTAGGTCTCTTCCTTGAACTGCGCGTAGACGAACTGGCGCGCCAGTTCGGCCACGTACTCGGCGTGGGTGTCGAATTCCTGGCCGCGCTGGTTGACGTGCAGCTGTTCCTTCTTCGCCGCCTCGTACTGCGCTTCGGTGATGTAATCGAGCTCGTACATCCGCTTCAGCACCACCTGCTGGCGCGAGCGGGCTTTCTTCGGGTTGACGGCGGGGTTGTTGCGCGAGGGGTTCTGCGGCAGGCCGGCCAGCATGGCCGTTTCCGCGATCGACAGTTCCTTCAGCGACTTGCCGAAATAGGCCTGGGCGGCGCTGGCGAAGCCGTAGGAGCGCTGGCCGAGGAAGATGTTGTTCATGTACAGCTCAAGGATCTTGTCCTTGTCGAGCGCCGCCTCGATGCGGTAAGCCAGCATGATCTCGGCCATCTTGCGCGAGATGAACTTGTCCTTGCTCAGGTAGAAGTCGCGCGCCACCTGCATGGTGATGGTCGAGGCGCCCTGGCGGAAGCTGCCGCGCAGGTTGGCGCGGGCGGCGCCCATGGCGCGGATCCAGTCGATGCCGCCGTGCTCGTAAAAGCGCGCGTCCTCGATCGCCAGCACGGCCTTCTTCATCAGGTCCGGCACCTCGGCAATCGGGGTGAAGTCGCGGTGCTCTTCGCCGAATTCGCCGATCAGGACCTTGTCCGCGGTGTACACGCGCAGCGGGATCTTGGGGCGGTAGTCGGTGACCGCTTCCAGCGTGGGCAGGTTGGGGCGGATCACAAAGGCCGCGTAGCAGGCCAGGACGATGGCGCCGCCAAGCGCGGTCACGCCGGCGCCGATCGCGGCGCGGATCATGTTGCGGCGATTCAGCCAGGAAGGTCGATTGCTCAAAAACGGCTCTCACGGTTGCGAAGTCGGGCAATTATAGACCATGCCGATGCCCCTCCCTCCTTGCCCCTTCGTTGCTCCTTATGCCATAGTCTGGGTGTTCCAGTCTAAAAGGATTTACGTGTTCCGTCCCTATATACCCGACGAGGCGCGGCTGCCGGAGATGACATTCCGCGCCCTGTTCCTCGGCACCGTGTTGGGCATGGTGTTTGGCGCTTCCTCGCTGTACCTGGTGCTGAAAGTCGGCCTGACCGTCAGCGCATCGATTCCCGTGGCGGTCATTGCGATCACCTTCTTCGGCCTGGCCAGGAAGCTGGGCGGCAAGGATTCCAGCATCCTGGAGAACAGCATTGCCCAGACGGCGGGTTCGGCCGGCGAGTCGATCGCCTTCGGCCTGGGCGTGACCATGCCGGCCATCCTGATCCTGGGTTTCGACCTGGAGATCTCGCGCGTCATGCTCGTTGGCGTGCTGGGCGGCCTGCTCGGCATCCTGATGATGATCCCGATGCGGCGCACCATGATCGTCGACCAGCACCGTGAACTGAAGTTCCCGGAAGGGACGGCATGCGCGGAAGTGCTGAAGGCCGCTGCCAGCGACGCGTCGCGCCTGGCCGCGGGCGAACCACTGCAGGGCGAGTCGCTGGCCGCGCGCCAGGCGCGCCACCGTGCGCGCCTGATCTTCGGCGGCTTCGCGGTGGGCTTGCTGTACAAGGCGCTCAACGTTTCCTTCAAGGGCTGGAAGGATGCGCCGGAGGTGGTGCTGGGTGCGCCGCTCAAGGGCGCCTCCATCGGCGCCGAGGTGTCGCCGGAACTGCTGGGGGTGGGCTATATCATCGGTCCGCGCATCGCCCTGACGATGGCGGCGGGCGGCGTGCTGTCCTACCTGATGCTGATCCCCATGATCAAGTTCTTCGGCGATCCGCTTACCACCGTGCTGGCGCCGGGCAGCATGCTCATTTCGGAGATGGGGCCGAACGACGTGCGCGGCGCCTACATCCTCTACGTCGGCGCGGGCGCGGTTGCCGCCGGCGGCCTGATCGCGCTGATGCGCGCCATGCCCATGATCTGGCGCAGCCTTTGCGCCGGCCTGGCCGGGGTGGGCAAGGGCAGCAAGGCCGATACGGCGCGCCGCACGGAGCAGGACATCCCGATGAAGTGGGTGGTGATCGGCTGCCTGGGCATCATCGCCGTGATTACTGCCGCGACCCCGTTGCACATGAACCTGCTGGGCGCCTTGCTGATCCTGGTGTTCGGCTTCCTCTTCTCGACGGTGTCGTCGCGCCTGACCGGCGAGATCGGTTCGTCCTCCAACCCGACCTCGGGCATGGCAGTGGCGACCTTGCTGTTTACCTGCCTGATCTTCCTGATGGTCGGCTGGACCGGCGGCCAGTACTACGTGACGGCGCTCTCGGTCGGGGCCATCGTCTGCATTGCGTCGGCCAACGCGGGCACGGTGTCGCAGGACTTGAAGACCGGCTTCCTGGTCGGTTCCACGCCGCGCCTGCAGCAGTACGCCATGCTGGTCGGTTCGCTGGCCTCGGCGCTGCTGCTGGGTCCGATCCTGTTGCAACTGAACGAGGCAAGCACGGTCTACGTGCCGGCGGCCCAGGTGGCGCCGGGCCTGGCCACCGATCCGGCGCAGCTGCACGGCACGGCGCGCCTGCACGGGCCGCAGGCGGCGGGCGACAGCGCCACCTACAAAGTGTGGCAGAAGCCCGACGCGCAGGGCGGGCCGGAAGGCAAGTACCTGGTCGATGCGCACGGCAAGGCCGTATGGTTTGTCGACCCGGGCATCAACGGCACCCATGCCAAGCGTCCGGACGGCAGCGAAGTGCGCAAGTACGACGCCCCCAAGGCCGTGCTGGTGTCCTATATCATCAAGGGCATCCTCGACCAGCAGCTGCCGTGGACCCTGGTGATGCTGGGCGTGATGATTGCCGTCGTGCTGGAGATGGCCGGCGTGCAGTCGCTATCCTTTGCCGTGGGGGTGTACCTGCCGCTCTCGGCCACCTTGCCGATCGCGGTCGGCGGCGCGCTGCGCTGGCTGGCCGACCGCCGCAACCACAAGCTGCCGCAGTATGCCGGCCTGGCGGCGGAAGAGCGCCAGGCGGCGGGCGACCGCAGCGAAGGCGTCCTGCTGGCCTCCGGCTACATCGCGGGCGGCGCCCTGGCCGGCATCGTGATCGCCATTACCGCCGGCGTGCTGACCGATTTCGACGCCGCCATCGCCAATTGGGCGGAACGCAGCAATCCATTTTTCAGCGGCCCAAGCGCGGATTTGCTGTCCCTGCTACCTTATGCTGTAATCATGGCGCTGCTCTTGTGGGTGGCGCGTGAAAAAGCTAACTAGTTAAACGGAGACTGGGCGATGAAAAAACTGGGTGCGGCAAGCCTGCTGCTGGTAATGGGGACGGCAAGCGCCGCGACACAAACGGTCGACTGCGGCCGCCTGCTGGACGTGAAGGCCGGCGTGTGGCGCGAGAAGGTGACGGTCCACATAGAAAACGGCAGCGTGAAATCGGTCGAGCCGACCAAGGGCAGGGGCGACGTCGACATGAGCGCCATGTCCTGCATGCCCGGCTTCATCGACATGCACGTGCACCTGTCCGGCCAGACCCAGCCCCAGGTGGACGCCTTGCGCGGCCAACTGACGCTGGACGCCGTCGACCGCGCCTATGATTCGGTCGCCAACGCCGAGCGCACCCTGAAGGCCGGCTTCACCACGGTGCGCGACCTGGGCGCCAACGAAGGCCTGAACATCGCCATGAAGCGTGCCATCAACACCGGCGCCATCGTCGGCCCGCGCATGTTCACCTCCGGTAAAACCATCGCCACCACCGGCGGCCACGGTGACCCGAGCAACGGCAAGTCGCGCGAGCTGCGCCACCTGCATGGCGCGCCGGGACCGGACGAGGGGGTGATCAACACTCCGGACGAAGCGCGCCGCGCCGTGCGAGCCCGCTACCAGGAAGGCGCCGACCTGATCAAGATTACCGCCACCGGCGGCGTCCTGAGCCAGGCTTCGAGCGGCATGAATTCGCAGTTCGACGATACCGAACTGAAGGCCCTGATCGCCGCCGCCAAGGACTACGGCTTCCGCGTGGCGGCGCATGCCCACGGCACCGAAGGCCTGAAGCGCGCGCTCAAGGCGGGCGTGGACTCCATCGAGCACGGCACCTTCATGGACGACGAATGCATCGCCCTGTTCAAGAAGAATGGCTCCTGGTTCGTGCCCACCATCAGCGCCGGCCGCTTCGTGGCGGACAAGGCGAAGGACGCGAATTACTACTCGCCGCTGGTGCGCCCGAAGGCGGCCGCCATCGGCCCGCAGATCCAGGGCACGTTCGCGCGCGCCTACAAGGCCGGCGTGAAGATTGCGTTCGGCACCGATGCCGGCGTTTTCCCGCACGGCGAGAACGCCAAGGAATTTGCCTACATGGTGGAAGCGGGCATGCCGGCGCTGGAAGCGATCCGCAGCGCCACCCTGGGCGCCGCTTCGCTGCTGGGGCAATCCAACCGCCTTGGCTCGCTGGAGCCGGGGTATGCTGCCGATATCGTGGCGGTGGCGGGCGATCCGCTGAAGGACATCACGCTGCTGCAGAAGGTCGGCTTCGTGATGAAGGACGGCGTCGTTTATAAACAGTAATCGGGGAGCGCATGGCGGACGTAGATTGCGATGTACTGGTGGTTGGCGGCGGGATCAATGGCGCGGGCATTGCGCGCGATGCCGCCGGCCGCGGACTGTGCGTCGTGTTATGTGAAAAGGACGACCTGGCATCGCATACGTCGTCCGCCTCCACCAAACTGATCCACGGCGGCCTGCGCTACCTGGAATACTATGAATTCCGGCTGGTGCGCAAGGCACTGGCCGAACGCGAGGTGCTCCTGCGCAGCGCACCCCACATCATGTGGCCGATGCGCTTTGTCATGCCGCACAACGCCGGGCAGCGCCCGGCGCTGATGATACGGGCCGGCCTGTTCCTGTACGACATGCTGGCCAAGCGCGAATTGCTGCCCGGTTCGCGCGCGATCGACCTGCGCTGCCATCCCGCCGGCAGGCCGCTCAAGGAAAGCTTTGGCACCGGCTTCGAATATTCCGACGGCTGGGTCGACGACGCGCGCCTGGTGGTGCTGAACGCGATTGATGCCTGCGCCAAGGGCGCCTGCATCCTGACCCGCACCACCTGCGTCGGCGTGGAGCGCCAGGGCGAGCTGTGGATCGCCACGCTGCGCAAGGCCGACGGCACGGAAAAGCGCATCAGCGCCCGTTCGATCGTCAACGCGGCCGGGCCGTGGACGCAATCGTTCCTGCAGGCGGCCGGCAAGCCGCAGGCGCGCCAGCTGCGGCTGGTCAAGGGCAGCCATATCATCGTGCGGCGCATTTTCGAACACGAGAATGCCTACATTTTCCAGAACCAGGACGGCAGGATCGTGTTTGCCATCCCTTACGAACGCGACTTCACCCTGATCGGCACCACCGACCTCGAATACACGGGCGACCCGGGTCGGGTGGCGATCGAGGAAGGCGAGATCCGCTACCTGTGCGAGCTGGCCAGCGATTATTTCCGCGAACCGGTGCGCCCGGCCGACGTCGTGTGGACCTATTCTGGCGTGCGCCCCCTGATCGAGGACGCCGCCGCCGACGCCAAGGCGGTCACGCGCGACTATTTCCTGGAACTGGACGACGAAGGGGCGCCGCTGCTGAGCATTTTCGGCGGCAAGATCACGACCTTCCGCAAGCTGGCCGAAGACGCGGTCGACATTCTGTGCAAGCGGCTCGGCAAGCGGGCGCGCGGCTGGACGGAAAAAGCCTGCCTGCCCGGCGGCGACCTGTTTGGCGCCGTGCCGCAGAACCGCTCCGTGCTGGAGTTCTGCCAGTGGGCCGCTGCCGTGCAGGTCAAGTACGCCTGGCTGCCGCACGAGCTGGTCAAGCGCTACGTGCGCGCATACGGCACGCGCGTGCATACGCTGCTCGACGGCTGCGCGGCGCTGGCCGACATGGGGGAGGAGATCCTGCCCGGCCTGTACGCGGTGGAAGTGAACTACCTGCGCCGCAAGGAGTGGGCGGTGACGGCGGCGGACATCCTGTGGCGCCGCTCCAAATTGGGACTGCACCTGCCGGCCGGCGCCGAAGCCCGGCTCGACACCTGGCTCGCCGCGCACGCATAGGCGGCGCGGGCGGATAAAAAAAAAGGCAGCCGAAGCTGCCTTTTTTCTTGGGGCCGTTGGCCGTTTACTTCACGCCGTGCATCAGTTTTTGCACCAGTGGGGCGATCAGGAACAGCACCACGCCTGCGCCCATCAGGGACCAGAAGCCGAAGGTGTAGCCGGACAGCGCCGAGGTCACCGACATGCCGGTTTCGCCGGAAACGTGCGAGGCGAAGATGCCGGACAGGTTGTTGCCGATACCGGTGGACAGGAACCAGCCGCCCATGCCCATACCCACCAGGCGGGTAGGCGCCAGCTTGGTCACCATCGACAGGCCGATTGGCGACAGGCACAGTTCGCCGATCGACTGGATCACGTACACCATGAACAGGGTCCAGAACGGGATCAGGCCCTTGTCGTCGACCAGGAAGGTCAGCGCGTACATCAGCAGGCCGAAGGCCAGGCCGTTGCCCAGCAGGCCCAGGCCGAACTTGCGCGGGATGGAAGGATTCATGTTGCGACGGCCCAGCATGACCCACACCGC
>JAJTCO010000006.1 GCA_021323265.1 Pseudoduganella sp. | reverse complement strand
GTCCAGCAGCGGCACCCGCACTTCCAGCGCGTGCGCCATCGAGGCGCGGTCGACCTTGGTCAGGATGTCGCCCGGCAGGTAGGTCTTCATGTCCAGGTACTGGATCATCGACAGCGGGTCGTCGGTGGGCGAGTTGGCGGCATGGCCGCGCATCACGTCGATCGCGCTGTAGCCCTGCAGGCCGGCGCGGAACTTGTCCGAGAACAGGCGCGCGCGCATGGCGTCGGACATGATCGACACGCCGTGGAAGTAGCCCTCCACCAGGTCGCGCGACAGGGCCTCGAAGGTGGTCTTGGCGCGGAACATGCGCGGCGCCCAGTCGGCCTTCGGATAGACCCGGCCCAGGGTGCCGAACACCGGCTTGCGCAGCATTTCCGGGATGCGCCCGCGCACGCTCTGCTCGGCCATGGCGTAGCGGTAGCGGCGGTAGCCGGCCAGGTTCTCGTCGCCGCCGTCGCCCGACAGCGCCACGGTGACGCGCTTGCGCGCCAGTTCGCACACGCGGTAGGTCGGGATCGCCGAGCTGTCGGCAAACGGTTCGTCGTACAGGTGGGCCAGGGTGTCGAGCAGGCCGTAGTCGTCGGTGTCGACGGTCTCCACGAAGTGGTCGGTCTGGTACAGCTGCGCCACCTGGCGCGCGTACTCCGATTCGTCGAAGGCCTTGTCCTGGAAGGCGATCGAGCAGGTGTGCACGGGGCTCTTGTCCAGGCCGGCCATCATCGCCACCACGGCGGAGGAATCGACGCCGCCCGACAGGAAGGCGCCCAGCGGCACTTCGGCCACCAGGCGGATCTTCACCGCTTCGCGCAGGCGCTCCACCAGCTCGCCCTGGGCGTCGCTCTCGGTCATCTTTTCGTGCAGCTTGAACGGCACGTCCCAGAACTGCTGCGGCTGCGCCAGCGGCGCGCCGACCTTCTGCGTCAGGCGGAAGCCGGGCGCCAGCTTGAGCGCGCCCTGGTATATGGTCTTGGGCTCCGGCACGTAGCCGTAGGCAAAATAGTCCTCCACCGCGCGCGGGTCGATCGCGCGCGGCAGCGAAGGATGCATGCGCAGGGCCTTCAGTTCGGAACTGAAGGCGAACCAGCCGTCCGGCGTCATGGCGTAGTAGAGCGGCTTGACGCCCAGGCGGTCGCGCGCCAGGAACATGACCTGCTGGTTGCGGTCCCACAGGCCGATGGCGAACATGCCGCGGAAGTGGTGCACGCAATCCTCGCCCCACTCTTCCCAGGCGTGCACGATCACCTCGGTGTCGCTCTTGGTCTTGAAGGTGTGGCCCAGCGCCTTGAGCTGCTCGGTCAGCTCGCGGTAGTTGTAGATCTCGCCGTTGTAGCAGACCATCACGCTGCCGTCCTCGTTGCCCAGCGGCTGCTGGCCCATGGCGATGTCGATCACCGACAGGCGGCGGTGGCCGAAGCCGATGCCCGGCTCGACGTAAGTGTCGCCCTCGTCCGGGCCGCGGTGGTGCTGCGTGTCGTTCATGCGGCGCAGCAGCGCCTCGTCCACCGCGCGCCCGCCGCGCGCATCCATGATCCCTGTTATTCCGCACATGATGGTACTGGCCTTCTTATTTTGAGCTTGCGTTCGCACAAGCTGTCGTACATGTCCTGGTAGGCGGCCACCATGGCCGGCATGCTGTACTTGCGCAGCACGCGCTCGCGCCCTGCCCTGCCGTGGCGCCGCGCCAGCTCCGGCGCCTCCACGTAATGCCGCAGCGCCGTCGCCATGGCCGCGGCATTCGATGGCGGCACCAGCTGGCCGGTGACGCCGTTTTCGATCACTTCAGGAATGCCGCCCACGCGCGTGCCCACCACGGGCAGCCCGCTGGCCATCGCCTCCAGCGCCGAGCCGGGCGTGCCCTCGGCAATCGAGGACATGGCAAACACGTCGAAGCTGCGCAGGATGTCGGGCACGTCGTTGCGCGCGCCCGGCAGCCACACCGCGGCGGCGGCGCCGGCCGCGGCCACCTTGTCGCGCAGGGACTGCAGCAGCGGGCCGTCGCCGACGATGGCCAGGCGCAGGCGCTCGCGCAACTGGGGCAGCTGCTCGCGCAGCAGCAGGAAGGCGTCGACCAGGGTGGCGTGGTCCTTCACGTCCTGCGCGCGGCCCACCGTGCCGATCACGATCTCGCCCTCGTTGAAGAAGGGCCGCGCCTCGCTGGCGCCGCGCAGGCGGAAGCGCTCGGCGTCGATGCCGTTGGCCAGCAGGCGGCTCTTGGCCGCCGGCACGCCGATCACGGCGCGGTTCCACTCTTCCATGGCGGCCGAATTGGCGTAGCACACGTCATAGAAGGGCAGCATCAGGCGGCGCAGCAGGTTGTGCTTGCGGTTGGTGCCTTGCGGGTCGGTATGGTCGCGCCCATGGGCGCCGTTGACGCGCACCGGCACGCCGGCCAGCAGCGCGGCCGGCGCGTACTCGATGGCCGAGAAGTTATAGCTGTGCAGCACGGCCGGCTGCAGCGCGCGCAGCAGGCGCCACAGCACGCCGTGCGTGGCCAGCGACAGGCCGGGCTGCTTGCCCAGCACGTGCACGCTGACGCCGGGCTTGCTGATGCGCTTGACGAACGCCGGGTTGGCGCGCGTCAGGCAGACCACGGCGTGGCGGTAACGCTCGGCCGGCATGCGGTTGATGCGCTCGACCATGAGGTTTTCCATGCCGCCGAAATCAAGCGCATACGTCAGGTGGACGATGAGGGGAATGTCGTTCATGGCAGGGAATCAGGGGCGCCGGTTGCCGGCCAGGGCCTGCTCCAGCGGCGTGAGGTTGCTATCCAGGAAGGCACGCAGGGCGGCGCGCGCCGGCGCGGGGTCTTCGTCGTAAGGCGAGAATACCATCACGGCCGCGCCATCGCCGCTGCCGGTCAGCAATTTCTCCTTCACCTGTAACAATTTGCCAACATAGTTGCTGCTGGTCATGTTTCCGTTCACCCAGTACCACTGCCACACAAGCAGGCGCCGCCCTTCCACGCCCAGCTGCGCTTCGCGCACGGCCACGCTGCGCCCGCCCACGCGCTCCTCGCGCAGGGCGCTGCTGTTCTCGCGCAAGGCGCCCTTGATGTCGCCCAGGCGGTTGGTGGAGGTGATCATCTTGGCGCCGCCCGGGGTGTCGCGGTAGTACAGCAAGGTCAGGCCGACCGGCGGCTGGCCGGCGAAGGATTGCCGCAGCGTGCTGTTGGCCGGGGCAAAGTCCGGCTGCCAGGCGCTGAATTCGGGGCCGGGCGTGGCGCGCGCGGCCAGCGCCAGGCGCACCGGCGGCGCGGCCGGGGCGGCCTGCGCGGCGCGCGCCGCCAGCAGCGGCCACACGGCCAGCAGCGCCAGCACCGCAGCCGCGGCGCCCAGCACGGGCGGCCATGCCAGCGGCGGCGCGGCGTGGCGCGGCGCGGACGGCGCGGCGGCCGGCGCGCGGTGGTCCTCGCGCCAGAAGCTGCCGACCCAGAACAGCAGCAGCATCACCACGCCAAAGAACACCCAGCCGTAAATCAGGTGGTCCACGCCGACCGCCATGGTCATGCCGCTCAGGTGGCCCATCATCACGATCATGTAGGCGCGCGCGCCGTTGGCCGCCAGCGGCACGAGCACCGAGGCCAGCACGAAGGCGCCGCGGCGCCAGGCCGAGCGATAGCTCAGGTAGGCGAACAGGCAGCCCAGGGTGACCGAGGAAATCAGGTAGCGCAGGCCGCTGCAGGCGTCCACCACCGACCAGTTGCCGCTCGGGATGGCGAAGTTATTGCCATCGCGCAGCACCGGAATGCCGGTCAGGCGCAGGGCGTCGACCGTGATGTCGGCCGTCAGGTCGATCAGCGGCGGCACCAGGCTCTCGCCCACCGGCACCCCGAGCAGGAGGAAGGCCAGCGGGAACAGCAGCGCGCCGGCAATGCGCCGGCCCAGCACGGCCAGCACCGTCAGCGGCAGCATGGCCGCCAGCGCGTACTGGCACACGATGCCCGCTTCCACCAGCTCGCCCAGCAGCCAGGCGGCGCCGCAGACGGCCAGGCCCAGCAGGGCCGGCCAGTACGGCCGCAGCGGCAGCTCCTGCAGCGCGGCGCGCTGGCGCCAGATCAGCCACAGGCTGATGGGCAGGATCAGGAAGCCGTGCGCGAAGGTTTCCGAGCGCTGCCAGATCTCGGCCAGCGAGAGCGCCGTCTCATGGAACAGCGCCAGCGGCAGCAGCATCACCAGCGCCACCAGCAGCGCATTGCGCGCGCCGGCCAGCCAGGACGCCGGGGCCGGGGCGGCCAGGGTGGTGGAGCCAGGGGAAGGGACAGTGTTCATGCCGGGGTCCAAAGGGCTGGGGCTGCGGCATCGCCGTGCGCAGCCGGGGTTTCGATCATGCGGTCCAGCGGCGCCAGGCGGGCGTCCCAGCTGTAGGCCGCTTCCACGCGCGCCCGCGCCGCCAGGCCGAGCGCATCCAGCGCGTCCTGCGCGCCGGCCAGGGCCGCCGCCGCCGCCGCAATCCATTGCTGCGCGTCGTCCGCCAGCAGCAGTTCGCGCCCGGGGGCGGCCTCGATGCCTTCCAGTGCCTGCGGCGTCACCAGCACCGCCTTGGCCATGGCCATCGCTTCCAGCACCTTGTTCTGGATGCCGCGCGCCACGCGCAGCGGCGCCACCGAGAGCGCGGCGTGCGCCACATAGGGCCGCACGTCGGGCACGGTGCCGGTCACGCTCACGCCCGGCAGGCAGGCCAGGGCCTGCACTTGCGGCGCCGGGCGCGCGCCCACGATCACGAAGCGCACGGCCGCGTCGCGCGCCCGCAGCGCCGGCAGCACTTCGGTCGCGAACCATTGCACGGCGTCGATATTGGGCCAGTAGTCCATGGCGCCGCAGAACACCAGCGCCTTGTCGCCGGCGGCGTACGGATTGACGAAGTCGCCCGGCGCAAAGTAGCCGGTATCGACACCGTTGCTGAACCAGCCGGTGCGCGCCGCGCTTTCCGGCGCCAGGCTGCGGAACAGCTCCGCTTCCGGCGCCGAGACGAACAGCGCCGCGTCGCAGCTGGCGGCGATGTGGCGCTCGTAGCGCAGCAGGCGGCTCGCTTCATAGCCGAACACGGCGCTGGCCGGCCAGCGCTTGCGCAGGGCGTACTGGCGCCACTTGTCGGAATCGACGTCGCAGAAATCGACGATGCGGCGCGCCTGCGGCCAGGCTTCGGCATACTGCGCCATCGGCGAGGAAAACACCACCACGCGACCGATGCCGTGCCGGCGCATGGCGTCGTCCACCCAGCGCCGCAGACCGGCGTCGCGGTAGTAGTCAAGCGAGAGGGAACGGTTGCGCAGCACCGCGCCCAGGCTGCGCAGGCGCGCGCCGCGCGGCGACAGCGCGGCGAAGTGGCTGGAGGCGCACACGGCCCGCACCGCCGGTACGTGCTGCCAGTCGTCGGCGTCGTCGACGAAGGTGGCCAGGTGCACGCGGTAGCGCTGCGCCAGGTGCTTGAGCAGGTGCCAGGAGCGGATCTTGTCGCCCTTGTTCGGCGGATAGGGGATGCGATGCACCAGCAGCAGCAGGTCTTCCACGGCTTACCCCAGGTTCTTGACGATGAACGGCCCCAGCGCATTGGCCAGCGGCAGCGGCATGATCTTCCACAGCTTGATGAACAGCTGGTACTTCGGGTTGAGCGGGTTCACGTCCGGCAGGGCGTCGGCCGCGAACAGCTGGTACTCGTAAGGCAGCGGCTGCGCGGTGAAGCCCCAGTTCTTCTTGAAGTCGAAGGCGCCGGTGCCCTTCTTGCTGCGGCCGAAATCGAACATGCGGTAACCCTTGGCGGCAGAGGCCTGCATCAGGTTCCAGTACATGAAGTCGTTGCCGGCCACGTCGCGCGCGATGTCCATGCCGCCGCCGTAATATGGCAGCACTTCGTCGCGGAAGAAGAAGCTCAGCACGCCGGCCACCAGCTGGCCGTCCTGCACGATGACGCGCACTTCGCAATCGTCCTGGAACACTTCCTTGAGCATGGCGAAGTACTTCTTGGGGAAGACCGGGGTGCCCAGGCGGTGCACGCTCTTGGCGTAGGCGGTGAACATGCGGTCGACGTTGTCGTCCACCTCGCCCCGCAGCCCGCACTTGATGCCCTTGCGTACCATCGCGCGCTGCTTGCGCGGGATGGCGTTCATGTTCTCTTCGTCGTCGGCGCTGATGGCCTTGCGGAAGGTGTAGTACAGGTCCTTGCCCTGCCACTTCGGATCGTCCGGGTGCGCCGGCGCGTAGTTGCGGTACTCCAGGTGGCCCACACCCAGGCTGGCGGCCAGCTCCTCGGCGGCCTTGTCCAGCAGGGTGCGCGCGGCCTCGGTGCTGGCGGCCACGCCGCCGTAGACGCAGAACGGCAGCGACGCCAGGTAGTGGCCGAACAGGCGGCTTTTCATGCGCGCCAGGGGCAGCACGCCGGTGATCACGCCGCCCTCCTCCACGTAGAAGAACCATGTCGGGTGGCCGTAGCACTGCTCGATCACGCTCTTCCAGCCGCTGCGGTGGAAGAAGGTCGCCTGCGGGCAGGACTGCACGAAGGCGTCCCAGCGCGCGCGTTCGTCGGCGCTCTCGCCCAGCAACTGCACCAGCGGCTGCTGCGTCGGAGGCTGCGCCGGGTCCGGGGCGGCGGCCACCGCCAGCGCGGTCACGGTTTCGGCTTCGGCCCTGGCGCGGGCCGCGCGGCGCTCTGCCGCGGCTTCGATGATCGAGGTCATTGCTGCCCCAGGAAGATGCGGTCCATGCGGTCCCACGCGAAATCACGCGTCAGGGCCCTGATGCGCGACTCCATGCGGTGCAGGTTGACGTAGTGGCGGAAGCGCGTCTTCAGTCCCACGCCGGCCATGCGCGGCTGGCCCGGGTCGAGCTCCCACGGATGGCAGTAGAAGATGGCCGGCTGGCCGTCCGCCTGGTTCACGCGCCGCATCAGGCCGCGCGACACCGCGTACGGCAGCAGACGGAAATAGCCGCCGCCGCCGGCCGGCAGGTTGCGCTGGCCGATGCGCACCGTGGTGATCGGCACTTCCAGCAGCCCTTGCGCGCCGTTCGGGTGGAAGGCGAAGCGCGGCGCATCGGGCATGCCGTAGTGGTCGTGCGCAATCGGATAGATCGAGGAGCTGTAGCGGTAACCCGCTTCCTGCAGCGCGTCCAGCGCCCACAGGTTGCCCGGGCCGATCGAGAAGCTCGGCGCGCGGTAGCCCTGCACCGGCTGGCCGCCGATGTCCTCCAGGATCTTCTTGCTGCTTGTGATGTCGTCCATGAACTGCTCGCGCGTCTGGTCCGACGCACGCAGGTGGCCATAGCCGTGGCTGGCCAGCTCGTGGCCGGCGGCCACGATGCGGCGCACCATGGCCGGATAGCGCTCGGCGATCCAGCCCAGCGTGAAGAAGGTGCCGTGCGCCGCGCCGGCGTCGAGGATGCCGAGGATGCGGTCGATGTTGGCCTCCACCCGGCATTCGCGCTGCGGCCAGCTGTCGCGGCTGATGTGCGGCGCGAAGGCCGACACCTGGAAGTAGTCTTCCACGTCGATGGTCATCGCATTGCGCACCGGCTTGTCCATGCTCAGCCCCGGGCCTTCAGCCAGTCCAGCACGATGGCGGCGATGCGCTCGGCGGCGCGGCCGTCCCAGTAGTGCGGGATGCGGCCGGACTTGCCGCTGCCTGCCAGCAGCGCGTGGTAGGCGGCCAGGATGTGCGCCGGGTCGTTGCCGGCAATGGTGTTGGTGCCTTCGTCGACCGTGATCGGGCGCTCGGTGTTGTTGCGCAAGGTGATGCAGGGCGTGCCCAGCGCCGTGGTTTCCTCCTGGATGCCGCCCGAATCGGTCAGCACCACGCGCGCGTCCTGCATCAGGCCCAGCATCTCGTGGTAGCCCATGGGCGGCAGCAGCAGCACTTCCGGGCGGTCCAGCAGGTGCGACAGGCCGAACTTCTCGATCGTGGCGCGGGTGCGCGGATGGACCGGGAAGATCACCGGCGTCTGCGCGCTGATCTGCGCCGCCGTTTCCAGCAGGCCTTGCAGCACGGCCTTGTCGTCCACGTTGGACGGGCGATGCAGGGTCAGTACCGCGTACTCGCCCTTGCCGGCCTTGAAGTCGGGACGTCCCGCGTCGGCCGCGATCTTCTGCGCCGGGATGGCGCGCGCCAGGTTGGCGCGCAGGGTGTCGATCATGACGTTGCCGACGAAGTGCACGCGCTCGGCGCCGATGCCTTCCTTGGCCAGGTTGGCCGCGCCGCTCTCCTCGGTGGTAAACAGCAGGTCGGACAGCTGGTCGGTCAGCACGCGGTTGATTTCCTCGGGCATGGCGCGGTCAAAGCTGCGCAGGCCCGCTTCCACGTGGATCACCGGCACGCCCTTCTTGGCCGCCACCAGGGCGCAGGCAATGGTGGAATTGACGTCGCCCACCACCAGCACGGCCGCAGGCTGCACCTCGTCCATGGCCGGCTCGAAACGCTTCATCACTTCCGCCGTCTGCTGGGCATGGCTGCCGGAACCGACTTCCAGGTTGATGTCCGGGCTGGGAATGCCCAGCGCCTCGAAATACTGGTGGTTCATTGCCACGTCGTAATGCTGGCCGGTGTGCACCAGCAGCGCTTCCACGTGCGGCTTGTGCTGCGCGAAGGCGGCCATGATGGGCGCCATCTTCATGAAGTTGGGGCGCGCGCCCACGACGCACAGGATACGGAAAGGGCTCATTCGTTGCTGTCCTGTTGGATGTTGTAGGACGACGGCGAACGCACGATCTTCTTCAGGATCGACAGCACCGACGTCAGGGATTTTTCGACGCGCATCATGCGCTCGTCCAGCAGCGCCGGGTACTGCCCGGCAAACATGAGGTCCGGCTCGCAGCCGGGCGCCACGGCGACCGGGGCGCCGGCCGCTTCCGGCGCCGGTGCCGGCGGCTGGAATTCCTGCTGGATGTCGCGGATCACCGTGTCGACGTCGGCGTCGGTGAACTCGTGCATCTCTTCCAGGAAGCCCATCAGCAGCAGGCGGTCCATCAGGTGGTTGGTCTTGCGCGGAATGCCGCCCGTGTACTCGAACACGGCGGCGTAGGCCGCCGGCGTCAGGTGCGGGTCGCCGCGCCAGCCCACGGTGCGCATGCGGTGTTCGATGTAGGCCTGGCTCTCGGCGCTGTCCATCGGCCCCAGGTGGTAGGTGGCGATCACGCGCTGGCGCAGCTGCGACATGCCGGGGCTGTGCAGGGTGGCGCGGAATTCCGGCTGGCCCAGCAGGAAAGTTTGCAGCAGCGACTTCTCGTCGGTCTGGAAATTGGACAGCATGCGCAATTCCTCCACCACCTTGGGCGTCAGGTTCTGCGCTTCGTCCACCACCAGCAGGGCGCGCTTGCCCTCCTGCTCGCACTGGCGCAGGAAGGTCTCCAGGCGCCCCAGCAGGGTGGTCTTGCTGGCCGTGTCCTCGCATGGCAAGGCAAAGCCGCCCACCACGCCGCGCAGCACGTCGTCCGAATCGAGGTGGGTGTTGACCAGGTGGCAGGTGACAATGCGGTCCGACGCGATGTGGTTGAACAGGTTGCGCACCAGGGTCGTCTTGCCCGCGCCGACCTCGCCCGTGATGACGATGAAGCCCTCGCCCTGCGACAGGCCGTACTCCAGGTAGGCCATGGCGCGCTTGTGGCCCTTGCTGCCAAAGAAGAAGTGCGGGTCGGGCCGCAGACGGAAGGGCTTGTCGCTCAGCCCGTAATAGCTCTCATACATGATGTCAAACCTACGCTCAGAATTTGGCCGTCAACACTGCGGACACGACGTTTTCGGTGTACTGCTGGCCGCCCAGCCCGGCGTTGCCGCGCGCGCGCCGCACTTCCACCATGGCGCTGGCGCGCGCGCCGAAGTTGCGCGCCAGGTGCGCGCGCACGTCGCGGTGCCGGTTGTCGCGCGCCACGGTCAGCGATTCCACGTTCACGGCACTGGCAGCCAGCGCCGCGGTGGTGTGCGGGCCGATGCGGTAACTGACGCTGGCAGACACCCCCAGCTGCTCGGTATTGTCGTTCAGGCTGGAGAACGTGTTGCCCAGCAAGGTGCTGTCCACCGCCTGGCTCGACAGCATTTCGCGGCGCGACTTGAACACCGTCAGCACGCTGGTGGTGCGCGCCAGCTGCCACGCCATCGACGCGTTCAGCTGCTTGAGCAGCGAATAGCGGTTGCTGAGGAAGTTGACGCTGTTGGGCAAGGTGGGCGGCAGGCCGGACGACTGCATATACGCTTGCACGATGGCGGCGCGCAGCGCCGCATCGGGGATCTGGGCGCGGAACAGGTTGTCCAGCATGGCGGCGGTATCGACCGCCTGCGGCAGCACGAACTGGCTGCGCGTGCTGCTCACCGCATCGCTGTAGGCGATGTTCCACACCGTGCCGCGGCTGCGGTGCTGCAGCGCCAGGCTGTAGCTGGGGCCGTAGAAGCGGTGGCCGGCCGAGGCCTTGAGCGAGGTGCGCGCCGAAGGCGTCCAGTCGACGCTGGCGCCATAGGCGGCGCCGGACTGGGCGCCGCCCAGCCCATCGAAGTCGTAGCTGTCGTAGCCGCCGAACACGCCGACGTTGAGCTGCGGCGACGCCGCGTAGCGCAGGGCCAGGTTGGCGTTCTTGGAGCTCGAGGTTTGCTCGTTCTCCCGCTCGCCGGTCGGGGGCAGCTTGTCCTCCACCACGCCGCGCGACACGCTGGCCGTCCAGCCGAAGCGGCGGAAACTCGGCCCGCTGGCCAGGCTGGCGGAGACGGTATTGCCAGTGCTGCGGCGAAAACCGATATTGTCGGAGCTGACGGCATCGTGCCGGTAGCGCAGTTCGCCATTGGCAAAAGCGCCGAAACGGTGCACCAGATAGGGGCTGACCTGGTACGAGCGCACCTCGTTGCGGTTGTTGCGCAGGTAATCGCTATCTCCGCCCAGCGGGCCGAACGCGGACACGGTCTGCTGCGAGACGGCAGCCTGCGCATCCAGGAACAGCAGCTCGTCGACCAGGCGCGAGCGCAGGTCGCTGCGCAGGCTCTGGCTGTGGCGCTGGGCGCTGGGCGGCCGGTGCCCCGCATACTGGTACAGGTGCAGTGCATATGCCATGCGGAACTGGAAGCGCGGCGAATGGTTTTCCAGCTGGAAGCCCGGCGTGAGTTCCAGCACGATGCCGCTTTCGGCGCGCTCGTCGGGCAGGCGCCCGAGGTTGTCCGACCAGGTGACGCGGGCACTGGCCTGGGGCGTGAAATCCCACGCGGCCTGGGCCGGGAACGCCGCACACAGGCCCGCCGCCAACGGCAGCAGGGCCAGGCGGCGTTTAACCATAGTGATAGTCATACGTTTCGGTGCCCGGGAACTCGCGCGACTTGTTGTAGATCAGGTTGACGTTGCTCAAGCCGTCCAGCTGGCGCAGCGATTCCTTCACCGCGTGCTGGGTCGTGCGCTCCGATTCCACCACCAGCACGATCTGGCCCATGTTCGAGGCCAGCACGTGCGATTCCGAGGTCAGCAGCAGGGGCGGCGAGTCGAAGATGACGATGCGGTCCGGGTAGCGGTTGGCAATCTCGTTGACCAGGTTCTTCATGCTGTGCGAGGCCAGCAGCTCGGTGGCGCGCGGCGAACTGGTGCCGGCCGGCAGGATCGACAGCGTGTTGACGTTGGTGCGCAGCATGACGTCGGCCATGTCGAGCTCGTCGTCCAGCAGGATGTCCATCAGGCCGCGCTGGGCCGGCAGGCCCAGGGTGCGCAGCACCGACGGGCGCGCCACGTCGGCGTCCACCAGCAGCACGGTGTGGTCCAGCTCCATGGCAATGCTCATCGCCAGGTTGATGGAACAGAAGGTCTTGCCCTCGCCCGGCAGCGAGCTGGTGATCATGATCAGGTTGCCCGGGTTCTCGCCCGGCTTGCGCGGGCCGAAGGCGCGCTTGATCAGCGGGCGCTTGATGATGCGGAAATCTTCCACCAGCGATGTGCGGCCGCCGGCGGCGGTGACCAGGCCGACTTCGTGCATGCGCGCCAGGTCCAGCTCGACGGTGTGGGTGGTGCGGCGCGCGTCGCCGCTGCTGTGGCTGGCCGGCGCCAGCGTGGCCAGCACCGGTGCGGCAGGTGCGGCGGATGCGGCGGGTGCGGCCGCTGGTGGCAGGGCGGAGGCGGGGGCCGCGTCGGCCACGGCTTCCACCGCGGACGCCGCGTCGGCGGCATCGGCAGGGCGCGCCGCGTGCCCCAGGCGGTTGGCAGCTTTTTCGATAATGCTCACTTGAAGGACTCCCTGGGTAGTGGGCGCTTAGCCAGCGCGCAGCAAGGTGATGGTCATGACACCGCCAAACGCGGTCAGCAGCGACGCCACCGCCAAGCCGAAGGCGTACAGGCGGCGCCGGCGCGACGTTTTCTGCTGCTCGGTCCAGTTCATGCTGATGCTGCCCAGGATCGGCACGCCGGTGACTTCGCGCAGGCTGTGCTGGCTGAGGAAGGTCGGCCGGATCTGGCTCATCAGGAACGCGCCGCCCAGGCCGGCCAGCAAGGCGCCGGCGAACACGATCGCATAGAAGCGCAGGCGGTTGGGGCCGGCCGGCGTGCGCGGCACGACGGGCGGGTCGATGACGCGGAAACTCATCATGTCGGTCGCCGAGCTGAGGTCGCCGGACAGCTTGGCCGCTTCGCGGCGCTGCACCAGCTTTTCGTAGTTGTCCTTGTTGATCAGGTAATCGCGGTTCAGCTGGGCCAGCTGCGCTTCCACTTCCGGTGCCTGCGTGCTCTGCGCGCGCAGACGGCCCAGGCGGGTCGAGTATTCGCCCACGCGCGCCTTGAGCGCGGCCACGCGCGCTTCCTCGACCGACAGCGCCACGTTCAGCTGCTGCAGCATCGGGCTGTAGCTGGCGCCCGGGTCGCTGCTGCGCGCCAGCTTCTTCGCCTCTTCCTTCTTGCGCTGCTGCAGCGAAGCAATCAGGCGCTTGGTCGCCACGATGTCCGGATGCTCTTCGGTGTACTGCATGCGCAGCGTGTCGAGCTGCTTTTCCATGGCCGTGATGCGGCCGTCGATTTCCGGATTGCTGATGTTCTGCTGTTCGGCCGCCGGCGCCAAGTCTTCGCCGGCAATCTGGCGCTTGATGGCATTGCGCGCCTGCTCGGCCTCCAGCAGTTCCAGGCGCGCCTGGTTCAGCTTGTCGGACAGGTCGCCCAGGTTGCTCGAGTAGTCGCTGCCCTGGCGCGGCAGCAAGCCCATGTGGCGGATCTTGAATTCCTTCAGCGCATTCTCGCCGGCCGCCAGGCGCTCCTCGTACATCTTGATCTGGTCGTCGATGAACTGGACGGCCTTTTCCGAATCCTGCTTCTTGCCGCCGAAGGAGCCTTCGACGAAGATGGTCAGCAGGGACTGCACCACGTCCTTGCCCAGCTTGGGGTTCTCGTTGTTGTAGGAGATCGTGTAGATGTCGTCGCGCTCGGTGCCGCTGATCTTGATCGCGGACATGAGCTCATCGACCTGCTTCTCGTGCTGCTTGCTGTCCTTGGCCTTGATGTCCAGGTCCACCATGCGCAGCACGCGCTCGACGTTGGGCCGGCTGATCAGGGTGCGGCGCATGAACATGACTTGCTGCTCCACGTTCGGCGTGGTGGTCATGCCCGACATGAGCGGCTTCAGAATGCTCTGGGTATCGACATACACCCGCGCCGAGGCCTGGTAGTCATTGGGCAGCTGGTACACCACGGCCCAGCCCACCAACGCCACTACCCAGGTAATTGCCACGGCGTACCAGCGATACTTTCCGATTGCCTTCAGAAAGCTCAACAGCAAGGACATCAATTCTGCCATCTCGATCACTCATCCCTTGTTAGGCAGGCAAACTATCGCAATGCCCACTTCTAATATTGCCTAAATAACATCTAATCTCTATCATACAGCAGAACGCGCTGCCTGTTACTATTAATTTATGTGTGTTGCGTCGCACTGACGAAAAGCATTTAACATTTCCCGATGACAATATCTCCTGCGGAGACCCCATGACCAAGCTGATTTCGCTCTTCCTGGCTGCCTGCCTGGGCGGCGCCGCGCTGAGCGCCGCGGCCGCCCCGCTGCCGCGCACCATCGCCGCCATCAAGCCGGGCGTGGTGGGCATCGGCACCCACCTGCGCACGCGCAGCCCGGCCATCGTGTTCCATGCCACCGGCTTCGTGGTGGGCGACGGCTTGTCGGTGATCAGCAACGCGCACGCGGTCGGCAGCCTCGACACGGAACGGCTGGAAACCCTGGGCATCGTCACCGGCAAGGGCGACAAGCTGGAATTCCGCGCCGCCACCGTGGTGGCGATCGACCGCGCGCACGACCTGGTCCATCTGCGCCTGTCGGGCGCGCCGCTGCCGGCGCTGACCCTGGCCGGCAGCGAACTGGCCGAGGAGGGGCGCGACCTGGCCTTCACCGGGTTCCCGCTGGGCATACAGCTGGGCATGAACGCCGTGACCCACCGCGCGCTGCTGGCCGCGCAAACGCCGGCAGTCCTGCCCACGCCCACCTCGCGCGGCCTGAATCCGCGCACCGTTGCCACGCTGCAGCGCGGCACACCCTTTACACTGTACCAGCTCGACGGCACGGCATACCCGGCCAACAGCGGCAGCCCCGTGTATGATCCCGACACCGGTGCCGTGCTGGCCGTCATCAACATGACGCTGGTCAAGGGCACCAAGGAAAGCGCCATCACCGATCCGAGCGGGATCAGCTATGCCGTGCCCGTGCGCCACGTGCATGAGCTGTTGCAGCAAGGCGGCGCCGGCAAATAAAGGCAAGGCAAAGCAGCAAGAGTCGTGGTATAACAGGCAATGCTAAAAAGCAAACAAGGAGAATAATGTGAATACGCAATCCAAGCTGGTCCGTCTGCTGGCTGCCGCTGCCGTCCTGCTGGGCGCGCTGGGCTTGAGCGGCTGTGCCGCCACCCGCAGCGGCGCCCCGGTCGATGCCGGCGCCGTGCCGCAGTCCGACTACCTGATCGGCCCGGGCGACAACCTGAGCATCATCGTCTGGCGCAACCCGGAAGTGTCGCAGGTGGTGCCGGTGCGTCCGGACGGCAAGATCACCACCCCGCTGGTGGAAGACCTGGAAGCCAGCGGCAAGACGTCGACTGCCCTGGCGCGCGACATCGAAAAGGCCCTGGCCAAGTTCATCCAGCAGCCGGTGGTCACCGTCATCGTGACCGGCTTTGTCGGCACCTACGGCGAGCAGATCCGCGTCATCGGCCAGGCCGCCAAGCCGCAATCGCTGCCCTACCGGCGCGACATGTCGATCCTGGACGTGATGATTGCCGTGGGCGGCGTCACCGAGTTCGCCGCCGGCAACAAGGCCAGCATCATCCGCACCGTGGACGGCAAGCAGCAGCAATTCACCGTGCGCCTGAACGACCTGATCAAGAACGGCGACATTTCGGCCAACGTGCCGATGCGTCCGGGCGACATCCTGGTGATTCCGGAGAGCTTCTTCTAAGCCAGCGTGGCTGCCGAGCGATAACTGTCGAGAATTCTTACAGTTCACGCTATCATGGCGTGCGGAGTGGCCAGCGCCCCCCGACCAGTGCGGCTAACTGGCTGATTCTTCGGTTCTTTCATGAACGAAAGCAATGCTTGGAACGATATTTGCTTCCAACCGGCTTATCGAGGGCAGCGCGCTGCCCGCCCATTTTCGCAAGGATGACGACGTGGCCAACGAACAACAGTCAGGCAGGCAATTGAGCGCCCAAGGCGCCGCACGCCGCCGCTTTACCCGCGCCGGGGCGGCTGCATCCGGCGTGCTGCTGACCCTGCACAGCCAGCCGGGCATGGCCCAGCTCGTGTGCGCCACCCCGTCCGGCGCCGCCTCGGCCCTGGTCAGTGCCCGCAACCCCGATCCCATCACGTGTTCCGGGCTCAGCCCGGGGATCTGGCTGCAGTCGCTGAAGTCGAACGGCAAGAGCGGCCACAATCCCGGCCACCTGACGTGGCCAGTGCCGCCGGCCACCGAATTCGGTTCGATTTTCCCGACCGGCAAGGCCATCGGCCGCGCCTCGCTCCAGGAGGTGCTCGGCAATCACGACTCGACCTTCGATCCGGACAACCTGGGCGCGCACCTGACGGCAGCCTACCTGAACACGATGTCGGGCCGCTCGACCTTCCTGTCGGAAAACATGCTGCGCACGATCTGGAACGAACTGCAAGTCCATCCCTACGTCTACGTGCCGACCGCGGGCGCGCAAGGCTGGAGCGGCGCCGACGTGGTCGATTACCTCAAGAGCACGATGCATCAGGTCAAGATTTGATGGCTCTGCAGTGGCGTATTGTGCCGGGGCAATCCCTGCGCAGCCGCAGTTGGCAAGGGCAAAGCGTGCTCTACAACGAAGTCTCGGGCGCCACCCATCTGCTGGACGACGCCACGCTCGAGCTGCTGCATGGCTTGCGCGACGGCACGCTGATGACGGACGACTGGGCCGATCCGGCCTTGCAGCGCGTCTTCGCCGAACTCGCTGAACTCTACCTGGTGGAACCTTGCTGACCATTGCCTCGCTGTCGCCCAGCGCGCTGCATGCGCGCCTGGCCGGGCCCGGCCTGCGCCTGCGCACGGGCCGCTTCACCGTGCGCCTGCAGGCTGACGTGCCCAGCGTGACGGCCGGCATCGGCCAGCTGTACGACGCCTACCCGCTGCTGGAGGACGACGCGTTCGCCGAATTTCATTTGAAGCTGGTGCGCCCGCGCTCGCCGCGCCGCTGGCTGCGCCCGCAAGTGCGGCTGCAGTGCGACGGCCACGAAATGTTCCAGCCGATGCCGCTGCAGCATGCCTTCCCCATGTTCGAATGGGGCTTCAACTGGTGCGTCTCGGGCCGCGCCCACCGCTACCTGATCGTGCATGCCGCCGTGCTGGAGCGCAACGGCCGCGCCGTCATCCTGCCGGCGCCGCCCGGCTCGGGCAAGAGCACCCTGACCGCCGCCCTGAGCGGCAAGGGCGGCTGGCGCCTGCTGTCGGACGAGCTGACCCTGCTCGAACTGGACAGCGGCCTGGTGGTGCCCAACCCGCGCCCCATCAGCCTGAAGAACGCATCGATCGACATCATCCGCGCCTACGTGCCCGACGCGGTGCTCAGCCCGCCCGTGCACGACACGCTGAAAGGCACGGTGGCGCACATGCGCGCGCCCGGCCTGGCCGTGCAGCGCGCCGCCGAGCCGGCGCTGCCGGCCTGGATCGTGTTTCCGCACTACGCGGCCGGCGCCGCCACCACGCTGGAACCGCTGGCGCGCGCCGCCACCTTCATGGAACTGGCCGGCAACAGCTTCAACTACAGCTTGCTGGGCGCGGCCGGCTTCGACGCCCTGGGACGCCTGATCGACACGGCCGCCGGCTACCGTTTCCGCTATAGTGTGCTGGACGACGCCCTGGACACCTTTGCCCGCCTCGATGACTTTGCCGCCTGACCTGCCCGTCCTGCTGCGCGTCCTGCGCGACCCGCACCACGCCGCCGCCCTGGCGCCGGCCGGCTGGGACGTGCTGCTGCGCCAGGCCGAAACCGCCAACCTCAGCGCCGCCCTGCACGCCTGGCTGGACCAGCACGGGCAGCTGGCGCACGCGCTGCCGCAGGCGCGCGAGCAGCTGGCGTGGGCCGCCGTGCTGGCACGGCGCCACCGCCAGGCCACCTACTGGGAAATTCGCCTGATCGGCAAGGCGCTGGCCGGGCTTGGCCTGCCGCTGCTGCTGCTCAAGGGCGGCGCGTATGCGGCGGCCGGCTTGCCGCCGGCGCCCGGCCGCCTGTTCTCCGACATCGACATCCTGGTGCCGGAGGACAAACTGGCCCTGGTGGAAGGCGCCCTCATGCGCCACGGCTGGCTCGGCACCCACCACGACGCCTACGACCAGCGCTACTACCGCGAGTGGATGCATGAGCTGCCGCCGATGACGCATTTCCTGCGCCAGACGACAATCGACGTGCACCACAGCATCTTGCCGCGCACGGCGGCGCAGCGCCCCGACGCCCGCCTGCTGCGGGCCGCCGCGCGCCCGCTGGCCGGCCCCGACGCGCCCCCCGGCGCCGCCGTCCTGGCGCCGCTCGACATGGTGCTGCACAGCGCCACCCACCTGTTCGCGGACGGCGAGTTCGACAAGGGCTTGCGCGACCTGTGGGACTTGCACTGCCTGCTGCAGCATTTCGGCGCGCACGAGCCCGGCTTCTGGGACGCCCTGCCCGCGCGCGCGCGCCAGCTGCAGTTGCAGCGCTTCATGTTCTATGGCTTGCGCTACGGCGCGCGCCTGCTCGGCACGCCGGTCCCGCCCGCCACCATGGCAGCCCTGGCAACGGCCGCGCCGCCAGCCCCGTGCCTGGCCCTGATGGACGCCTTGTTTACCCGGGCCCTGCTGCCGCACCACGCCAGCTGCCGCGGCGCGGGCGCCAAGCTGGCCGACTTCCTGCTGTATGTGCGCGGCAACTGGCTGCGCATGCCGCCGCTGCGCCTGGCGCGCCACCTGTTCCATAAGGCGTTCCTGACGCCCAAGACGTCGCAGCAGGCAGCCGCCTGAGAGCCCGCGCCAGCCTGTCGAAAATCTTTACAACGCCCAGGCGGCATGCGCAAACTTCAGCGCTAAGTGATTGATTCAATAAGATTCCTGGTACTTGGCACGTGAATTGCTTAGTTAGCGTGCATGCAATTCGGAACTCAAACCCAAGAATGGAGCGGACAATGAAACTCAAGCACCTAGTCGCTGCAGGCGTGATCTCAGCTTTCACCGCAGCCCCTGCCTTCGCCGGCGTGGCTGGCATGGCAGACCTGTCGATCTCGCAGCTGCTGGTCGTCGACGGCACTACCCACGCGTTCAACCCGGCCGCGCTGCAGATTCGTCTGAACAGCGATAGCCGTACCGGCGCCGCCAACTCGAACTTCAACGGCATCGAAGGCACCGGCATCGGCCCGAGCAGCGTCACCGACGTCGAATTCTTCCCGAATGCCGGCAACGCCGTGGCTGACGTCAAATACCGCTGCGCCGGCCCAAGCTGCGCCGGCATCAACGGCATCTATGGCGGCAGTGCTGAAAACAACACCAGCACCCACCACATGACCAACGTCGGCGACTTCGCGCTGGGCGACATGAACAACCAGGGCAACGCCCTGGCGGGCGGTGCCAGCGGCCTGACCCGCGCCGACGCGTCCATCAACAGTGGCGGCACCATCGGCGGCGCCAGCGCCACCATCAAGAACGCGGTCACGGCGCTGGCCAACTTCACCACGTTCGCCGACGCCAACCTGGCGCTGGCGCTCACGTACGACACCTTCGTGCGCGTCTTCGTCGATCCGCTGCTGCCGCCTGGCGCCAGCGGCGTGGCCAGCGCCGGCGTCACCTGGAGCCTGACCCTGCGCGACACCACCAGCAATTGCGCCGCGCTGCCAACCGGTTGCACGCCAACCCTGGTCTGGTCGCCTGACGAACTGAATCGCAGCCTGGTGTCGTCGCAAGCTTCGGAAAACGCCTTGTTCGCCAGCTTCGGCACCATCTTCTCCGATGCGCGCACCCTGTTCGCCGGTCACACCTACAGCATCGGCATCGACCAGGCTTCGCTGTCGACCGTGGTGCAGCAGATCCCGGAACCAGGTTCGATGATGCTGCTGGGCATCGGCCTGGCTGCACTGGCCGCGCGCCGCCGCCGCCAAGCGTAAGCCTGCGCTTCTGATCCTGCCCCTGGCTGCGCGAGCAGCCAGGGGCTTTTTCACTTCCCATGCGCCCCGTCCCTCACGCCGACACCAGCAACCTGACCGGCATCGCCCGCGCCGCCGGCCGCCTCTTCTATCCCCGCACGACGCACCAGGTGGCTCGTCTGGTGCGCGTGGCCAACCGCCACGGCCGCACCATCTATGTCGTGTCCACCGGCCTGAACTATGGCTACGGCGGCAAGTCGCCGCCGCGGCGCACCGACCTCCTGCTCGACCTGCGGCGCATGAACCGCATCCTGAACGCGGGCGAGATTTCGCGCGCCAACCCGGTGGCGGTGCTGGAACCGGGGGTGACCCAGCAGGACCTTTACGACTACCTGCAACGGCACGCGCCGGACCTGACCTTCAACGTCACCGGATCGGCCGCCGCCACCAGCATCCTGGGCAATGCGCTCGACCGCGGGGTCGGCTATTTCGGCGCGCGCAAGGAAGACGTGTTCGGGCTGGAAGTGGTGACCGGCGCCGGGACGGTGCTGCGCACCGGCTTTCGCCGCCTGGACGAGAAGTCGCCGCTGGCCACCAGCCATCCCTACGGCCTGGGGCCGATGCTCGATGGCCTGTTCTTCCAGAGCAACCTGGGCATCGTCACCAGCGCCTGCTTCCGCCTGATGCCGCGCCCGCCGCGCGAAATTGCCGTGTCGCTGGTGCTGCGCGATGCGCAGCGGCTGGCCGAGTTCATCGATGTGCTGGCCGAGCTCAAGCGCGACGGCACCATGGGCGCCGTCACCCATGTGGCCAACCGCGAGCGCAGCCAGGCCAGCCTGCTGTCCGGCATCACGCGCTATCTGGAACAGCTGGGCTTGCCGCCCGCGCAGGTCGCGCGCGAGAGCCAGCGCGCGCTGCGCCTGGCCAGTCCCGGCGAGTGGACCAGCCTCGGAGCGCTCGGCGGCAGCCCGGCCCAGCTGCGCGCCGCGCTGGCCACCGTGCGCCGCCGCATGCGCGGCCTGGCGCGCGTGCGCGTGATTACCGAGCGCCGCCTGGATTTCGCGTTCGGGCTGCTGCATGCGCTGCGTGCGCTCCCGCCGGCGCGCGCACTGGCGGCGGCGCTGGCGGCCGTGCGCCCCCTGCACGTGCTGGCGCTGGGGCAACCGACCGATGCGGCAGTGGACAACCTGCTGTGGAAATTCGGCGCCAGCGGCCTGTCGGCCACCGAACTCGACGCCAGCAATTGCGGATTGCTGTTCATCAATCCGGCGCTGCCGATGGATGGCGCCACCGTGGTCCGCGTGCTGGACAAGCTGCAGGACGCGCGCACCCAGCCGCTCTACATCACGATCAACATCGAAAGCGCCACCTCGCTGGTGGCGGTGATCAACCTGCTGTTCGACCGCAGCCAGCCGGGGGAACAGGAAGCGGCCCTGGCTTGCAGCGACAAGCTGTACGCCGTGCTGCGCGCGGAAAAACTGGAAGTGTACCGGGCCCGCGCCGACATGATGGAGCAGGTGGTGGCGCCGGGCGACCCGTTCTGGGAAACCGTGAAGGCGCTGAAGGACGCGCTGGACCCGAACGGCGTGCTGGCGCCCGGGCGCTACAACCTCAAATAGCTCAGCTCGAACGCAGGCGGTTCAGGATGCCCTCTTCCTCGCGCTGCGAGAAGAAGAAGGGATACAGCGAGCGGCCCGCCGTCGGCTGGTCGCTGGTGCCGCCATGCAGGCGGATCTGCTCGGCCATCTTTTCCAGCGGAATCGACATCAGGTAAGCCGGCGCATCCACGCGCGGGTTCTGGCGCAGCTCGGCCATGCGCTGGAAGCCCAGCATGTGTTCATAGAAGCTGCGGTGGCGCGGGTTGATCTCGATGAAGGCGTGCGTGCAGCGGTGGATGTGGTAACCGTAAATGAACAGGGTGTGGAACAGCGCCGCCATCGCCATCTTCGAGCGCACCGCATGGTCAAAGGCCAGCTTGGTGATCTCGCACACCTTGGCGCCCTGGGCGCGCAGGGGGTCGATCTGGTCCTTGAACACCTCGTCGGCCATGATGCCCATTTCGGAGTCGATGCCCAGGGTGACGGTGCCGATGACGGCGCCGCGGTGCGACGCGGCCAGCGTGATGCGGTTCGGGTGCGCCTCCACCTGATGGGTGGAGACATAGCCGCGCCACGCATACATCTTATTGATGAGCAAGCTGGCGCGGTTGCGTCCCTCGTCCGTATCGGCCAGACGAATGCCGTATGTCTTCATATCGATGGTTACATCCCTGATATTGTCGTCAGGTTCGGGCTCACTGATGGGCAGCTCGCTTTTCATGCGCGCCGCTTCTTCATTGACCGTGCCTGCTTGTTGGGCTTGTGCCCGTTCCAATATTGGTGCCATCGCCACGTTCCTTCCGTGTTCTTGCCGCCGGTAACTCATACGTGCAATAGCGGCTGCATTTAAAGCTGTTTCAACAGATTGCGCGCATCCTCGGCCTGGGGAAAGGCCTGTTTGCTCGCCAACAATTGTTCCAACTCCTTGCGCGCGGCGGACTTCTGGTTCGCCCGCGCCAATGCAGCCGCCAAATGATAACGAACTTCTGTCGAGTCAGGCTGCACAATTGACGCTTGTTTCAATATTTCCAACCCGCGCGGGATCTGGCCCTGCTCGACCAGCAGCCAGCCGAAGGTGTCGAGCACCACCGGATCCTTGGGCGAGGCGCGGTGCGCCTGCTCCGCCGTCGTCAGCGCGCGCCCGTCGCCGGCCTTGTAATAGGCCCACGCCAAGTTGTTCAGCACGATGGGGTTGCCGGCTTTTTTCTTGAGTATCTTCTCAAACTCGGCAATTGCCAATTGGTATTTTTTATCGGCAATATGCAGTTCCCCGAGATAAGTTGCCGTCGCTGCATCGTCGGGATGGGCGGCATTCCATTTCTGCAAGCGGCGCACGGCCTCGTCCAGCCGGCCGGCGCGCTGGTAGGCCAGGCCGGTGCGCACGGCCACCTGGCTGTCGCCCCCCTTGGCCAGCGCTTTCTCGAAGACGGCGGCCGCCTGCTCGGGCTGTTGCGCCGCCAGCAGGATCTCGCCCTCCATCAGGTAACCATCGAGTTCGGCATCCTTCTGCTTCTGCGCCTGCAGGCGGCGCGCTTCCTTGATGGCGCGCGCCATGTCGTTCTCGTCCTGCGCCAGCTTGACCAGGCCGGCCACCGCCTGGCGGTTGGCCGGATCCAGGGCCAGCGCCGCGTTGAGCGACTCGGCTGCCGGACCCTTCTGCTTGAGCATGTACTGGGCCTGGGCCTGCCCCAGCCAGCCTTCCACCGCCTTCGGCTGCAGGGCCACCAGCTTGGCAAAGCTTTCGCGCGCCGCGCCGGCATCCTTGTTCTTCACTTGCGCGTCGCCCAGCAGTTTCAGGACGCGCGCGTCGTCGGCATGCAGGGTGTACAGCTTGCGCGCCTGCAGCAGCGCCGCCTCCGGCTGCAGCTCCAGCTGCAGCGTCGCCGTGCGCAGCGCGATGTCCAGGTTGCGCGGCGCCAGTGCGCTCGCTTGCGTCAACCACTTGAGCGCCGCGGCCGGCTGCTGCGCCGCCTGTTCCAGGTCGGCCAGCGCCAGCAGGGGCGCCGTGTTCTCGGGGTTCTTCGCCAGGAATTGCTGGTAGCGGGCGCGCGCCGCCTCGGCCTTGCCCTCACGCAAGTCCAGGCGCGCCAGGTTGGCCACCGGCGCGAAGAAGTCCGGCTTCAATTGCCATGCCTTGGCATACGCCTGGCGCGCCGCCGCCCAGTCTTCCTTGGCCGAGTACAAGTAGGCCGACATATTGTGCAGTTCGGCGCGTTCCGGGTGGTGCTTGAGCAGGCCGTCGAGCACCTTGCGTGCGCGTTCCGGGCTGCCGGTGCGCAGTTCCGTCATGGCCAGCACGGCGCCCGGCTCGACCGCATCGGGGACGATCTCGGCCGCCTTGCGCAGCGCCGTCAGCGCGGCCGGGACGTCGCCCAGGCGCATGCGTTCGATGCCCAGCGCCTGGTACAGGGGGTAGCCTTTCGGGTCGAGCTTGATGGCCTGCTCGTAGCAGCCGGCCGCGCCCGCGTGGTCGGCGCTGTCCACCAGCGCGCGGCAAGCCACGCGCACTTCCGACATGTCCTGGCTTTGCCGCCAGGACGGCGTCAGCAGGGCCAGCCCCTCCTTGGGTCGGCCCGTTTCCACGTACACGGTGGCCAGCAGTTTGCGCGCGGTGGCATCCTGCGGTGCGAATTCGCGGTACTTCAGCAAATGCTGCTCGGCCTGCGGCCAGTCGCCCAGGATGGTTTGCACGGTGCCGGCCAGCAGCAGGCTGGGCGGATGGTCCGGCACGCCTTTCAGCAGCTGCAGCACGGCGTCGCGCGCTTCGGCAAACTGGCCCTGGGCGAAGTGCAGGGTGCCCAGCGCGTGGTAATACATGAGGTTGGCCGGCGCCGCCTTGTGCATGGCTTCCAGGTCGGCCTTGGCTTCGGCGAACTTGCGCTGGCTGATGCTGAGGTAAGCGCGCTGCAGCTGGCCGGCGCCACTGCCCGGGTTGAGCGCCACCACCTTGTTGTAGTCCTGCAGCGCCAGTTCCGGCTGCGCCAGGGCGCGCCCCACGTCGCCGCGCAGCAGCAGGGCCTTGACGTCGCCCGCATTGCGCCCGATGGCCTGGTCCAGGAAGCGGCTGGCGGCCGGGGCGTCGCGCTGCGCCAGCGCATGGCGCGCCATGCCGTACAGCGCCTCGTTGTTGTCCGGTTGCAGCTGCAGGGCCGCGCTCAGCGCCTGGTGCGCTTCCTCGAGCTTGTTTTGCGCCAGCAAGGCTTCGCCGCGCACGGCCAGCAATTCGGCGTCGCGGCTGGTCGGCGCGCCCAGCGCCAGCGCTTCCTTGTACTTGCCCTGCAAGATCAGGGCTTTGCCCAGCAGCGGCAGCAGGGCAGGATTTTCCTGCAGCGCCAGGGCGCGCCGCGCTTCCTTCTCGGCCGACGGCCCATCGCCCATGCGCAAGTGGACCTGGGCCAGTTCACGCCGCAGTTCGACATTGTCGGGGCTGCGCTGCACCGCATTTTTCAGCTGGATCAGGGCGGCCGGGAAATCGCCCTGGGCCACGTACTGGCGCGCATCGGCCAGCAATTCTTCGGGGCTGCTGCGCCAGCTGCAAGCGGGCAGTCCTGCGCTCAGCGCCGCCGCCAAGGCCACCGCCAGTAATCTCTTGCCTTGCATAAACAACCCTCTCATTATTGCAATACAGATAATATGATATACCGGAAATTCTCCCTGCGCCGCGTCCTGGGCTTTTTTGCAACGCTTGCAAGAAGGACTTACTCCAATTGACGCAGCAAGGCGCGCGCGGCCTCCTGTTGCGGGAAGGGCGCGCCGGCCAGCGCGGCCTGGACTTCCTGCCGCGCCTGCGCCTTGTCGCCCTTCTGCTGCAGCGCCACCGCGTAGTGGTAGCGCAGGTCGCCGGCCCCCGGCGCCAGGCCGCTGGCTTTCTTCAGCAACGGCAGCGCGCGCTCGAGCTGCTTGTGTTCAAGCAGGATCCAGCCCAGGGTATCCATGATGGCCGGGTTGTCGCCGGCCAGCGCCAGCGCCTTCTCGGCCGTGGCCAGGGCGCGCTTGTCCTGCGCCTGCTGGTACGACCAGGCCAGGTTGTTCAGCGCCAGCACGTTCTCGGGCAAGTGCACCAGCACGCGTTCCAGCTGCCCGATGGCGGCCTGGTAATTCTTGCCGGCGATGTTCTGCTCGGCGGCGTACAGCAGGCCCAGCGGCTCGTCCGGATGGGCCTGGCGCCACTTGGCCATTTCCGCGTCGGCCTCGGCAACGCGGTTGGCCGCGCGCAGCGCGCCCGCCAGCTTGAGCAGCACGTCGGGCTGGCCCGCCAGCGCGAAGGCCTGGCGGTACGGCGTCACGGCCAGCGCCGGCTTGCCGGCGCGGCTGTGCAGTTCCCCTTCCAGCAGGAAGCCGGCCACGGCCTTGGGTTGCGCTTTTTGCAAGGTGCGCGCCCCGGCCAGCGCCTCTTCCGGCCGGCCCTGGGCCATGGCCAGCTCGGCCTGCATCAGGTGCGCCGGGATGAAGTCCGGTTCCAGCGTCAACGCCTTCTTCACGCTGGCCTGGGCCGCCGCCAGGTCCTTCCTTTGCACGTGCACGCTGGCCAGGAGCAACTGCGCTTGCGCCGACTTGGGCACGGCGCTGGCCAGCTTGCTGAAGCTTTCGTTGGCGCCCGCCACATCCCCGCTCATCTGCTGCGCGCGGCCCATCAATTCCAGCACCGCGGGCACGGCCGGATGCGCCACCTGCACCTTGCGCAGGTGCTCGACCGCCTTGGCCGGCTGGCGCGTCTGCAGGTAGTAGCCGGCCAGGCGGATGGCCGGCGCCAGGGCGTCGCCATCGACGGCGGCCGCCTTTTCCAGCCATTGCGCCGCCTGCGCGCGCTGCTTGGCGCGTTCGGCCAGCTGGGCCAGGGCGGTCATGGCCGCCACGTTGTCCTTGTCCTTGTCCAGCAGCGCCAGCAGGTGGGCGCGCGCCGCGTCGGGCTTTTGCTCCACCAGTTCCAGCTGGGCCAGGTTGATGACGGTGCGGTAGCTGGTCGGTTCCAGCGCCACCGCCTTGCCGAAGGCGGCGCGCGCGCCCGCCTTGTCCTGCTTGGCCAGCAGCACATGGCCTTTCAGGATGTGCAGTTCGGCCGCCTTGCCATGCTTGGCTTCCTGCTTGGCCAGCACGGCCAGCGCCTGCTCATGCTCGCCCAGGGCCAGGCGCGTGCGCGCCAGCGCGGTGGCGGCCGGCAGGGAATCGGAGTCCAGTTCCAGCGCCTTGTGCAGCATGGCCAGGCCCTTGTCGCGCTCGCCCAGCATGAGGCGCGCGCCGCCCAGGGCGATGTAGGCCGGGGCGCGCTGCGGATTGAGCGCCACGGCGCGCTCCAGCAGGGCGGCCGCCTTGGCCGGCGCCCGCAGCAGCACATGGGCCTGGGCCGCGAGCTCGAGCAGGCTGCCATCGCTGACCTGGCCTTGCAGCGCCGGCTCCAGCACCTGCAGCGCCGCGCCCGGGTTGTTCGTGCGCAGCAGCGTGGCTGCCAGCAGCTTGCGCGCGTAGGGGTTGCCCGGCAGGGCGTCCAGGTAGACGCGCAGCTTGCCCTCGGCCTGTTGCAGCGAGCCCAGCTGGAAGTCCACCGAGGCCGACAGCAGCATGCTGGGCAGGTGGTTGGGGGCGACCTTGGCCAGCGCTTGCAGGTGGTCGCGCGCCGCCTTGAAGTTACCGCGCGAATAGTCCAGCAATGCCTGCGTGTACAGGGTGGCCAGGCCGCGCGGCGCCGACTTGCGTGCCGCCTGCACGGCGGCCTGGGCCGCATCGTACTTGCCGGCCACGATGTCGAGGTAGGCTTGTTCCAGGTTGGCGCTGCTGTTGGTCGGGTCCAGCTTGAGCACTTCGGCAAAGGCGGCGCGCGCCTCGTCCGGCTTTTGCTGGGCACGCAGCAGCTCGCCCTTGAAGTTCAGCGCAGCGATATGGCTGGCGTCGTTGGCGATGGCCTGGTCGGTCAGCGCGCGCGCGCCCTCCAGGTCGTTGCCGATGGCGGCCAGGCGCGCCAGGCCCGTCAGCGCATCGGCGCTGGTGGGCTGGACCGCCAGCGCCCCCTGGAATTCCTGCTTCGCTTCGTCCAGCTTGCGCAGGCCGATCAGCGCTTCGCCGCGCAGGGCCATCAGGGCCGGGCTGCTGCGGAACTTGGCGCTCTCGTCCAGCATCTTTTCGAAGTTGCCCAGGCGCAGCATCGCTTCGGCCAGCAGCAGCTCGCTTTCCTGCGGCTTGTATTTCAGTTCGAGGGCGCGCCGCGCCTCCTTTTCCGCCGACAGCGGATCGTTCAGCTGCAGCGACAGCTTGGCCAGCTGGTAGCGCGCCGCGCCATTGTCGGGGTCCTGGGCCAGCGCATTCTTCAGCTGGATCTGGGCTCCCTTGCGGTCGCCCTTGCGTTGCAACTGCTCGGCGTCCGCCAGCAGGCTGGCCGGGGTGTCGGACTTGCAGCCGGCCAGTTGGCCGGCAGCCAGCGTCAGCGCCAGCAGGAGAAGGGAAAGGCGGGGTGTCGTGCGATGGGCCATGGGTGCGTCGTCGTGTGAGGGTCAGGTGGTACAGATGGTGGCATAGCAGCGTGCGCTCGGGCAAGGGGCCGCGTCAACGCCGCAACATCTGGCGCAAGTCGCGCCAGAAGGGTCCCGGGTCGCGCCACTGGAACACGTAGTAGCGCGTCGAGGGACGCAGGAAGTCGCTCAGGTAGGCCAGCAGCTCGGCCAGCGGGCGGCGCGGCAGGCTGCGGTCGGCCACGGCCTGCGGCCGGAACAGCAGGCGCAGCAGGCGCTTGGTTTCCGGCACCATGAAGCGGCAGCGCAGGCCGGCCCGGTAGGGGGCCGCGGTGGGCGCCCTGCCCTGCCCCAGCAGCTGGTAGGCGTGCCAGGGGAAATGCGCGCCGGCGGCGACCGCCAGCGGCAGGCTGCCCCAGAAGCGGCCATTGATTTCCATCAAGGCCGAGCGGCCGCTGGCCGGATCGTGGCGGTACTCGACCATCGCAATGCCCTCCCACTCCAGCGCGCGCAGCAGGGCCACCGACTGCGCCATCAGGGCGCTGTGCTGGCTCAGCGGCAAGGATTCGCACAGGGTCGAGACGCCGCCTTCGGGCGGCCATTCGTGCAGGCGGCGGTGCTGGAACAGGCAATGCGCCTGGCCGTCGCGCATCAGCATGAACTGGCCCAGGCCGTAGCCCGGGCAGTATTCCTGCACCAGCGGATAGCAGCCGGCGGCGCCATACGGCGTCAGGTAGGCCACCAGTTCGGCCGCGCTGTGGCAGTAGCGCGCCTTGTCCGCCGCCAGCCCGGCCGCGCGCAGGTGCGGCGCGGCCGCGTGCGGGTCGGCCCACTTCACCACCACCGGGTACTGCAGGCCGGCGGCGCCGGCCGCCAGCCCGGCGGCATTGTCCGGCTGCCAGCTGCGCGGCACGGGCACCCCGACCGCCTGCGCCGCGGCGTAGGTCTTTTGCTTGTCGAGCACGCGTTCCATGCGGCGCTGGTCGGGGAACATCAGGTGGAAATGCCGGGCCAGCTGGGCGCGGTGCCGGTTGAGCATGCTGATATCGCTTTCCGACACGGTAAACAGGCAGGCTTGGCCCAGCGCCGCGCCCAGCTCCTCCAGCTGGGCCAGCAGCGCCGCTTCGCCGCTGGCGCGCAGCAGGCCGCGCGCCAGGTAGCGCGAGCCGAGCCCGAGCGCGCCCTGGCCGCGCGCCAGGCCCGTGACGGCCACGCCATGGCGTCCCAGGTCGCGCACGATGGCCAGGCCGATCGGGGTGTCGATGCCCAGCACCACGGCGGGCAGGGAGGCGCCCGTCATCCTTGGCCCTGACGCGCGTCGTGCGCCGCGCGCACCTGCGGCAGCGCGGCGGCCAGGCGCCGCACGGCCTGCTGCACGCGCAGGAAACACTGGTCGAAATAGCCGTCGCTGAGGGTGAACGGGTCGTGCAGGTGCGGCATGGGCGGCGCGCACCAGTTGCCCAGCAGGGCCAGTTGCACGTCGCTGCGCCCGGCCAGCCGGCGCTGCAGCTCGCGCGCCTGGCGCACTTCCATCACCAGCAGCAAGTCGCCCGGCTGCAGGTCGAAATCCTTCCAGTCGCAGGCGCGGTGCGCGTGCATGGCGACCCCGGCGCGCTGTGCCGCCGCCAGCGCCGCCTGCGGCGAGGCGGCGCCGCTGGTGGTCGACAGGCCGAGCGAGGCACAGGCCAGGCCTTCGGCGCGGGCGACCTGCTCGGCATAGGCGGAGCGGCAGATATTGCCCAGGCACACGAACACCAGGCGCCGCACCTGTTCCGGGTGGCGCAGCTGGAACGGGCGCAGGCGCCCGCAAGCCAGCTCGCCATAGGCCAGCAGCAGGCGCACCAGGCCGCGCCAGGTGCCGAAGCGGCGGTTGATGGCGGCCCTCATGCGGCGCTCCGGCGGCGCGCCAGTTGCCAGCCGCCATAGGCGTCGTAGGCGACCTGGGTCGCCATGCGGCGCACGCTTTGCCAGGAGCGGCCCTGCAGCAGCACGTTGCGCACCGCCTGCGGGCAGGCCGTCAGGGCGGCCGCCGCGGCGCCCATGCCGCAGGTGTCGAAGCGCGCGCGTTCGGCGTCGAGCCAGGCGCACAGGAGCGCCAGGCGCTGCTGGTTGACGGCATGGCGCCGCACGGCGCCGGCGTCGCCGTCGCGCTGCACGTATTCGAACGGGTGCGTCAGCAGGACCACCAGCGGCACCTGCGCCGCGTATGCCTGCTCCAGCAGGGTGCGCGTTTCCGCAAAGCTGGTGCCGGCAATGGTCAGCGTCTTCAGGTGGCGGCGCCGGCCCAGGCGCCAATCCTGGAAGGTCAGCACCGGGCACTCGCGCACGCCGGAGCGTTCGTGCATGCCGCTATACAGCTGCAGGTCGCTGTCGCCGGAGTCGAAGATGGCCAGGCCGATGCTGGAACTGTAGGGAATGCCGCAGCGCGCCAGCGCCCGGTACAAGGTGGCGTCGTGCTGCAGGCTGCCGCTGCGAAACACCGTGGGCGGCGCCATGCCCCAGTCGGCAAAGGTGGCCTGGGCCTGGCCGATCAGCGCCACGGAATCGTCTTCGGCGCGGCCGAAGAAGTCATCCTGGCGCGGCTGGGCGCGCACGCGCTGCGGCCAGTCCGCGTGGCGGAACACCGACCAGCAGGGATGCACGTGCAGCTGCACCTCGTGCCCGTCGGCGGCAATGCGGCGCGCAATGGCCGCCATCGGGTCGTCGCTGAAGTAATGGCGCTGCAGCGCTTCCACGAAAAACGTGGCCGGCAGCTGGTGGCGCTGGAACTGGTCGAGCAGGAAGCCCAGCCCTTCGGAGCGGCCGTCGACCTCGCACCAGACCAGGGGCGTGCCGACCGGGCGCCGGCTGGCATCCCGAAAGGCGCCTGCGATGCTGAATTCGGTGTCGATGGTGAGGCAAACCCGGGTGCGCATCTCACCCTGCCCTGTGCTGGCGGAACCACTGCTCCAGCATCATCAGCACCCACACCATGGTGCCGTGGTAGCCGGCGTGCTCGCGCAAATGGACGCCGATCAGCTGTTCGATGAATTCGCCGCGCACCACCTTGCGCGCCTTCAGGTCGCTCAGGCTGTCGGCGGCCAGCTGCTGCAGCTGGGCGTGCTCCTGCAGCCAGACGCCGAACGGCAGGCCGAAGCCATGCTTCTGCTTGGTGATGATGGCGTCCGGCAGGAAGCCGCGCAGCGCTTCCTTGAAGAACCAGCGCAGCTGGGTGCCGTTGAGCTTTTGCTGCGGCGTCAGGCCGGCCGAGAAGGCCACCATGCGGTCGTTCAGGAAGGGGAAGGCCACTTCCACGCCGGCCAGCTCGCACGCCTTCATCACTTTCGGCAGGTCGTTGTCGGCCAGCGTGATCTGCAGGTCCAGCGCCAGCATGCGGTTGATCAGGGAGCGCGCCTCGCTGCGGCCATAGTTGCGCTCCAGGGTGGCGATCGGGTGGCCGATGTCGGCCGCGGCCAGGAAGTCGTCGGTAAACACTTGCTGCGGGCCGTAGCGGCCCAGCAGGTTGTAGGTTTCCAGGCGCGCCGGCATGCCCACCGTGGCTTGCTCGATATAGCTGCGCGCCTTGCGCAGCAGGCGCACGCGCGCGCCGCCGGGGAAGTGGAAGACGGCCGGCTCCAGCAGGGCCTTGCGCAGCAGGCGCGGCACGCGCTCGTACAGTTCGAACACCTGCTGCTTGGCATAGCGCTCGTTGCCGCCGAACAGCTCGTCGCCGCCGTCGCCGCCGAACAGGCGCTGCACGCCGTCGGCGCGCGCCATGCGCGCGCAATAGTAGGCCGGCACCGCCGAGGCGTTGCCGAAGGGCTGGTCGAACACGGCGGCCACCTGCGGGATCGCCTGCGCCACGTCCTCCGGCGTCACATAGTATTCGTGGTGGCGCGTGCCGAAATGGCGCGAGGCGATGCGCGCGTATTCCATCTCGTCGTAGCCTTGGGCTTCGAAACCGATCGAGTACGTGTCGGCCGCCACGCCGCCCACCTGCGTCAGCATGCCGGCGATGGTGGAACTGTCGGTGCCGCCGGACAGGAAGGCGCCCACCTTGCGCTGGCCGCAGGCTTCCTGCACGCTGTGGCGCAGCACGGCCAGGAATTCTTCCTTCAGCTCGCCGAACGAGCGCTGGCCGTTTTCCTCGAACTGCATGCGCCAGTAACTGTGCTCTTCCACGCGGCCCTGGCGGTAGTGCAGGTAATGGCCGGGCAGCAGGCGCTGCTGGCCCTGGTAGACGGTGCCCGGCGAAGGCACCATGTGGAAGTAGACGTAGTTGTACAGGCCCTGGTGGTCCAGCACGCCGGGCGTGCGCGGGTGGCGCACCAGCGCGTCGGCCGAGCTGGCAAACACCAGCGTTTCGCCGGCCAGTTGCCAGGACAGCGGCTGGATGCCCATGCGGTCGGTGGCCAGCAGGGCTTCGCCGCTGCGCTCATCGAGGATGGCGAGGGTGAAGCAGCCGTGCAGCTGGGCACAGGTGCGCTGCGCGCCCTGCGCCCACAGCGCGGCCACCGTGGCGGCCACGCCCTGGGCGGCGGCCTGGGCCGCCAGGGCCGGATCCTCCAGGCGCGGCTCGCCCCACAGGGCCACCAGCAGGCCGTCGCGCTGGAACAGCGTGGCGCCGCCGGCTTGCGCCGCCACGGCCACGCCGCTGCGCTGCCCGGACAGGACATGCTGCGCGCCCTGGTCGAAGCGGGACAGCGGCGCTGCCATCTGCTCCAGTAATTCCGGCGCACCGGCAAACCCTATCCATCCACAGATCCCGCTCATAACGCTCTTCCTCGCTTACACGAAAACTTCCACTGCGGCCGGGTGGCTCAGGAACGCCGCCGGGCTGGCCGTGGCGCCGTAGGCGCCCGACTGCAGCACCACCACCAGGTCGCCGGCCTGCGCCTGGCCCAGTTCCATCTGGTCGGCCAAGAGGTCGAGCGGGGTGCACAGCGGACCGACCACCGAGGCCAGTTCGCGCGGCCCGCGCGCCACCTTGTTGCCGATTACGACAGGATAATTCTTGCGGATCACCTGGCCAAAGTTGCCCGAGGCCGACAGGTGATGGTGCAGGCCGCCGTCCGTCACGAGGAATACCTGGCCGCGCGACTCCTTGCGGTCGACCACGCGGCACACGTACACGCCGGCCTCGCCCACCAGGTAGCGCCCCAGTTCGATCACCACCTGGGCGCCCTGCAGGCGCGGCCGCACCTGGTCCAGGATGCGCGCCAGGTTGGCGCCCACCGCCGCCAGGTCCAGCCGCTCCTCGCCCGGGAAATACGGGATGCCGAAGCCGCCGCCGATGTTCAGGATGCGCGGCGCGCGCGGCGCCGCCTCGGCCAGGCGCAGCGCCAGCGCGAAGGTCTTTTCGTGCGCCTCCTGCAGCGCGGCCGCCTTCAGGTTCTGCGAGCCGCTGAAGATGTGGAAGCCGTGGAAGTCCAGGCCCAGCTGGCCGATGCGCGCCAGCATGGCCGGCACGCGCTCGGCGTCCACGCCGAACTGCTTGGGCCCGCCGCCCATCTTCATGCCCGACGACTTCAGCTCGAAGTCCGGGTTCACGCGCACATTCACCTGCGGCACGATGCCCAGGCGCTGGCCCAGCGCGGCGGCGCGCTCCATCTCGCCTTCCGATTCCAGGTTCAGCACGATGCCGGCGGCAATCGCGCAGGACAGCTCGGCGTCGCTCTTGCCGGGGCCGGCAAAGCTGATCATGCCCGGCGCCATCACGGTATCGAGCGCCACGCGCAGCTCGCCGCCGGAGGCCACGTCCAGGCCGTCCACCAGGGTCGCCATGTGCTGCACCACGGCCGGCATCGGGTTGGCCTTCATGGCGTAGTGCAGGTGCACCTCGGGCGGCAGGGCGGCGCGCAGCGCGGCCACGCGGGCCGTCATGGCCGCGCGCGAATAAGCGTAAAACGGGGTCTGGCCGACGCGCGCGGCCAGGCGCGGCAGCGGTACGCCGCCGATCAGCAGGCAGTCGTCCTCCAGCACGAACTGCAGCAGCGGCGCGTGCTGCGGGCGGCGCGGGGCGTCCGTGCTCATGCGTCCTCCCCGAACGCGTCCGCGTACTCGCTCGACAGCAGCTTGCGGTCGATCTTGCCGTTCGGGTTGCGCGGCAGCGGAGTGGCCGACAGCACCACCTTCTGCGGCTGCATATAGGCCGGCAGGTGCGGCTTGATGGCCGCCAGCAGCGCCGCCTCGGTCAGGGTGGCGCCGGCCGGCGGGTAGGCCAGCAGCACGATGGCCTGGCCCAGCTGCGGGTGCTTGACGCCCAGCGCTGCCGCTTCGCCCACCTGGCCGTGCGCGTACACCACCTCCTCCACCTCGGTCGGGCTGACACGGTAGCCGGAAGTCTTGATCATTTCATCGTTGCGGCTGATGAAGTAGAGGAAGCCGTCGGCATCGCGCCGCACGATGTCGCCCGACCACACGGCCATTTCCACCAGCGGCAAGCCGTACTGCGGCGAGACGTAGGGCTTGAAGCGCTCGGCCGTCTTGCCCGGGTCGTTCCAGTAGCCGAGCGAGACCAGGGCGCCGCGGTGCACCAGCTCGCCCGGTTCGTTGGGCGCGCATTCGCTGCCGTCCGGGCGCAGCACCATCACTTCCGCGTTCGGGATCGCCTTGCCCATCGAATCGGGGCGGCGCTCGATCTCGTCCGGCGGCAGGAAGGTCGAGCGGAACGCTTCGGTCAGGCCGTACATCAGGTAGGGCTTGGCGCGCGGCAGCGCGGCGCGCAGCGCATCCAGCGTGGGGCGCTGCATGGCGCCGCCCGAGTTGGTCAGGTAGCGCAGCGTGCAGTCGGCCGGCCAGGGCAGCGGCGCCAGCTGGATCCACAGCGGCGGCACGGCAGCCAGGCCGGTGATGCGCTCGGCCACCACGGCCTTGAGCACGTCGCGCGCCAGCAGGTGGTTGATGAGGACGGCGGTGGCGCCGACGCGGAACGCCGTGGTCAGCTGCGACAGGCCATAGTCGAACGAGAGCGGCAGCACGGCCAGCAGGCGGTCCTGCGCGGTGTTTTCCAGGTAGGTCGAGACGCTGACCGCGCCGGCCACCATATTGCGGTGCGACAGCACCACGCCTTTCGGCCGTCCCGTGCTGCCCGAGGTGTACAGGATGGCCGCCATGTCCGTGTCGATGCAGCGGTGGGCCGGCGCAGGCGGCGCGTCCTGCATGGCGGCGGCCCAGGGCAGCACGTGCAGCTGCGGCAGGCTGGGCAGGTCCTGCGCCTGGCCGGTCACGATCACCGTGTGCAGGTCGGGGCAGGCAGCCAGGGTCGCGCCCAGCAGGCGCAGGCGGTCGGCCGAGGTCACCAGCACGCGCACATTGCAGTCGGCCAGGATGTAGCCCACCTGCTCCGCCTTGAGCAAGGGATTGACCGGGACGAAGACGCCGCCGGCGCAGGCGGCGCCGAACATGGCTGCCACGTTCTCGACATTCTTTTCCAGGTAGACGGCGACCCGTTCGCTGCGCTGCAGGCCGCGCGCCAGCAAGCCCTGCGCGGCGCCCTGCACGGCAGCAGCCAGGGCGGCATAGTCGAGGCGCCGCTCGCCGTGGACCAGCGCCTCGGCGTGCGGGGTGCGCTGGGCCGAGGCAAAGATGAATTGATGGATCAGGTCGCTCATGATGCTTCGTCAATAGGATTGCATTAATTATATTGTAAAACCACCAGAATGCTTGACTTGCGTCATCCCGGCGCGATCTTTACAACAATCCGCGCACAAGTCACAGTATTGCAATTAATATACGGTTATCTGTGCAAAATCAATGTCCGCCGTGAACAAACCTGCTAGCTCCCCTTCGCCGGCCCTGCCGCCCATCGCCCTGGTTGTCGGCCTGTGCAGCCACGGCCTGTCCGTCGTGCGCGGCTTGCGCGACGCCGGGGTGGAAGTCTATGCGCTGGAAAAGGTGGCGCGGCCGGGCGGGCGCAGCAAGGCGATCGTGCACACCTTCCTGTGCAGCGAGGCCGAGATGGAGGACCTGGTGCCGACCCTGGCCGCCCTGCGCGCGCGCCTGCCGCGCGCGCGCCAGGTGGTGCTGTTCCCCACCAACGACACCCACGTGCGCCTGATGGGCGAAGGGGTGGCGCGCCTGCTGCCCGATTACCTGCTCAGCTGGGCGCACTGCGCGCCGCACGTGCTGCGCCTGCAACGCAAGAACGAGCTGGAACAGGCCGCGCGCAGCCAGGGCTTGAACTATCCGCGCTCGGCCCTGCTGCAGGCGGCGGCCGAGGCCGAGGCGGCCGTGGCCGGCTTCCGCTATCCGGTCATCCTGAAACCGGCCCGCCCGCTGTCGTCGTTCAAGACGGCGCTGGCGCACAACCTGGCCGAACTGCAGGCCCTGCTGCGCCAATACCAGGCCGACCTGCCCATCCTGGCCCAGGAATACATCGCCGGCGACGACCAGAGCCTGTATTTCGGCGCGCTGGTCCTGGACCGCGGCCAGGTGGTGCAGGAAATGGTGGGGCGCAAGATCGCATCCTTCCCGCCCGCGCGCGGCCAGACCACGGTGGCGGAAACGGTGGACGCGCCGGAAGTGCTGGCCCTGACGCGCCGCTTCTTCGCCGGCCTGGACCTGTCCGGGCCCGTCTCGCTCGAACTCAAGCGCGCGCCGGACGGCAGCTTCTGGGTCATCGAGCCGACCGTGGGCCGCACGGACTTCTGGCTGGAATTGTGCGTGGCGGCCGGCTTCAACCAGGTCTACCAGGAATTCCAGCTGGCCCTGGGCCAGCGCGCCCAGGCGGGCGCCCTGCGCGGCCCCGTCACCTGGTTCGACGCCGAAAACGACGTGCTGTGCTACTGGCGCGCCGTGCTGGCCCAGCGCACCCTGCGCCCGTACGGCGGCAAGCGCCCGGTCTTCACGTACTGGCGCCCGGGCGACCAGGCCCCCTTCCTGAAGGCGTGCCGGGCCGGCCTGGCCTGGCGCATCCGGGCCCGCCTGCGGCGCCTGGCGGCGAACCTGCGCGGCCGGCGCGGCAGCGCCCTGCGCGTGCGCGAACTGCCCATGGACCAGCCCCTGCCGCCCGAGCTGGCGGCGTGGCTGCAGGCGCACCAGCCCGATCCGCTGTTCGGCACGCTGGAATGGTATGACGCGCTGGCGCGCTTCGAACGCGAAGTGCATCCCTGCCCGGGCCGCAGTTTCAGCTGGCTGTTCGTGTGGCGCGGCGAGCAACCGTGCCTGGCGGTGCCGCTGGAACGCCAGCCCGGCCTGCTGCGCAGCATGGAAGTGCGTCTGCTGAGCAATTTCTATTCGCCCGCGGTGGACCTGTTTGCCGACCGCCGCCAGGTGTCGGCGGCGGAAAGCTGGCAAGTGCTGCTACAAGCCCTGGGCCACCTGGACCGGGGCTGGCTCAAGCTGAGCGCGGCCCCGGTCAGCCAGCAGCAGGCCGATGCCGGCAGCGCCGGCGCCGCCCTGGACGGCCACCTGGCGCTGCGCGTGCCGCTGTCGGCCAATTACTCGGCCTACGCCACCGACCTCGACAGCTACTGGGCCAAGCGCCCGTCTCAGCTGCGCAACACGCTCAAGCGCAAGGGCAAGGCGCTGCTGCGCGCGGCGCACCGCTTCGAAGTGGTGACGGCGCCGACCCGGGAGCAGGTGGAACACTACTGGTCGACCTACAGCCACAGCTGGAAGGGCGGCGAGCCGTCGCGCTCCTTCATCGACTGGCTGATGCACTGGAGCGCGGCGCGCGGCTACCTGCGCCTGGGCCTGCTGTACCTGGACCAGCAGGTGGTGGCCAGCCAGCTGTGGCTGGTGCAAGGGGGCGTGGCCCACATCTTCAAGCTGGCCCAGGACCGCAACGCCGACCGCTACTCGCCGGGCAGCCTGCTGACGGGCCACCTGATCGAGTACGTCTACCAGCACGACCACGTCGAGCGCATCGACTTCATGCTGGGCAACGATCCCTACAAGGGGCTCTGGATGGAGCAGGAGAACCCCTACTACACGCTGGAAGTGCTGAACCAGCAGCACGTGCTGGCGCCGCTGCTGCGGCTCTACCTGTCGGCGCGCGCCCTGCTGCGCCCGCGCCAGGCCGGCCACGCCGGCGGCCTGCCGGCCGAAGCCGGCTGACGGCGCGCGCGGCGCCGCGCCGCAGTTCCATATTCGACAACAATGATGCACAATATGCAATCTAGCCACAGGCGGGCGGCGGCCGCCGGCTGGCGTGCTGGACCGGGTAAATCCGGACCATGTACCATGTCACTTTTATTGCTGCCACGGAGTTATGCATGTATCTGGAAGAAGTCAAGACCATCCTGACCGATGTCCTCGCCCTCGGTCCCGCCGGGCGCCACCTGGACGAGCACTCCGCTCTGCTGGGCAGCCTGCCGGAACTCGATTCGATGGCCGTGGTGCAGCTGATCGGCGCGCTGGAAGAACAGTTCGGCTTCAGCATCGACGACGATGAAATCGACGCCGCCACCTTCGCCACCCTGGGCAGCCTGACCGCCTTCGTGCGGCACAAGCTGACCGCATGATGCCGGCGCCGGCGCAGCCGTTGTTCCTGGGCCAGGGCAGCGCCGCGCGCTTCGGGCTGTACCACGCCCCCGCCGCGCCCTGCCGCGGCGCCTACCTGTACCTGCCGCCGCTGGCCGAGGAAATGCACAAGGCGCGCCGCATGGCGGCGCTGCAGGCGGCCGCCCTGGCGCGCCAGGGCTATGCCGTGCTGCAGCTGGACCTGCACGGCTGCGGCGACAGCGCCGGCGACTTCGGCGACGCCAGCTGGGACAGCTGGCTGGCCGACGTGGCCGGCGGCCTGCGCTGGCTGGCCGCCACGCTGGGGCCGGCCCTGCCGCAGGCACCGGGCCTGTGGGGCCTGCGCCTGGGCGCCCTGCTGGCGCTCGACTACGCCCGGCGCCCCGCCGGTCCCGCGCCGGGCGCCCTGCTGCTGTGGCAACCGGTGCTGCAGGGCAGCGCCCACCTGACCCACTTCCTGCGCCTGAAGCTGGCAGCCCAGATGCTGGGCGACGACCCGGCCGCAGGCGGCACGGCAGCCCTGCGCGCCGCCCTGGCGCGCGGCGAGGCGCTGGAAATCGCCGGCTACACCCTGGCGCCGGCCCTGGCCCTGGGCTTCGACGCCCTGGACGCCAAGGGCATGGCGCCGTCCTGCCCGGTGCACTGGTGCGAAGTGGTGCCCGAGGCCGGCCGCCCCCTGCCGCCGGCCGCGGCGCGCGTGCTGCAAGCCTGGCAGGACGCCGGCACCAGCGTCCACGCCTGCACGGCGCCCGGTCCCCAGTTCTGGGCCACGCAGGAGATCGCCGAGGCGCCGGCCCTGCTGGCGGCCACCGGCGCCGCCTTGCGCGAGGCATGCCATGCCTGACGACCTGGCCCTCAGCTTCCCCTGCCAGGGCGAGCACCTGGTGGGCATCCTCAGCCCGTCCGCCACGCCCGCCACGCGCGGCGTGCTGGTGCTGGTGGGCGGCCCGCAATACCGTGCCGGCAGCCACCGCCAGTTCACCCTGCTGGCGCGCGCGCTGGCCGCGCGCGGCATTCCCGTGCTGCGCTTCGACTACCGCGGCCTGGGCGACAGCAGCGGCGCGGCGCGCACCTACGAGCACATTGGCGCCGACGTGGCAGCCGCCATCGACGCCTTCCAGGCCGCCGTGCCCGGTCTGCGCGAAGTGGTGCTGTGGGGCCTGTGCGACGGCGCCGCCGCCGCCCTGTTCTATGCGCCGGACGATGCGCGCGTGCGCGGCCTGGTGCTGCTCAACCCCTGGGCGCGCACGGCGGCGGGCCTGGCGCGCAGCACCCTGAAACACTATTACTGGCAGCGCCTGCGCGACCCGGCCCTGTGGCGCAAGCTGCTGAGCGGCCGCTTTGCCGCCGGCGCCGCCGTGCGCTCCCTGCTCGGCCTGCTGGGCGCGGCGCGCCAGCCGGCACCCGCCGCGCCGGCGCCCGCCGCCTGCCCGCGCGACGGCAGCGCCCCGCCCCTCACTGCCGACTTGCCGGCGCGCCTGCTGGAAGCCATGCAACGCTTCCCGGGCCGCGTCCTGTTCATCTTCAGCGGCGCCGACCTGACGGCGCAGGAGTTCCTCGACATGACCAAGGCTTCGCGCCGCTGGCAGCAATTGCTGGCGGCCCCCACCGTCCAGCAGCACACGCTGGCGGCAGCCGACCACACCTTCTCCACCCGCGCCTGGCGCGACCAGGTGGCCGACTGGACCGCGCAATGGGTGCGCGCATGGTGAAGCGCGTGCTGATGGTGGCCTTCCACTTCCCGCCGCTGCGCGGCAGCAGCGGCATCCAGCGCACGCTGAAGTTTGCCCAGTACCTGCCGGCCCTGGGCTGGCAGCCGCTGGTGCTGTCGGCGCATCCGCGCGCCTACGCCAACCAGGGCCCGGAGCAACTGGCGGAAATCCCGCCGCAGGCCGTGGTCAAGCGGGCCTTTGCCCTGGACGCGGCGCGCCACCTGGCCTGGCGCGGGCGCTACCTGGGCTGGACTGCCTGGCCGGACCGCTTCGCCACCTGGTGCCTGGGCGCGATTCCGGCCGGCCTGGCGCTGGTGCGCCAGTACCGCCCGCAAGTGCTGTGGAGCACGCACCCGGTCGCCAGCGCCATCCTGATCGGCCTGGCACTGCACAAGCTGACGCGCCTGCCCTGGGTCGTCGACTTGCGCGACCCGATGACCGACGTCAACTACCCGCGCGACGCGCGCGTGCGCGCCATCTGGCGCTGGATCGAGCGCAAGGCCGTGCACAATGCCGCCCTGGTGGTGTGCAACACCCCGAGCGCCGTGGTGACCTACACCACGCGCTACCCCGAGCTGCCGCGCAGCCGTTTCACCATGCTGGAAAACGGCTACGACGAGGAAAACTTCCGCCATGCCGGCGCCCGGCTGGCGCCGCGCGCGCCCGGCGCGCCCTTCACCCTGATCCACAGCGGCATCATCTACCCGTCCGAGCGCGACCCGGTGCCGCTGATGCGCGCCCTGGGCGAGCTGAAGGCGGAAGGCGCCATCGACGCCAGCCAGCTGCACATCGTGCTGCGCGCCACCGCGCACGACGACTACGTGGGCGGCCTGCTGGCCGAGCACGGCATCGGCGACCTGGTGAGCCTGGCGCCGCACGTGCCCTACCAGACCGCGCTGGCGGAAATGCTGAGCGCGGACGGCCTGCTGGTGCTGCAGGCAAGCAACTGCAACCACCAGATCCCGGCCAAGCTGTACGAATACCTGCGCGCCGGGCGGCCCATCCTGGCCCTGACCGACGCCAGCGGCGACACTGCCGCCACCCTGCGCGCGGCCGGCGTGGACACCATCGCCCCGCTGGACGACTGCGCCGGCATCAAGCGCGGCCTGCTGCACTTCCTGCACCTGGCGCGCGCCGGCCAGGCGCCGCTGCCGACGCCGGCTGCCGTCGCCGCCGCCTCGCGCCAGGCGCGTACCGTCGAACTGGCACGCATGCTTGACAGCCTGCTGCCGCAACCGCTTGCCACGCCGGCCACCGCCGGCTCCACGGAGGACGCATGAAAACCCCAATCCTGGCGCTGGCCGCCCTGCTGACCGCCACCGCCGGCCACGCGAAAACCGTGTGCGGCACCATCGGCCCGCACAGCGACTACCGCGTCGCCACGGAAACCAACCTGCGCGTGGTGGAAGAGCGCCACTTCAACGAGGATGTCGAGCTCGGCATCAAGGGCATCACCACCACCGCCGGCGGCGATGCCGAATACACGCTGCGCAAGTTCCCCAACCACACGCGCGCCCTGAACACCATGCTGCGCCTGGCGCAGCGCAGTTCCAGCGGCCTGATCCCGGGGGCCTCCCTGCCGGCCGAATGCTATTTCGAACGCGCCGTGCGCGCCTTCCCGGATGACAGCGCGGCCTGGCTGCTGTATGCGCGCCACCAGTACATGCTGGGGCGCGAGGCGCAGGCACTGAGCATGCTGCAAAAGGCGTTCGAACTGTCGCCGGAAGACGCGGCGATCAACTACAACCTGGGCCTGATCTACGCCAAGCAGAAGAAATACGCGCAAGCCCTGCCCTATGCCCAGAAAGCCTATGCGCTGAAGTTCCCGCTGCCGGGCCTGAAGCAGATGCTGGTCAATGCCGGCCAGTGGGTGGAACCGCCGCCGCTGCCGGCCCCGGCTGAGGAGGCGGCGCCGGCCGCGGATGCCGCGCCGGTGGACGCGGCGCCGCCGGGCAAGCCATGATGCGACTGCTGCTGCGGCGCGGCGCGGCGCTGGCCGCCTTCGCCCTGCTGCTGGCCGCCGCCAGCGTGTACCCGGCCCCGCCCTGGCTGCTGGCCTTGCTGCTCGGCCCCTACATGGCCCTGCTGCTGTGGCGGCCGCACGCCTGGCTGCTGGCCGTGCCGGCCCTGCTGCCCGTGCTCGACTTCGCGCCCTGGACCGGCTGGTTCTTCCTGGAAGAACTGGACTTGCTGCTGCTGGCCACCTGCGCCGCCGGCTACTGGGGCCTGGGACGGACGGCGCCGACCACCAAGTTGCCGGGCCCGCTGCGCGTCGCGCTGGGCCTGTTCCTGCTGTGCTACGCCATTGCCGCCTGGCGCGGCATGACGCCGCTGGCGCCGCTGGACGCCAACGCCTTCGCCAACTACACCAGCCCCTACAACGGCCTGCGCGTGCTGAAAGGCGTGCTGTGGCCGCTGTTGCTGCTGCCGCTGCTGCGCGCCACGGCCGGCGAGCAGGGCCGCAACCTGCAGCGCCTGTTCGTGCCGGGCATGCTGCTCGGCCTGGCCGCCTGCAGCCTGGCCGTGGTATGGGAGCGCCTGGCCTTCCCCGGCCTGTTCAATTTCGCCAGCGACTACCGCCCGACCGCGCCGTTTTCCGCCATGCACACGGGCGGCGCGGCGCTGGACGCCTACCTGGCGATGGCCTTCCCCTTCGTCACCCTGTGGCTGGTCAACCACCCGCCGCCGCGCCGCCTGGCACTGGGCCTGGCGATCCTGGGACTGGGCCTGTTTGCCGGCCTGACCACCTTCTCGCGCGACATCTACCTGGCCTACGCCGCCGCCGGCGGCGTCATCGCCGTGCTCGGCTCGGCCCAGCATTTGCGCAGCGGCGCCCTGTCGGCGCGCCGCATGGCCGCCTCGCTGCTGCTGCTGGGGCTGACCTACTGGGTGCTGGACCAGGTGTTTGGCAGCGGCGGCTACCGCGGCCTGGGGGCCGCGCTCGGCCTGCTGGCCAGCGCCCTCCTGCTGGGCGGCGCGGCGCCGCGCCTGGCCCGGCCGGGCTTGACGGCTGCCCTGGCGCTGGGCTTGCTGCTGCTGGTCGGCGCCATCGGCCTGCTCGGCGCGGGCGGCGTGGCCGCCAAGGGCGCCTATGTGGCCTACGGCCTGGCCCTGGCATGCGCGGCGGCCGGCGCCGGCCTGCTGCTGGCCGGCCCGGCACCGCAGCGGCCGCTGGGCGTGGCGCTGCTGGCCGCGGCCCTGCCGGCCCAGGCCCTGGCCACCGCCCTGGTGGCGCGCCACTACGGCGGCAACGAGACGCTGCCGGCCATCGGCATGGCGCTGCTGCTGGCGCTGGCGCTCGGCGCCAGCCGCCTGCTGCCGCGCGCGCCGTTGACGTTGGACCGCGGCACGCTGACGGTGAGCTTCTTTGCCGCCATCGTGTTTGCCGCCCTGATTCCGATTTCCAGCAGCTACTACACCGGCACCCGCTTCGCCACTGTCGGGCGCGACGTCGACACCCGCCTGGCGCACTGGCGCGAAGCGCTCGCCATGATGGACGACGATGGCATGACCGCGGCCTTCGGCCAGGGCCTGGGCCGCTTCCCCGCCGCCTACCATTGGCGCAACCTGCACGGCGAGATCCCGGGCACCTTCAGCTATGCCGAGGAGGCGGGCAACCGCTTCCTGCAGCTGGGCGCGGCCCAGTACGCGGCCGGCTACGGCGAAGTGCTGCGCATGCTGCAGCACGTGGACCTGGCGCCGGGCAAGCGCTACGCGCTCAAGCTCGACATCCGGCGCCAGAGCGCGGAAGCGACGCCGGTGGCCATGGTGTGCGCACGCTGGCTGATCTATCCGATGGATTGCAGCGTGCCGCGCCTGAAGGCGCCGCCGCTGGCGCCGGGCTGGCACACGGTGGAAGCGGAGTTGCCGCTGCGCGGACAGGCCGCCGCCTGGGGCGCGCCGCTGGTGCTGGAACTGTACAACCGTTCGCACAAGGCCGCCCTGGAAGTGGACAACGTCAGCCTGCGCGAGCTCGACAGCGGACGCGAACTGCTGCGCAACGGCAGCTTCAGCCAGGCCAACGACTATTGGTTCTTCAGCAGCGACCGCCACCACATGCCCTGGCACGTGAAGAACTTCGCGATCAACCAGTACTTCGAACTGGGCTGGACCGGCGTGCTGGCCACGGCCGCGCTGCTGCTGGCGCTCGGCGCGCCCCTGGTGGCACGCGCCCTGGGCGGCGAGCATTTCGCCAGCGTCTGCCTGGCGGCGCTGACGGGGTGCATGATGGTGGGGCTGTTCGATTCCATCACCGACGTGCCGCGCCTGTCGCTGCTGTTCCTGCTGATCGCCCTGGCGGGCAGCCTGAAACCGGCCCGCCAGCGCATCAAGGTGCGCCGCCAGCGCGCCGGGCAGGACGCGGACGCGGCGACCGAGGCGACGCCGTAACGCGGCGCCGCCGGCGGCTCAGGAAGCGGACGCCTTGATGGCGTGCCGCTCCAGCAGGTCGTACAGGGTCGGGCGCGACACGCCCAGCAGTTCCGAGGCCTTGACGATATTGCCTTCCACGCGCGCCAGGGCACGCACGATGGCGCGGTATTCCGCCTCGTCGCGCACCTGGCGCAGGTTGAACGGCTCCGCTTCCTGCGGCGCGCCGGACAGGCCCAGGTCGTCGGCCGTGATGGCCGGGCCGTCGGCCATGATGATGGCGCGCTTGATGCAGTTTTCCATTTCCCGCACATTGCCCGGCCAGTCGTGGTGCGCGATCTGCGCCAGCGCGTCCGGACTGAAGTGCAGGTTGGCGCGCCCTTCCTGGGCGCAGAAGCGGTTCTTGAAGTGCTGCGCCAGCAGCACCGCATCGCCCTCGCGTTCGCGCAGGGGCGGGATGGTCAAGACGATTTCCGACAGGCGGTAGTACAAGTCTTCGCGGAAGCGGCCCGCCTTCACCAGTTCCTTCAGGTTCTGGTGGGTGGCGCACACGATGCGCACGTCGACCGGGATTTCCTCGTGGCCGCCGACGCGCTCGATCACGCGCTCCTGCAGGAAGCGCAGCAGCTTGGCCTGCAGCGGCATCGGCAGGTCGCCCACCTCGTCCAGGAAGAAGGTGCCGCCGTTGGCCGCCTCCACCTTGCCCTTGGTCTGCTTGACGGCGCCGGTGAAGGCGCCCTTCTCGTAGCCGAACAGCTCGGACTCGAGCAGGGTTTCCGGAATCGCCGCGCAGTTGATAGCCATGAAGCGTTCCTTGGCGCGCGGGCTGCCCTGGTGCAGGGCGCGCGCGAAGACTTCCTTGCCGGTGCCCGATTCGCCCAGCACCATGGTGGTGGCCGAACTGGGCGCCACCTTCTCCACCTGGCGGCACACCTTCAGCATGCCGGGGTCGCGCGAGATGATGCCGGCCAGCGGGCTGTCGGCGCTGCCCTGCTGCATGCGGCGGTTTTCCTGCTGCAAGCCGTGCAGCACGAAGGCGCGCGCGATCACCAGCGCCAGCAGCTCCGGCTCGCATGGCTTCTGGTGGAAGTCGTAGGCGCCCATGGCAATGGCCTGCACCGCGTGGTTGCGGTCCTGGTTGCCGGTCAGGACGATGACCTTGGTGTCCGGCGCCAGGCTCAGGATCTGCTGCAGGGTGGCCAGGCCTTCGGTGGCGCCGTCCGGGTCGGGCGGCAAGCCCAGGTCCATGGTGCAAACGGCCGGCTCATGGCGGCGCAGCTGCGCCAGCGCCGCCTCGCGGTCGCCCGCCACCACGACGTCGTAATTGTCGAAACTCCACTTCAACTGCTTTTGCAGGCCGGGGTCGTCTTCGATGATCAACAGCTTGGGTTTGCTCTGGCTCACAACAGGTCCTTGCGCCGTCAGGCGGCTTGTTCAATGGTTTGCTGGCGGTACAGCGGCAGGCTGACCGTGAAGGTGGTGCCCTGCTCGGGCACGCTGCGCACCTGCAGCGTGCCGCCGAGCTGGTGGATGTATTCGCGGCTTTCGAAGGCGCCGATGCCCATGCCGGCCGACTTGGTCGAATCGAATGGCTTGAACAGGCGCTCGCGGATGAACTCCTCGCTCATGCCGGCGCCGCTGTCGCTCACTTCGACCTGCACCTGCTCGCCGACCTGGGCCAGGCGCACCGTCACGCGGCCGTCGCGCGGAGTGGCCTCGATGGCGTTCTGGATCAGGTGACCCAGCACGCGCTCCAGGCGCTCCGCCTCGGCCAGCACGCGCAAGCCCGGCTGCTGCACGTCGAGCTCCGGCTTGGGCTCGAAGGCAGCCTTCAGCGCCACCGCCTGCGCCAGCAGGCGGGCCATGTCCTGCGGCGCGGCGCGCTCGGGCGAGGCGGTACGGCTCAGTTTTTGCAGCATCAGCTTCATCTTCTGCACCGACAAGGTGACGGTTTCCATCATATCGCGCTGGAACTCCGGATTGTGCGCATGTTTTTCCGCATTGGCCGTCATCAGCGACAGCTGGGCCACCAGGTTCTTCAAGTCGTGCACCACGAAGGTGGACAGGCGGTTGAAGGAATCGAACTGGCGCGCCAGCATCAGGGCATTGTCGGCCTCCTGCTGGGTCAAATAGGAGGCGGCCTGGGTGCCGGCAATCTTCAGCAAGTCCAGCACCTCCCAGTTGAGCTTGACTTCGCTGCGCGAGGCCATCAGCACCACGAAGCCGGCCAGGCGCCCCTGCAGCAGGAGCGGCACCACCAGCCACGCCTTGGGGAAGCCGTGCAGCCAGTCCGGCAGCGGCACGTCCGGATCGTGCAGCACATGCCCGGCCACGTCGATCAGCCACTGCTTGTTTTCCATCAGCTGGCAGAACGGCGAATCGACCGGCTCGCTGGCCTGCTGGGCCTGCACGTGCCAGGACGCCACCGGCTCGAAGCGCTGCTCGCGGCGCAGCCAGAGCGCGCCGCCCTGGCTTTCCACCAGCGCGGCCAGGGCGGAGATGCTGCGCTCGGCCAGGTTGGGACCGGTGGCCGACAGGGTGCGCGTGAAGGCCAGCCACTCTTCGCGGTAGTCGTAGTTGTAGCGGTAAAAATGCTTGCTGATGAACACTTTGAGCCAGGCGCGGAAGCTGCCGGAGAACAGCACGCCGGCCAGCAGGAAGGTGGCGCCAAACAGGAAGGCCAGCTGCATCAGGCCGCCCCAGGAACCACCCACGAAGCGCAGGTAGTAGGCCGCCATGCTCATGGCCAGCAAGTAGGCCGCCGAACCGAGCAGGGCCGCCGAATGGAAGGCCACCCGCCGCGACACGGCCAGCTGGGCCGGCCAGGACGCGCTGCGCAGCAGCGACACGGCCAGCAGGGGCACGGTCAGCGCATTGACCACGCCGCGCGCCGCCCACAGTTCGGGGTCGAGTTCGCGCAGCAGCAGCATGTCGCTGTACAGGTAGAAGTCGTAGGCGAACAGCGCGCCCAGGCCAAGGCAGATGAACTTGATGCCCCAGCGCACCTGCACGCTGCGGTCGCGGTACAGTTGCTCGACCAGCAGCATGCCCAGCACGGCCATGCCGAGGTGGCCCACCGACAGCACGTGGAAGGCCAGGCCGACCGGCAAGTGCGGCGCCAGCAGGCTGGCCACCGCCATCGCCAGGTAGACCCCGACGCTGACCTGGCACGTGCGCGCGCGGCGCTGCCACAGCCCCAGCATCGACAGCAGCAGCCCGGTCCAGGCCGCACTGCGCAGCCATTCGGCCGCATGCACCACGCCGGGCAGCCAGGGCACGACGGTGGCGCTGGCCATGACGGCGCCCCACAGCACGCTCAGCAGCGACGCCGCGGCCAGCGCGCGCCGGTGCGGGCGCTGGCGCCAGCCCGGCACCAGCATCAGGCTAAATAACAGAAACGCCAGCGCGGCGCTGGCGTAGCTGAAGGCGGCAGTGCTGGTCGGCATCAGGCCTCCATGTCCTTAGCGGCCTCCCCTGAACAGGACCACCTTGACGGTGTCGATCAGGCACAGCACGTCGAGCAGCAGGCTGTTGTTCTTGACGTAGTACAGGTCGTACTGCAGTTTTTGCAGCGCGTCTTCCACCGTATCGCCGTAACCGTAGCGCACCTGGGCCCAGCCGGTGATGCCGGGCTTGATGCTGTGGCGCACGTTGTAGTAAGGCACGCGCTCGGTCAGCTGCTCGACGAAGTATGGGCGCTCGGGACGCGGCCCGACGAAGGACATCTCGCCCTTCAGCACATTCAGGATCTGCGGCAGTTCGTCGATGCGCAGCTTGCGGATGATGTTGCCCACGCGCGTGATGCGCGGGTCGTTCTTGGAAGCCCACTGCGGCGTACCGTTCTTTTCCGCATTCTTGAACATGCTGCGGAACTTCAGCACGCGGAACACGTGGCCATCCTTGCCCACCCGCTCCTGCGAGTAGAAGATCGGCGCGCCATCCTCGATCACGATGGCGATGGCGGTGATGATCATGACCGGCAGCGAAACCGCCAGCAGCGACAGGCTGGCGATCAGGTCGACGGTGCGCTTCATGAAGGTGCGCATGAAGCTCTGGTCGAAGCCGCCGCCGAACACCAGCCAGGAAGGCTGCACCGACTCGACGCGGATCTGGTAGGTTTCGCGCTCGAAGAAGGTGGCGGCGTCCGTGACCTGGATGCCGTACAGCTTACACTCGAGCAATTCCTTGATCGGGAAGGCGCCGCCGCGGCGGTTCTGCACCGTCACCACGATTTCCGCCACGCGCTGGGCATTGGCCAGGGCCACCAGCGAACCGCCTTCGGGCAGGCGCAGCAGCTTGTTCTGCGGCACGCACACGTCTTCCGACGGCACGGCAACATAGCCGGCAATGTCGTACTTGCGGTAGTTCGTCTCGCGCGTGGCCAGCTCGCCGCATTCGCGGGCCATGCTGCCGCCGCCGAGAAAGATGATGCGCGTGGCCAGGAAGTGCGAGCGCGACGTCTTGAGGAACATGGCGCGCGCCAGCAGGATGCCGGCGCCGGAAATGAGGAACACCAGCACCAGGATGCCACGCCCGAAATACAGGTCGGGCGCCAGGTAGAACACCAGGGTCAGGATGCAAAAGCCCATCGCGAACGAGGGCATCAGCTGGAAGAAGAAGGGATTGCGCAAGCCTTCCTGGAAATTGATCTGGTACATGCCCAGCGCGCTCATGCTGAACACAATGGCGGCCGCGAAGATGCAGGCCGACATGAAGAAATGGTCGAGCTTGGGCACGGTGAACTGCTCACCGTCGAAGAAGCGTAGGCCGGCGCCGGCGTAAAACGAGCCAATCAGAATCACCACTTCCATGAACAACAGGCTGAACACAACCTTGGAAATGTAGTGATTGGAAATTCTTAGCATTTTTATTCCCTCCCGCTGTGCTGCTGATGCCGGCCACGAAGGCGAGCGCTGCCCTGCCAGCCGTTCTTTTTATCCCTGGTTTTGCGGTGCCAGGTGACTGACATACCAGTCCATGGCTTCCCGCAAGCCTTCGCCGATACGGTGCGAAGGTTCAAACCCCAACAACTCGCGCGCCTTGCTGATGTCGGCCTGCGAATGGCGCACGTCGCCGGCCCGGAATTGCTGGTACTGGGCCTGATGCTGGCGCAAGTGCGGGAAACGCTCCTGCAGCAGTGCGCGCATCATCAGGTAAAGCTGATTAAGGCTGGTGCGCTCGTTGAGCGCCACGTTGTACACCTGGTTGACCGCATCGGGGCGGTCGGCCAGGGCGGCAAGCAGGTTGGCTTGCACCACGTTATCGATGAAGCAGAAATCGCGGCTGGTTTCGCCGTCGCCGTTGATGAACAGCGGACGGTTGCGGATCAGGGCCGACACCCACTGCGGGATCACCGCGGCATACGCGCCTTCCGGGTCCTGGCGCGGGCCGAACACGTTGAAGTAGCGCAGGCCGATGGTTTCCATGCCATAGGTGCGGGCAAAGACGTCGGCGTACAGTTCGTTGGCATACTTGGTGACGGCGTAGGGCGAGAGCGGGCGGCCGATCGTGTCTTCCACCTTGGGCAGGGCGGGATGGTCGCCGTAGGTCGAGCTCGACGCGGCGTAGACGAAGCGGCGCACCTTGGCGTCGCGCGCGGCCACCAGCATGTGCAGGAAGCCCGTCACGTTGGTGCCGTGGCTGAGCAGCGGATCGTCGATCGAACGGCTGACCGAACCGAGCGCCGCCTGGTGCAGGACGAAATCCTTGCCCTGGCAGGCGGCGTGGCATGCCGCCAGGTCGCGGATGTCGCCTTGCAGGAAGGTGAAGGAGGCCCAGGCCTGCGTGCCGACGGCTTCGCGCACCTGGTCCAGGTTGTGCTGGTGGCCGGTGGCGAAGTTGTCCAGGCCCGTGACCTGCTGGCCGAGCTTGAGCAGCGCCTCCACCAGGTTGGAGCCGATGAAACCGGCAGCGCCCGTGACCAGCCAATGGTACCGCTGGCTACGCAGGTGCAGCCGTACGTCGTCATACTTGCTCACAACAGCCCTCCAGGCTTCCCTAGTTCTTTTTTATTACAGGCGCCAGACGCTGTAACCAGCTTCTTCCAGGCCTGCCATATTGAATGCCGATTTCACGTCGACGAAGCAACCGCCGGGGTTCAGTTTCGCCGCCAGATCGCCCAGCGACAAGGCGAGCAGCTCCTGGTGGGACACCGCCGCCACCAGCGCGTCGGCTTGCGGCAGGCAGTCCCAGGCTTCCAGGCGGATGCCGTACTCGTGCATCGATTCCTCGGCGTCGGCCACCGGGTCGTACACGTGCACGTCCAGGCCATACGACTGCAGCTCGAACACCACGTCCGCGACTTTCGAATTGCGCAGGTCCGGGCAGTTCTCCTTGAACGTCAGGCCCAGCACGTTAACTTTTGCGCCCTTGATGTGGCAGCCGGCCGCGATCATCTGCTTGACGGTCTTTTCCGCCACGAACTTGGCCATGCCGTCGTTGATGCGGCGCCCCGCCAGGATCACCTGCGGGTGGTAGCCGATCATGTCGGCCTTGTGCGTCAGGTAGTACGGGTCGACGCCGATGCAATGGCCGCCGACCAGGCCGGGACGGAAGGGCAGGAAGTTCCACTTGGTGCCCGCCGCCTGCAGCACTTCCAGCGTATCGATGCCAATCTTGTCGAAGATGATGGCCAGTTCGTTCATCAGAGCGATGTTCAGGTCGCGCTGGGTGTTCTCGATGACCTTGGCCGCTTCCGCCACCTTGACGGAGGAGGCGCGGTAAACCCCGGCCGTCACGATCGACTCATACAGTTTAGCCACCGCGTCGAGCGTTGCAGGATTATCGCCCGAGACTACTTTGAGAATTGTCGTCAAACGGTGCTGTTTGTCGCCCGGGTTGATGCGCTCCGGCGAGTAGCCGACGTTGAAGTCCTGCGGCCACTTCAGGCCGGAATGCTTTTCCAGCACGGGGATGCAGACTTCCTCGGTGGCGCCGGGATAGACCGTCGATTCGTAAATGACGATGGCGCCCTTCTTCAAGTGCTTGCCGACGGTGGTCGAGGCGCCGACCAGGGGGCCGAAATCCGGCGCGTGGGCATTGTCGACCGGGGTCGGCACGGCCACCACGATGTAATCGGCCTCGGCCAGCGCGGCCGGGTCATACGTCACGCTCAGCTGGGTTGCCGCGCGCAGCTCCTGCTCTGACACTTCGCCGGTCGGGTCGCAGAAATTGCGGTAATTCTCGATCTTGGCCTGGGACAGATCGAACCCGATCGTCTTGCGCTTCTTGCCGAACTCGACTGCCAGAGGCAGGCCCACATAGCCCAGTCCAACGACCGCTACAACCTTGTTGTCATCCATTTCAGGTTCCCGTGAGAATTACCCATTACTATTATGTTAATAATATATAGTAGAAGCCGGGGCGCTACAATGTCGGGTTCACAATTTCCCTCTTGCAGAAGGGCACTTTTTCCGCCGCCCCCTCTGGCGCATGTAACAATTGCCCGCTCTGGCCGTTGGTCAAATGCGACAAAATGTATGGAATATTTGCCAATTAACTTGTTGATTTGATACGGCTTGTCAATTTTACACGGAAGCGCGCAGGCTGTCACAGCCTTTCGATGCTGAAGCACCACAAAGCAACGCTGGCGTGGCCGTCGCGGCAAACACAGGGCCGCTACAGCGCTTTCAATGCCGCACTGTTGCCGCGTGCCACGGGCGGCAAGCGCGGCAATTCAGCCAGCGCGGCCAGCAAGCTGGCAGCCTGCGCCTGGCGCGAATAGCTGCGCAAGGCATCCTCCCGTCCGCGCTGGCCGAAGCGGCGCCGCAGCGCCGGATCGCGCAATTGTTCCAGCGCCCAGCGCCAGCTGACATCGTCATGCGCCAGGAAGCCGTTCGCGCCATGCACCAGCAGTTCCGCATAGGACGGCACCAGGCTGCTGGCCACCGGCAAGCCCGCACTCATCAGCAATGTGAGACGGTTGGCCGACTTGACCTGCCAGGGTGGCGGCATGCCGCCGGCGCCGGCCGCCGGCGTCGTTTCAATCGGCAGGATGCCAATGTCCGCTTCCAGCAACGCCTGCTCTACCCGTTGCGGGCTCCAGGCAATGCGCCGGATGCGCGGATTCAGCAGGAAGCGCAGCGTCTGCCAGCGCGCGCGCCAGCTGCGCCGGCTGCGCAACAGGCGGAAGTTGGCGGCCAGCCGCGCCAGCGGCCGCTCCTCCGGCACATAACGGCCGACGATGTCCACCTGCAGCCAGGGCGGCGGGTTGCCGATATGGGGCAAGGCGTACAGCGCCGCCGACGTCACCAGCACGGCGCGCAGGCGCCGGTGGCGGCTGCCGCGGTGCTCGCCCCAGTCCGTCTTGCACAGGGCGCTGTTCTCAATGCCGTCGTGCACCACGCGCAGGCGCGGCTGCAGGGCCGTCGGGTACAGACTCTTCAGGTAATCGGAAATCACGAGGGTCAGATCGCAGGCCTCGGCCATCTCGGCCTGCACCAGGTCGCACACGCTGTACACCGTGCGCACGCCGCGCTGCGCCAGGGCGCGCGCCAGCGCCACCACGCTGGGGCCATGCACTTTCTGGAACAGGACGACGTCGCAGTCGGCCAGCGCGTCGGGGTCGAGGTGGGACAGGTCCGGCCGCTCGCAGGCCGTCTCCGGCTGCCAGGCAATGAAGGGCTGCCACCCCGCGTCGCGCAAATGGGGGAACATATTGAGCGCGGCAATCCGGGTACTGGGCTGCAGCGCCTGTTCATTGGAGAGCAAGATGAAGCCGATTTTCATGAAGCGGGCACAGCGGTGAACAGACGGAGCAACCACATTGCCTGAGTTGTATAAAAAAATCAACAAGCCAGGGGCACTCGGGTACAATTATTCTGTTTTGCTAACACTTATGTATCTGAAATCAACTTTCGCAGGCCCTTTGTGAGCGATATCGACCGGAAAATTGCCACGGGCGCGGCCTGGATGGTTGCCTTCAAACTGATCGACCGCAGCCTGGGCCTGGTCAGCACCATCGTGCTGGCGCGCCTGCTGGCACCGGCCGATTTCGGCCTGGTGGCGATGGCCACCGTCATCATCGCCGCCATGCAGTTGCTGGTCGCCTTCGGCCTGGACGTGTCGCTGATCCAGAACCAGAGAGCCGGGCGCGCCGAATTCGACACGGCCTGGACCATCAACCTGCTCTTCGGCCTGCTGGCCGCGGCACTGATTGCCGCGCTGGGCCGACCCGCCGCACTGTACTACCACGATGCCCGCCTGGAAGCCGTGGTCTACGTGCTGGCCATCGGCTTTGCCGTGCAGGCGTTCGCCAATATCGGCCCGGTCACGTTCCGGCGCGAAATGAACTTTCGCAAGGAATTCAACTTCCTGCTGGCCAAGCGGGTGGCCCTGCTGGGCGTGACGATTCCGCTCGCGTTCATGCTGCGCAACTACTGGGCCCTGGTGGCCGGACAACTGGTGGGCGCGCTCATCAGCGTGCTGCTGTCCTACATGGCCAGCAGCTACCGCCCGCGCCTGTCGCTGGTGGCCAAGGCCGAGCTGTTCCACCACTCCAAATGGCTGATGCTGAACAACCTGACCTATTTCCTCAACATGCGCTCGGCCGAATTTTTCGTCGGCCGCATGCTGGGCGCGCCCGCACTCGGGGTCTACACCATTGCCTACGAGGTGGCGACACTGCCCACCACGGAACTGGTGGCGCCCATCAACCGCGCCGCCTTCCCCGGCTATACCAAAGTCGCCGGCGACCTGCCGCAGCTGCAGCGCAGTTTCCTGAACGTGATCGGCATGATCGCCCTGTTCGGCCTGCCGGCCGGGATCGGCATCGCAGCGGTGGCCGACCTCATGGTGCCGGCCGTGCTGGGCGACAAGTGGCTGCCCGCCATCCCCCTGATGCAAGTGCTGGCCGTGTACGGCGCGCTGCAAGCCCTGCACAGCAACATCACCTATATCTACATGGCGCTGGGACGCATGCACCTGGTCGGCCTGCTGGGGCTGGGCCAGTTCCTGCTGCTGGCCATCGGACTCGTGACCGGCATGCGCTACTGGGGCCTCAACGGCGCAGCGTGGGCCTATGTCATGGCCACCGTGCTGATGCTCCCGGTCACCAAATGGCTGCTCGGCCGCTGCCTGCAGCTGCCGCTGCGCGCCTTGCTGGCCCACGTGTGGCGCCCGCTGGCCGCGTCCCTGCTGATGGCGGGCGCCGTGCTGGCCTTGAAATGGGCGCTGCCCACGCCGCAGGGCACGGCCGCCTTGCTGACGACCTTGCTGGCCGCGGTAGCGCTGGGCGCGCTGGTGTACGGCGTGGCCTGCGAAGTGCTGTGGCGCAGCGCCGGCCGGCCGGCCAGCTCGGAGGCGGTGGTGCGGCAAAAGCTGCAGGCCCTCCTGCAGCGGCTGTGGCGCAAGGTGCGCTAGCCGGGCTGGCGCGGCACCGCCTGCAAGCAGAACTGGTAGGTGAGGAATTCGCGCAGCGGGGCCACGCCCTGCACGGCCGGCGGCAACCGGTTGAGCCAACGGTTCATGCGGCCGCCGCCCTGGTCGCCCAGGCGCAGGCTGTAGCTGCTGCGGCGCACTTCCAGCTGCTGCGTTGCCAGCAACTGGTGGGCGTCGGCCAGGGTAAACCAGCGCAGGTGGGTGCTGTCGAAGATCCCGCGCTGGCGCTGCGGGAAACGGCCGCCCACATAAATCGCGTAAAGGGCGGAAATGTGGCGGATGTTGGGCAGGCTCACCACCAGGCAGCCGCCTGGGCGCAAGCGTTGGCGCACGGCCTGCAACGTTGCCGCCGGGTCGGCCAGGTGTTCCAGCACGTCGGCCATGATGATGCAGTCGAATTGCGTGCCGGGGAAGACGTGCGTCCAATCCAGGCGGCCCAGGTCGGCGCACAGGACCTCGTCGAGGCGCGTGCCGGCTACGCGGGCAAATTCGGGATCGATTTCAATGCCCCACACACGCCGGCCCGGCACCGCCTGGCGCAGGCTGGCGCCCAAGGCGCCATTGCTGCACCCCAAGTCGAGGACCGTCAGGGCGGTGTCGGGGACAAGCGCCGAGACATCCGGTCGGGGCGTTGTGTAAGCTTGCTCACGGCCAACTACAGTCGTCATGTCAATCTCCGCAATGGACCAGGGTCCGGGATTGTCAAGAATATACGAGCTGCTGCCTGAACGGCGATCTGATGCGTAAATTAATGGCGCGGCTGGCGGGGATCGAACCCACGACCCTCGGCTTCGGAGGCCAAAAATAGAGCCTTTACCTAAAGCATTCGTACCATTTTCTATCTTTATTGGCACAAATTTGGCACACTAACGGTTCAGTCAAAACCGCTCATTAAAGGTATGCCAACAATCCGAAAAAAGGGCGAAGGCCAGTGGCACGTTCAGATCCGCAAACGCGGCTACCCTACTCAGACCAAGACCTTCACCAAAGAAGCTGACGCCCGCCGTTGGGCCACCATCATCGAATCGGAAATGGAACGCGGCGTATTCGTGTCACGCACCGAAGCGGAGGGCACGCTCGTTAAGCAGGTGCTAAAGCGCTATGAGGAAGAGGTGCTGCCAACCAAGCGTGGTCAGATGCAGGACAAGTCACGCATTAAGCTACTCATGGATGAGTTCGGGGATTACCGCTTAGCCAGCTTGACCTCAATGCAAATTGCCAAGTACCGCGACGAACGTCTCAAGATAGTCGGCCCACAAACTGTCATCCATGAAATTAACCTACTAAATCGAGTGCTTAAGTCAGCAACACTTGACTGGGGAATTGCACTGCCAGGCGGGTTACCTACCGCCCTAGTCCGAAAGCCAACTAAACCGCGCGGTCGTGATCGCCGTGTAACTCCAGAGGAGGTGCAAAAGATCCTAGATGCAACAGACTCCAATGAACTAGCAGCTGTCGTGACTCTCGCTATTGAGACTGCAATGCGTCGAGGGGAAATCGCCGCACTTGAGTGGGAACACGTCGATTTGAAGAATAAGGTGGCTTACCTGCCGAAGACAAAGACTGATACTCCACGCAAAGTAGCGCTATCCAGTCGAGCTATCAAAGCTCTTAAAACGCTTCCTCTTAAAAAAGAAGGCCAAGTCTTCCAACTTCAGGCGGAGTCAATGAGCCAAGCGTTTGATCGAGCGTGCGAACCACATCGGGCAAACATATTGGACATTCGTTTTCATGATCTACGTCACGAGGCAACCAGCCGTATGTTTGAGATGGGGCTCAACGTAATGGAAGTGGCCGCAATAACTGGCCACAAGACCCTCGACATGTTGAAACGCTACACCCACTTACGTGCCGAGGATATCGCCAAAAAATTACGCTAGATCTTCGTCGTCGCCTGCGGCATGTGCCAATGCCAACATTATCTTCAGTTTCAAGGTTTCGCTATAGTCTTCTTCGTACAAGAGTGAACAAATAATCTCCCTTAATATCTCTCGATTAATTACATTATCGGCTACCCAAACTGCAACGTTCTCAGTTTCGATCACGAATCGTTTAACAACATGGGAAAAACCATTTAAATGCAAGAAATACGCACTTAACGCGATACCGGATCGCTTGTTTCCATCGCAAAATGCGTGATTTTTATTTATCGAAAAAAACAGATGCGTAACCTTATCTTCCAGTTCTGGGTAGTACTCATCGTACTGCATCATTTGAAGGGGGCTGCTAAGTAATCCCCCATTTACTATTCCTGCCCGTCCGCCAGAATTTTCGATAATCCAATCGTGTACCGCAACGGCGTGTGCCTCATCGAAATAGATGTATTTCTCTGCCATTTTAGCGATCTTTCAAACGCTTAAATACTTCAAGCGTTTCCGGATCAGCAAACTGCTTTTCAAGTGATGTACTGGCCTCGCCTAGAAATCGCTCGAAATCTCCCTCAGGCACAGTCTGAATGTAAGCTTCTAGTTTCTCATGCAAGGCATCCCGAAAACCTTTGTCACGGCTCGCCATTTTAGTGCGGGCATCTTCGATAATAGGCCTAAGGTACGGGTTATTCTCCGCCAATGCCAATAGTTGATCTACTTCTTCGGGTTTCAACTTCCTACCAAGCGAGTCGAATTTAGATTTCATTTCACAAGCGAGGCCATTCTCGATACTGGCAATTGCTGTCAGTACTTCTGCATACAAGGTATCTCGTAAGTTATCCCCCGTGGCAAGCTTAAGGATTTTTTTGTATTCGGTGGCATTTTCTTTAAAAACCAGCTGATAAATCTTATTGGTATAGACCCCAAATTTCATTGGGCCCATTTCCAAATAACCAGACAAGGCATCTGTGAAAACCTTGCGGTAATTGAACTCCTGATATGCAGCCGGCAGATACTCTCGATCACGTTGGTTGATGTACTTCGTGTGACCGCCTGCTCGCTCCGCCATGACATCAATCACGATGTCTAAGATCCTGCCACGCATGAGCCTTGCCGCCTCACTTTCAGTTAGCAACATTGCTAAGTTGAGAGTTGCACGAAATGTAAAGACTCCTAACTGTGACAAGGTACCGTAACTTGTTACGGTACCCTCCAGTAAGTCCTTGAAATCCTTGAGTTTTTTTCCTTTTAAAACTATGTATCCATTGTTCTTGAGCTCGTCACCAAAGGCAGCAATGTATTTCTCGATAGTACTTTCACTAACCCCAAACAGCGACACCAGTTGATTTTTAGTAAATATTTCCTCGCCACCGTAAGTGATCCCACCTAGATCCAAGTGGTCTTGAATCTTCTGCAATGCGAACTTGTTGTTCAGTACGTTCTGTCGATCCCGCTGGGAAGCTGTTAAGTCATGTGCCATTTCTAGCTCGGATTTTTGCTCTGAAACCTTGATAGTACCCACCAAACAAGGAAAGGGCTAGCATGTAAAGACAAATGGTTGCGATGCTGCGCAGCAAGGCTATACACTTCTTAGAAACGCAACCGCGACATTCTTCCGCTTGCTTTCCGCATGGAAATCCGGACGAGTTGTTTCGGCGCGACGTCGCTAACCGAAAGAATCCCAGGAAGTACCATGGCAGAAATCAATCGATTATCCGAGGAGGAGGTCATCGTTATTCGACGCAGAATGGCTCTCCTTCAGATAGCCACCCAAGATGCGTTTGGACAAACCGATGCTATCGATAGCACCAAACTTGGCTCGGCGGTATATCGTCAATACACGTCAGCAGGAGGCGTGTACAAATACACAACTATTGAAGCCGTGGCGGCGAATTTGTTCTACGGCATAGCCATGGGCCATGCATTTGAGAACGGAAACAAGCGAACGGCTCTCATGGCGATGCTCTCACTGATCGAAAAGAATCGCTACTACCTACTAAACACTACGGAAGAGGATCTGTACGAATTTGCTCGCTCGGTCGCTGCACATGAAATAGCTCTACCAGATGGCACGGCCCGATCCGCCGATTCGGAAGCTCAAGCTATCGCGGCATGGCTTAAATGCAGAATTCGTGCAAAGAAGTACGGAGATACCAAAATGCCGTTCAAGGAACTACGGCAACAGCTCGAAGAACTTGGTTGCTCTTTCGACAAACCGGACAGGAATTACATCAAGATCCATCGGGAAATGTGGATGGTAAGGGTAGGCTATCCACGTGCACAATTTGAAGTTCCTGTTGGCAGGGTGAAGGAAATTCGCCGCGCTTTGCGCTTAGATGAGGCACAAGGAATTGATTCCGCAGCATTCTATAACCTAGAGCAAACTGTCGATCGTTTTGTTAACGAGTATCGAGACCTCATGCGAAGGCTTGCAGATCTGTGAGCACCGCGATCCACATTTGACGCGTACTGAGAGAGTGCAAAGCCTGGCGCTTGATGTCATCCTCGCAGGTTAAGTCTCCGAGCAGGCGCTCTTACGATTCTTGGCTCTCGATCGTCAAGCAAAGACAAGTGGAAGAAAAATGTCCAGACTAAACCTTATGCCAGCTGAAACACTGTCCGAAGATAGCCAGCGATTTTATGATGTGCTAAATGATGAGCCCGACCATTCAGCAATCATCATTGGGGTCTCATATCTCGACGCGTGCCTCGGTGCTATGCTGGAGAAATTTTTAATTGAAGGTTCCACCTCAAAAAATTTCCTCGACCCGCGTAGGGGAGCACTCGGAACTTTTTCGGCCCGGTCCGACGCCTGTTACGTGTTGGGCATGATCTCGAAAATCATCTATCAAGATTTGTTGACTTTGGCAGAGTTACGAAATCATTGCGCTCATCACCATTTGCTTCAATCCTTTTCAGACCCCGATGTTTCAGCCAGATGCCAGAAGCTTTCGTACGCCGAGGCCCTCTTCCAGCATAACGGAATTTACAAAGGAATGTTCGCCGAAATTCAATTGGCCGACCCTCGAACACGATTCACGTTAACCGCCGCGATGATAAGTCAGCGTCTTCTTGTTGATGCCCTCAGCACACCACGGCGCCCTGCTCGTACCGGCTTACCATAAGCCATTACTGGCATCCCCCGATGCGACGGACACTTCGATTAGCGTCGCGCGCGTGTCGACTGAGGCCAGGCGCAACGTAATAGAGTACCTATCGGCGAACACGACATTTTGGCTCCAATTGCCTAGTGTGGGACGTTCGCACATAGGTGAAGCCGGAATATACTGCTGGTGCATAGGACAGTCAACTGTGGAGAGCTAGAACGCCTGGCGGGGCCAGATGCTACCTACCCGACGGGAATTTCTGACGTCCGAATTTGGAGGGCACAGCCAAGCTCCAACTTAAAATTCTTCTGACGTCAGAAATTCCGCGGCGCGCTGGAATCAGAACGCATAAACGTAGGCAGAAACTTGCCGCGCTAATGTCTTCAACGCGAAATGGACTTCTGAATTAAACCTTAGTAAGGTGAAGAATGAGAATTACTTCAGTATTGTTCTTGTCTCTCGTCTTCCCAAGGTTAAGTCCCGGAAACCAGCCGAGGCCTGTACCTGCAGTTGAGTCCTTATCTTCAGTTAATCCGCCGATCACCACCAACTCCCCATTGCCCACCGAGAGAGATGTTTTCAGCTCGCGCTTAATGAGCGTGGGTGAATTGTTCACGCCAGTAGTCGTGCTGACAAAACTGGACTTCTGCTGAAGAACTTGCAAATCGACGACGTCCTCGTGCACGATGGGGAACAGCTCAAAGATGAGCCCACTAGACCGATATTCCACTGATTGAACCGCAGCACCCGCAGACGGATAAGACACCGCACCAAGAACGGGAACGTCCTCACCAACAGTGAATCGACCGCTCTGCCCAGACTGCACACGAAGTGTCGGTGCAGATTTCACAGTAAAACGACTATCCGAAGACAGCGACGTCAGCACCGCGTCAATCGTGGTGTTCTTAAGGCTGATGTGATTACTGTTCGCAGCTACAGTAGAACCCAGCGACAGGCCGAGCTTGCCGCCTAATAAATGAAGTGCCAGGTTAAGGGCAGAACCTTCGCTGATCGTAGTCTGTACCTCGTATAGCACGCCACGCACGACGACATCGCCAACCGCAGTATCGACTTGAGCAAGCATTTTTTTCAGCATCGTCACCTCGGAGGGAGCGCCAGAAAAGACAAGCATGTCACTCTGACGGTCGATACTCGCAGCGGCAGATCCTGCGGGAACGGCGATCTGTGGTGACTTGTCACCGGCCGGCGCATGAACGGCACGGCGAGCGGTGAACTCACCCTTGAACAATGGCGACAACAGATCGACAAGATACGAGCCGCCGCGGTGCTTAGGCCGATAAGCAAAAACATCCTTTTCCTCGACCTGTTCGGCCTTGGCCTGCTTACGTGCCACGAAGTCAACGCCATTGCGCCGTACGATATCAAGCCCGAGCGAGTCGAAGAAGGCACGGATAAAGGCGCGCAAATCGCCGCCCGTGCCGTCATACCGGAAGGACACCGAGCGCTGATCGGTGAGCACGTCCGGGTCGATCACATACGCATCGCGCAGCGCCTCCGCGTAGATAAGCTGCACCACCTGCGCAACGTGGATGCCACGGAAATCGAACCGAGCCGGGGCCGAGCCAACAGCGGCCCGCTCACCCGCATGGACGGAAAAAGCAGCGCACAGGGCGACCGCAACAAACCATTTCTTCATTTTTTTTCCTCGACTGTAGGACCGAAACCGTGCGCGACAAGCGCCGGCTGAGACGAGCCGCCCGCAAGCATCCCCTTCGGTGCAGCGCCAGACCAGCTCGTGACCTTAGCGCCATCCACATTGCCCACCTGGGCGAGTCCGGCATTGCTGAAGTTCGAAGGCGACTCAAGGCGCACGGCGCCGGCCGCATTAGTCAACACGACCCATTCCCGTCCGAAAGCGAAGTAAGCACCCGTCACGCGCCACATGTCGCTGAAAACGGGCGCTATAGACCTTGGCTGGTTGGACATTGGAACGCCCAAACCAGCCTTTGTTTGCGCCGCCTGAGCCCCTGCAGCGCCCTTGCCCGGTCTTATGGCTTCCGCAGGGTGGAAAAACTTCCATGCGTTATAGAAGCAGACACCGCCGCCGACGATCAGAAGTGCCAACAGCCCCCACAGCTTCTTGTTCGTCAGAATGTTCTGCCGCTTGTCCGCGTTCACCAGAACGCCCTGCGCGCCGCCTTTGAAGCTGGAATACAGCGGGAAGATTTCCTTTCGATAGGTCCGCGTCCAGTTACCGATCTGGTTCGCTTTGACCATCTTGTTACCTTCCCACATGTTCAGGCTGTAGGTGTTGTTCATGCCGAGCGCCACCTTCTTGTGCGTGCGGAAGCTGAACGCCACCACGTTTTTCAGGAAGCGGTTCAAGGTGCCCATGTCCTGGATCATTAAGACCAGATCACAGGCCACCAGCGTTTCGGGGTGCGTGAAGTGACCATGCTCCAAGAAGAAAGACTGGTGATTCTTCTTGATCTTCATCTTGTCGCCCCAGAAGCGCCAAGCCTCATCGATGGCGACCAGATCGCCAGGCTGCACCACCGTGTCCGTGTGCGCGTCCTTGGCGTCGTCGTAGTACGGGAAGAATTCATCGAGGAACACTTGCGCGTTCGTTACATGCACCACCGTGCCATACTTCGAGTGATCGTCGTCCGGGTACTTCGCTCTCAGATATTCATGTATCTTCTCCTGCGAAATACCGTCTACATTGGTGACGACACGCCGCCCGGCCCGAATCGCGGGCACGATAACCTCCGACACTACCTCGTAGCTTTTCCCCGATCGCATCAAGCCGGTATACACGTTAATCGGCATCGCGGACCTCCAAACGCGCCAAACGACGCCGCAGCGCGTAGACGATAAAAGCTCGATCGCGATCGCGCTGCTGACGAAGGCGACGACGGCCCGCCAATGTGCGGACCTGCATCCAGCGCGCACGATGCTGGACATAGAACGCCAACTCCCACATGACAACGGCGCAGCCGAGAACGCAGCCAGCGGCCATCAAAAGCGCGACGGTTTCTGGATCGAGGAGCATCCAGTCGAACAGCTCCGAAGCCCATTCATGACGGTAAGGACTCATCTTTTATCCGATCACAGGAATACGGCGGATGATGAAGCGCGTCACCCATGCCGATAGCAGGATTGGCAGCCCCGCCGAGACGTTGAACAAATCCATGAAGTACCAGACGCTGGCCGGGATGCCCCCGAGCGCCCCGGAAATACCGGAAGCGTCCGGCAGCAGAGGCGTGAGCAGCGATATGAACTCCGTCGTGACAAAGAACAACGCGAAGAAGACCACGAACTTGACGATCACCGACCGGAAAACGAACCCAAGGATGGTGTTCGCAGCAGCTAACAAAAGTGTCCACATACGTCCCCCCTTATGCCCGCAGCACGATCAGCGCGCCGAGCATAAGCCACGCAAACGCCATGACCGCATACAACGTTGGCCGCACACCCTCTAGCAGTGTGCAGTGCGTATCCATCACGATGGCCTTGTTGAACACGTTGAAGTTCGGCTTCGGGCACTCCGAGGCGTGACCTGGAACCACGAAGCTGCGCAAGCTGGGCATCAGGTTCAATACCGGCAACAAGATGGCCTGTGCAGTCGGCGTGGACTCAAGCGACGGAGACGCCACGCCCGGATCAGCACCCCATTCAATCTTGACCTGGTTGGCGACGTTGACGTTAGGCGTGTTCACCACGTTGACATTCTGCGTACCAGTCGGAGATGTGTTCGGGTCCGTACCAGGATTCGGATTCGTTACCGGGTCGTAGGCCGGGTTGACCACGACCGGCTGACCGGCTGCCGGTGCGACCGGCGAAACCAGATCGGAGTTCCTCGGCCAGGAAGCCGGATCGGTCTGCTGCACTGCCGACGCATCCTCAGTCGTTACCGGATCGGTGGGCGAATAGGGTAAGCCCTGGTAGCCCGGCTGGGAAGCAGCCTGCTGCCAAAGGTTGTTCGCCAGAGTGGCGATTGTCGATGCGTCCGCAGGCTTCGCCACTTCAGTAGCGGAGAGCTGCGGCACGATGTCACCGATCTTGCCCTTGATAGTCACAGCCTGCTTGAAAATATTATTGACCATGTAGAACACGTGATCGGACGCCATCCACTGACTTTCTGGCTGGCTATTGCCACCCGAGCCGATACGGATCGCGTGGCAGGTGACCGTAGTGCTGCCGTAAGCGTCAACAGCCGTCTCAGGATCGCAGCCCTTGAATCTCGCACCGGTCCCGCCGCCCAAGTTGGTCCACCCCTGAACCGCGAGCGTCATGCACTGCATTGGATCATCGCAAAAAACCTGAATGCCGAAGAAATACAGCATCCCATTCGGAACCCGGTCCTTGTCGGAATTCGTGACGTGCTGGGAAACATCAAACGTCAGCCCGGACTGCGCATACACATTGTTACCCGAAGGAACCCACGGAAGCCCGGGAACGCCTCCGCCCGAAGCACCCTTCACCACGAACCTGGACTCCGAGGTCGAGTCGTCGAAGAAGATCTTGTATATCCCGTAAGCCAAGCCGCCAACAACGGCGGCAGCACCTAGTCCCGCTGCAACGGATAGCCAGACGGGTGCTGACGCAGCTGTCGCAGCCGCCACGGCCACATCGGCGGCGACCCCGGCAGCGACCGTGGACACACCCGAAAACGTCGCCAGCATCCGAGGATCGTTCGCGGCGAACCCGCGCCGGATCGCTGTCTTCTCGATAACCTTACCGAGCGCCTTGTTCACCGCGCCGGTAAAGACCGGAAGCGCCTGCGCATCGGCACGAAAGGCCAGCGAGAGCATCAACAGAAAAATTACAAAGCGCGCCCTCATGAAAGCACCTTTGTCAAAATAACCGGCACACCGATCAACGCCGCAATGATCACCAGGGCGACACCGAGGCCGATACGGTTCTCGTACACCCACCAACAGGGCACGACCACCGGCAGCACGAACGGACGCCACCATTCCTCGCCGTCGAACATCGCCCCGACCGCGAAATACATGACGCACATAAAGTACGCGACCGCCAACGCGTACCAAGGCCAATGAGTGACGAAGCCTCCCATTCCTTACCCCTTCAATCCTTCGATGACGGCCCAAGCCGACACCAAACCCCACACGAACATCCCGAAATACCAGAGCTGATTTATCGTCATGCCAGACCCCGCCAGTAGTTAAAAAAAGGGGTGCACAAAGCACCCCGAAAATCACAGCAGGGCTCGATTACTTCTTGATCATCGCCAGACCAATGGACGCGCCCTTTACAGCCACGTACACCACCGCCAACAGGCCCGCGATAGCCAGCACGGCGGTGGTCACGGTGCCGTAGTCCACTGCGCTGGTCAAACCCGACATGTCAGGGCCGGCGGCTTGAACCGAAGCCGAGGCAGCGGCAGCCATTGCACCAGCGACGACCAGAATGGATTTCAGTTTGATATTCATGTGTTGCACTCCTAAGTTTGGAAAATTCGCGGAACCCGCCGCGCCGGTACTACGATTTGATGCGTTGCAGGACGATGCCTGCCGACTTACTAACAAGGTGCAGGGCCACCACGAAGGTGAACGCCATGCCCCAAAACTGCGCAGCCACGGCGTAATCGAAAGGCTCATTCTGCGCATCGACGTTTGCGGCTTGAGTAGGGTCGATGATGTAACCTTGAACAACTGCCGGAGCCATACCAGCAGGGCATGGTGCCTGCGTAAATTCAGCGGGCGCGCATACCAATAACACTTGCGTGCTTCCGATCGTCATAGCCCCCTTCATTCACTATCGTTTGCACTCCACCACGCGCTGGCATGTTCAGTCAGCTTCAACCAGATCGAGGGTGTGCTCGACGGGGATTACTTTGACGATCTCGCCGGTGTTTTTATCCTTGACTTCGTAAGGCTTACGTTGGAAGCCTCCAAGCAGGCATTGCGCAGAGACTTCCTCGCCTTTTTCACCGAGCCTGCCTTTGCTACGGATCTCTACGAGCTGCGGCCGAGAGTACGCATCCTGTGCCGGAGTCAATATTTGGGTATAGCGTTTCCCATCAAAGGTCTTAGAGCCTTCGATACGACCAGCGACTAAAACGTGCATCGACTTCGAATGGTTCTTCATTTTCGAGTTATCGACGTTTGCTACATCTGCTGCTGCCATGTTTATTCCTTTCACGCCGCTTGGCGCATCATTTCCCGGCTCACCTGATACTCTTCACGATTGCGCGCCGGTAAAAAGCACAACCGCTTATCCGATCGAATCGGAGCAAAATCAACTGGAAGCAAACCGTCGTTTGCCACTACGACGATGTCTGTGCCCCGCCATGAAACGCCTGCCTCTTCAAGCAGCTTCCGGTTCCTATAGAAGACTGTTTTTGCGTAATGCTGACGCGTGACTTCATCTCCTAACGTGCAAAGCGATGACCAGAATCCGTATAGCCTTTGCCCCGTCGAAGCACCGTACAAATTGTTCAGGCGCCGCATTACTGCCCTCGTATCTCTCACCGTATCCATGCCCTGTTTCCCTTCGCGTAGTAGCTTCTCTACTTCCTTGTCGTAGACCTGCTGCAAATACGCATCCGTCACGTCCTTAACTTTCGGATTGCAGCCAAAGTCGTACTGCAACTTATCCGAATGAATTTCCACTTCGGCACGAAGCCTGCTATCGGCCAAACGCTGCAGTGCTTCCAACTTTCTTTCCGCTTTTTTGTAGCTCGTCGTATCGCTCTTCTTGTCTTGGTGAAGGTGCATAAAGAGATTCACAAAAAAGCCGCGCAATCGGCTCCTGTCATGCACCTGGAACTCTGTCCCCTTGTGGTAGAACTTCACCGTCGTTGTCTTGCCTGGAAAATAGACCGCCATCGAGTACTTAGCTGACCCCCGGTTTCGTCGTGGGAAGTTCATGAGGCATATGCCATCAAAGAACTCCTTGCACGCTGCCTTAGGCAAGCGATATACCAGCGCCACATCAACACGATGGACAGTCCAAAAGTCCGCACCCGGCAATTCAACGGAAAGTAATTCCTCAATAAGAGCTATGAAATCGCAGCAGGCTTGCCGAAAATCTGTCGGGCCGCCGTAAACGTTATGTCCAAAGAAAACCTTATGCAGCGACGCTTCGATTTCGAGATAGGGCTCGCAGGGCTCTTTGACTGGGCGCCCATTTTTTCCGATTACATACATTTCATCTTTGGGGATTACCGAGATCCGCGAGTCCCAGGAACCAAGCAACTCGCCCGCAAACAGCTCATAGCGCACTTCTCCCGTCGCCATTTCCACGCCCGAACGCAAAAACGATTGCGCTCGAACCTGCTCAATTACACGTTCACTCAAGAAAGGAGAGCGCAGCTTTACCGTGTCATATGCCATCGCATCAAGGCTTTCCAAAAACCGTAGCCCCTAAAAGGGCGTTCCCGAAATCGGGACTGTCAGGCGGTGCTACCACGCCCGCCTGACGAAAAGCCGGCGAGACGCCAACAGAAACGGCGGCTGCCGCCGCAGTCCGTTCCGTCCTCGCTTGCGCTGCGGGCGGTACGGCTGCGTTGGCACCCAGGCGCAAAGCAACGGACGCACCAATCTTCGGATCAGCGAGCGTCCTCAAAGCGGCTTTGATATCGGCTGGGGAAACGCGCTGACCGTTGGGATACATCAACTGCACGCGAAGCGTGCTTGTCGGCAGCAAAACCAGCCAGCGAGCCTTTTGCTGTTTTGCGATGAGCACACCAAGGAGAAAGTCACTGTGCGAGCCAAATGCAAGCACGCCGGAACGGCAAAGGATCTTCCAGATGAATGAAGAAGGACTGCGGCGACGAGTACCGAAAGAAGCGAAGCTCATGCTGCGTCCTTCATGGCGCATGCATATGCTTTCGCTTCGCCTTGCAGCTGGAGTGTCTTAATTCTTGACATAGTCATTTACCAGGAGGCGAGCATTCCACCAAGGTCAGCGAGATAGCTGGCGGCACATAGGCCTGCGATTTCAGCTACCTGAGCACGACGGGAAGGTGTGATCGCGTCAGCAGCGAGTGGAACAGAAAATTGGTGAAACTCTGATATGCATTGGAGGAGCTGAGCTCGAAGCTCAATAGCATTGACAGCATCCATCTCTTCGCGAAATCCCGGCAGGTTCTCCGACATCCATTGAAGGCGCTCCGCGAGGGACTTAGGCCGAGGTGTGTGGCTCATGCGCGACTCCGAGGTTCGGTTTTGCGCGGGCGACCACGCTTACGGGCCGCGGTCAAATCAACCACTTCAACCGGATAGGGAGAAACACCAGGTGACCGATCGACGTACTTTTCAAGCCAAGCCTGAACGTCTTCCAGTCTCCAAAGAAGTCGCTTGTTTCCGGGCAGGCGGCAGATAGGGGGAAGCGCCGAAGGATTTCTCGAAGCATCGCTCCGGACGCTCGCCGGCGACTTGTGAACGAGCTTCGCTAGCTGATCCACCGACAAAACTGTTGCGTGTCCGTCAACCATTCAAGATCCTGATGTAATATACGAGGAAAGCATCCCTCGTTTTGGATAATATCCAATTGTGCTGGATATTACCCAACAGTGTCAAGGAAAAATCATGGCTACGAGCAACACGACTGAGCGCGTCAAGGAATTCATTCGCTGCTTTTATAGCGATTACAACTGGATGGAAGGAATGACCGGGATCAAGGCCAGCAAGTGGCGGGATCTGGACCGGGAGAAGACGAAGGCTGTGACTGCGGAAATGATTGATGAACTATGCCGCGCCTGGCCAGAATTTGCGTATTGGTTCGTTACTGGAAGGTCGGGAAGCGAGCGAGGCCAGACGACACCTGGCAAGTACTTGGAACTGAACTACGAGACCGTGAGATTTCTGGAACCTGGCCCCGCTGTTTTTTGGCGCGACGAATCTGGGCAGCTGTGCGGCACGCAAGGGTCCATGAACCTTGATAAACGCTCCGACGCTTATGAACTAAGCGTTGCTTGCAGGGTATTGGAAGGCTCAGGCAGCACGAACTGGGACGATGCTCAAACATTGGCGCCAAGGTTTCGCGAGGCGTTCATGAAAGACTTAACTCCAGGCCGACAGACCAGTCTGACCGGACGTGAGATCAAACTCTGGGTAAATCAGTTTCCCATTAGCGAACGAAGCAATGACGGCTCGCGCCAAAACTAGCAGGCATCACCATGATTTCGCCAGTCTCTGAGCAGGATCTTTACGAACGATGCAAAGCGCTCGAAATTTCTCTTGCCGGCGCGAAGTTGTTGGCAGATGAGGAAGACAAGTTGGACCCGCTGGCGATCGAACGGGTCCTTGGTATGAATCTGTCCAAACTACGCGGCCCACGGGATTGGCTGTGGATGGCGGCGCAATCTTCAAGTACAAGCTATCGGACGAAGCTATCCCGGACGGATCTCATCGAAATTCTCGCAACCGGTAGCACGCCTAGCGACTTCCTCAGCCATGTACTTCATTTTTTCGACGAAGCACCCATTCAAGTGATAGTCATGGCAGTCGAGCAGGTATCCCAGCTGCGATCCTTACCAATATCCATAGTCTGGCAAAACGTTAGTGCGATCTCTTGCGAAGTCCGGTCCCGACGCGACCACATTTGGGCCAAGCTCGTCTAGCGCAAAAGCACGCAGCTGTGCCGAAGATATAGAAAGTTCACAGAGCTAGATGGCACAAATTTGGCACATCCAGTGTGCCAAATAATGCGAAATAATGCACTTCATTGCATTGCTTCGCAATACCTAAGTATTTGAATTTACTGAAGAAAACTGGCGCGGCTGGCGGGGATCGAACCCACGACCCTCGGCTTCGGAGGCCGATACTCTATCCACTGAGCTACAGCCGCAGGCTGAATCTGAAGAGACCCGAAGAATAGCTGGTTTCTCAACATTTATCAAACTTCCCCTCGCGCAGCTAATCCATTCCACTACCAGGGGTTTCCGTCTATAATTACAGGTTTGACGAGGGCTGGGCGCCTGCCATGGCCAAAAGCACAACCCTCCTCCAGCTTCGAAAACTGTCCTAAGGAAATCATGAGCCACGAATCCGCTATCAGAACGCCTAAGCAGCTGGTCGCTGCCGTTGTAGGTTTCTTCGCTGTTACCATCATCGGCATTGTCCTGCTGGTGCAATTTGTGACCCAGGAAAAACTGACTGGCGCCGGTTCCGAAAGCCAGAGCGCTGAAGCCATCGCTGCGCGCCTGAAGCCTGTGGCGGACCAGGGCTTCACCCTGAAGGATGCCAACGCACCGAAAGTGCTGCAGACTGGCGAAGCTGTGTACACCGCCACTTGCGCGGCCTGCCACTCCTCCGGCGCTGCCGGTGCACCGAAGACCGGCGACGCCGGCGCTTGGGGTGCCCGCCTGGCCCAGGGCTACGACACCGTGGTCAAGCATGCAATCGAAGGCCTGAAGGCGATGCCTGCCAAGGGCGGCAACCCGGACCTGGACGATGTGGAAGTGGCGCGCGCCGTGGTCTTCATGGCCAACCAGTCCGGCGGCAAGTTCAAGGAGCCTGAAGTCAAGCAAGCCGCTCCGGCTGCCGACGCTCCTGCCGCGGAGCCAAGCAAGGGCTGATCTGCCCTGGCGATAAAAAAACCGCTCACTTGAGCGGTTTTTTTTCGTCCCGGCCAGGCGCGCTTACCAGATGATCACGCGCTCCTTGGGCGCCAGGTACATCTTGTCGCCCTTCTTCACGCCGAACGCCTCGTAGAAGCCCGGCTGGTTGCGCAGGGTGCCGTTGGTGCGGTATTCCTCCGGCGAGTGCGGGTCGGTGGTGACCTGGCGGATCAGGGCCGCTTCGCGCTGCTTGGCGCGCCAGGCCTGCGCCCAGCCCTGGTAGAAGCGCTGGTCGCCCGTATAGCCGTCGATCACGGGCGCGGGCTTGCCGCCCAGCGACAGCTTGTAGGCCTTGTACGCAATCGCCAGGCCCGAGTTGTCGGCGATGTTCTCACCCAGCGTCAGTTCGCCGTTCACCTTGTAGCCCTTGAGGGGGCTGAAGGCGCCGTACTGCTTGACCAGCATTTGCGTCTTGGCCTTGAAGTTGGCGTGATCGCGCTTGGTCCACCAGTCGCGCAGGTTGCCGTCGCCGTCGTACTGCGCGCCCTGGTCGTCGAAGCCGTGCGAAATCTCGTGGCCGATCACCGCGCCGATGGCGCCGTAGTTGACCGCGTCGTCCGCCTGGGCGTCGAAGAACGGCGGCTGCAGGATGGCGGCCGGGAACACGATCTCGTTCAGCTCCGGGTTGTAGTAGGCGTTGATGGTTTGCGGGGTCATGCCCCATTCGTCGCGGTCGATCGGCTTGCCCAGCTTGTCCAGTTCCTTCTGCACCGCGAACTCGGTGGCGCGCGCAACGTTGCCGACCAGGTCGTTGCGGTCGATGGTGACCTTGCTGTAGTCGCGCCATTTGTTCGGGTAACCGATCTTCGGCGTGAACTTGGCCAGCTTGGCTTGCGCTTCCTTGCGCGTCCTGGGGCTCATCCACGTGAGCTGGTCGATGCTGTCCTTGTAGGCGGCCAGCAGGTTCTGCACCAGGGCTTCCATGCGCGCCTTGCTGGCGGCGGGGAAATGCTGCTCCACATAGGCTTTGCCGATGCTTTCGCCCAGCGCGTCTTCGGTGGCGGACACGCCGCGTTTCCAGCGCGGGCGCATCTCGGTGGCGCCACCCAGCTGCTTGCCGTAGAACTCGAAGTTGGTTTCGACGAAGGCCTTGGACAGGTACGGTGCGTTGGCGCGGATCACGCCCCAGGCAAAGTACGGCTTGAGCGTTTCGATGTCGGTGGCGGCCAGCAGCTTGTCCAGCGCTTTCAGGTAGCTTGGCTGGCTGACGATCACGTAGTCGACCTTGCCGGCCACGCCCAGCGCGGACAGGTAGGCTTGCCAGTCAAAGCGCGGCATCAGTGCGGGCAGCTTGTCGAGCGGCACCTTGTTGTAGGCCTTGACCGGATCGCGCAGTTCGACCTTGGACCAGTGCAGCTGGGCGATCTTCGTTTCGAAGGCTACCACTGCCCGGGCGTTGGCGGCGGCATTGGCGTCGCCAGCCAGCGCCAGCATCCTGGCGACGGTGGCTTCGTACTTGGCCAGCGTCTGCGCCATCTTGGCGTCGCCCTTCTTCAGGTAGTAGTCGCGGTCGGGCATGCCCAGGCCGGCCTGCATGAAGTCGATCACGTACTTGGTCGAGTCCTTGTTGTCCTGGTGGATGGCCAGGTCCATCGGCGCCATGAAGTTGCGGCGGTTGTGGTACGCGAACAGGGCCGGCAGTTGCTGCTTGTCGGTCAGGGCGGCGATGCGCGCCAGTTCCGGCTGCAGCGGCGCCGCGCCCAGCTGCTCCAGGCGCGCTTCGTCCATGAAGGCGGCGTAGAAGTCGCCGATGCGTTGCTGGTCGGGATTGGCCGCGTTCTGCGCGGCGTCCTCGATGATCTTGCGCAGCTGCGGCTGGATGTCTTCGTACAGCTTTTCCCAGACGCCCCAGCTGGACATTTCGGCAGGGATTTCCGCCGTGGCGAGCCATTTGCCGTTCAGGTGCTTGAAGAAGTCGTCCTGGGCACGTATGGCGGGGTCGATGTATTGCAGTTCGATGCCGGATTTTTCGGCGGCGCCGGCCATGCCGGCGAGCAGCGCGGCGGCGATTGCGATGAGGTGTTTTTTCATGGGAGGGTCTTGATGCCGGAACCGGCAAGGCGGTGCCTGACCCGCAGGGTCAGGCACCTGTTACGTAGGGGTTACCAGATGATGGCGCGCTCGGTTGGCGCCAGGTACAGCTTGTCGCCTTCCTTCACGCTGAAGGCGTCGTAGAAGCCAGGCTGGTTACGCAGGGTGCCATTCGCGCGGAATGGGCCAGGCGAATGCGGGTCGGCCTTGATGCGGGAGATCAGGGCGGCATCGCGGTACTTGGTGCGCCACACCTGGGCCCAGCCCATGTAGAAGCGCTGGTCGCCGGTGAAGCCGTCGATGACCGGCGCCTTCTTGCCCTTCAGTGACAGCTTGTAGGCCTTGTGCGCCACGGCCAGGCCGGAGTTGTCGCCGATGTTCTCGCCCAGCGTCAGTTCGCCGTTGACCTTGTAGCCCGGCAGGGCTTCGAACTCGCCGTACTGCTTGACCAGGATGGCGGTGCGTTCCTTGAAGCGCTTGCCGTCTTCCTCGGTCCACCAGTTGCGCAGGTTGCCGTTGCCGTCGAACTGCGAGCCCTGGTCGTCGAAGCCGTGCGAGATTTCGTGGCCGATCACGGCGCCGATGCCGCCGTAGTTGACCGCGTCGTCGGCCTTCATGTCGAAGAACGGCGGCTGCAGGATGGCGGCCGGGAACACGATCTCGTTCATTTCCGGGTTGTAGTAGGCGTTGACCTGCTGCGGCGGCATCAGCCACTCTTCGCGGTCGATCGGCTTGCCCAGCTTGTTGACGTTGCGCTCATGTTCGAACTGGTTGGCGCGGATCACGTTGCCCACCAGGTCGTCGCGCTTGATCTGCAGCGCGCTGTAATCGCGCCACTTGTTCGGGTAGCCGATCTTGGTGGTGAACTTGGCCAGCTTGGCGTGCGCTTCCTTCTTGGTCGCAGGGGTCATCCACTCCAGGGTGTCGATGTTCTGCTTGAAGGCCAGCAGCAGGTTCTTCACCAGCTGCTCCATGCGTGCCTTGGCTTCCGGCGGGAAGTGCTTGGCGACGTACAGCTTGCCCACGGCTTCGCCCATGGCGCCTTCGGTCAGCGACACGGCGCGCTTCCACAGCGGGCGCAGTTCGGTGGCGCCGCTCAGGGTGGTGCCGTAGAACGAGAAGTGTTCGTCGACGAAGGCCTTGGACAGCTGCGGCGCGTAGGTCGCCAGCAGGCGGTAGTCCATGTAGGCTTTCCAGTCTTCCAGCGGCACTTCGGCAATCACCTTCTCCAGCGCCTGCAGGTAGGTCGGCTGGCTGACGATCACGTCCTTGACCTTGCTGCCCACGTGCACGCCGTCCAGCCAGGTGCTGAAGTCGAAGCTCGGCATCAGTTCCTTCAGCTTGGCGATTTCGTACTTGTTGTACGCCTTGACCGGGTCGCGCAGCTCGACCTTGGTCCACTGCACCTGCGCCAGGCGGGTTTCGACATTGACCACGGCCTTGGCGGTGGCGGCGGCATTGGCGTCGCCAGCGAGCGCCATCATCTTGGCGACGTGGGTCTCGAACTTGGCCAGCGTCTCGGCCAGCTTGGCGTCGTCCTTCTTCAGGTAGTAGTCGCGGTCGGGCATCGACAGACCGGACTGGGTCAGGTCGGCCACGTAGCGGGTCGAGTCCTTGTTGTCCTGGTGGATGCTGACGTCGAACGGGCTGCTCACGCCCATGCGCGAGAAGTGCGCGAACTGGGTGGCCAGCTGCTTCTTGTCGTTCAGGGCCGCGATGCGGGCGCGCTCGCCGGCCAGGGGGGTGATGCCCAGTTGTTCGGCGCGGGCTTCATCCATCATCGAGGCGAACATGTCGCCCACGCGCTTGGCATCGGCATTGCCGCCCTTGGCGGCGGCTTCCTCGATCAGTGCGCGCAGGCGCGGCTGGATCTCTTCCGCCATCTGGGCGAAGGTGCCCCAGGACGAGCGGTCAGCCGGGATCTGGGTGTTCTTCATCCAGCTGCCGTTGGTGTACATATAGAAGTCGTCCTGGGCACGGACGGCCTTGTCCATGTTGACGATTTCAATGCCGGATTTTTGCGGTGCCTTGCCGGCGGCGACAGCCGCGCCGGCGGCGAAGAGGCCAATGACGATGGCGCTCAGGATCTTGCGTTTCAAGGTTACCCTCCTAGGTAGATGTGACGGTACCGCGCGACTCTAGCACGGGGAAGGGAAACGTTAAAAGAAAAGCCACGCATGGGCGTGGCTTTTTTGCTCTGAACCCGGTACGGCGGGGTTTACCAGATGATGATGCGGTCTTCCGGCTTGACGTACATCTTGTCGCCTTCCTTCACGCCGAAGGCTTCGTAGAAGGCTGGCTGGTTGACCACGGTGCCGTTGGCGCGGAAGCGGCCGGCCGAGTGCGGGTCGGTCTTGACCTGCACGATGGCCTGCTGGTCGCGCATCTTCGTGCGCCATACCTGGCCGAAGCCCATGAACACGCGCTGTTCGCCGGTCAGGCCGTCAATCACCTGCGACGGCTTGCCGCCCAGGGAGATCTTGTACGCCTTGTAGGCGATCGCCAGGCCCGAGTTGTCGGCGATGTTCTCGCCCAGGGTCAGCTGGCCGTTGATCTTGTAGCCCGGCACCGGCTCGTAGGAACCGTACTGCTTGACCATGGCGTCTGCCTTGACCTTGAAGGCGGCGCGGTCGTCCTTGGTCCACCAGTCGCGCAGGTTGCCTTCGCCGTCGTACTGCGAACCCGAATCGTCGAAGCCGTGCGAGATTTCGTGGCCGATCACGGCGCCGATGGCGCCGTAGTTGACCGCGTCGTCAGCCTTCATGTCGAAGAACGGCGGCTGCAGGATGGCGGCCGGGAACACGATCTCGTTGGCGGTCGGGCGGTAGTAGGCGTTGACCGTCTGCGGCGTCATGCCCCACTCTTCCTTGTCGATCGGCTTGCCCAGCTTGTTCAGGTTGCGGTTGTACGCGAACTCGGTGGCGCGGCGCAAATTGCCGGCCAGGTCGCCGGCCTTGAACTGCAGCTTGCTGTAGTCGCGCCATTTGTTCGGGTAGCCGATCTTCGGCGTGAACTTGGCCAGCTTGTCCTGCGCCTGCTTCTTGGTCTCCGCGCCCATCCAGTCGATGCTGTCGATGCTCTGCTTGTAGGCCACCAGCAGGTTCTTCACCAGTTCTTCCATGCGTGCCTTGCGTTCGGCCGGGAAGTACTTGGCCACGTACAGCTTGCCCAGGCCTTCGCCGATCGCGCCTTCCACCACGCCCACGCCGCGCTTCCAGCGCGGCTGCTGCTCGGTCACGCCGGTCAGCACGGTGCCGTAGAAGGCGAAGTGCGCCTGGTCGAACTCCTTCGACAGGTAAGGCGAGGCGTCGCGCAGCAGGTGCCATTCGAAATAGGCCTTCCAGGTTTCCAGCGGGGTGCTTTCCACCAGTTCGGCGAAGCGGGTCATGTAGCTTGGCTGGGCTACGATCACGCTGTCGGTCTTGGCGGCGATGCCGGTGCCGCCCAGGGCGGCATTCCAGTCGTAGCCTGGCGCCGCTTCGGCCAGCTTGCTGATTTCGATCTTGTTGTAGCGCTTGACCGGGTCGCGGTTTTCGACGCGGGTCCACTGCGCCTTCGCCAGTTCGGTTTCCAGGCCTACAATGGCCTTGGCCATGTCGGCGCCGTTCTTGTTGCCGGCCATGCCGAGGATCTTGGCCACGTGCAGTTCGTACTTGGCCAGCGCATCCGCCATCTTGGCGTCTTCCTTTTTCAGGTAGTAGTCGCGGTCCGGCAGGCCCAGGCCCGACTGGCCCATGTAGGCCGCGTACTGGGACGAGTTGCGCGCGTCCTGGCTCACGCCGACGCCGTACGGCGCAGGCACGCCGTTCTTGTTGAAGTGGGCGACCAGCGCTGGGATGCCCTTCTTGTCTTTCAGGCCGCGGATGCGCGACAGTTCGCCGGCCAGCGGCTTGGTGCCCAGCTTTTCCAGCTTGGCTTCATCCATGTAGGACGCGTACAGCGCGGCGATCTTGGCTTCGTCGCCTTGCAGGTCCTGACGGCCCTGCAAGCCCTGGATCAGGTCGCGCAGGTGGAAGGTGGTGTCGTCGCGCAGCTTGGCGAAGGAACCCCAGCTCGACTTGTCGGCCGGGATTTCCGTGGCCTTCAGCCATTCGCCGTTCAGGTGCTGGAAGAAATCGTCCTGCGCACGCACGCTCTTGTCGATGTACTGCGTCTCGATGCCCGAGGTCGGGGCTGGGCTGTGGTCATGGCCTTCGTGGCCCGCCGCGTGGGCGCACGCGGCCATCACGCTGAGGGTAATGGTGCTCAGGATAAATCGTTTCACTCTGTAGTCCCTTTGGAATATGGTTTTCAAGTCGAACGCTCCACCGGGTAAAGCGGGGTTCGGCGAGGCCGCTGGTGCAGCAAGGGCGCTAGCTTACACCAGCTTTCGTCGGCTTCGGGCCGGCCGGCGCGGCGCCGGCCTGTTTTTTACTTTTCGATACTTCACATGCCACGGCCCGGCCCGCCGGGGCTGCCGCGCGCCCCCGGCGGAGGGCGGTGACCACCCTCGCCGCCGGACGGCCGCGCGCCGCCCGGGCCGCCCTCCACCCGCACAAGTTGATCTACAAGAAACTTTGCCGCCGCCTGGCGCTGGCTGTCGTCCAGCGCGTCGTTCACGCCCAGCCACCATTCGCGCAGTTGGCGGTCCTCGCTGGCGGTGGTCGCCTGTTCAGCCTCCAGGCCGGCCTGCAGCTCGCGCAGCTCGACGGTCTGGGTCTGCAGGCCGGCGCGCGTCGCCTCCTGCAACCGTTCGCGACGGGCCTTGCGCTCACGCAACAGCGTCTTGCTCTGGCTTTCCACCTTGGCCCACAAGGTTTGCTGGTTGGGGTTCAGGTGCAGGGACTTGCGGAACTCGGCGGCCATCGGCACCAGGTCTTCGGCACGCAGGTCCATGAGCGGCACGGCAAAGGCCGGTGCGGCCACCATGGCCAGCACCAGCCAGGCGGCGCGGGCGGTACGGATCAGTTTCATGTTCTTGCTCCAGATAAAAAAAGTGCCTGCGGGGCCGCAGGCACAAACCACTTCAGGGTAGAGAGAAATAGCGAATCCAGTGTAGGCGGAGCACATGAGGCCGACTGGCTTTCTTACAAATATTTACTCCGGTAAAAACCTTGGCAAACATCCATAAAATTGCGAATAAATCGTGGCTTTCCCGCGCATTTATTCCATGTCGGCAGCTACGATTGCTGAGAATCAGGTTTATACTGAAATCCAATGGCGGTCGAGTTAACCGCTGTATTCGGAACAGGTGACACATGGGCAAGAAACTCAAGAACGCTGGCCTGATCGGCTTGGGCGTGGTGGCAGGGGTCGCGGTATCCCTCCAGTTTTCCGCGATGGCACAAAAGCAGGTCGATCCTGCCCTGCCGCTCGAAGAGCTCAAGCAGCTAGCCGATGTGTACGGCCTGATCAAATCCGACTATGTGGAAGCGGTGGAAGACAAGAAGCTGCTGACCGAAGCCATTGCCGGCATGGTCGCTTCGCTCGACCCGCACTCCGCCTACCTGGACAAGAAGGCCTACGCCGAACTGCGCGAAGGCTCGCAGGGCAAGTTCGTCGGCCTCGGCATCGAGATCGGCCAGAGCGACGAGGGCTACATCAAGATCGTGGCCCCGATCGAGGATTCGCCCGCCTACCGCGCCGGCATCAAGCCGGGCGACATGATCACGCGCCTGGACGCCACCTCGCTCAAGGGCCTGAGCCTGGACGAGTCGGTCAAGAAGATGCGCGGCGAGCCGGGCACCAAGGTGACCCTGACCATCATGCGCAAGGATGAGCCGCAGCCGCTGCAGTTCACCCTGAACCGCGAAGAGATCCACCAGAAGAGCGTGAAGGCGCGCATGGTATCGCCCGGCTACGCCTGGGTGCGCATCTCGCAGTTCCAGGAACCGACAGTGGAAGACCTGGCCACCAAGATCACCGAGCTGTACCGCCAGGACCCGCACCTGAAAGGCCTGGTGCTGGACCTGCGCAACGACCCGGGCGGCGTGCTGCAAGGCGCGATCGGCGTGGCCGCGGCCTTCCTGCCGAAGGACACCCCGATCGTTTCCACCAACGGCCAGCTGCCCGACTCCAAGCAGATCTTCTACGGCCGCGCCGAATACTACTCGCTGCGCGGCGATGGCGACCCGCTGGCCAAGCTGCCGGAAGCGGTCAAGCGCGTGCCGATGGCCGTGCTGGTCAACACCGGCTCCGCCTCCGCGTCGGAAATCGTGGCCGGCGCCCTGCAGGACTACAAGCGCGCCACCATCATCGGCTCGCAAACCTTCGGCAAGGGGTCGGTGCAGACCATCCGCCAGCTGACCGCCGATACCGCCGTCAAGCTGACCACGGCGCGCTACTACACGCCGCACGGGCGCTCGATCCAGGCCAAGGGCATTGCGCCCGACCTGGCGGTGGACGAGAACGAGGATGGCGACGGCCTGAACAGCCTGCGCATGCGCGAAGCCGACCTGGCCAAGCACCTGGCCAACGACCGCGAGCAGGAAGCGGGCAAGACCCAGCGCGACGAGCTGGAAGAGCAGATGCGCATCCTGGCCGCCGAAAAGAAGCGCAAACCGCTGGAATACGGCAGCGGCGACGATTTCCAGCTGAAGCAGGCGCTGAACCACCTGCAAGGCATCCCGGTGCAGTTGGCCAAGGCGGAATCCAAGCTGGTGAAGCTGGACCCGCCCCCCAAGAAATAAGCTGACGAAGGTCAAGGCGGCGCCCCCAGGGGCGCCGTTTTTGCGTGCAGATGCGGTAAAATCCGCAAGTTACCGGTCGCTTGACCCATTCGAACAACAGAAAGATTGATCATGAAACAAGCCGTCATCAGCGGAACGGGCCTTTATACCCCTGCCAATTCGATCAGCAACGAAGAGCTGGTCACCGCTTTCAACGCCTACGCCGAACTGTTCAACGCGGAACACGCCGCCGCCATTGCCGACGGCAGCGTGACTGCGCTGGAACCGTCGAGCGCGGCCTTCATCGAGAAAGCGTCCGGCATCAAGTCGCGCTACGTGATGGAGAAGAGCGGCATCCTGGACCCGACGCGCATGACCCCGCGCATTCCCGAGCGCAGCAACGAGGAACTCTCGCTGCAGGCTGAAATCTGCGTGGCCGCCGCGCGCCAGGCGCTGGACCGCGCCGGCCGCACCCCGGCCGACATCGACATGGTGCTGGTGGCCTGCTCCAACATGCAGCGCGCCTACCCGGCCATGGCGGTGGAAGTGCAGCAGGCGCTGGGCATCGACGGCTTCGGCTTCGACATGAACGTGGCCTGCTCCTCCGCCACCTTCGGCATCCAGACCGCCGTGGGCGCCGTGCAGACCGGCCAGGCGCGTGCCGTGCTGATCCTGAACCCGGAGATCACCTCCGGCCACCTGGACTACCGCGACCGCGACAGCCACTTCATCTTCGGCGACGCCTGCACCGCGGTGATCGTGGAAGCCAAGGAGAATACCGTCTCGAAGCACCAGTGGGACATCCTGGACACCAAGCTCAAGACCAGCTTCTCCAACAACATCCGCAACAACTTCGGCTTCATGAACCGCTTCGACGAGCGCGGCATCGGCGCGCCGGACAAGCTGTTCAAGCAGCAAGGCCGCAAGGTGTTCAAGGACGTGTGCCCGATGGCGGCGCAGATGATCAAGGATTCGATCGAGCGCGCCGGCCTGCAGGTTGAGCAAATGAGCCGCTTCTGGCTGCACCAGGCCAACCTGAGCATGAACCAGCTGATTTCGCGCACCGTGCTCGGCCGCGACGCCGAGCCGCTGGAAGCGCCGGTGATCCTGGACACCTACGCCAACACCTCCTCGGCCGGCTCCATCATCGCCTTCCACAAGCACCAGGACGACCTGCCGTCCGGCGCCTACGGCGTGATCTGCAGCTTCGGCGCCGGCTACTCGATCGGCTCCGTGGTCGTGCGCAAGGCCTAAGCAAGAAAAAATAGGGGACGTAACACGATTTTTCGGCCGCGCCGAAAATCGTGTTACGTCCCCGTTTTTTTGGGGCGGTTATACTCCTTGCGAAAGGAGGCCCGCATGCCCCATGACGTCAGCCTGATCACTACCCTTGCCGCCGCTCTCGGTTTCGGCCTCATCTTCGGCTTTATCGCTACCCGCCTCAAACTCCCTGCCCTGGTCGGCTACCTCGCAGCCGGCATCCTGATTGGTCCCGCCACGCCTGGCTTTGTTGCCGATAGCGCACTGGCCGGGCAGCTTGCCGAGATCGGCGTGATGCTGATGATGTTCGGCGTCGGCCTGCATTTCTCGCTGGATGACTTGTGGGAAGTGCGCAAGGTGGCGCTGCCCGGCGCCATCCTGCAGATCGCCGCGGCAACCGGCATGGGCATGGCGCTGGCCCACTGGTGGGGCTGGAGCGTGGGCGGCGGGCTGGTGTTCGGCCTGGCGCTGTCGGTGGCCAGCACCGTGGTGCTGCTGCGCGCACTGGAGGAGCGCGGCACGCTGGATTCGTTCAACGGCCGCATTGCCGTCGGCTGGCTGGTGGTGGAGGACCTGGTGACCGTGCTCGTGCTGGTGCTGCTGCCGGCCGTGGCCGGTGTACTGGGCGGCAACGCGGCCGATGGGGCGGCGGAGGGCGGCCTCCTGAAGGCGCTGGCCGTGACGCTGGGCCAGGTGGCCGTGTTCGTCGCCTTCATGCTGCTGGTGGGGCGCAAGCTGTTCCCCTGGATCCTGTGGCAAGTGGCGCGCACCAACTCGCGCGAGCTGTTTACGCTGTGCGTCATCGCCGCCGCCGTCGGCATCGCCTTCGCGGCGACCCAGCTGTTCGGCATTTCCTTCGCGCTGGGCGCCTTCTTTGCCGGCATGGTGCTGCGCGAATCCGAACTGAGCCACCGCGCCGCCCACGAGTCGCTGCCGCTGCGCGATGCGTTCGCGGTCCTGTTCTTCGTTTCGGTCGGCATGCTGTTCGACCCGTCCATCCTGGTGGAGCAGCCGCTGCGCGTGCTGGCCGTGGTGCTGGTCGTGCTGTTCGGCAAATCGGTGGCGGCCTTTGCGCTGGTGGTGCTGCTGCGCTATCCGGCCGGTACCGCGCTGATGGTGTCGGCCAGCCTGGCGCAGATGGGCGAATTCTCCTTCATCCTGGCCGCCCTGGGCATCTCGCTGGGCCTGCTGCCGCCCGAGGGCCAGAGCCTGATCCTGGCCGGCGCCATCCTGTCCATTGCGCTCAATCCGCTGATGTTCCTGCTCAGCGATTGGCTGGAGCGTGCGCTGGGCAAGAACAAGGCCCTGGCGGCGCGTTATGCGCGCAGCGCCGACCCCTTGGCCGAGTTGCCGATGACGACCGCCCCATCCAAGCTGGCGGGCCAGGTGGTGCTGGTGGGCTATGGCCGCGTAGGCAGCAGTATCGCGCAATCGCTGACGGCGCAGGGCATCGAGTTCGTGGTGGCGGAGCAGAACCGCGAGCTGGTCGACCAGTTGCGCCAGCAGGGCATCGCTGCCGTGGTCGGAAATGCCGGCGAGCCCAGCGTACTGATCCAGGCGCACATCCACAAGGCGCGCATGCTGGTGGTGGCGACGCCGGATACCTTCCACGTGCGGGCCATGATCGAAACGGCGCGCGCGCTCAATCCGGACATCCAGATCGCGGTGCGCACGCACAGCAAAGAAGAAGCTGCCCTGCTGCGCAGCGAACGCGCCGGCTCCATCTTTATCGGCGAGGAAGAGCTGGCCAAGTCAATGGCCGCCCACATCGCTACCCACATCGCCAGGCCCCACTAAAGCTGAGCCCGTGTCCACCAAAGAGCCTGACCCCAAGGTGGACACGGGCTCGAGCGGTTAGAGGGAGGCGGCGAGTTCGGCGCCTTCCTTGATGGCGCGCTTGGCGTCGAGCTCGGCTGCCAGGGCGGCGCCGCCGATCTTGTGGAAGCGCGGGCCCCCTGCGGCGGGGGCGTCGCCTTCCGGCGGCATCAGCTCGGTCAGGCTTTCCTGGCCGGCGCAGATCACGACATTGTCCACCGCCAGCAGGCGCTCTTCTTCGCCAACCATGATGTGCAGCCCTTGATCGTCGATCCGCTTGTATTGCACGCCAGGGATCATCACCACGCCGTTGCGCGCCAATACGGCGCGGTGCACCCAGCCGGACGTCTTGCCCAGGCCGGCGCCGAGCTTGCTGGTCTTGCGCTGCAGCAGGTAGAGCTGACGCACGGGCTCGACCGTCTTGGCCGGCACCAGGCCGCCGCCGGTTTTCGCGTGCAGGTCGACACCCCACTCGGCCGTCCAGTGCTCTTTGGCCAGCGGCAGGGCGTGCTCGGGGTTGTGCAGCAGGTATTCGCCGACGTCGAAGCCAATGCCGCCGGCGCCGATGATGGCGACGCGCTTGCCAACCGGCTTCTTGTCGCGCAGCACGTCGAGGTAGGACAGCACCTTGGGATGGTCGATGCCGTCAATCTTCGGCATGCGCAGCTTGATGCCGGTGGCAACGATCACCTCGTCATAGCCGCCGGCCAGCAGTTCTTCGCGCGTGACGCGGTGCTGGAGCTGTAGCTTGACGCCGGTCAGCTCGATCTTGCGGCTGAAGTAGCGCAGCGTTTCATTGAACTCTTCCTTGCCAGGAATCTGGCGGGCGATGTTGAACTGGCCGCCGATGCGCTCGCCCGCGTCGAACAGGGTGACGTCGTGGCCGCATTCGGCCGCCACGGTCGCGGCCGACAGGCCGGCCGGGCCCGCGCCCACCACTGCCACCTTGCGCGGCTTGGCGGTGCGCTGGTACACCAGCTCGGTTTCGTGACAGGCGCGCGGGTTCACCAGGCAGCTGGCGCGCTTGTTCTGGAAGGTGTGATCCAGGCAGGCCTGGTTGCAGCCGATGCAGGTGTTGATTTCGTCCACGCGCCCGGCGGCGGCCTTGTTGACGAACTCGGCATCGGCGAGGAAGGGGCGCGCCATCGATACCATGTCGGCATCCCCGCGGCGCAGGATGTCCTCCGCCTCCGCCGGCATGTTGATGCGGTTCGAGGCGACCACGGGAATCGTGACTTCCTTGCGCAGGCGCCCCGCCACTTCGGCAAAGGCGGCGCGCGGCACGGAGGTGACGATGGTCGGCACCCGGGCTTCGTGCCAGCCGATGCCGGTGTTCAGGATGGTGGCGCCGGCCTGCTGCAGGGCCTTGGCGACGCTTACCACCTCGTCCCAGGTATTGCCGCCATCGACCAGGTCCAGCAGCGAGTGGCGGTACATGATGATGAAGTCGCGCCCCGCCGCTTCGCGCATGCGGCGTACGATTTCCACCGGCAGGCGCATGCGGTTCTCGATGCTGCCGCCCCAGCGGTCGGTGCGCAGGTTGGTGCGCGAGCACAGGAACTGGTTCAGCAGGTAGCCTTCGCTGCCCATGACTTCCACGCCGTCGTAGCCGGCCTTCTGCGCCAGCCTGGCCGCGCGCACATAGGCCTTGATGGTCGATTCGATGCCGGCTTCCGTCAGCGCCTTGGGCTTGAAGGGGGAGATCGGCGATTTCTTGTCCGAGGCCGACACGGCGAACGGCTGGTAGCCATAGCGTCCCGCATGCAGGATCTGCATCAGGATCTTGCCGCCCTCTTCGTGCACCGCCCTGGTCACCTTGCGGTGGTTGAACACGTCGCCAATGAAGTTCATGGTGCCGCCAAAGGGCAGCAGCCAGCCCTGGCGGTTGGGGGAGATGCCGCCAGTCACGATCATGCCTACGCCGCCCCGGGCGCGCTCGCGGTAGAAGGCGGCCAGCTTGTCGTAGTTGTAGAAGCGGTCCTCCAGCCCCGTATGCATGGAACCCATGATGACGCGGTTGCGCAGCGTGGTGAACCCCAGGTCGAGGGGCGAGAGGAGGTGCGGGAAATTCGTGGTCATGGTGGCCTGGCGGGGGTTTTGTGCGATGCCTAACGATGGAAGCGCGCGGCGCTTGTATTCTGCCACCAGTTCCCTTACGCTGGAAGAATGAAGCGACTGTTATTAGTATTGTTCCTCGGTTTTGCCGCGCCGGCCTTCGGTGCGGGGCAGGCGTCCCGGTTGGAAATTCAAAAGCTGGAGGTGACCGTCAACCGGGTGAAGACAGACACGCTTCAACTCTATGAAGTCAACGCCAGCGGCACGGTGAACGCCTCGCTGCCGACGGTCTGGCGCACCCTCACCACCTATGACCGCATGGAGGAATTCGTGCCCGACCTGGCTTCGTGCCGGGTGCTCTCGCGCAATGGCAACGAAGTCATTATTGAGCAATTTGGAACGGCGCGCTTCCTGTTCATGTCACGCTCCATCCACCTGGTGGTGCGCGCGACGGAGCAGCCCATGTCGTCGATCGACATTGCGCTGGTCTCGGGGGACATGAAGCATTACGAGGCGCGCTGGGAATTGATTCCCATTCCGGAAACCGGCGGCACCCGCGTGATCTACAGCGGGCGCCTGATGCCGAACTTCTACGTGCCCGGCATCCTGGGCACCAACATCATCCGCGGCGACATCGAACGCATGATGAACGCCGTACTATCCCACCTGGACCGCCAGCCGGCGCTGCCGAAGCAGTCGGAGCTGGCGCGCGGTCTGGCCGGTGCCGTGCACGTGCCTTAAGCGGTGTAGTGGTCGCGGTCGCGCACTTCCGCGAAGTTCTCCAGGCTGCCGATACGGATCAACACCGGGTTCATGGTGGAAGAGGACTGCATGGAGCGCCAGGCAAATTGCCATTCTTTCTCGACCGCATCCTCACGCGTCTTGGTAAAGGCGGCGCCCAGGGCGGCGCGGCCGCCGTATTCCACGGCACCGTCAATGCCTGCCCAGTTCGGCAGCGTGCGCTGCACGGCGCGGTGGATGCGCTCGCCGAATTCCTCGGTGTTATGAATCACCAGGCAGCTGTCGGCGCCGAAATGGTCGAACAGCTCACGTTTCCACGCTTGCGAGAAGCTCAGGGTCAGGAAGCTGCCCACGGGGCGCAGCACGAACTGTCCTTCCTTCAGGGCGAGTTCGAGTTCGCTGCGCGGGCCATAGCGGTGCAGCGTAGGTGGGCGTTTGTAATCGTGCATGATGGTTCTTAGTTCTGGTTTCTTTCAATGTGCCGCACATGGCGGTGGGCACGCATAAACGTCGAGGCGATGAAGATTTCGCGCAGCAGGTAGCCGAAATTGCCGATCAAGCAAATCATCGCTGCGATGAACAGGCCGGCGATGTATTTGTCCAGCGTGACGTTGGTGGCGTCGCCGACGAACAGCAGGGCCACCACCAGGCACACGAACAGGCCGCATGCCGTGGCCATCGCAATTGCAACGTTGATCAAGTGCGAACGCCGGTACAGCACGTCCAGCTCATTCATGTAAGTATCGTTATAGGCGACATCCAGGCGCTCTTCCAGCACGCGCGAGCGGTCGATGATGCGCGCCAGGCGGTTCAGCAGCACCAGCAGGTTGGTGCAGACGGTGGACAGCATGAACACCGGGGCAATCGCAAGCTGGATGATGTGGGCGATGTCGCCAAGCTGGAGATTCATTATTCGAAGCGCCCTTTCTGACGGAATTGTTCGGTGGCGTTGACGAGGGCGCGGCTGATGCCCTGCTCCATGGCGCCGTGGCCGGCATCCGGGATCATCTTCGTGACGGCATGGCCGCCCCAGGCCTGCTGCAGGCGCCAGGCCGACACAGGCGGACAGATCACGTCATAGCGGCCCTGCACGATCACGGCCGGCAGGTGGGCAATGCGGGGCACGTTGGCCAGCAGTTGCCCTTCGGTGAAGAAGCCCAGGTTCGCCATATAGTGCGATTCCATGCGGCCGACACCCAGGTCCAGCGTATCCGATGGCGCTTCGTCCGGCTGCGGCAGCAGGAAGACGCGGCGGCCTTCGAACTTGCTCCAGGCGCGCACGGCGGGCCAGTGCACGCCGGGGTCAGGGTCCATGATGCGCTTGACGTAGGCTTGCAGCAGGTTGCCGCGCTCCTCGGCCGGGATGGGTGCGATGAATTCGTCGTACACCTCCGGATGGAACCATTCGGAGCCTTCCAGGAACCAGTCGATCTCCTTCTGCGTGCAGAGGAAAATGCCGCGCAGGATGAAGCCAAGGCAGCGCTCGGGATACGCCTGGCCATAGGCCAGCGCCAGCGTGGAACCCCAGGAGCCGCCGAACACCAGCCACTTGTCGATGCCGAACATGGTGCGCAGCCGCTCGATATCGTCGATCAGCAGCGGCGTGGTGTTGTTGCGCACCTCGCCCAGCGGCGTCGACTTGCCGGCGCCGCGCTGGTCGAACAGGATGACGCGGTAGTGGTCCGGGTTAAAGAAACGGCGATGCTGCGGCGACAGCCCGGCACCGGGACCACCGTGGAAGAAGACCACCGGAATGCCATTCGGATTGCCCACTTCCTCCCAGTAGATGGTGTGGATGTCGTCGACCGCCAGCATGCCGCTATTGCGGGGCTGGATCGGGGGGAACAGGTGTGGCAAGGCGTCAGGCATGGCATTCCTCTGTGCGTGAAGCCAAGATTGTAACCGCTCAGAAGAAGGTGTTCACGGCTTGCAGGACGTTGTACGCATCATCCACAACCAGCATCATCGGCCATTTGTCGAAGGTGGTGCAGGGGTGGGAGATGCCGCAGCCCACCAGGTCGCCGACCTGCAGATCGGCCGCGGCACCCTCCGGCCAGCGCAGATACGCATGCTGGTCGTTCATTTTGTCGATCACCGCGCCTTGCGGGAGCGCCAGGGCGCCGCCGCCGAATTTCCCCTCCGAGCCGCCCGGACGATGCGCGGCAATCGGTAGCGGCAGGCCCAGGTCGTGCGAAGCATCGCGCTTGCCCAGCGCCAGGATCGCCAGGTTCGGCTCGGGGCGCGACAGGACCGTGGTCCAGACTTCCAGCGCCGGACGCAGGCCCGCGCCAGCAGCTTCGCCCTCGCGCGCCGCCAGTTCGCTCGTCAGGCCGCCGTAATAGCCATGGTCATTGGTCAGGTAGCAGCCGCTGCGCAAGATGGGCAGTACCTTCTTGCCGCCGACTGACAGCCCGGCAAACTCGCTCGCCACGCGGTCGAAATAGGCCGAACCGCCGGCGGAGATGATCACCTGCCCGCCACCGAACAGGCCTTCGTCCGCCATCGCCTGCAGCATTTCCGCCATGCGCTGCAGGAAGCCGTTGACGACCACCACATCCGCCGCGCGATCGGCGGTCACCACCAGGCCTTCATAGCCCTCGATGCCCGCCAGTTGCAGTCCCGGCGCAGCGGCAATGGCGCGCGCCACCGCCAGCACCTCCTCCGGATCGCGGCAGCCCGCGCGCTTGCCCTTCATGCCCAGCTCCACCAGCAGTGGCAAGGGCCGCTCAAGCCCGAACGCCTGCACGGCACGCGACAGGCGCTCCACACCCTGCAGTGAATCGACCAGGGCAAAGAACTCGAAATGCACATCGTCCTGCAGCAGACGAAGCGCAGCGTGTATATCCGCCGGCGCCACCAGCTCATTGGCCAGGATCACACGCCGCACGCCGAAGCGTGCCGCGATCTGCACCTGCGGCACGGTCGCCAGCGTGATGCCCCAGGCGCCGTTCTCGATCTGCGCCGCGAACAGCTGCGGGCTCATGGTGGTTTTGCCGTGCGGCGCCAGCAGGACGCCGTGGCGCTCGCAGAAGGCACGCATCCACGCCAGGTTGTGCTGCAGGGCGGACTCCTTCAGCACCGCGACCGGCAGACTAGTGTCGGCGGCCAGCACGTTCCAGTGCTGGGCACCGATCATATGCTGGCGCAGCGGCTCAACAATCGGCAAGCCTTTGACGCCGGGCTGCAGGGTCTGGTCTTCGAGTTCGGGCAATGCGTACATTAATCGTCCAATCTGTTACCGTCCACGATCCAGTTTCACGACCGGGCTTAATTACGCTTCACGTTGCCAAGCGCTTTCCTCCGATCTTTCCTCAATGCTCCACCGGAATGCATCGTCAAGAATATCACTTCGATGTACCTCATAGAGAACCCGCGAGGTCCGCACCCCAAAGCTGCCAGTCGTCAATATTGCGCATGCGATATATTCAAAACTTACGGACTGGTCGCGCCCGCATCAATGTGCTTTTCCAGAACTCTCTCTACCCTTGCACAGAAATCGATACGATTCTTCGCCCACTTTAAGCTGTGGCCTTCAATATCACCCTGGCGAGCTAGTGCTTCTTGGCGTGAACTTTACGCCGAGGACAATCGCGTTTTCGCCGCCGCATGCTCGGCATGTCCACGCACGATTCTCCGCAATTTCTTGACGCTGCACAGTGATCTTCTCCCCACATTCTGAACCTTCACACGCCAACTCGAGCGTGTCTGCTCGCCAAGCAAATCTGTCGTCTGCCGTTCGAGTCAGAATGTACCGAGCACTGCACTCGATGCATACAGCTTCGAACCTATCTTGGCCCTTATGCACACGTCGAATAATCTTTGTTCCGCAATCCTCGCAATCGATTGACGTTGTCATCTTAAAATCGGAATTCCATACCGGGGAGCGGAGTGAGCTATCGATTATGTTTGACAAGTCCTCGCAGCTTTTCCGAAGTTTTTGGCCTGGACTTCCCTTCCCTTGCATGGCTTGCTCGATCGTCGGAGCGTGAAGATACGATCCGAGCCGATCGTAATATTCTTTAATCTCTTTCAGCGAAATGACTCGGTCTGTTCCCAAAAGCTTCATTTCTTTGGCTGGCACTCCTTTCTCTTCCTCCAAGCCAAAACTAATGGTAGACGTCTTATCCGCATTAGGATTGAGTTCAAGGAGGATATTCAACAGCTGTTTCGGTTGCCACGTACTTAGTCTTTTATTCGAAAGCTCTTCCTTGTAGCTTTGGGCGCGTTCATAAACCAAGCATTCGAGCGCCATTCTGAGTTCTAACGCTGCATATCTCAAATTAGAGTCTTCCCTAGCGGCAAGTGCGAGGCGCGCTCTATCAAGGGCTACTCTTGCGTCATTTCTGTATGTGGTTCCCAACTATCTAGCCTTTCTCCAGAGTCAATGGGCCTCGCATAAGGCCATAGCTTACCTGTTAAAAATAGTTAGTATGTCTGCTTGTGGCTGCGGTATTCGGCGCTTCAATATTTCATTTACTCCACCTGAGCCACGCCCTGGCCGACTACTCCACCACATCAATACGCCAAGTCCTCCAAGTGCATCGGCGGGAACAGGGTACATACGCGTCATAACCACTTCATTTCAAAGAAGTTTGAAGACCTTCGTGTCGCTGCCAAAGCTTGCGATCAGCGCGATGCCGAAAGACCAAACTGAAGCGAGCACAATGCCAAGCCTCCGCCATCCATTCAGGTATTTGCGAATCATATTAATGAGGTAACCCATGCTTGATTCATCGGAATCCCGGTAATCCCACGACAGGTGACTATCCCTCGGCCGCCTAATGGAAGCTAAGCATACTTACTACCGAATAGCCCATGGCCACGGTAATGCAGAGCTCCGATAGCACTAGCAAAACTTTCGGAAGGAGCTGCATACCTGACTTATTGAAAGAAAGACGATTGTCGATGAGAGCAGGCTTGTTTGAAGCCACATGAAGAAACGCCAAAGCAAGTCCTAAAGTAAAAACACGGACATCCGGCATCATCCTGTCAGCAGAAAAACCCATAACAATTGCTGTTGTCGCGAACAAAATCAGCGCTCCGCGTGTCAACTGTTGCCCTGCCGTCAATTCCAATTTCATGATATTTCTAAGAGATTTAGATGGCGGACAGTTTATCACCTTGCCTCAGCCCTAATTGGCGCACATTGTCGCCAGTGCCAGCGGCTTCCGGGGAAGGGCTGCTCCTGGCCGAGCTCGACTGCTAAGCGCACACTGATGTGGAATTCGATTATCCCCAGAAGCAGGCACACGGATCAGCGTCAATCTCGGCAACTACCTCTTCAATTGTTCGAACCGCCGGCAACGGCTCATAACTGTGCCACTTCAGATCTCTGCGCTGCCAATACAACTGCCAAACGCCGCGCGTTCTGACAAACGTCGCTTTCGCGATAGGAATTTCATGCGTTTCTCCGTTCCCTCGCCAAACAGGTCGAATCTCAAAGATCTCTATGCTCTGCCCTGTAATCCTGAAATCTAGATCAACTTCTTTTCGGATGTGGGCGGGCGGACGGCGCCTTGCGACGAAGGCTCCCACGGTGTTCTCTACCTTCTTTTTTTCAAGCTCGTTCAGCACTAGATGTTCCTCGAATTCCTAATATATCGGTGGACATTTTCCGCCCGGATGCCGCCGCTTTTATCTATCGTTGCCCGCCAGCCTTCCCAGGATCAGTGCCAGAGCCCCAGCACGAGACCAAAGATCACAAACTGCGCCGTGTGGTAACCGCCGTCGATCAGCCACAACTTGAAACTGCGATTGGCGAACTGGTAGTTGATGCCGAAACTGGCGGCCACCATGCCGAACCCAGCCAGGATGCCGTGCTTGATCGCGTAGTCCAGCGATGGCGCCGGGCCAACCCAGCGCGCGAAGGCGACGGCGGCCAGCAGGGAGAACACGAAGGCGATGCCGAACACCTTGGCCGGATGGCCTTCCTGTTTGACGCCGCCGTTCTCGTCGTTCCACATCTTGCCGAACAGGGCCGGCGAATACCACAAGCCGCCCAGCATGAAGCTCGATACGGCTGCCAGCAGGATGCCCCAGTAGTTCATGTCCCAAATTTGCATGATCGTCTCCCCATCGTAGTTATTGTTGAAAAGGAACGATATGCGAGGCGGGCGGCTGGGTCAATCAACTCTTGCAATGCTGCGAGAGCATCTCGCCCATCTTGCCGCTGGCGGCGTGGCGGTCGTCGGCCCAGGTCAGGGCCGATTCTGTCTCGCCTTGCCCTTCGCGGCGCAGGAAGCTGACATAGGTGGAGCCTTTCTTGCCGGTCACGTGCAGCAGGCGCACTTCGCAGCTGCGGCTGGTGCCGGCGCTGAGGGCGGCGGCTTTGGCGCTGCTCAGCACCTCGACCTTGAGCACGGGGCCGATGTGCGCGACCAGCGGGGCGCGCTGGTTGAGGATGTCCAGCAGCCTGTCTTCCGGGATCTCCCGGCTGCAGGCAACGGGCGCGAGGGCCAGGGCCAGCATGGGCAACAATTTCTTCATCTTCGCCTCCAGAAGGAACAAACGCCGGCCGGCGCGAGGGCCGGACGGCGTTTGGGTGTTGCGTTGCTCTTTGCTGCGATCAGGACATGTGCTGGCCGCCGTTGATCGCAATGTTCGCGCCGGTGACGAAGGCCGCTTCTTCCGACGCCAGGTAGGCCACCAGGCCTGCCACTTCTTCCGGCTTGCCCAGGCGGGCCATCGGGATTTGCGGGATGATCTTCGAATCGAGCACGTCTTTCGGGATCTCCATCACCATCTTGGTGCCGATATAGCCTGGCGAGATGGTGTTGACCGTTACGCCCTTGCGCGCCACTTCCAGCGCCAGCGCCTTGGTGAAACCGTGTACGCCAGCCTTGGCGGCGGAGTAGTTGGTCTGGCCGAAGGCACCCTTCTGGCCGTTGACGGAGGAGATGTTGATGATGCGGCCCCAGCCACGATCAACCATCTTGTCCGCGACCGGCTTGGTCATGTTGAAGACGGAATCGAGGTTGGTCTTCATCACGGCGTCCCAGTTGACCTTGTCCATCTTCTTGAAGGTCATGTCGCGGGTGATGCCGGCGTTATTCACCAGCACATCCACTTCGCCGATGTCGCGCTCGACCGCCTTGATGCACTCCTGCGCCGAATCGTAATCCGACACATCGCAAGGGTAGGCCTTGAAGTTATAGCCCTGGTCCTTCATCGTGGCCAGCCACGATTCATGCGTCTTATTGCTCGGGGAATACGTCGTTACCACTTTGTAGCCCAGTGCGACCAGCTTGATGCAAATCGCTTCGCCCAGACCACCCATGCCGCCCGTTACCAATGCAACTCGTGCCATTTAATGTTCCCCTCTTTTATTTAACGAAAGCTCATTCCCTCTCAACTGCCAGTGCTACGCCCATGCCGCCGCCGATGCACAGCGAGGCCAGGCCCTTCTTCGCGTCACGGCGAACCATTTCATGCAGCAGGGTCACCAGGATGCGGGCGCCGGAAGCGCCGATCGGGTGGCCGATGGCAATGGCACCGCCGTTGACGTTAATCTTGCTGGTGTCCCAGCCCATTTCCTTGTTCACGGCGCAGGCTTGCGCAGCGAACGCTTCGTTGATTTCCATCAGGTCCAGGTCTTGCGGCGACCAGCCGGCCTTCTTCAGGCACAGTTGCGATGCGGTGACCGGGCCCATGCCCATGAAGGCCGGGTCCAGGCCGGACGAGGCGTAGGCCTTGATGCGCGCCAGCGGAGTCAGGCCCAGCTGCTTGGCCTGGCTGGCGGACATCATGATCACGGCTGCCGCGCCGTCGTTGATGCCGGACGCATTGCCGGCGGTGACGGAACCGGCCTTGTCGAAGGCGGGGCGCAGGCTGGCCAGGGCTTCCAGCGTGGAACCTGGTTTCACGTATTCGTCCTGGTCGAACAGGATGCTGCCCTTCTTCTGGACGATTTCCAGGGGGATGATCTCGTCCTTGAACTTGCCTGCCTTTTGCGCCGCTTCAGCCTTGAGCTGCGACTGCAGGGCAAACTCGTCCTGCTGGGCGCGCGAGATGTCGTACTTCTTCGCGACGTTTTCAGCGGTGATGCCCATGTGGTACTGGTTGTACACGTCCCACAGGCCGTCGACGATCATGGTGTCGACCATCTTGGCGTCGCCCATGCGGAAGCCGTCGCGCGAGCCGTTCAGCACGTGCGGCGAGGCGCTCATGTTTTCCTGGCCGCCGGCGATAATGATGTTGGCGTCCCCGCACTTGATGGCTTGCGCCGCCAGGTGGGTGGCTTTCAGGCCGCTGCCGCATACCTTGTTGATGGTGTAGCCCGGGATCACGCTGGGCAGGCCGGACTTGATCACGGCCTGGCGGGCAGGATTCTGGCCCACGCCGGCGGTCAATACCTGACCCAGGATCACTTGTTGGGATCAATGCCAGTCTTGGACAACAGGCCCTTGATGACATGTGCGCCCAGCTCTGCTGCCGGGATCTTGGCCAGGGAACCGCCAAACTTGCCTACCGCGGTGCGGCCCGCTGCAACGATAACTACATCATCCATTCTGCTTCTCCGGTGGTATGAAAAATCTTCAATGCATTCTAGCTAACTGCCTGGCGTGCGGCCAGTAATCGCCTACCGGAACAGGGGCTTATTCCAAGCCACTTCTGTTGCTTCCCGGCCAAATGCCTGGGCACGGTCGATGGCGTGCAGGCCCTGGTCGGCGGCAATTTGCAGCAAGTCTTGCGGGTGCTGGACGGTCAGCAATTCGGTGGAAGCGGCCGTCATGGCGGCCAGGGAAGCCCAGGCGGCATCGCGTTGCCAGTCGCAAAACGTGGCGAAGCCCGCGAACTGGGCGTCGAACGCCACTTGGGCGGCG
>JAJTCO010000149.1 GCA_021323265.1 Pseudoduganella sp. | reverse complement strand
CAGCTGTTGCGCGACAACAAGCAGTACCAGCCCGCCTACGACCTGCTCGCGCAGGCCATCGCCAAGGACCCGGCGGACACCGACCTGCTGTACGACCAGGCGATGCTGGCCGAGAAGATGGGCCGCTTCGACGACATGGAAAAGCTGCTGCGCCAGCTGATCGCGAAGAAGCCGGACTACCACCACGCGTACAACGCCCTCGGCTTCTCGCTGGCCGAGCGCAACGTGCGGCTGCCGGAGGCGCGCCAGCTGATCCAGAAGGCGCTGGAGTTCGCGCCGGGCGACCCCTTCATCAGCGACAGCCTGGCCTGGGTGGAATTCCGCATGGGCAACAACGCCGAGGCGCTGCGCATCCTGCAAGCCGCCTACAAGGACCGGCCGGACCCGGAGATTGCCGCCCACCTGGGCGAGGTGCTGTGGACGCTGGGCCAGCGTGAGAAGGCGCAGGCGATCTGGCGCGAAGGGATGATGCTCAACGCCGAGAACGAGACGCTGCTCGAAACCCTCAAGCGCCTGAAAGTCCAGCCGTGACTCCGCAAGCGCATTCGCGCATGGCGCGCTGGCTGCTGGCCGCGCTCGCGGCCCTGATCCTGTCCGCCTGCGCGGTGCCGCCGCGCACCCCGGCGGCGCCCGGCGTGCAGGTCTGGACCGGCCGGATGGCGCTCACCGTCGAGGGCCAGGCGAGCCAGTCGTTCTCCGCCGGCTTCGAACTCAAGGGCGCGCCCGCCAACGGCGAACTCACCCTGTACAACCCCATCGGCGGCACCCTGGCCGTGCTCGCCTGGGCGCCGGGGACGGCCACGTTGCGCGCCGGTGGGACCGCGCGGCAGTTTCCCTCGCTGGAGGCGCTGGCGCAGGAAGCCACCGGGGCGCCGCTGCCGGTGGCGGCGCTGTTCGACTGGCTGGCTGGCAAGCCGACCCCCATCGAAGGCTGGGAAGCGGACGTGGAACAAGTGGCCGACGGCCGCCTGCGCGCCCGCCGCACCGCGCCGCCGCCCGTGGCCGACCTGCGCATGGTGTTCGAACGCTGATCCAGCCGCCATGCGATCGCTGCACGACGTGGCCGCGCCGGCCAAGCTGAACCTGTTCCTGCACGTCACCGGACGCCGCGCCGACGGCTACCACCTGCTGCAGTCGGCCTTCGTCCTGCTGGACTGGCACGACACCCTGCATTTCGAGCGCCGTCCGGGCGGCAAGCTGAGCCGTGAAGACCTGGGCGCCGCGCTGCCCGCGGACGACCTGGTGCTGCGGGCGGCCCGCGCCCTGCAGCAGCACGCCGGCACCACCGAAGGCGCCCACATCGCCATCGACAAGCGGCTGCCCGCCGAGGCCGGCCTGGGCGGCGGCTCCTCGGACGCGGCGAGCTGCCTGCTGGCGCTCAACCGCCTGTGGTCGCTGAAGCTGCCGTTGCCGGCGCTGGAGCAGATCGGGCTGCAGCTCGGCGCCGACGTCCCGTTCTTCCTGCGCGGGCGCAACGCCTGGGTGGAGGGCGTGGGCGAGCGCATCACGCCCATCGACCTGCCGGCGGCGCGGTTCGCGGTGGTGAAGCCGCCGCGCGGCCTGGCCACCAGGGACATCTTCGGCAACCCCGCGCTGAAACGGGACAGCGACAGTGCTACAATCTCGGGCTTTGCTGCAAACCCCTGGGGCTTCGGTCACAACGACCTGGAGCCAGTGGCCCGGCAGCTTTGCCCCGAAGTGGGCGAGGCGGTCGAATGGCTGGGTTCGCAAGGCTTGAGTGCCCGCATGACGGGCTCCGGCAGCGCGGTCTTCGCGCTGCTGCCGCCGGGCACCGTCCTGGGGCAGGCGCCAGTCCACTGGGCCCGAAAGGGCTGGGTGGTGCGGGAATGCAGCAAGATGGATGTCCATCCCCTGGTGGGGTGGGCACCCAGCGACGATTCGGTTTGACGCTGTTCGCAGCGGCAGCCAAGTTGGTTAAGGCACTGGATTTTGATTCCAGCATGCGAGGGTTCGAGTCCTTCCTCCCCTGCCAAACAGCCACATGATGTTGCGGGACAGGCCACGCCGAGCGTGCCCTGTCCTCGACTGACCAAAGGTATCAACCATCCCGTTGCTCATGCAGGCTGCTCCCACTCCTGATTTCATGGTGTTCACCGGCAATGCCAATCCGGCATTGGCGGAAGAAATCGCCGGCCACCTGGGCATTTCGCTCGGCGCGGCATCGGTGAGCCGTTTTTCCGACGGCGAAGTCACCGTGGAAATCAACACCAACGTGCGGGCGCGCGACGTCTTCGTGGTGCAGTCCACCTGCGCCCCGACGAACGAGAACCTGATGGAGCTGCTGATCATGGTCGACGCGCTCAAGCGCGCCTCGGCCGAGCGCATCAGCGCCGTCATCCCGTACTTCGGCTATGCCCGCCAGGACCGCCGCCCGCGCTCCAGCCGCGTGCCGATCTCGGCCAAGGTGGTGGCCAACCTGCTGGAAACGGTGGGCGTGGCCCGCGTGCTGACGATGGACCTGCACGCCGACCAGATCCAGGGCTTCTTCGACATCCCGGTGGACAACATCTATGCGTCGCCGGTGCTGCTGGGCGACCTGCGCCAGAAGAACTACGACAACCTGATCGTGGTCTCGCCGGACGTCGGCGGCGTGGTGCGCGCCCGCGCGCTGGCCAAGCAGCTGGACACCGACCTCGCCATCATCGACAAGCGCCGGCCCAAGGCCAACGTGTCCGAAGTGATGCACGTCATCGGCGAGATCGAAGGCCGCAACTGCGTGATCATGGACGACATGATCGACACCGCCGGCACGCTGGTGAAGGCGGCCGAGGTGCTGAAGGAACGCGGCGCGAAGAACGTGTACGCGTATTGCACGCACCCCATCTTCTCGGGTCCCGCCATCGAGCGCATCGCCAGCGGCAGCGCGCTCGACGAAGTGGTCGTGACCAACACCATCCCGCTGTCGGACGCCGCCCGTGGCTGCGCCAAGATCCGCCAGCTCACCGTCGCCCCGCTGGTGGCCGAAACCATCCAGCGCATCGCCAAGGGCGAGTCGGTGATGAGCCTTTTCTCGGACCAGGTCAACCTGTTCTGAGCAAACCGTGGGTCCCTTGACGGGGGCCTTTTTAGAAATGGGATCGCACTGGTCGCGGTCGGTCCCCGACAGGAGAGAGTCATGAAATTCACCGCTTTCGAGCGCAAGTCGGAAGGTACGGGTGCGAGCCGCCGTCTCCGCAACGTGGGCAAGACGCCCGGCATCGTGTA
>JAJTCO010000053.1 GCA_021323265.1 Pseudoduganella sp. | reverse complement strand
GACGCAGGACCTGATCCGCTCGCGCATCAAGATCAAGTCGCTGAACTTCATGCGCGGCCGCACCTTCGTCAACAAGTTCCTCATCATCGACGAGGCGCAGAACCTGACGCCCAAGCAGATGAAGACGCTGGTGACGCGCGCAGGTCCGGGCACCAAGATCCTCTGCCTGGGCAATATCGCGCAGATCGACACGCCATACCTGACCGAAGGTTCGTCCGGCCTGACCTACGTGGTCGACCGCTTCAAGGGCTGGGCCCACAGCGGCCACGTGACGCTGGCCCGCGGCGAGCGTTCGCGCCTGGCCGACCACGCGAGCGACGTGCTGTAAGCACTCCCCAGCGCACCCTCCAAGCCCCGCCGCGTGCGGGGCTTTTTCATTTCAATGCTGGATATTGGCCGCGAGGAAGTCCAGCAGCATGCGTACGCCCGGAAGCACCCCGCGCCGCGATGGAAACACCGCGTGAATGACGCCCCCCTTCGGCGCCCAGCCCGGCAGCACGTCGATCAGCGCCCCGCGCGCCAACGCATCCTCGACCACCATGCATGGCAGCTGTACAACGCCGATGCCAGCCAGCGCAGCCTGGCGCAGGGCCGTCATGTCGTCAGTGATGTAGCGTGGCGCGTGCGCCAGCGAGAACTGCGCTCCGCCAGGGCCTTCCAGGTGCCAGGCATGCTCCCGCGGCGGTCCCCAGTCCAGGCTGGGCAAGCCGGCCGCCTTCAGCGCCTGCGGATCGCGGTAACCCTTGCGCGGTTTCAGCAGCGCCGGGCTGGCCACCAGGCGTTGCGGGCTGTCGGCCAGCACGCGCATTACCAGCTCGCTCGACTCCAGCGGAGGAAAGCGCACGCGCAAGGCGATATCAAAACCTTCGGCAAGCACATCGACCCGGCGATTGGTCGCCTCCAGCAGCACGCGCACTTGCGGGCACTGCTTCATGAAGCGCGCCACAAGTGGACCGACGCGGTATTCCAGCAAGGCTGTCGGGCAGCTCACTCGCACCACGCCGCGCGGTTCGGAACGATGGCGCTCCAACACTTCGCGCGCGCTTTGCGCCTGTGCCAGCACCGCCTGGCATTGCTGGTAGAACTCCTGTCCCGTTTCGGTGACCGAGAAGTGGCGCGTCGTCCGCTGCAGCAAGCGGACATCGTAATGCCGCTCCAGCGCCGCGATGCGCCGGCTTAGCTTTGATTTGGGCATGCCCAGCGCCCGGCCGGCGGGTGTGAATCCAGCATGGTCCACCACCTGCACAAAGTAAAAGAGGTCGTTCAGGTCATCCATCATTGTTCCGCAAAAAGAACACTGCTGCCATTTTAAGGCACTACCGCGCGACTCTGCGCATGGCTATGCTGTCCTTACTCAAACCATCCGAAAAGGAGAATGCCATGTACAAACGTCTCGATAAGAACGATGCCGCCGTGCTGCTGGTGGACCACCAGGCGGGCTTGCTGTCGCTGGTGCGCGATATCGAACCGGACCGGTTCAAGAACAACGTGTTGGCCCTGGCCGCATCGGCGAACTACTTCAAATTGCCGACCGTGCTGACCACCAGCTTCGAGAACGGTCCGAACGGGCCACTGGTGCCCGAGCTGAAGGCCATGTTCCCGGAGGCCCCGTTCATTGCGCGTCCAGGCCAGATCAACGCCTGGGACAACGAGGATTTCGTGAAAGCGGTCAAGGCAACCGGAAAAAAGCAGCTGATCATCGCCGGCGTGGTGACCGAAGTATGCGTTGCCTTCCCTGCGCTGTCTGCCATTGAGGAAGGCTACGATGTGTTCGTCGTGACCGATGCTTCCGGCACCTTCAACGAGATCACGCGCGACGCCGCATGGCGCCGCATGCAGGACGCCGGGGTTCAGTTGATGAGCTGGTTCGGCGTGGCATGCGAGTTGCACCGCGACTGGCGGAACGATATCGAAGGCCTGGGCGCCCTGTTCTCGAACCATATCCCGGACTACCGCAACCTGATCACCAGCTATACAAAAGGCTGATCAAGCGCGGCGTGCGATCGGGTGGCTGGGTTCCAGCTGCAGCAAGTCCCACAGGTTGCCGTACAGGTCGGCGAATACGGCCACCATCCCGTAGTCCTGCTGCTTGGGCTCGCGCACGATGCGCACGCCATGCGCCTTCAGGCGTTCGAAGTCGCGCCAGAAGTCGTCCGTGTTCAGGAACAGGAATACGCGCCCGCCGGCCTGGTTGCCGATGAAGGCTTCCTGCTCCGGCTTGGAGGCGCGCGCCAGCAGGATCGTGGTGCCGCTGCCGCCGGGCGGCGCCACCACCACCCAGCGCTTGTCCTGCTCCGGCTGGTAGGTGTCGTCCAGCAGTTCGAAGCCGAGCTTATTGACGTAGAAATCGATTGCCTCGTCATAGTCGCGTACGACGAGGGCGATGTGGACAATGGATTGCTTCATTTGCGGCGGACCTTTCGCCAAAGCTTGCGCGCCAGCGCGCCCAGCGCCAGCAGGACCAGCACCCACGGCATCAGGTACGCCACGCCGGTGACGGTGCTGGCGATGCCTTCGGACAGGTTGCTGCCGAAGTCCCCCAGCGCGCGCTTGACGGGCGTCCAGAAGCCACGCTGTGTGCGCGACTGGATGGAAATGTTCAGCAAGTCCAGGTGGACGCGCTCCTGCAGGCGCGCTTCGACACCGCTGGCCGCTTCCAGCTCGCTTTGCACCGACGCCAATTCCTGCGACAGCTTGATCAGGGCCTCGGCGCTATTGCCGGCCTTCGCCTCCAGCGCCAGCAGTTTCTCGCGGTAGGAGCGCAGCATGTCGAGGCGCTTGGCATTGTCGCGGATCGGGCCTTCCAGGTCTTCCGCCGCCGTGTGGCGCGCGGCAAGCTCGCCGCCGGCTGCCGCCAGCGCCACCAGCTTTTCGATGCCCGGCCGCTTGACGCGCATCCGCACGTGCGCGCTGCTCTCGCGCCCGCCCTGGATGCCGGAAGCCAACAGCGTGCACTGGTTCGCCGCGTCCGCATGGCAGGCCGCCACCACCCTATCCAGCAGCGGCTTGACCTCCGCCTCGGCCGCGTCGACCGTCACCGAGTGTTCGTAGGCGAGGTATTTGCCGCGATGCGCCGCGGCACCGGGCGCGGCTTCCTTTGCGGCCACCGCCAAGGCTTCGGGCGCGCCGCTATGCGCCGGACCAGGCTTCGAGCACCCCTGCAGGAGCAGCAGTGCGAGCACGCTTGACCTTACAATGGTAGGAAGGATTAAAGTAGGCTTGTTCATCAAACGAAAGGACCTCCAAATGTACGAACTCACTGTAGAAAACATGACTTGCGGCCACTGCGTGTCGGCCGTGACGCAGGCGGTGCACGGCGTGGACCCGGCGGCACTGGTCGAAGTGGACCTGAAGGGCAAACACGTCAAGGTCAACTCGGCCGCCGCGCTGGAACCGATCAAGGCCGCCATCGTGGACGCCGGCTATCCCGTCACGCGCGCGGCCTGATGCGCACGCCGCGCTCCAGTTCGGGGTAGTGCCGGAACAGGTCGTCCTCGTTGTTGGCCAGGCGGCGCTTCGAGGCCAGGTAGGCCGCGATGCGCGGCCTGGCGGCCACCCGTCCCGCCAGGCGCTCGAGCGCGGGCCAGCGGCCGCCGTAGGACTCCATCGCCTTGGGAAAGGCGTAGCGCAAGCCGTCCAGCAACTGGAACAGGGACAGGTCGACGTAGCTCAGGCGCGAGCCGACGATCCAGCCGCCCCGGCCCGGATTGGCGCGCAGCACCGTCTCGAAGTAGTCGAGATACTTCGGGATGCGCTCGACGATGAAATCGCGCGCCCTGGCGCGCGACTCGCGCACCTGCTCTTCGTAGTACAGGTTGACCGAGATCGGGTGGTGGCTGTCGTGCGCCTCGGCGACGATATCGGACACCGTCAGCTGCAACTGGTTGCACCACAACCTGCCCGCTTCCGAGCGCGGCGCCAGCTTATGGCGCGCGCCAAGAAACATCAGGATATTCGCCGTCTGGCCGATCAGCAGTTCGCCGGCGCGCAGCACGGGCGGCGCAAACGCGGCGCGGCTGTCGCTGCCATCGGCGATCACGTCGATCATGGCCTGCATGCCGCCCTTGCCGCGCGCCACGTCGACATACGGCACGTCCGCCTCCTCCAGGGCCAGCCGCACGAATTCACCGCGACCCTGGATCGTCGGCCAGTAGTAAAGCTTGTAAGGCTCCATCATTGCTCCTCCTGTGCCAGCAGCCAGTCCTCGACGGCGCGCACTTCCGCACGCGGTTCGTCGCCTTCGGGCCGCACCACATAAAAGTCGAACCCGCCGAGCACCGGTCCCACCGGCGCTTCCAGCAGTCCCATGCCGATTTCCTCGCGCACCAGCGGCAAGGCGGTCAACACCACGCCCTGCCCCGCGATGGCGGCCTGCACCGCGTGCGATTCCTCCGAAAAGCGCACGCCGCAGGCGACGTCCAGCTTCACGCCGGCCACCCTGGCCCATTTGTCCCAGGTCTGGGCATTCCGGTTCCCGCGCTGCCAGTCGAAGTGCAGCAGCGGATGGCGCGCCACGTCGGCCGCCTTGCGTAGCTTCAGGCGCGGACTGGCGACCGGTGCAAACACCGCCTGCATCAGGCGCTGCGCATGCAAGCCCGCGAAATGGCCGGCGCCGCCGCGCACGGCCAGGTCGGCCGCCCCGCCGGCCAGGTCTACCGGCTGGTTGCTGGCATGAACGTTCAGGGCGATGTCGGGATGCTCGGCGTTGAAGGCCGGCAGGCGCGGCACCAGCCAGCGCGCGGCAAACGCCGGCGTGGTGGACAAGGTGACGGTGCGCCGCTGTTCGCGCCGCAGCCGCTCGACGCCGGCGGCCATGGCGTCGAAGCCGGCGCCCGTGGCCTGCAACAGGATGCGGCCCTCCGGCGTCAGCTCCACGGCACGCGTCTTGCGCAGGAACAGGCGCACCTGCAAGGCCTCCTCCAGCGCGCGCACCTGGTGGCTGATCGAGGTGGCGGTGACGGACAGCTCCTCGGCCGCGAGCTTGAAACTTTGCAGGCGGGCGGCGGCCTCGAAGCTGTGCAGCGCGGAGAGGGATGGCAGGCGGCGTTTCATGACACAAATATACATGAAATCCATTCACCCATGAGCTGAGAAAGCATCGTTTGTCGGCGCGCCCCGCCGGCGGCACAGTATGGCCTTCGCAACCACCGGGAGAAACCCATGACCACCATCCTGCACATCGATTCCAGCGCCCGTCCCGGCCGCTCCGGCGAGCAGCCGCACGGCTCGCACACGCGGCGCCTGAGCGCCCGCTTCGTGGAACGCTACCGCCAACTCAATAGCAATGTTGAAGTCATCTATCGCGACGTCGGCGCGCGCCCGCCCGCCCCCGTCAGCGCGCGCTGGGTGCACGCCGCCTTCACGCCGCCGGATGCGCGCGAACCATGGATGGCGGACGTGCTCGCCCCCAGCGACCAGCTGGTCGACGAACTGCTGCGGGCAGACATCGTCGTGGCCGGGGTGCCGATGTACAACTTCGGTCCGCCGGCCCAGTTCAAGGCCTGGCTCGACAACATCGTCCGCGTCGGCCGTACCTTCGGCTTCGACCGCACGCGTCCCGGCGAACCGTACTGGCCGTTGCTGGCCGAGGCGGGCAAGCGCCTGGTGATCCTGTCCGCGCGCGGCGACTACGGCTACGACCCCGGCGGCCGCCATGCCGGCATCAACCACGTGGAGGAGGCGGTACGCAGCGTGTTCCGCTACCTGGGCGTGACGCAGTCGTACGGCGCCGCCATCGAATACGACGAATTCGGCGACGAGCGCCTGGCGCGTTCCATCGCCGAGGCCGAGCAGGCCACCGACGGCATCGCCGAACGCATCGCTGCGGAGTCCAGGCGGCTATAATGGGCCGATGCCCGAGATCCACACCATATTGCTGCTTGCCGCCGCAGGCCTGTTCGCCGGTACGCAGAATGCGCTGGCCGGCGGCGGCTCCTTCATCACGTTTCCGGCCCTGCTGCTGGCCGGCCTGAACCCGGTGGCGGCCAACATGACGTCCACCGTTGCCATGTTCCCCGCCCAGGCCACCTCCGCCATCGCCGGGCGCAAGTTCGCCGACGGCGTGAGCGGCCTGACGTTCAGCCAGCTGTTCGCCATCAGCGTCCTGGGCGGCATCGCCGGCGCGATCCTGCTCTGGATCACGCCGCCGACCTTCTTTGCCAGGCTGGTGCCCTGGCTGGTGCTCTTTGCAACGGCCATGTTCGCCTGGGGCGCCTTCCGCAACCAGCCCCTGCACGCCGCCGCCGGCATGCCCAAGTGGCTGCTGGCCGTGATCCAGGCCTGCATTGCCGTCTACGGCGGCTATTTCGGCGGCGGCATCGGCTTCCTGATGCTGGCCGCGCTCACCATCGCCGGCCAGCAGATCCGCGCCGCAACGGCCACCAAGAACATGCTCGCCACGGCCATGAATGCATCGGCCACGCTGATCTTCGCATTCTCCGGCATGATCAGCTGGCCCGCAGCCCTGGCCTTATGCGCCGGAGGGATTGCGGGCGGCCTTCTGGGCTCGTGGCTGATTTACCGTCTTCCGCCCCGGCTGATGCGCATCTTTGTCGTGCTGGTGGGCGCAGTGCTCACCGTGTACATGTTCCTGCGCTGAACCGAGCGTCTGCAGGATGGGGCAATCGGGGCGGTCATCGCCGTGGCAGGTCTGCGCCAGGCTGGCCAGGGTGTCGCGCATTTCCGTCAGCTCGACGATGCGCTGGTTCAGCTCTTCCACGTGGTTCAGCGCGATGGCCTTCACGTCCGAACTGGCGCGCCCCGTGTCCTGCCACAGCGACAGCAGGCCGCCGATCTGCTCCAGCGAGAAGCCGAGATTGCGGGCACGCTTGACGAAGCGCAGCGTGTGCAGGTCGTTCTCGCCATAGATGCGGTAACCGCTGTCGGTACGCGCCGTTTCGCGCACCAGGCCGATGCTTTCGTAGTAGCGGATCATCTTTGCGCTGACGCCGGAAGCGGCGGCGGCTTGTCCGATATTCATGCTTACTCCTTGGAAGGGCGCCAGCGGCGCAACAACAGCGCATTGCTGATCACGCTGACCGAGCTGAATGCCATCGCGGCGCCGGCCAGCAGGGGATTCAGCATGCCCAGCGCCGCCAGCGGAATCCCCGCCACGTTGTAGATGAAGGCCCAGAACAGGTTCTGGCGGATCTTGCTGAAGGTGCGGTGCGAAATGTCGATCGCATCGGCCACCAGCAATGGCTCGCCGCGCATCAGGGTGATGCCGGCGGCGTTCATCGCCACATCGGTGCCGGTGGCCATGGCAATGCCGACGTGGGCCGCGGCCAGCGCCGGCGCGTCGTTGATGCCGTCGCCCACCATGGCCACGCGCTTGCCTTCCGCCTTGAGCCGTGCGATGACGGTGGTCTTGTCGGCGGGCAGCAGGTTGGCCTCCACGCTGCCGATGCCAAGCGCCTGCGCGACCGCTTGCGCGCTGCCCAGGTTGTCGCCGGTCAGCATGACCGTGGCGATGCCGCGCGCATGCAGGCGGTCCACGGCGGCGCGCGCGTGCTCCTTCGGCTGGTCGGCAAAGGCCAGCAGGCCAAGCAGCCTGGGGGCGGCCGCATCGGCATCGGCCAGCCAGGAGATGGTGTGGCCCTGCGCCTCCAGTTCGGCCGCGCGCTGCGCCAGCGGCCCCGTGTCCACGCCGCGCTCGGCCATCAGGCGGCTGCTGCCCAGCAGCAGTTCGATGCCGTCCGCTGTCGCGGCCAGCCCGCGCCCCGGCAGCGTGGTCAGCGCGCTGGCCGTGAGCGGGGCCAGGCGCCCTGCCGCCGGCGCGGCTTCCGCGTCCAGCACGGCCCTGGCCAGCGAGTGTTCGCTGCCGCGCTGCACGGCCGCGGCCAGCTGCAGCAGGCGCGCCTCGGCAACGCCGTGCGGCAGCAGGTGCGCCAGCTCCGGCTTGCCTTGCGTCAGCGTGCCGGTCTTGTCGAACACCACGGTATCGACCTGGCGCGCCATTTCCAGCGCTTCCGCATCCTTGATCAGTATCCCGTGCCGCGCCGCGATGCCGGTGCCGGCCATGATGGCGGCCGGCGTCGCCAGGCCCAATGCGCAGGGGCAGGCGATCACCATCACCACCACGGCGTTGATCAGGGCCTGCTCGGCATTGCCGGTGGCCAGCCACCAGCCGGCCAAGGTCAGCGCGGCGATCAGCAGCACCACCGGCACGAACACGGCCGCCACCTGGTCGACCAGCTTTTGCACCGGCGCCTTGGCCGCCTGCGCATCCTCCACCAGGCGGATGATGCGCGCCAGCGTGGTTTCGGCGCCGATCGCGCTGGTGCGCACCAGCAGCAGACCCTCGCCATTGATGGCGCCCCCGGTCAGGCGGTCGCCCACATGCTTGGCCACCGGCAGGCTCTCGCCGGTAATCAGCGATTCGTCCACGTGGCTGGCCCCGTCCACCACTTCGCCATCGACGGCCACCCGTTCCCCGGCGCGCACCACGACGATATCGCCCACGCGCACCTGCTCGATCGGCAAGTCGGCATCCGATTCGCCCTCGCGCCGCACGCGCGCGGTCAGCGGCCGCAGGTCCTGCAGGGCGCGGATGGCGGACGCCGTCTGCCGTTTGGCGCGCGCCTCCAGCCACTTGCCTAGCAGGACCAGGGTCAGCACCACTGCCGACGCCTCGAAATACAGGTGCGGCATGCCTTCTTGCGGCGTCATGGCCAAATACACGCTCAAGCCATAGGCCGCGCTGGTGCCCAGCGCCACCAGCAGGTCCATATTGCCGGCACGCGCCATCAGCGCCTTCCAGCCGGCCCGGTAGAAGCGCGCGCCAAACACGAACTGGACCGGCGTGGCCAGCGCCCATTGCACCCAGGGCGCGAGCATCAGGTGCACGCCGAACCAGTCGGCGACCATGGGAATGACGAGCGGCAGCGACAGGGCTGCGGAGAGGATGACCGCCAGCCCTTCGGGAAGGTGGGCGGCGGCGGGTGCTGCCGGGCTGCGCGGCGCCAGTTCGCTGGCGGCGTAGCCGGCCTTGTCGATGGCTTGCTGGATCGCGGAAAACTCAAGCGGCGCGCTGGATTCGACGCGCGCCGTCTCGGTGGCCAGGTTGACTGCCGCGCTGGCCACGCCCGGAACGGCGGCCAGCGCCTTCTCGACGCGCCGCACACAGGAGGCGCAACTCATGCCCTCGATACGGACGGTCTGCTGGAACTGACTCATGGTGGGATACTCCTTACCGATGGATTGCCATCAGTATCAAGTATCCCATAATGGGAAGGTCAAGTACTTTTATCAGCGCACTTCGCAGTCGACGGCTTTCACATTGCCGGGCGCCGCGCCGCTGCTAGCCGGGACGCTCGTCGGCGCGGTAAACGCCGGCGGTGGCGAAAACTGCAAGCCAGGATTGCGCGGCACGATGACCGGTGGCGCCGAGAACGACGGCGTGAAGCCGAACTGCCCCGCCGAAAAGCTCTGCACCCCGCCCTTGTTGCTCAGGTTGATCAAGCCGTCGATCACGGACACGTACAAACCTGCCGGCATGCCCGCGCCTGCCGCCGGACGGGGCGGAGCCAGCTGCGCCAGCGAGATCGCGCCGCCGCCCAGCGCCGCCGTGCTGCCCAGCAGGAAGTTCTGCGCCGACGCCACCGCACGCTCGTCGGTTGGCGCCACGTATTCCACGATAAAGGTGGTGCCGCGGATGCCGATGGTGGCTGCCGGCGTTTTCAGCTCGAACTTTTCCTTGTTGCGCTTGCCCAGCAGGCCGCTGACCGAGCGCAGGCCGCCCTTGACCAGGTTGAAGTTGGCCTTGTCGCCATCGGGCTTGCCCTCGTCGAAACTGAAATCGTCCACCGTCAGCGTGGTGCCGGGCTTCAGCGTGATCTCACTGTTGTCGATGAACTTCACCCGGGCATAGGTGTTTTTCTCCGTCACCAGGGTATCGCCATTCTCCACTTCGGACTTGACCGACAGGATCTTGATGGCCCCGCTGGCCTTGCGCGCCAGCAGCGGCCCGCTCAGGTGCGTCACCGTCCCGGCCACCGGCGCCGCCAGGGCCAGGGCCGCCAGGGCCCATAAGGCCAGCAGCAGGATGCCGCGCACGGCGGCGTGGCGGGCGGAAAACTCTCGTTGCAGGTTCATGATTTGTGTCCCATCAGTTGCAGTACATCTTCTTGACCGACTCTTTGGCGATCGATCCCTTGCCTGCAGGATCGGCTTCCTTGACCTGCTTCTCTTCCGTCTTCTCCGCCGCCGTCTTGCCTTCCTCCGTCGTCGCCGTGGGCGCCGCCACGGTGGACGCCGGCAGCGGCGCGCCGCCGCTCACCGGCACTGCCGCGTTGATGATGTTCACGGTGGTATTGATGGCTTGGCTGACGGGTTCGCCTGGGCGGTTCTGCGCTTCCGCCGCGGCTTTCGCGGCCGCTTCCTCGGCCGCCTTCTTGGCCGCCGCCTCCGCCGCCGCCTTGGCTGCCGCCTCCGCCGCCGCCTTGGCCGCCGCTTCCGCCGCCGCCTTGGCCGCCGCTTCCGCCGCCGCCTTGGCCGCCGCTTCCGCTGCCGCCTTGGCCGCCGCTTCCGCAGCCGCTTTGGCCGCCGCTTCCTCCGCCGCCTTCTTGGCCGCCGCTTCCGCCGCCGCCTTGGCTGCCGCTTCCTCCGCCGCCTTCTTGGCCGCCGCTTCTGCCGCCGCCTTCGCTGCCGCCTCCTCAGCCGCCTTCTTGGCAGCGGCCTCGGCCGCCGCCTTGGCGGCTGCTTCTTCCGCAGCCTTCTTGGCCGCCGCTTCGGCCGCTGCCTTGGCCGCCGCTTCCGCCGCCGCCTTGGCTGCCGCCTCTTCCGCTGCCTTGGCCGCCGCTTCCGCCGCCGCCTTGGCTGCCGCCTCTTCCGCGGCCTTCTTCGCTGCCGCCTCCGCCGCCGCCTTGGCGGCCGCTTCCGCCGCGGCCTTCGCCGCCGCATCCAGGCTCGCCAGGTCGGTCACGACCGGCAGCCCGTTCGTCAGGGTCAGCCCTGTGGTCGATACCGTGCCCTGGCTGGCGGTCAGCAAGACCTGGCCCGCGTTGTTGACCGTGGTGCCGCTGCTGGCCGAGATATTGCCGGCGCCGGCGGTGGCGCTGATGTTGCCCGCCGAGTTCGCAACGGAACCGCCAAGCTGCACACTGGTGCCGGCTTTCAGGTCGATGGTCTTGTTCGCCTGCAGCACGGCGCCGGAACCCAGCGTGATGTCGGTGCTGGCCTCGAGCGCGATGCTGTCGGCCCTGATCGCGTTATGCACGGTGATCGGGCTGTGCGCCGTCAAGGACACCTTGCCGCCCGGTGCGCTCAGCACGCCCTCGGTATAGATGCCGCCGATATTGTCGACCGCCAGGTGGCCGCTGGACGCGCTCAGCGTGCCCAGCCCCAGCTGCTCGTCGCCCGTCAATGCGTTGTTCAGGCTGATGCCGGCCCCGCTGCCGCTGAAGGCCAGCACGTGGTTGCCAACATGGTTCAGGCGAACCTCGCCCAGCGCCGCCACCGAGAGCGACGTCGCATTCAGCGCGCCGGTCTGCAAGATGGCGCCGCCCGTCGCGCGCAAGGCAATATTCCCGGCCGTAATGCCGCCCACCAGCAGGTTGCCCGTGGCCTGGGTCAGCGCTACCGCACCGGGCAGCGCGATGGCGCCGCCCGCCTGGCTGAAGCCGCTGCTCACCACCAGCGAGGACAAGCCGCCCAGCGTACCGCCGGCCATGCTGAAATGCTGCGTGAGCAGCGCACCGGAACCGCTGGTGAGCGCATTGCCGGCCTGGGTATAACTGCCGCTGGTCAGCGTGCCATCGAGCTGCAGCGTGCCGCTGGCGCCGAGGGCCACCCCGGCCGCCACCAGCGAGGCGTCGGACGCGGCCGTGCCCAGCTTCAGATTGCCATGCACCAAGAGGGTCTGGCCATTGGCCGCCGTCAGCGTCTTCAGCGTGACGTTGCCGCCGTCCAGGGTGACGGAACCGGAGGTGCCGCCCAGCACTGCCGCCAGCACATAATCGTTGAGCGGCACCACGCCGCCGGCCCAGTTCGCGCTGTCGCTCCACACGCCGCTGCCCGCGCCGATCCAGGTCGCCAGCGGCGCCTGGGTGACGCTCGCCGTCATGCCGGTCGGCATGCTCACGCGGTAGTTGGCGGCATCGCTGCCGGCCAGCGCAATGCTGCTGACGGTGACTGCCTTGTGACTGCCCGGCGCCGCGCTGTCGAAGGCGGCGCTCACGGCCCCCAGCGTCACTTCGTCGCCGCTCAGGATGCCCGCCAGCACGCCGCCCGTGGTCGTGGCCAGCAGCTGGCCGTTGTACGCGCGATCCGGCGCCAGCAAACCCGACACCGACAGCTGCGCCGGCGTGATGACGCCGGTGGCCCCCGTGGTGTTCAGGGTGTAGTTGCCGGCCTTGGCGCCTTCCAGCGCGCCCTGCCCCACCAGCAGCACCTTGCCGCTGCCGGCCTGCTTGTCGGCGAACGCCACGCTGCCGCTGTAGCCCAGGCTGTCGCCCGCCACCAGATTGTTGAAGACCAGCTGGCCCGACGCCACCGCCGTGCTCCGGTCATACTCCTTGCTGGCGCCCAGCGTGACCTGGCGCCGCTCGATGGTCAGCAGCGGACCGCCCAGGATGCTGATGTCATACTTGGTCGAATACAGGCCGTCCGGGCTGTAGCTGCCGGCATTGACCGCACTGCCCCACCCCAGGGTGCCGCCCAGCGCCGCGACCGTATCGCCGCCGGTGAAGCCGGCATAGCTTGCCGAACCGCTGAAGCCGGGCGTGCTGCCGTCATAGACGTGGGTCTGGTTGTTGCCGCTGACGGTCACGTCAAGCGCCACCAGCATGCTCTTTAGCATCGGCAGGGTGTGGCCGTCATAGATGCGCCAGACCGGCGCATCGGTGAAGGCGAAGCCGCCAAAGCTCGACTGCTGCATCATTTCCTGTTCGGTCCGCCCGGTCGCGCTGGCATCGGCCAGGCCGGGCGCCGCGCTCATGTTCCAATAGGCCGATGCCACGCTGCCGCTATTGCTGCCGGCAAAGCCCTTCACATCCGTGAAGCCGTTGCCGCTGACGGCGCCGTGGCTGAAGCTGCGCGCGATGCTGCCGCTGTTGGCGCCGGCGAAGCCGCCCACGGCGCCATGCTCGACGGCCGACGTCGTATTGCCGCTGACGGTACCGGTGGCGTAGGCGTCGGCCACGCTGCCCTCGTTGAAGCCGACCAGGCCGCCGACCTGGCCGCCGCCGTCGACCGCTCCCGTCGCGTAGGACGCGCTGACGGCGGCGCCGCCATCCTTGTTGTGGCCGACCAGGCCACCCACGCGGCGCCCGCCGCTGGAGACCACGCCCGTGGCAGACGAGGTATGCACGGCGGCCGCGTTCTGCCCCACCAGGCCGCCCGCGCCGCCATCGGTCGACCCGGAGGCTGTCACGGCGCCGCTGGCGTGCGACGCACTCACGTTGGCGTCGTTGATGCCGGCCAGGCCGCCGGCAAATGCCGCGCCGGAGGCGGTCACCGCGCTCACGCTGCCGCTCGCGCTGGACGTGCCGATGCTGCCCATGTTGTGCGCCACCAGGCCGCCCGCGCTCGCCACGCCGTCGCCGGACGTGCGCGCCTGCACCGCACCGCTGGCCGAGGAGTCGGCCAGCTGCGCGTAGCTCACGCCGATCAGGCCGCCGGCACTGCCATAGCCAAACACGCTGGCCGAACTGTGGACATTGCTGATGCGCACTTGCGCCGATTCCGCGTAGCCCGCCAGCGCACCGGTCGAGGCGCCGCCCGTGACGGTGCCGGACAGGGTCAGGTTGGAAATGCTGGCCGCGCCGCCGAGGCGCCCGAACAGGCCGACGTCGTTCGCCTCGCGGCTGGAAATGGCCAGCCCGGTGATGGCCTTGTTGTTGCCGTCGAACACGCCGCTGAACGCCAGGCCAGTGCTGGACCCGATCGGCACGAAGCCATTGCCGGCGTTCCAGTTGGCGCTGCCGCTGGCGTCGATGTGGCCGGCCAGGCGGTAGTGCGCCGTATGGTCGAGCGTTGTCATGCCTTGCAGGCCGAACACGTCGCCCAGCAGGTAAGGCGCGCCCGCGCTGCCGTCGCCGCCCTGCACGCGCAGGAAACTGGCGCCATCGATGCGGAAGTCATACGCCGTCAGGGCCGGCAGCGAGGCGCTGTTCTGCACCCAGGTGCCGCCGCCCAGCGTCAGGCCACCGCCCAGCGCCAGGTCGGCAGTGACGTCCAGCCGGCCCGCTGCCGACAATTTCAGGTCGGCGCCCCAGTTCAGTGCCTGGTTCAGCGTGATGTCCGGGCTGGTGCCCGCGCTCTCGCCCGCCAGCGCAGTCAAGCTGAGGCTGTCGGTGCGCAGCGCGCCCGTCAGGGCAGCCGGCGTGAGCGCCATCATGCTGGACGACTCGCTGCCGCTGCCGACCGTGATGGAGTTGCCGCTCTGAATATCGATGGCGCCGGCGCTGACCGTGCCGCCCAGCGTCAGTTGGCCCATCAGCATGCGCAGCTCGCCGCCCACCGTGGTGCTGGCGGACGGGCCGTGCGTGATGCGCGCCAGGCCGCTGCGCTCGGTGCTCAGCTGCAGGCTGCCGCCCACCTTCAGTGCGCCGTTCAGCGTGATGTCGCCGCCGGCGTTCAGGGTCAGCAGCGATGGCGTCGTCGCGCCGGTGGTGAGGTCGATGTCGCCGCCCATGGTCAGGGCCGTGCCGGAGGTAATGCTCAGCTCGCCACTCGTGTGCATGCGCGACAGCGCGTCGGCCGTCAGCGACAATGCTTCGGCGCTGCTGCTGCCAAGATGGACCGGCTGGCTGGTCGTCCGGGCGCTCACGCTGATGCGCCCCGCGCCGGCCTCGATGGTGCCGTCCAGGGTCAGCTTGTCCGTGCTGATGTCGATGTTGCTGCCGTTCGAGGCCAGGGTCGCGCTGCCGGCAATGTCGAGGGTGCCGCCGCTCGAGAGGCTGAGGTCGATGTAGCCGTCGCGCGACGCCGTGATGCCGCTGCCGCTGACCTGGATGCGCTGCGCGCCGAACACGGACACCGAGCCTTGCGTGGCCTCCACCGGGCCGGACAAGGTGAGCGCGCCGCTGCTCGACAGGCTGATGCTGCCGGCGCTGCTGGACGCCTTGCTGACGTCGGTGGCGCTGTTGCCGGTGACGGCGTTGATGCCGTTTTTCGCCGTGAGCGACAGCGTGTTGATGTTGTTGTCTTGCGCGCCCAGGCGGATCGCGCCGCCGCTCGACGTCGCCGTCACCGACGCCACGCTGATGGCGGCGTCGCTGCTCTGCGCAATGTCGCCGCCCGCCTTCATGACCAGGCCGGCGCCGCTGTGGCTGGCCGTGATCGCGGCATTCAGGACCATGTTGTCGTCCGCCGTCAAGGTCAGCGCGGCGTTGCCGCTCCAGCTGAGCGGCGCCTGCACCGACAGCGTGCCGGTGCCCGTGCCCAGCACGTTGGCGGTGCGCACTTCCACATTGGTGCCCAGGTCCAGCAAGGCGGTCAGGGTGCCGGCCAGGATGTTCGAGCTCAGGGCATTGGTGATGTCGGCAAACAGGCCGCCGTCGCCCCCCAGGTAGTCGCTGGCACTGGCCACGATGCGCAAGTCGGTCGGGTCCAGCAGCAGCGTGCCGCCCTTGCCGGCCGGCGCGAACAGGTCGGCCTGGCCGCGCATGTCCAGGTAGCCGCCCGACGTTTCGATGAAACCGCCGTTGCCGCCGCGCGCGCCGCCGCGCGCCGACAGGCGGCCATACACGCGGGTCGCGTCGTTGCCCCAGGCGATGATGCGGCCGCCGTCGCCCTGCTCCAGCGCGTCGGCGCGCACCACGGCCTGCGCGCCGAGATGGGTTTGCTGCGCGTTGGGCACGGCCGCATCCTTGCCCTGGTAGCCGCCGCCAAGCAAGACCTGGCCGCCGCCGGCCGCGCCGCTGGCGTCGACTTGCGCATTGCCGGTCAGGCCGACCCGCTCACCGAGCAGCTCGATGGCGCCGCCCTGGCCCGCGCTGTTGCCGGCGCTGGTGACGCTGCCCTGCTCCAGCAGCGTCTCGCGCGATGCCTTCAGCACGATCTTGCCGTTCGCGCCGCGCACGGCGCTGTCGGCGCTGACGCGTCCGCGCTGGTTGACCAGTGCGCCGTAGATGCCGACCTTGCCGCCCGCCGCCACCACCTGGCCCAGGTTCAGCGCCTGGTCGGCCGGGGCCGAGACCACCACCTGCAGCGCCGGGTCGGCCGCGTCCACCAGTTGCACCGAATGGCCGGCCGCCAGGATCACCTCACCCTGCGGCGACGTGATCACGCCGCTGTTGCCCACGCTCGAACCGAGCAGCAACACCTGGCCGCCGGCCGCCGTGTTGATGCTGCCCTGGTTCTCCACCTTGCCCGCGCCGCCGCTGCCGGCCGCAAAGCGCTGGCGCCCGGCCAGGAAGTCGGCATCGGACAGCGCCAGGCTGGATGCCACCAGGCCCTGCACGTCGACGCGCGCATCCTTGCCGAACACGACGCCGTTCGGATTGATCAGGAACACCTTGCCGTTCGACTGCAGCGCGCCCAGGATCTGGCTCGGGTCCTGGCCGGTGATGCGGTTCAGCACCTTGCTGTCGGCCGTCTGCTGGATGAAGCGCGTGATTTCATGCGGCTGGATCGAGAAGCTTTGCCAGTTCAGGATGGTGTTCGGCGTATTCGTAATCGAGAACACGTTGCCCTGCTGCTGGAAGCTGGCCTGGCCCGCCACCACGGTGGGGCCCACCGGATTGGCCCGCGCCACGCTGAAGCAGGCGGCAATGGCCACGCACAGCAGCTTGCGCTTGAATTTGCTAAGGTCGAGATCGTTCATGGTGTCCTTCCGGTATTCAGTAAGCCAGGCCGAGGCGCAGGTGCAGGCGCCCGCCGTCGCGCTGGACGGCACCGCCGCTCAGCACGCGCCCGTAATCGAGCTGCAGGTTCAGGTTGCTGGCCATGGCCAGGCGCAGGCCCAGGCCCGCGCTGGAAATGCTCAGCTTCTCCAGTTCGCCCGCCAGCGCGTGGTTGCGCCGGGCATGCGCGGCATCCACGAAGGCCAGCACGCGGCAGTTCCAGCGTTGCTGTCCGCACAGGTTGGGGGTGTACAGCTCCAAGTTGGCATTCACGCCGGCATCGTTGGACACTTCGCGCTCGGCGAAACCGCGCACCGAGGCGGCGCCGCCGGCACCGAACTGCTCGCCCGGGATCAGGGCGTCGTTCGTGAGCTGGGCGTTGGCCACGGCGCGCAGCAGCCATTCGGCCGGCAGCGCGCGGCTGTAGCTGCCGCTCAGGCGCAGGATCGTGTAATCGTCGCGCGCCCCGCTGCGCGCACGCGTGAAATCGGCTTGCCCGCCGCGCGAGCCGCCCGGCACGTTGCGCAGCAGCGTGGCCGCCACGCCGGCGTCGCCCTTGGGCAGGGTCCAGTTGCCGCTATAGGCCACGCTCAGCGGATGGACCGTGACGTCGTTGCCCAGTTCCGCCCCCAGCAGCAGCACGCTGTTCTTGAAGGCCTTGTAGTCCACCCCGTACTGCAGGCGGCTTTCGTAGTCGCCGCGGCGGGCCAGGTTGTGCGTATAGCGCGCGCCGGCCACCGCGCCCTTGCCGCTCACGGCCAGGTTCAGGATGCCGGCCGTGACGATGCCGGAGTCGATATTCGAATAGCTGGCGTACAGGTCGAGCGCGTCGCCCAGTGCGTACAGCGGCACGTGGTAGCCCAGGCCATACACCTTGACCCGCCCCGGCTCCTCGGCCGAGGTGGTGTACTGCAGGCTGGCCACATGGTCGCGCCCGAACAGGTTGGCATGCTGCAGCACCACGCCCACCTGGGTCTTGCCGGTGCTGCCGCTGCCGCTGTTGTCGGCGTTGAGCAGGGCGCTCCAGGGATTCTCGTCGGCCACGTCCAGCAGCACGTCGGCCTGCGCTTCCTGCTGCCCCGACTGCAGCTTCATGGTCACCTTCTTGGCCGGATTGTCGTTGGCCAGTTTCAGGTTGGCCGACAGGCGGTCCATGTGCGGCGTTTCGCCCGCGCGCAGTTGCGGCAGGCTGCGCCGGAGATTGGCCGCGTCGAAATGGCGGTTGCCCTCCACCCGTATGCGCCCGATCACGGTCGCCACCACGTTCAGCTGCACCACGCCGCGTTCGAGTTCCTGCTCGGGCAGCTCCACCGTCACCAGCTTGTAGCCGGCCGCCTGGTAGGCCGCATTGAGCGCTTCCAGCGCGCGCTGCACGTCGCCGAAATCGCGCTGGCGGCCGGCGTGCGGCGCCAGCAGGCGCGTCACCTCGGCCTGCGGCAGCAAGGTATTGCCGCGCACGTCAAAGCGGTCGATGTCGAAGCGGATCACGTCCGGCGCTTGTGCGGCCGCGGCGGCGCAAGCGACGGCGCATGCGGCAGCGGCCAGCATGGTGAGGCATTGTTTCATGGGCAATTTTTCTGGATTGAGGGAAATACGGCTAGCCGCCATTATCCCGCATTCCGTTGCCCGATTACGATGCCGCAAAGAAAATTTGTGTCAGGCGCACATCTTTTTCGACAACATTGCCGCGCTATAACTACCAGCTGTAGCCAAACCTGAGTGTCAGGCGGTTACGCGCATCGTCCGGCATGATGTCCGAGCGCACCACCCTGCCATAGTCGAGCTGCAAGTCCATCCCGCGCTGCAGCTGCATGCGCAGGCCGACGCCGGCGCTGCCCACATTGCGGCTGCGCAACTGGCCATTCAGGCTGCGGTTGTAACGAATGAAGTTGCGGTCATAGAACAGCAGGGCGCGGCAGTGGCGCTGCAGGCCGCCGCACAGGTTGGGCGAATGCAGTTCCACGTTGGAGCCGAGGCCACCGTCGCGCAGCACGTCGCGCCGCGCCATCAGCTTGAGCGCGGTGGCCGGCGGCGGCAACAGGGTCTGTTCCAAGGTCAGGTTGCCGTCGCTGTACTGGGTGTTCAGGCTGGCGCGCACCAGCCAGTCGCGCGGCAGGGTTTGCGTGAGGGAGGTGGCCAGGCGCACGGTGGCATTGGCGCCGGCAGGGCCGGACAGGTCGTGCATGGCGTACTGGACCGAGCTGAAGGCAAGCGCCGGTTTGCTGCGCTCGCTGCGCGGCGGCTCCGCGGCAACACAGCCACACGCCATGGCGGCTGCCAGGGCGGCAATGCGGGGCATGAGATGCGGCTTCATGACGGTTCTCCCGGCGACGCAGCGCCTATCCTCGGAGCAAGTCTTATTACTTCCAGTTTAGGATAGACACGTCCAAATGTCAGGACTATTTTACGCCCGGCGGCGCGCGCACGGTTGAGTGTTGCGCATTTGGCGCCTATTTGCTGGCAAAGGTGGTCACGCCGTCCCAGTCGGCGCCGGGCGGGTGCGCGCGGTAATAGGCGATGCGTTCCAGGTAGAGCGCATACAGCGGGCGCGGCGCCGTCGCCGCCAGCGTCTCCAGCGCCGCCTGCGCCGCGTCCCAGTGCTGGCTGCGCACCAGGGCCAGTGCCGCGTGCCACTGCGCCAGCTGCGCCGCCTGCCCGGCGTCCAGCGCGTGCGCCGGCCCCACCGGCTCGAAAATGGCAACCGGTTCCAGCTTGCCCTTGACCCGCACCAGGTCCAGTTCGCGGTAGGCGAATGCCGGCGCAGCGGCGCGCGTGGCGGCGCCCACCACGATGCCCGCACCGTACACCTTGGTGATGCCTTCCAGGCGCGCGGCCAGGTTGACCGCGTCGCCCATCACGGTATAGGCGCGGCGGATGGCCGACCCCATGTCGCCCACGTGCATCAGGCCCGTGTTCAGGCCGATGCCGATGTCCAGCGCCGGCCAGCCGCGCCGCTGGAACTCCGCGCTCAGGCGGGCCGCCGTGGCCTGCATCGCCAGCGCCGTGGCCACGGCGCGGCTGGCGTGGTCGGCCTGCGCCAGCGGCGCGCCCCAGAAGGCCATCACGGCGTCGCCGATATACTTGTCGAGCGTGCCGCGGTGGCGGTCGCGGATCTCCTCCGACATCGCCGTCAGGTAGCGGTTGATGTATTCGCGCAGCTGCTTCGGCGACAGGCCTTCGGAAATCGTGGTGAAGCCGCGCACGTCGACGAACATCACGCTCAGCTCGCGGCTCTCGCCTTCCATATTGTATTGCTCGGGGTCTTCCGCCATTTCCGCCACCAGTTCGGGCGCCACGTATTCGCCAAAGCGCGACACCAGCGCGCGCCCGCGCCGCACTTCGAAGAAGTAGCCCCAGGCCACGTTCAGCACGAACAGGGCCAGCGCCAGCAACAGCAAGGTGGCCAGGTTCAGCACCGCATCGTAGCGGCTGTAGAAGTGGAAGTTGAGGGCGGCGGCGGCGGCCATCCCCGCCAGCGAGAGCACGATGGCCCAGGCCGGGGACAGCACCGGCAGCGCCAGCGCCAGCAGCACGCCCAGCACCAGCGCCTGCAGCACTTCGAGCTGGGTGGCGAAATCGGGCCGCAGCTTGAAGCTCTCGTCCAGGATCGACTTGGCCAGGTTGGCGTGGATTTCCACCCCGGGATATTGCGCGCTGACCGGCGTGGCGCGCAGGTCGTTCAGGCCGGGCGCCGTGGTGCCGACCAGCACGATGGTGCCGGCCAGCTGGTCGACCGGCGTGCGTCCGGCCAGCACGTCGGCCGCCGACACGTAGCGGAAGGCGCCGCCGTCCGGGCCGCCGCGCCCGCGGAACTGCACCGTGCTCACCAGCGCTTCGCCGACCGGGATGCGCAGCCGCCCCTCCGGGTGGAACAGGGCGAGCGCGTCGAGCCCGCCGCTCAGGCGTTCGCTGTCGCTCAGGGTATCGACCGTGCCCTGCCAGATGGGCGCAATGGCGCGCGCCTGCAGCGCCGCCGCCACCGTGGCCAGCGACAGCGCCGGGTAATAGCCGTCGCCGATGCGCTGCAGCAGCGGCGAGGAACGCACCACGCCGTCGTGGTCGGGCACCGCGGTAAAGATGCCGGCGCCGGCCGCGGCGGCCTGCAAGCGCGCGATGTTCGCTTCGTAACCCTGCCCCGTGTAGGCGTCCAGCGCGCGTCCGTTCAGGTCCGCCACCGTGAAGGCAGGCGCCGGCAGCACGCCCTTGCGCTGGCTGCCCGACAGGTTGTAGCCCAGCACGACCGGGTGGCCCTGCATGGCTTGCGCCAGCTGGCCGTCGTAATCGAGTTCCGGCTGCAGCCGTGCCAGGCGCGCCTGCAAGCCCGGCACCGCCAGTTCGCCCTGCGCCAGGCGCTGCAGCACGTCGTAGCCCGAACTGGTGTCGGGCTCGGGGAAGGAGATGTCGAAGCCGACCGCCGCCGCCTGGTAGTGCGTGGTCAGCTGCGCGACCAGGCGCGCCAGCTTGTCGCGGCTCCAGGGAAAGCGCCCCACTTCGGCCAGGCTGCGCTCGTCGATGTCGACGATGACGATGCGCGCATCGAGCTGGGGCGTTTCCAGGCGCATGCGCAGGCCGGCGAAGAAACCGTCCATGCGCGCCACCGATTCCGACGGCAGCACCTGCTGCAGCTGCAGCACGGCCAGCACCGTCAACAGCAGCCCGAGCAGCCAGCGCGCGCCGTAGCGGATCAGCAGCTTGCGCATCTACGGCGTGTAGCCCGGGATGCGCGACTCGTCGATGGCGTCGATCTGGCGCGGGTCCATGTGCTCGGCGGCGAAGGCCAGGTAGACCTTTTGGCGGATGAAGATGTCGAACAGGGCGGGATCGATGTGGCCGTTCAGGCTGAACTTGCCCAGGATGTCGAGCGCCTCGGACAGCATCTTGCCCTTCTTGTAAGGGCGGTCGCGCGCCGTCAGCGCCTCGAAGATGTCGGCAATGGCCATCACGCGCGCCGGCACCGACATCTGCTCGCCCGTCAGGCCGCGCGGATAGCCTTTGCCGTCCATGCGCTCATGGTGGCCGCCGGCGTACTCCGGCACGTTCTGCAGGTGCTTGGGCCAGGGCAGCGACTCGAGCATCTTCACCGTCATCACGATATGGTTGTTGATCACCTTGCGCTCGCCCTCGGTCAGGGTGCCGAAGCGGATGGTGAGGTTCTCCACCTCTTCCTCGCTGAGGAAAGGCTGCTCGCTGCCGTCCGGCCCGACCCAGCGCCGCTGCGCAATGCTGCGCACGCGCTCCTGGTCGCCGGGCGACATGCCCTCGCCGCCGATGTTGGCCTTGCGCAGGAAGTCGCGCTCGGCGCGCAGCTGCGCGCACTCGGCCTGCAGCGCCGCCTGCAGTTGCGCTGCATCGCCGCCGGCCAGCTGTCCGCGCAAGGCGCGCAGTTCGGCGTCGCGCAGCAGCACCTCGTAGCGCGTGTCGAGCAGCCCGATGCGGTCGTACAGGGTCTGCAGCTTGGTGGCCTTGTCCACCACGTGCACCGGCGTGGTGATCTTGCCGCAGTCGTGCAGCAGGCCGGCCAGCCACAGTTCGTGGCGCTGCGCCTCGGACATGCGGAACTGCGCCAGCGGCCCCTGCTCTGCCGCGTGGGCGGCGTCGGCCAGCATCATCGTCAGCTTGGGCACCAGCTGGCAGTGGCGGCCCGTATAAGGCGACTTCTCGTCCAGGCCGATGTTGATCAGGTTGACCAGCGCTTCCAGCAGCTGTTCCAGCTGGGCGATCAGTTGCTGGTTGGTCAGCGCCACCCCCGCCTGCGCCGCCAGGGCCTCGATGAAGCGCTGGTCGGTCTGGTTGAAGGCGACGATCTTGCCCGAATCGGGGTCGGTTGCATTCACCAGCTGCAGCACGCCCAGCAGCTCGCCCTGGTGGTCGCGCATCGGCACGGTCAGGAACGATTGCGAGTGGTAGCCGAACTGCTGGTCGAACTGGCGCATGCCGGAAAAATTGAATTCGGTGGCGCGGTAGACGTCTTCGATGTTGACCGAGCAGCCCAGGTTGGCGGCATAGGCCGCCACCGAGGCCAGGTTCTTTTCCCCGGCCGCGTCGAACAGGGGCACCGGCGCGATGTCGCTGGCCGCGGCGCCGTTGCCGCCGCGGCGGATGTGCAGGCTGTCGTTGAGCGTCAGGTAAAAACGCAGGCCGCTGCCGTCGGCAGTGGGGCGGTACAGCGTCCCGCCGTCGGCATGGGTCATGCGCTTGGCCACCAGCAAGATGCGCTCGAGCAGCAAGTCGATATCATGGCCGTCGCCCAGCGCGACGCTCAATTCGGTCAACTGCTCCAGGCGCTGGGCAATTTGTTTCGGGGTCAGATCATCCATACCCGGACAGTGTATCCTTGGGGCAAAAATTTGTATATCGGCCCACCAAGCGTGCGCCAAAAACGCTATCATCGGCGCATAGGCAAAAATACAACTAGACCGGGGTAGATTGAAGGGTTCTTGCAATGAAATTCACATTTTGGGGCGTGCGCGGCTCCATCCCGTCGCCAGGTCCGCGCACCGTGCGCTATGGCGGCAACACCACCTGCATCGAAGTGCGCACCGATAACGACAGCCTGCTGATCATCGACGCCGGCACCGGCATCTTCCCGCTGGCGCAGGCCCTGGTGGCGGCGCCGCGCCGCCCCATCGAAGCGAACATCTTCATCACGCACAGCCATTGGGACCACATCCACGGCCTGCCGTTCTTCGCCCCCCTGTTCGTGCCCGGCAGCCTGGTGCGCGTGCACGGCGCCGCGCCGGAGCCCGGCCAGGACATCAGCCATGTGGTAGGCGTGCAACTGCAGCCCAACTATTTCCCCGTGTCCGAAGCCGAACTGGCGGCCCGCGTGGAATACCATACGCTGGCCGTGGGCGAACGCCTGGTGCTGGACGACGCCGTCGTCAGCAACGTGCTGATGGGGCACCCCGTGACGGACCTGGGCTACCGCATCGATTGCAACGGCAAGGCGCTGTTCTTCACCGGCGACCACGAGCCGATGTTCAACCCCTACCCGGCCAGCCACGCCGAACACGACGCCTTCCAGGAACACGTGGCGCGCCATACCGGCGCCATCGATGCGCTGGCGCACGGCGTCGATGCGCTGATCGTCGACTGCTCCTACACGCGCGAGGAATATCCGTCCAAGGTGGGCTGGGGCCATGGCACGTTCGACAATGCCATCGCCATGGCGCTGCGCTGCGGCGTGCGCCGCCTGTACTGCACGCACCATGAGCCGACGCGCAGCGACGACGAGCTCGAAGCGGTGTTTGCCGACGTGATGGCGCGCCATGCCGGTGCGCTGGGCGAACTGCAGGTAAGCCTTGCCTACGAGGGCCTCGAGGTCACCCTGTGAGCGAGGCGGAACAGCAGTTGCAGCTGTACCGCAAGCTGCACGCCGTGAGCACGCGCGCGCATGCCGCGCGCGGCCTGGACGCACTGCTGGCCGGCGTGCCGGCCGACCTGTGCCACCTGTTCGACTGCGACCGCTGCGTGCTGTTCGTGATGGACCAGGAAAAGGACTACCTGGTGTCGCGCGAAGCGCGCGTGGCCGTCACGCCGGCCAGCATTGCCGGCTATGTCGCGCTGACCCAGCAACTGGTCAGCATCGCCGACGTGTACGACGCCGCGCAACTGCGCGACATCTCGCCCGAGCTGCAATTCCAGCCGGGCGTGGACCAGCGCACCGGCTACCGCACGCGCCAGGTGCTGGCCGCCCCCATCGCCGACGCGCAAGGCAAGGAGCTGCTGGGCGTGCTGCAGCTGGTTAACACGCGCAGCGGCGAACCGTTCACCGCCTTGCAGGTGGAATGCCTGCAAGTGCTGTGCGAATCGCTGGCGGTCGCCCTGGCGGCGCGCCAGGCGCCGCGCTTTGCCGCGCCGGCCATGCCCAAGGCCCACGGCGGCGCCGCGCCCGAGGGCGACGCTGCCGCCGCCCTGGCCGAGAAGATCATCACCGAAGCGTGCCGCCTGGACGCGTCCGACATCCACATCGAGCCGCACGCCGCGCGCGGCATCAGCGTGCTGCGCCTGCGCCGCGACGGCGCCTTGCTGCCGTATGCGGAAGTGGCGCTGGACAGCCACCCGGCCCTGGTGGCGCGCCTGAAGGCCATGTGCGGCCTGCCCGCCGCCGCGGCCGGCCATCCGGTGGAAGGCCGGCTGCTGTTCCGCGAATTCAGCCAGCTTGACGTGGCATTGCGCGCCACCTTCCTGCCCACCGCCGGCGGGCTGGAAGACGTGGTGCTGCACCTGCTGAGCAGCGGCGCCCCCATGCCGCTCGAGCGCCTGGGCATGCAGGCGGCCGTGCAGGACCGCCTGCGCGCCGCCATCGACACTTCGCACGGCCTGTTCCTGCTGTGCGGGCCGGCCGGGTCGGGCCGCACCACCGCCCTGCACGCGCTGCTGCTGCAACTGGACAGCCCGGACGCCAAGGTCTGGACCATCGAGGAGCCGGTGGAAATCGTGCAGCCGGGCGCGCGCCAGGTGGCAGTGCAGCGCGAGGCAGGCATGGATTTCGGCGCCGCCCTGCGCGCAGTGCTGCGCGCCGATCCCGACCGCATCGCCATCGGCGACATGCGCGACAGCGACACCGCCGCCCTGGCCATCGAGGCCGCGCTCAGCGGGCGCATGGTGCTGGGCAGCCTGCACACGGGCAGCGCCGCCGACACCATCGCTCGCCTGCACGAAATGGAGTGCGAGCGTTTCGCCCTGGCCGACGCCCTGCTGGGCGTGCTGGCCCTGCGCCTGGCCAAACGCCTGTGCGAACACTGCAAGCTGGCCTACCAGCCGGGCGAGGCGGAGCTGGAACTGCTGCTGGCCGAGTACGTGGAGGAGCTGCAAAAGAGCGATGCCTACCGCGCCGAACCGCGCGCGGCGCAACTGCGCATCGTCAGCGGCTGGCGCGAGCGCTACGGCGACGCGCGCGGCGCCTTCACGCTCTACCGTCCGGTCGGCTGCAAGGCCTGCAGCAAGGGCTACAAGGGCCGCATCGGCCTGCACGAACTGCTGGTGCCGGGCGAGCGCACGCGCCAGCTGGTGCGCGAGCGCGCCAGCGCGCCCGAACTGCGCAGCGCCGCGCTGGCCGAAGGCATGCAGACGCTGAAGATGGACGGCATCGGCAAGATCCTGGCCGGCCTGACCGACGTGAAAGCCGTGCGGGCCGCCCTGTGATTTCGCACGTCTACCTGGGCGTCGGCGACTTTGGCGCCGCCTACCGCTGCCACGCCCCGGCTTAGAGCGACTTTTCGAAACAGGCAGCGGCCGGATTGCCGGCGTAGCGCCCGAAGTTGTCGATGCGCCGGTAGCCGTGCTTCAGGTAGAACTGCACTGCACGCGTGTTGACCAGGCGCGTCTCCAGGCGCAGCGCGCGGTAGCCGATACGGCGCGCCTCCGCCTCCAGCCAGGCCAGCAAGGCGCTGCCGACGCCCTGCGTGCCCGGACGCGCGTACATGCGCTTGACCTCCGCCACGCCTTCCTCCAGCGGGCGCAGGGCGCCGCAGCCGAGCGCCCTGCCCTGCGCGTCGCGCGCCACGGCAAAGCGGCCCGCCGCGCCGCGCGCATCGTCGGCGCGAAACGCCCCGCTGCCGCTGTCGCCGCTGATGGCCTGCAGCGCGCCATCGAGTTCTGCCAACAGGGCCTGCGCCTCAGCTGCGCCCGGATCGGCCTCGGCCACCTGCGGCAGCAGCTTGTACATGAAGGTGGTGGCGCCAAGGCGGCCATCGGGCATGGTGGCGAACTGCGGGATCTCGCCGCAGCGCTGGTAGCCAAGGCGCAGGTACATGCGCTCGGCCGGCTCGCCGCTGCAGGTGTCGAGCACCAGCAGCGTGCGCCCGAGCGCGCGCGCCACCGCCTCGGCATGCAGGATCAGCGCCTGCGCCATGCCCTGGCGGCGCGCCTGCGGGTGCACCAGCATCTTCGACAGTTCGGCGCGGTGGCGCCCGTTCGGCATGCCCGCCAGCACCAGCTGCAAGGTGCCGGCCACCTCCCCATCCGCGCCGCGCAGCACGAACAGGCGCCGTTCGCCGCGCGCCACGGCGTCCTCCAGGCCAAGCCAGAAGGCGCGCGCCTGCTCGTGCGGACAGGGCAGGACAAAGCCCACGCTGGCGCCGTCCAGCACGCAGGCGCGCAAGACGGTGGCCAGTTGGTCGGCGTGCGCGCGCAGCCCGCCGGCGTCGAGTTCTTCTATGGTTCGCATATCGTGACCAGGTAATGGGCCGCCTCCGGGCCCGGACAGGAAAAGCGCGTCGCGCCAAACAGGTGAAAGCGCAGGCAGTCGCCCGCCTGCAGCCGGTGGGTGGCGCCGTCGATGCTGTAGTCGAGCGCCCCGGACAGCAGCCACAGGTGCTGTTCCAGGCCGCGCACCGGCGGCTGCGGGTAGTCGATCACGGCCCCGGCCGGCAGCCGGCCTTCCACCAGCTCCGCCGCGAAGCCGCGCGCCGGCGGCGACACCATGCGCCGCTCGAAGCCGGTGGCCGGGTCGCGCCACTCGGCCTGCTCGGCGCGGCGGATCAGCTGCACGGGCGCCTGCTCCACCTCGGCGATCAGGCGCGACATGGGCAGGCCATACACGGCGCACAGCTTGCCCAGCATGTCCGCGCTCGGGCTGGTTTCGCCGCGCTCCAGGCGCGACAGGGTGGCGCGGCTGATGCCGCTGCGCGCCGCCAGTTCCTCCAGCGACAGCGCGCGCGCTTCGCGCAGGCCGGCCAGGCGCCGCACCAGGCGGTCTTCGAATGTTGTTCCCATATTCGAGAGAATATCCCATATATGAGACGACGGCAACGAAAAAAAAACCCGGCCGCAGCCGGGTTTCGCTTACATGATGTGGCGCCCCAGCCACCAGGCCACCGCCGCCACGAAGGCCGACGCGGGAATGGTGAAGATCCAGGCCCAGACGATGTTGCCCGCCACGCCCCAGCGCACGGCCGACATCTTCTGCGACGAGCCCACGCCGACGATGGCGCCGGTGATCGTATGGGTGGTCGAAACCGGCACACCCCAGAACGATGCCATCAGCAGCGTGATCGCGCCGCCGGTTTCGGCGCAGAAGCCGCCCACCGGTTTCAGCTTGGTGATCTTCTGGCCCATGGTCTTGACGATGCGCCAGCCGCCGAACAGCGTGCCGAAGGCGATCGCGCCGTAG
>JAJTCO010000005.1 GCA_021323265.1 Pseudoduganella sp. | reverse complement strand
GGGTGTGGCGGTGTTCGCCGGCATGCTGGGCGTGACCTTCTTCGGCCTGTTCCTGACGCCGGTGTTCTACGTCCTGCTGCGCACCCTGGCCAAGCGCCTTGAGAAGAAAGCGCCGGCAGCCGATGCTGCCCCGCAACTGGAAGGGACTCACTAATGAAAAACATGATTGCAAAGGGCGTCGCGCCCCTGCTGGCGGCGCTGCTGATGACGGCATGCGCAGCGCCTGAATTCAAGCAGCCGCAGCTCGACACGCCGACCGCTTTCAAGGAAGCGCAAGTGGTGACGGCCCCCGACGGCACGCGCTGGAAGCAAGCCCAGAACGCCGAGCGCCAGCCGCGCGGCGAATGGTGGCTGGCCTTCGGCGACCCGGCCCTGAACGAGCTGGTGGCCGAAGCCACCCGCAACAACGCCAACCTGGCCGTGGCGGCCGCCCGCGTCAAGCAGGCGCGCGCCATTGCCGGCATCGCCGAAGCGGACCGCATCCCGCAAGTAGGCGTGGGCGTGGGCGCCCAGCGCGCCCGCTCCTCGGCGTTGTCGCTTGGCCTGCCGCCAGGCACCGACGTCGCGCCGCAGACCACCTACAACGCCGCCCTGACGGCCAGCTACGAGGTGGACCTGTTCGGCCGCGTATCGAGCAATGTGGCCGCGGCACGCGGCGACGCCGCGCAGGTGGAGGCGAACTACCGCTCCGTCCTGCTGTCGCTGCAAGCCGACGTGGCGCAGACCTATTTCCGCCTGCGCGCCACGGACGCCGAACTGGCGACTGTGGAGCAGACGGTCCGTTTGCGCGAGGAGAGCGTGAAGGTCACCCAGCGTCGTTTCGACCTGGGCGACATCGGCGAGTTCGACCTGTCCCGCGCCAAGACCGAGCTGGCAACCACGCGCGCCGAGGCCATTGGCCTGCAGCGCCGCCGCGCCACCACCGAGCATGCGCTGGCTGTCCTGCTGGGCAAGCCGGCGGCGGCCTACACCGCGGGCAACAGCCCGCTGCTCGATTCGGCGCTCTTGCCGGCGATTCCGAGCGGCCTGCCGTCCACGCTGCTGGAACGCCGTCCGGATATCGCCGCCGCGCAGAAGGCGATGGAAGCATCCAATGCCCGCATCGGCGTGGCGCGTTCGGCCATGTTCCCGGCGCTGAACATCAGCGCCAATGGCGGCGGCGCGTCCGGCCACTTCAGCGACGTGTTCAAGTGGAGCAGCCGCTCCTGGGTGCTGGGCGCCTTGCTGTCGATGCCTTTGATCGACGGCGGCCGTAACAGCGCCAACGTGACGCGCAGCGAAGCGGCGCTGGAAGAGGCGGTAGCCGGCTACCGGCAGACCGTGCTGGGCGCCTTCGCCGAGGTGGAAGACAACCTGGCCGGCCTGCGCATCCTGGGCGGCCAGACCGCGCAGATCGACGACGCGCTGGTGTCGGCGCGCCGTTCGGCCGACCTGGCGCAAAAGCTGTACGACGCCGGCCGCTCCAGCTACCTGGACCTGCTGGACGCGCAGCGCAACCTGGCGGCGGTGGAGCGCAACGCGGTACAGCTGCGCGGCGACCGCGCGGTGACCACCGTGGCCCTGATCCGTTCCCTGGGCGGCGACTGGAACTGATTGTTCAACGATTAGCCCTTGACGGCGTCTCGCACTAGCGGACGCCGTTTTTTTTCGCTATGATTGCGACAAATGTCACACAAAGGCTAAAATGGTCACATCGCAATTACTGGACAGTATTCCCGCCATCCGGCACGGCTTTGGCACTGCGCAGGCCCTGGTGCCGCCCGCCCTGGCGCCCGGGTGGCAGGCGCGGCCCGTCAAACGCCAGGTGCACGGCACGCGCGTGGCCGCCATCGCCGCCGCGCAGCAGGAAGTGGGCGACGCCGACGGCTTTTACACCAGCGTGCCGGGCGTGCCGGTCAGTGTGATCACGGCCGACTGCGTGCCGCTGTTGCTGGCGCGGCGCGACGCTTCGCAAGTGGCGGCCGTGCATGCCGGCTGGCGCGGGCTGTACGACGGCATCATCCCGGCCGCCGTGGCGGCGCTGGGCGCGGCCGGCGCGCCGCTGGTGGCTGCCGTCGGCCCGACCATCTGCGCTGCCTGCTACGAAGTGAGCGCCGAACTGGCGCACGATTTTGCGCAGCGCTTCGGCGCCGCCGCCGTCCCGGCATACCGCCACCTCGACCTGCGCGCCATCGCCGAGCAGCAGCTGCGCGCGGCCGGCGTGACGCAGATCGAGCACGTGGGCGGCTGCACCTGCTGCCTGCGCGATGCCGGCGGCGCCCCTGTTTACCGCAGTTACCGGCGTGGCGACCGTGGGTCGCAAATGCACTCCGGCCTGTACATCACCCCCCTAAAAGGAGAACTATGAAAGTCATCGCATCCCTCATCCTGGCCGCATGTGCGACCGTGGCCAACGCGCAGGAGCGCGACTGGAGCTCGCCGCAGCAGCCGTTTACCATCTACGGCAACACGCACTACGTCGGCACCGGGGGCATCAGCGCCATCCTGGTCACGTCGCCGCAAGGGCACATCCTGGTCGACGGCACCACCGACAAGGGCGCGGACGTGGTGGCGGCCAACATCCGCACGCTCGGCTTCAAGGTGGAAGACGTGAAGTACATCCTCAGCTCGCACTCGCACGAAGACCATGCCGGCGGCATCTCGGCGCTGCAGAAGCTGAGCGGCGCGACCGTGCTGGCCGGCGCCGCCAACGTCGAGGCCATGCGCAGCGGCGTGTCGCCGCAGGTCGACCCCCAGTTCGGCGCTTTGTCCAGCTTTGCCGGCTCGGCCAAGGTGCGCGCCGTGGCCGACCGCGAAGTGCTCAAGCTTGGCCCGCTGGCCGTGACGGCCCACAGCACGCCCGGCCACACGGCAGGCGGCACGACCTGGAGCTGGCAGTCGTGCGAAGGAGGGCAGTGCAAGAGCGTGGTGTTCGTCGACAGCCTGAGCGCCGTGTCGGCCGACAGCTACCGTTTCAGCGACCATCCGGACGTGGTGGCGCAGCTGCGCGGCAGCTTTGCCAAGGTTGAAGGGCTCGGTTGCGACATTGCGATTGCCGCGCATCCGGAATTAAACGACCTGTGGGGCCGCCAGCAGCGGGCTGCGAAAGAGGGCCGCGCGGCCTACGCCGACGCGCGCGCCTGCCGTGCCATTGCCGACGCCGGGCGCAAACGCCTGGAAACCCGCCTGGCCAGCGAGAAGCGCTGAGCCGGAACGGGCAAGCAGGTCCCCGCCTGGCCAGCGCGCCGCGCCGTTTTGGAGGCGGCGCAACGGTGGCGCGCTGGCAGCGGGGAGAACGGTGCAGGCTTACTTGGCGGGCGCGGCTTCTTTCGCAGCGCTGGCTTCCTTGGCAGCCTTCTTGGTCTTGGTCTTCTTCACGTCCTTGGTGGCATGCCCGTGCTCGTGCGGCATGGCCGGGGTGGCGGCTGCGGCAGGAACGGCAGGTGTGGCGGCGGTGGCTGGCGAAGCCGGGGTGGCGGGAGCGGCGGGGCTGCCCTTGTCGGCCGGAACGGCGGGGGTCGCCGGCATGGCTGGCGTGGCCGGGGTGGCGGCAGTGGCAGGCTTGGCGGCCTTGTCGGCAGCAGGTGCCGGGGCTTGTGCGAAGGCTGCGGTGGCGAACAGGCCGGCGATCAGGGTAGCGATGGTCTTCTTCATGGTCAAGCTCCTCGGTGAAATGGTGTGAATCGTTGCTGTGTCGTGCACAATTGCCGTGTCACTGAACTGGAAACGGCGTCCCGCCCGCCAGCGTTGACGGGCATTACACCTCGTTACAACTGCCCAATCTGCTTACACGGTGCGTTGGATAACCGTGCGCGCCGTGCGTCACCCGTACAGTGGCGGCATGAAGGATGCTCTCAAGACTTACAAGGCAAAGCGGGACTTCGGCATCACGCCGGAGCCTGCCGAGGGAGGCCAGCCGGGACGGGGTCGGCTGGCCTTCGTTATCCAGAAGCACTGGGCGCGCCGTCTGCACTACGATTTCCGCCTTGAGCTCGACGGCACCATGAAAAGCTGGGCCGTTCCGAAAGGGCCGAGCTACGACACGCACGACAAGCGGATGGCGGTGCACGTCGAGGACCATCCGATTGCCTACAACGAATTCGAAGGCACGATTCCCGAGAAGCAGTATGGCGCGGGCAAGGTCATCATCTGGGATCGCGGCACCTGGGAGCCGGTCGACGACCCGCGCAAGGGCTACCGCGCCGGCAAGCTGGTGTTCCTGCTGCACGGCCATAAGATGCACGGGCGCTGGGCCCTGGTGCGCATGCGTGGCAAGGGCGAAGACAAGGAACCCTGGCTGCTGATCAAGGAGAAGGACGAGTATGTCCGTCCCGCCGCCGAGTTCAGCGTGGTCGACGAGATGCCCGACAGCGTCAAGTCGCTTGGCGCTGCGCCCGCCGCCGCCGCCGCGCCGCGCGTTGCGCGCCTGCCGGCGCAGCTGGAACCGGAACTGGCGACGCTGGTCGACGCCCCGCCCCAAGCGCATGAAGAGTGGCTGTTCGAAGTCAAGTACGACGGCTACCGCCTGCTGGCGCGCGTGGCGGGCGACGACATCACCCTCCACACGCGCAACCGCAACGACTGGACGCACAAGCTGGAACCGTTGCGGGCGGCGCTGCAGAAGGCGCGCCTGCCCGACGGCTGGTACGACGGCGAGATCGTGGTGCACAACGCGGACGGCCGGCCCGACTTCGGCCTGCTGCAGCAAGCCTTCGACGGCAAGCGCACCAAGGATATCGTGTACTTCCTGTTCGACGCGCCCTATCTTGACGGCGAAGACTTGCGCGGCTTGCCGCTGGAAGCGCGGCGCGCGCGCCTGGAGTCGGCGCTGGCGCGCGTCAAGGACCCGATGCTGCGCCTGAGCGCCGTGCTGCAGGCGCCGCCCGAGGAAGTGCTGGCGGCGGCCTGCAAGATGGGGCTGGAGGGCGTGATCGGCAAGCGCCGCGATTCCGGCTACACGGAGCGCCGCTCGCGCGACTGGATCAAGCTCAAATGCGCCCAGCGCCAGGAGTTCGTGATCGGCGGCTACACCGACCCGCAAGGCAGCCGCACCGGCATCGGTTCGCTGCTGCTGGGCGTGTACGGCAAGGATGGCGAGCTGCATTACGCCGGCAACGTGGGCACCGGCTTCAACGACAAGACCCTGCGCGAGCTTGCTGATAAACTCAAGCGACTGAAGACCGATGCCAGTCCCTTTGCCGCCAGCAAGGCCATTGCCCGCAAACCCCACTGGGTCAAGCCGCAGCTGGTGGCCGAAGTCAGTTTCGGCGAGTGGACGCGCGGCGGCTCCGTGCGCCACGCCGTGTTCCAGGGGCTGCGCAAGGACAAGTCGGCGCGCGAGACGCGCCGCGAGGAACCGGTCCACATGGAGGAACCCGTGCAAAGCACACTGCCTGCTTCACTCAAGGTGACCAATCCCGAACGCCTGGTCGACCAGGCCAGCGGCATGAAGAAGATCGACATGATCCGCTACTACGCCCTGGTGGCGGACCTGATGCTGGAGCATACGCGCGGGCGTCCGATTGCGCTGCTGCGCGCCCCCGACGGCGTGGGCGGGGAGCTGTTCTTCCAGAAGCACGCCGACGTAAGCAAGCTGCGCGGCCTGAAGGAGTTCCCGCGCGCGCTGGACCCGGAGCACCCGCCCATGCTGGAAGTGGCCACCACCCAGGGGCTGCTGGCGGCGGCCCAGTTCAACGTCATCGAATTCCACACGCAAAACGCCTTCGGGCGCACCTACGAGAAGCCCAACCGCATCCTGTTCGACCTCGACCCCGGCAGCGGGGTGGGGTGGGCGCAAATCCAGGAGGCGGCGCAGCTGGTGCACGCCTTCCTCGAGGAGCTCGGCTTGCCCTGTTTCCTCAAGACCAGCGGCGGCAAGGGCTTGCACGTCGTGGTCCCGATCAAGCCGTACTACGACTGGGACACCGTGAAGGCATTCAGCAAGCGCGTGGTGGAGCATATGGCGGCCACGCTGCCCGACAGGTTCGCCGTCAAGAGCGGACCGAAGAACCGGGTCGGCAAGATCTTCATCGACTACCTGCGCAATGGGCGGGGCGCCACGACGGTGGCCGCCTGGTCGGCCAGGGCGCGGCCGGGCCTGGGCATTTCGGTGCCGGTGGGCTGGGATGAACTGGCCGGCCTGCGCGGCGGCGACCATTGGACCGTGGCGACGGCCCACACGCGGCTGGACGTGGGCAATGCGCCGTGGGCCGACTATGCCAAGGCGGCGGTCGGCCTGGCCAGCGCCATGAAGGCGATCGAAGCGACCGCCTAGGCGGCCTTGCGGCGCGTGGCGGTCTTGGCGGCAGGCTTGGTGCTGCTGGCGCGCTTGGCCGCTGCCGGTTTCGCCGTCTTGGCGGCGCTGCGGGGCTTGGCGGCCGTGGCGCCGGTCGCCGTACTGCGGCGCGCGCGTGGCGCGCGCGGGGCCGCTTCCTCTTCTTCCGCATCCGCCGTTGCGCTGGCGGCCGCCGCGGCGCCGCGCCCCTTGGCGCCCAGGCTTTGCTTCAGCAAGGCCACCAGGTCGACCACGTTGCTGGCCTTCGGCACGGGCGCCTCGTCGGACGGCGCGGTGATCGTGTGCGTCTGCCCGGCCTTGACTTTTTTCTCCACCAGCTTGAGCACGTCCTCGCGGTAGGTGTCGTGGTACGCCTTGGGATTCCACTTCTCGCTCATGTCCTCCACCAGCGACATGGCCATCTTCAATTCCTTGTCGCTGATGCCCGCATCGCCCGGCAGCTTCAGCTCTTCCGGGCTGCGGATTTCGGTCGCGTAGCGCAGCGTGTTCATGATGATGCCGTCACCCACGGCCACCAGCGCGCACAGGTGCTGGCGCGTGCGGATCACCACCGTGGCGACGGCGATGCGGCCGGTCTTGCGCAACGTTTCGCGCAGCAGCGCATAGACCTTGTCGCCGCCGCGGCCGGGCGAGAGATAGTAGGGCGTTTCGTAAAAGGTCAAGGGCACCGAGTCGGCGTCGACGAAGGCCATGATGTCGATGGTCTGGGTGGCCTTCGGATTGGCCAGCCGCAAGTCTTCGTCGCTCAGCACCACGTACTCGCCATCCGTGTACTCATAGCCTTTGACGATGTTGTCCCAGGTGACTTCCTTGCCGCTGCCCTTGTTGTAGCGCTTGAAGCCGATCGGCGAGAAGTCCCGCTTGTCGAGCATCGTCAGGTCCAGGTCGTGCGACTCGACGGCCTTGTGCAGTTCCACCGGGATGTGCACCAGGCCGAAACTGATGGCCCCTTTCCACAATGCGCGCGCCATGTCATTCTCCAACGCTGCCGGTGATCGGCAGCACGATGCCGCTGATGTAGCTGGAGCAGGAGGGCGCCGCCAGGAACACGAAGGCCGGCGAGATTTCCTCCGGCTGGGCCGGGCGGCGCATGTCGGTCTTGGACCCGAATTCCTTGATCTTCTCGGGCGCCTGGTCGGCCGGGTTGAGCGGCGTCCACACCGGCCCCGGCGCCACGGCGTTGACGCGGATGCCTTTCTCCATCAGGTTGGAGGCAAGCGACATGGTGAAGGCATGGATGGCGCCCTTGGTGGTGGAGTAGTCCAGCAGGTGTTGCGAGCCGCGCAGGCCGACCACCGAGCCGGTATTGATGATGGAGCCGCCGCGCTTGAGGTGGGGCAGCACCGCCTTGGCCATGTGGAAGTAGCCGTAGATATTGGTCTTCATGGTCAGGTCGAAGCGCTCCTCCGACAGCTCCTCCAGCGTCCCGGCATGCTCCTGGAAGGCTGCGTTGTTGACCAGGATGTCGATGCGGCCGAAGGCGCGCACCGTCTCGTCGGCAACGTGGCGGCAGTAGCCCGGCTCGCGCACATCGCCCGGAATCAGGATGCAGCGCTGCCCTTCGGCTTCGACATATTTCCTGGTCTCGACGGCGTCCTGCTCCTCGTCGGGCAGGTAGGCCAGCGCCACGTCGGCGCCTTCGCGCGCGTACAGCACGGCCACCGCGCGGCCGATCCCGGAATCGCCGCCCGTGATCACCGCTGCCATGCCGGCAAGTTTGCCGCTTCCGCAATAGTCGGGGGCCATGAACTGCGGCTTCAGTTGCATCGCGTGTTCCAGGCCGGGCTTTTCCAGGTGCTGTCCGGGTAGCGGCGGCGCGGGATAATCGCGATGTCCGGCCTGCACAGGCTCCTTCTGTTCGCCGCCGCCGGGCTGCTGTGCGTCGCGCCGGTCCTGTTCCCGCTGTACCTCGCGCTGCTCGCTGCCGGCGCCGGTCTTCTGCTGCGAATTGGCCATGATTTCCTCCTGTGCTCGGATGTCCAGTATTTGCCCCGGCAACGTTGCTAACCGTGCGCTCCCTCACATAAAGGAGGGGAAAAGGGATGTTGTCTGGATTGAACTTGTGGCACACTAGACCGCATGGCTAATGCTGCTGGCCGCCGTCACCGTACCGGCCTTTTCCTCCACCCCGATGCCGCCCGGCGCCAGGAATTCCTGGGCGCCTGCGCCGAGTCCTTCGACCGTTTGCTGACTGCGGACAGCATCGCCAGCGCGCGCTACGCGCTGGCGCAAAACAAGATTTCGCTGCTGGTGATCGACTTGCATGGCGCGGCCATGCCGGCCGGGAACGAACTGGCTGCCCTGGTACGCAGCCGTGCCGGCGCGCCGGTGCTGGTGCTGTGCCCCTACACGCGCGCCGCCACCATGGCCGAGCTGATGGCGCAAGGCGCACTGGCCTACCGCATCACGCCGTTGGCGAGCGCCGAACTGCGCGACGCCGTGGCGGCCCTGCTGGCCCCGGCGGCCGACACCGTGGCGTCGGCCCAGCAACACCTGCTGGACCGCGAAGCGGAATTGAACGACCTGCTGGCCATCCAGCGCAGCCTGCAGCGCGCCCTGTACGGCTCGGAAGCACTCGAGCGCATGGGCGCGCGCATCTGCAATGCGCTGTGCAGCTATCCCGGCATTTGCCACGCGGCGCTGCTGCGCACGGCGGGCGACGGCACCTTGCAGCTGGTGGCGCAGGATGCGCGCGTCGACCTCGACCTGCACGACGTGCTGGCGGCCCACCCGGCGCTGTTCGACGCACCGGCGCAGCGCGGCGAGATGCTGCTGTTCGATGCGCCGGCCAAGGCGGGCGATGCGGACCTGGCGGCACTGCTGGAAGAGCAGGGCGTGCACATGCTGCTGGCCATGCCCCTGCGCGGCGAACCGGGCGGGCCGCTGCTGGGCGCGGTCAGCATGCTGTTCGACCGCCCGCTGGTCATGAGCCGGGAGCACTTCAGCTGTTTCGGCTCGGCGGCGCAGCTGATCAGCTTTGGTCTGGTGATGAGCGAACTGCGCCAGCAGAACGATGCCCTCGGCCTGGAGCTGACCCAGATCACCCCGTTCGACGGCCTGACCGGCGTGGCCAACCGGCGCCAGGGCGAGCAGGTGCTGGACGCCGAAATCCGCCGCGCGCGCCGCTACGGCGTGCCGTTGGCGGTGCTGGCCTTCGATATCGACAGCTTCCGCACCATTAACGAGCTGTATGGCTACACCACGGGCGACCGCGCCCTGACCCTGATTGCCGGCATGGTGCAGACGCGGCTGCGCAGTTCCGATACGCTGGCGCGCATGCGCGGCGAACAATTCATGGTGGTGGCCACGCATACCGTGGCGATCGATGCGTTCAAGCTGGCCGAGGAGCTGCGCCTGAGCATCGCCGCCACCGCATTGCCGGGCGCCGATACGGTGACCGCCAGCTTCAGCGTGGCGCAACTGGCGCCGGACGAAGGCGCCAGCGAACTGGTGGCGCGGCTGGAAGCGGCCCTGCACCGCGCCAAGCGGGCCGGCCGCAATTGCGTCGAGCTGGCGATGGCGCGCTAAAAAGGGTGGCGGCCACGGGAAATGGTCCGCCACCGAAAGCACGATTTATAGATGATGTTCGTCATCCATGCGTGATATATTACATCCATAATAAAAATAATCAAGGAGAAGATCATGCGTGTCAGCAGGGAGCAAGCGGCACAGAACCGCGAACGCATCGTAGAAACAGCCGCCCGCCTGTTCCGCGAAAAGGGCTACGACGGCATCGGCGTGGCCGACCTGATGAAGTGCGCCGGCCTGACGCATGGCGGCTTTTACGGCCATTTCGCTTCCAAGGAAGACTTGCTGGCCGAGGCGTTCGGCAAGGCGATGGAAGGCTCGGCTGAAAGGTGGCGCCAGCTGCTGGCGACGCGGCCGGCCAATCCGCGCGCGGCGCTGGCGCGCATGTACCTGAGTGCTGAACACCGCGACAACCCGGGCGCCGGCTGCGCCCTCGCAGCGCTTGGCCCGGACGTGTCGCGCGTCGGCCCGGAGGTGCGGCAAGCCATGGCCGACAGCTTCCAGGCCCAGGTGGACGCGCTGGCGCAGGCCTTGCCCGGCACGCCGGCGCAGCAGCGGCGCGCCGCCATCGCCACTTACGCGGCCATGGTGGGCGGCCTGGTGCTGGCGCGCTCGGTGGCCGACCGCGCCCAGTCCGACGCCATCCTGGCCGCCGTGCTGGCAACGCTGGAGCAGGGCAGCTGATGCTGGTCTGGCTGCGCAACTACCGGCGTACGCTGCTGGCGGGCGATGTCAGTGCCGGCATCGTGGTGGCCATGATGATGATCCCGCAGGGCATGGCGTATGCGCTGGTGGCGGGCCTGCCGCCGGTCACCGGCCTCTACGCCAGCATCCTGCCGCCCATCGTGTACGCCCTGTTTGGCACCAGCATGACGCAATCGGTGGGACCGATGGCCATCGTGTCCCTGATGACGGCCGCCGTGGTGGGGCAGCTGGCGCCCGCCGGCTCGGGCCTGTACGCGGTGCTGGCGGCGCAACTGGCGCTGGTGTCCGGCGCCGTGCTGCTGCTGTGCGGCCTGCTGCGCCTGGGCTTCCTGGCCAACTTCTTCTCGCGCCCCGTGATGAGCGGTTTTACCGTCGGCGCGGCGCTGGTGATCGCCTATGGCCAGCTCAAGCCCTTGCTGGGCGCCGACCTGCCGCACTGGCACGCGCCGAGCGCCGCGCTGGGCCTGGGCGCCTTGCTGCTGCTGGTGCTGGCGCGCAGCTACCTGGCGCCGCTGTTGCACGCCTGCGGCATGCGCCAGGGCGGCGCCGACATGGCGGCCCGCCTGGCGCCTATGTTCGTGGTGCTGCTTGGCCTTCTGCTGGGGCAGGTGCTCGGCCTGGAAGCGCTGGGCGTGCAGACCACCGGCCAGGTGCCAAGCGGCCTGCCGCAGCTGAACCTGGCGCTCTCGCACGGGCACTGGCAGCAGCTGCTGCAGCCGGGCATGCTGGTGGGCTTCGTGATCTTCCTGATCAGCATGTCGGCGGCACAGACGCTGGCCCTGAAGCGCAATGAAAAGCTGGCCAGCAACCGCGAACTGATCGGACTGGGCGCGGCCAACGTGGCGAGCATGGTGTCGGGCGCCTTCCCCGTCACCGGCAGCATGTCGCGTTCGGCCGTCAACTTTGCCGCCGGCGCGCACACGCCGCTGGCCAGCATCATCAGCGCCGTCCTGCTGGCCCTGGCCCTGGTGGCGCCGACCGGCTGGCTGGCGTTGCTGCCGATGCCGGTGCTGGCCGCCACCATCATCGTGGCCGTGCTGGGCATGCTGGAACTGGACACGTTGCGCACCGCCTGGCGCTACGATCGCGGCGACGCGCTGGCCTGGTTCGCCACCGGCGCCGGCGTCCTGCTGCTGGGCGTGGAGGCGGGCGTGCTGGTTGGCGTGGCGCTGTCGATGGGCACCTTGATCTGGCGCGCCAGCCGGCCGCATATCGCCGTGCTGGGGCGTATCGCCGGCAGCGAGCATTTCCGCAACATCGAACGCTATCCCGCCCAGACGCGGCCCGAGCTGCTGATCCTGCGCATCGATGCCAACCTGTTCTTCGGCAATGTGGAAGCGGTGCAGCAGCGCATCGAAGACGAACTGCGCGCGCATCCCGGCGCACGCAACCTGGTGCTGGTGATGTCGGCCGTCAGTTCGATCGACACCACGGCCTTGTTTGCGCTGGGTGAGCTAAATGCCAGCGTGGCGCGGCGCGGCATCGGCCTGCACCTGGCCGAAGTGAAAGGCCCGGTGATGGACCGCTTGCGCGACTCCGATTTGCCGCAGCGCCTGAACGGCCGCATCTTCCTCAGCACCGCCATCGCCTGCGACACGCTGCTCGGCGAGTGAGGCGCGGATTTCGGTCGATTCGCAGCCGCGCCGCGCGCGTTTGCGCACAATGGCGGCATTGACGGCATCCGCGCTTTCGCCTTAATGTACACTCCCGGAACCGTTACCAACCTGAGCTCCGGGAGCCCCATGAAACAGATAGTCGCAGCACTTGCCATCGCAGCAGCCTTCAGTTCTCCATCCTTTGCAGCGGCCAAGCCCGGAAGCGCCGATGCCCGTTTCACCGCCATCCACAAGGCCGAATGGAAATGGCGCCAGCAGCAGCGCCTGGAAGACGACGAGGACGACGTGCGCGGCATCGAACCGCGCCTGCCGCGCGTCGATGCTGCCACCCAGATGGCGCGCCAGAAGCGCTGGGAAGAGACGCTGCGCCAACTCGAAAGCGTCAAGCCGGAACAGCTTTCGGCCAAGGAGCGCATCAACTACCAGGTCTACCGTGCCCAGATCGTTTCGCTGCTGGACAACCAGCGCTTCCGCGAATATGAAAAGCCGCTCAACGCCGACTCGTCCTTCTGGTCCAACCTGGCCGGCGAGGCGCGCAAGAGCTTCCGCAGCGCCGAGGATTACCGCAATTACGTGGCGCAGCTAAACGACGTGCCGCGCTACTTCAGCGAAGAGATCGCGAACATGCGCGCCGGCCTGGCGCGCGGCTTCACGCCGCCCAAGGTGACGCTGGAAGGGCGCGACAAGTCGATCACCGCCGTCAGCGACGCCAAGCCGGAAGAAGCGGTGTTCTACCAGCCGTTCAAGCAGATGCCGGCCGCGATCCCGGCCGCCGAACAGGAAGCGCTGCGCGCGGCGGGCCTGCAGGCGATCCGCGAGAAGGTGATTCCGGCGCACGCCGACCTGCTCAAGTTCATGCGCGAGGAGTACGTGCCGCGCGCCAAGGTGTCGCTGGCGGCGGAGAGCTACCCGGACGGCAAGGCGTACTACCAGTCGAAGATCCTGGAATTCACCACCACGCAGCTGACGGCCGAACAGATCCACCAGATCGGCCTGCAGGAGATGGCGAAGATCCGCGCCGAAATGCACGACGTGATGAAGCAGGTGAAGTTCCAGGGCGACCTGCCGGCCTTCCTGCAATTCCTGCGCACCGATCCGCAGTTCTACGCCAAGACGCCGGAAGAACTGCTCATGCGCGCGGCCTGGATCTCGAAGAAGTTCGACGGCAAGGTGTCCGAGTATTTCGGCCGCCTGCCGCGCAGCCGCTTCGCCATCATTCCGGTGGCGCCGGAGATCGCGCCGTTCTACACCTCGGGCCGCGGCGGCCCCGGCGGCTACTGGGTCAACACCTACAACCTGCCTGCGCGCCCGCTGTATTCGCTGCCGGCGCTGACGCTGCATGAATCGGCGCCGGGCCACGCCTTCCAGATGCCGATCGCGCTGGAACAGAAGGGCCGTCCGCCATTCCGCAACGCCTACATCTCCGCCTTCGGCGAAGGCTGGGCGCTGTACTCGGAGCGCCTGGGCAGCGAGATGGGCATCTACGAAACCCCGTACGAAATCTTCGGCATGCTGAGCTATCAGGCCTGGCGCGCCTCGCGCCTGGTGGTCGACACCGGCATCCACGCCAAAGGCTGGACCCGCGAGCAGGCGCAGCAGTACCTGATGGACAACACCGCGCTGTCCGCGCACGAGGTGATGACGGAAGTGGACCGCTATATTTCCTGGCCGGGCCAGGCGCTGTCCTACTACCTGGGCGAAATGGCAATCTTCGAAGCGCGCCGCAAGGCCGAGCAGGCCCTGGGCAGCAAGTTCGACATCCGCGCCTTCCACGACACCGTCCTGGAACTGGGCTCGGTGCCGCTGCCGGTGCTGCATGCGCGCATCGACGCCTTCATCGCCGGCGGCGGCAAGAGCCCCTATCCGAAGGAGTAAGCTGCACTGGCGTGGTGCAATGCCTTATGCTGGTGCGGGAAAAGTGAGAGAATTACCGCAATACACTGGCATGAGTCTTGCAGATAGCGTCGTATGACTGATCGCACCACGCTTACCGTAACCAACCAGGGGAACCGTCCTATCCAGGTCGGCTCCCATTTCCACTTTTTTGAAGTCGATTCGGCGCTGCAGTTCGAGCGCTGGAAGGCGTATGGCATGCGGCTCGACATCGCGCCGGGGACGGCGCTGCGCTTCGAGCCGGGCAAGGCGCACACCGTCACGCTGGTGCGCCTGGAAGGGGACGCGGAAGTGGCCGGGTTCAGCGTTGGCGCAACACGATAGGCGCCATCAGCTCCGGGTGCTTGCCCAGGTGGCCGGCGAAGCCGGCACGGATGGCCGCCATGTCCCGCGCCTCGTCGCCCGTCAGCCAGACATGCTCGGTCAGGCCAAGCGTCTTGTTCGGATAATCCAGGTACACCAGCACCAGCGGCACCTTGGCGGCCAGGGCCAGCTGGTAGAAGCCGCTCTTCCAGTAAGGCTTGTAGCCGCGCGTGCCTTCCGGCGTGATGCCGACCCAGTACCAGTCTTCCTTGTGCATGGCATCGGCCTGGCTCTGGATCAGGCCTTGCGGTGCGCTGCGGTCCACCGGCGCGCCGCCCAGGTAATAGAACCAGCGTCCCAGCACGGGGATCTTGAACAGGGTGTGCTTGGCCAGCCAGCGGAAGGGCAGGTCGAGCGCCCATTTGCCCAGCAGGCCGATGATGAAGTCCCAGTTCGACGTGTGCGGATACACCACGGCAATGCCGCGCGGTTCCGGCAGCGGCTTGAACTTCAGTTGCCAACCGAAAGCATGCAAGACGCGCAAGGCCAGACGCTGCTTGAGTGTTGGCAGATCGCCCGTCTCTAGCTTATATTGATCCATGCTCTCCCCATTGTTTTATTTGCACCATTAACATTTGCTTATTGCTGGCAACGAATGTTGGTGCTGAAAAATTGTGCGGCAGTATTCTATCCCGCCGTTGATCGGGGCAGCAAGGTGAAAATATGTCAAGACAAGTCTTGTGTATTGCTGGGTCGCAGCAGGCACTGCCGGCGGATCTGCACGCCGCCATTGCCGCCTTCGATGTGTGCCACGCCGAAGGCGTGAGCGCCGCGGCGGCGGCGCTGCGCGAGCAGCACTTCCCCGTGGGCTTGCTGCTCCTCGATGGCTGGTCCGAACCGTTGGGTGAACTGGACCATTTTCTGCGCCGCCACAGCCGGCCGCGCTGGGTGGCGCTGTTCCGCCCCGACGCGCTGCAGGATGCGCCGTTCCGCCAGCTGGTGCACGACCATTGCGTGGACTTCCACACCTGGCCGCTCGATCCCGCGCGGCTTGGCCATACGCTGGGCCATGCGCTCGGGCTGGCGGCGCTGGGGCGCCATGCCGAGGCGGCGCAGGCGTGCGCCATGCGCCTGACCGGCAGCAGCCCGGCCATCGCCCTGTTGCGCCAGCAAATCGTCAAGGTGGCGGGGGCCGACGCGCCCGTGCTGATCTGGGGCGAGAGCGGCACCGGCAAGGAACTTGTGGCGCGCGCGATACACGAGCACTCGGGCCGCGCGCAGGGGCCGTTCGTGCCGATCAACTGCGGCGCCATTCCCGGCTCCCTGGTGCAGTCGGAACTGTTCGGCTACGAGAAGGGCGCCTTCACCGGCGCCGGCGCCGGCAAGACCGGCCTGATCGAGTCGGCCAGCGGCGGATCGATCTTCCTGGACGAGATCGGCGACTTGCCGCTGGAGTTGCAGGCCAACCTGCTGCGCTTCTTGCAGGAAAAGACCATTTACCGCGTCGGGGGCACGCGCAGCGTGCCGGTCGATGCGCGCGTGATCGCGGCCTCGCACGTGCGGCTGGCCGACGCCGTGGAGCGCGGCCATTTCCGGGAAGACCTGTTTTACCGGCTCAACGTGCTGACGCTGCAAGTGCCGGCCTTGCGCGAGCGGCGCGACGACGTCGTGCCGCTGGCCGAAGAAGTGTTCCACAGCTATGCCACGGAACGGGCGCGCGGCGTGCGCGGCTTTAGCAGCAGCGCCTTGCGCGCCTTGCGCGCGCACGACTGGCCGGGCAATGTGCGCGAACTGCTGAACCGCGTGCGGCGCGCCGCCGTGATGGCCGATGGCGCCTTGATCCAGCCGCACGACCTGGAGCTCGAACTGGCGGGCCCGGCGGGCGGCGCCGAGGCACTCGACAGTGCGCGCGAGCGCGCGGAACGGCTGGCGCTGCAAAGCCAGCTTGACGCCGGTCACAGCATCACGGCCATCGCGCGCGAGCTGGGCGTATCGCGTATGACGCTGTACCGCCTGATGGCCAAACACGGCATCCAGCGCGGCGCGCGCCGGCGGGCGCTTTGAGCCTTGCAAGAACGTTGTGTCACATCCCTGTGACAGCGCCACATCCCCTGTTTTCCTAGTGCGGCAAGCCGTTTGGCCCTGCTGTCGCGTCACATCGCTGTGACAGTCATGCAGCCTGCAAGCGTCCCCATTGCTGCGATGCCGCATCAAATCTGAACAATATCAAAGGCTTAGCTAGGCTGGCATCAAGCTTGCGATTAAGGTTCAAGCCCCAGCCTTGTGGGCTTTCAAAACACGATATCAGTGAGGACGAGATGAAGAAAACTTTGCTTGCTACCGCCATCGCTCTGGCGATGGGTTCCGCCTTTGCACAGGAGACACCGCTGCCGACCACCAGCACCACGCAGACCGGTCCCGGCGCACAGGCCAGCGACAATTCGAATGCCAACCAGGAAAGCAATGCCAATCGCAACAACGACAACAGCCAGGCCAATGCCAATAACAACAGCACGGGCGACGCCATGGGCAGTGCCGTGGGCGCGGCGGCGGCCAATAACGGCGCCACGGCCACATCGTCGATGACCAATGCGTTCAATACGTCCACCGCCACTGCCGTCAGCACGCTGACGGGCACCGTGACCAACAACGTCATCAACAATATCGGCAATGTCGCCAGCAATGGCGGTAACGCCAACGGCGGCGCAGGTGCGGCCGGCACGGCAGGCAGCGCCACGGGCGGCAATGCCAGCGGCAGCGGCGGCGCAGGCGGGGCGGCCAGCGGTGGTGCCGGTGCGGCCGGCGGCAGCGGCGGCATCGCCACCAATGGCAGCGCCACCGGTGGCGACGGCAATGGCGGCAGCGGTACCGGCGGCATGGCGACAGCGGGCGCCGGCATGGGCGGCGCCAGCGGCGCGGGCGGCGGTGCGTCGGAAGCGCGCAGCGGACGCGGCGGCGACGGCGCGCGCGGCGGTGAAGGTGGAGCAGGTGGTGCAGGGGGCGCCGTTGTGGCGGGCGCAGGTGGAGCAGGTGGAGCAGGGGGAGCTGCTGCAGGCGGTGCCGGCGGCCTGGTCGGCACCGCAGGTAGTGGGGCGGGCGGCGCCAGCGGCAACGCCGACGGTTCCAACGGCGGCGCCGGCGGCGCGACCGGCAATGCCGGCGGCGGCAATGGCGGCGCGGGCGGCGCAGGCGCGGCCGGTGGCGCGGGCGGCCTGGGCGGCGCTTCGGGCAATGTCGCCACCGGTGCTTCCAGCGCGACCCAGAATTCGGCCGGCGGTGGCGCTGCCACGGGCGCTGCCAGCGGCAGCAATACCGCAAGCAATGGCATGTCCAGCGGCGAACCGGTCACCACCCCGGGCATGGGCGACCAGAACAATACGGCCAGCACGGGCGCCGGCACGGGCGGCGAATCGAGCAACTCGGGTAACGGCTCCGGTTCCGGCGCCGGCACGGGCGGCGCCGCGGGCGCTGGCGGCGCTGGCGGCGGTGGCGGCTCCGGTGCAGCGGGCGGCGCCGGCATGGCCGGCAGCAATACCGCAGGCAACGGCGCGGCAGGCGGGGCCAACACTTCGGGCGCCGGCGGCGGTAGCGGCGCGGTGGCGGCCAATGGCGGTGCCGGTGCGGCCGGTACCGGCGGCGCCGGCGGTGGTGGCGCAGCCGGCGGTGACGGCAGCAGCACGGGCGGCGCCGGCGCGGCAGGCGGTGCGGGCGGTAGCGGCGCCTCCAGCGGCATGGCCAGCAATACCGGCGGCGCCAGCGGCGACGGCGGCGCGGGCACCGGCGGTGCGGCCAATGGCGGCGCCGGCAGTGGCGCAGCCGGCAGCGGCGGCGCCGCGACCAACGGCAATGCGACGGCCGGTGACGGCGGCGCAGGCGGCGCCGGTGGCGGCGGCAATACCGGCGGCGCGGGCGGCGACGGCGGCACCAATACCGCAGGCACGGCTACCGGCGGCGCCGGCACCGGCGGTGCGGGCGGCGCGGGCGGCAGCAACAACGTCAGCGCCGGCACCTTCGACATGTCCAACACCATGAGCAATGTCGGCCAGTCGGCGGCGGGCATCATGGTGATCAGCCAGAACAACGGCATGTCCTCGCTGGTGCAGCAAAGCGTCAACGTGCAGGCCAACCTGGGTGTAGGCCGATGAAAGGCGCCGGCGTGCGGAGCGGGCTGGCCGCCCGCCGGCCAGTGCTTGTCGCCGCGCTGTGCGGCGCCCTGTTGCCGGCAACGGCAGCGGCGGCGCCGTGGGCCGGCGTCCTGCCGGTGGCATCCCTGGCGGCAGCGGCTGAAACGGCCGCTGCGGCGGGGCCGCCACAGGGCGCCGCGGCCGTTGCGGCCGCCGCGGCGCGCGACGAGAAACTGGAGCAGATGCGCGGCGGTAGCGAGACGCCGTGGAGCGATATGAAGCTGGCGGGCACCGTGGCCAACAACACTGCGGTCAATGTGGTGACCGGCGCCAACATCGTGACGGACAGCGCATTTAGCAATGCGTCGGGCTTGCCGATGGTGATCCAGAATTCCGGCGCCAATGTGCTGATCCAGAATGCCACCATCATCAACGTGCAGATCAAATGAGAGGTATCATCAGCGTTCTGGCCCTTCTGCCGGCGATGGCCGTGCAGGCCGCCGACTTCACGGCCGGCGGCGCCAGCTTTGTCGTGCCGGTGACGAGCCTGAAGGAGGCGCGCTTTCGCAGCACGGTGCGCCAGCAGTACGACTTTAGCTGCGGGTCGGCGGCATTGGCCACTTTGCTGAGCTATCACTACGATTTTCCCGTCACGGAGCAGGAAATCTTCCGTGACATGTTCCTGCGCGGCGACCAGCCGCGCATCCGGCGCGAGGGCTTTTCGCTGCTGGACATGAAGCGCTACCTGGCGCTGCGCGGTTTCACCGCGGACGGCTTTGAGCAACCGCTGGAGCAGCTGGCGCAGGCCGGGCTGCCGGCGATTGTCCTGGTGGCCGACAACGGCTACCGCCATTTTGTTGTGCTGAAAGGGGTGCAGGGCCAGCGCGTGCTGCTGGGCGATCCGGCCGGCGGCACGCGCGCCTTGTCGCGCCGCGCCTTTGAAGCGATCTGGCAGAACCGCCTCTTGTTCGTGATCCACAGCCGGCCTGGCAAGCCGCGCTTTAACGACACGGCCGACTGGCGCGTGGCGCCCCAGGCGCTGCTGGCAGATGGCGTCATGCGCGACAGCCTGCGCGATGTGACGGTGCCCAAGCTGGGCGCTGGCGATTTCTAAGGGGAGGATGATGCGGCGTGCAATCGGAAGTTTGCTGCTGGTGCTGGCCTGGCCCGCGCTGGGCCAGGAAGGGCCGGCAGGCTGGGCGCCCGTGCCCGAAGCGCAGCTGGAACAGGCGCGCGGCGGCTATGAAACGGCGTCCGGCCTGCTGGTGGCGCTGGGCGTGCAGCGCATGGTGGAAGTCAATGGCGTGGTGGTGGCGCAGCAGCGTGTCGACGTGGCGGACCTGGCGCGGCTGGGCAGCATGCCCGAGGCGCAGGCGGCGCTGGCGCCGCTGCTGGTACAGAACCAGGCGAACGGGCAGTTGATCCGCAGCCTGACCACCATCGACCTGACGGTCAACACGCTGTCCACGCTGAAAAGCCTGAACCTGGAGGGCAACCTGCGCCAAGCCCTGTCAAACGTTGTCGTGCCGCGCTAATGGAGGGAACGATGCAGCGAACCTTGTGTGCCGGCGCGGCCGGATTGCTGATGGTGGCGGCGCAGGCCACGGCGCAGGTGGCGCCCGGCGAGCGCAGCAATGCGGCACTGGCGGCCGAGCTGGCGGAGCTGAAGCAGGCGCTGGCCGAGCAGCGCGCGCTGCTGGACGAGCTGCGGCGCCAGGTCAACGAGGAACGCCTGGCGGCAACGCGTGGCGCGGGGGTCAGCGGGGCCGGGCAAAGCCAGCCGCAACCGCAGCCGGCGCCCGTGCCGGCCGCCAGCGCGGCGCCAGCCGTGGCCACCGTGGGCCAGCCGCCGCGGCGCGACAACAAGCCGCCGGAAGTGGCGCCCATCTTCGAGTCGCCCGGCGTGCTGACCGCGCGCGGCAAATATGTGATCGAACCATCCTTCCAGTTCGGCTACTCCTCCAGCAACCGCGTGGCCCTGGTCGGCTACACCATCATTCCCGCCTTGCTGGTGGGCTTGATCGACGTGCGCGAAGTCAAGCGCAACACAAGCACGGCCACGCTGAGCGGACGCTATGGCTTGACCAACCGCACCGAGCTGGAGCTGCGCGTGCCCTATATCTACCGTTCCGATTCCACCGTCAGCCGCGAGCTGTTTGCCGGCACGGCGGTGGAAAAGGTGTTCGACGTCAGCGGCCGCGCGCTGGGCGACGTGGAGCTGGCGGTGCGCCACCAGTTGAACGATGGCGGCGCCGACAAGCCGTACTACGTGGCGGGGCTGCGCCTGAAGAGCCGCACCGGCAAGGACCCGTTCGAGGTGGTGACGGACTGCCAGCGCCGCTGCGTCGGCGAGAACGCCACCGGCACCGGCTTGCCGCTGGAGCTGCCCACCGGCTCCGGGTTCTACGGCGTGCAGCCCAGCCTGACCTGGCTGTACCCGAACGATCCTGCCGTGCTGTTCGGCAGCGTCAGCTACCTGTACAACTTCCAGCGCAAGAACCTGAGCCGGCGCGTGCTGGACGGCGAATGGGAGCCGCTGGGCACCATCCGGCCGGGCGCGGTGATCGGCTTCAATTTCGGCGTCGGCCTTGCGCTCAACGAGAAGACGTCGCTCAGCTTCGGCTACGACCACAGCTCGATTGCGCGCACGCGCCAGAACGGCACGCCGTCGCCCGGTTCCGTGCGGACCCAGCTGGGCACCTTGCTGGTGGGCTTTTCCTACCGGCTGAACCCGAAACGCACGGTCAATGTCTCGGTCGGCGCCGGGCTCACGCGCGATACGCCCGATGTATCCTTGCTGCTACGCATTCCGACGAGCATGTAGTTGCCGTATACGCTACTCTAGCGTTTTGGCAACTAACAAGAGAGGCATCCATGATCCTGAAACAGCTCGCCGTCCCGCTCGCCCTGGCAACCCTGGCCGGCGCCGCCTATGCGGCCGCACCGATGCTCAAGCAGCAGGCCCCCGGCTACTACCGCATGCCGCTCGGCGATTTCGAGGTGACCGTGCTGAACGACGGCACCGTCGACCTGCCGATGGACAAGCTGTTGCACCAGAAGCCGGAGAAGACCGTCAAGACGCTGGAGCAGCACTTCCTGAAGACGCCGGTGGAAACGTCGGTCAATGCCTTCCTGGTCAACACGGGCAGCAAGCTGGTGCTGATCGATACCGGCGCGGGCGGCCTGTTCGGCCCGACCCTGGGCAAGCTCGTGACCAGCCTGAAAGCGGCCGGCTACCAGCCGGAGCAGGTCGACGAAATTTACATCTCCCACCTGCATGGCGACCATGTCGGCGGCCTGGGCCCGCTGGACAAACCGGCCTTCCCGAACGCCGTGGTGCGCATGGACAAGCGCGATGCCGATCATTTCCTGAGCAAGGTGAACCTGGAAAAGGCCAGCGCGGAAGCCAAGGGCAACTTCCAGGGGCCGATGCATGCGGTGGCGGCATATGCCAACGCGGGCAAGCTGCAGGTCTTTGACGGCAACACCGAGCTGGTGCCGGGCGTGCGTGCCTCGTCCAGCTACGGCCATACGCCTGGGCACACCACGTACGTGGTGGAAAGCAAGGGACAGAAGCTGGTGCTGCTGGGGGATTTGATGCACAACGCGGCCGTGCAGTTTCCTGACCCGTCGGTGACCATCCAGTTCGACAGCGATGCGAAAGCGGCGCTGGCGCAGCGCAAGGCGGCGTTTGCCGAAGCGGCCAAGCAGGGCTATTGGATGGCGGCCTCGCATTTGCCGTTCCCGGCGGTCGGGCATTTGCGGGCGGAGGGGAAGGGGTTCAAGTTCTTCCCCGTGAATTACTCGGTGCCGCGCTAAACCCGGTAAGGCGGGGCGGACCCAAGGGTCAGACCCCTGGGTCTGACCCCGCATTGCCGGGGTTCAGGCCAGCGCAGGATAGTCGGTGTAGCCCTCGGCCGACGGCGCATAGAACAGTTCCGGGCGCTGCGGGTTCAGCGGCGCGCCCAGTTGCAGACGGCGCGGCAGGTCCGGGTTGGCGATGAAGTCCTTGCCCCAGGCGATGGCGTCGGCGCGGCCTTCGGCCAGCGCTGCCTGGGCGCCGGCCAGGTCGAACTTCTCGTTGGCGATATAGACGCCGCCAAACTCACGCTTGAGCAAGGGCCCGAGCGAATCCTCGCCCACCGCTTCGCGCGCGGCGATGAAGGCGATGCCGCGCTGGCCCAGCGCGCGTGCCACGTAGCCGAACGTTGCTTCCGGTTGGGAGTCGCCCATGTCGTGCGCATCGCGGCGCGGCGCCAGGTGCATGCCGACGCGGTCCGCGCCCCACACGCCGATCACGGCATCGGTCACTTCCAGCATCAGGCGCGCACGGTTCTCCACGCTGCCGCCGTACTGGTCGGTGCGCTGGTTGGTCGAGTCCTGCAGGAACTGATCCAGCAGGTAGCCGTTGGCGCCATGGATTTCCACGCCGTCGAAGCCGGCTTTCTTCGCATTCTCGGCCCCGCTGCGGTACGCCTGCACCACCTCGGCCAGCTCGCTGGTTTCCAGCGCGCGCGGCACGGCGTAGGGGCGGGCAGGGCGCAGCAGGCTGACGTTGCCCTTGGCCGCGATCGGGCTTGGCGCCACCGGCGCCTGGCCGCCTAGCAGGCTGGGGTCGGAAATGCGGCCCACATGCCACAGTTGCAGCACGATCTTGCCACCCTTGGCGTGCACTGCCTCGGTCACCAGCTTCCAGCCCGCGACCTGTTCATCGGACCAGATGCCCGGCGTGTTTTCGTACCCCACGCCCTGCGGCGTGACGGACGTGGCTTCGCTGATGATCAGGCCGGCGCCCGCGCGCTGGGCGTAGTACTCGGCCATCAGCGCGTTCGGCACGCGTTTGCCGCCGACGGCGCGCGAGCGGGTCAGGGGCGCCATGACGACACGGTTTTTCAATTGCAGGGCGCCGATGGTGATGGGGTCGAACAGGGTGCTCATAAGGTATTCCTCTCATGCTCAATAAATTGCAGGATGACCTCCTCATTGCGCTTGAAGAAATTCCACTGGCCCACCCGCTGTACCGTCACCAATCCCGCCTTCTGCAGGATGGCGAGGTGGCCGGACACGGTCGACTGCGACAGGCCGGTCTGGCGGTCGATCAGACTGGCGCACACGCCAAACGTCAGCGGGTGCAGCTGGTCGCTGAAATAGGCGTCCGGTTGCTTGAGCCAGGACAGGATCTGGCGCCGCACCGGGTTGGCGAGGGCCTTGTGGATTGCATCAATGTCAAGAGTATCGGTCATATTTCGGTGTTCCCCGATGATTATATCGGAAAAGTCCGATGCGTATATCGGTGCATGGCGATGAATATCAAGAGCGCAGTTTACGCGAATTGGACCAGGAGCAGGGCAATGGCGGCCGGCACGGTTTGCACGAAGATGATGCGGCGGCTGACGGTCAGGCCGCCCCAGACGCCCGCCACGCCCACGCACAGCAGGCCGTAGTTGACAAAGGCGCCGGCGACGGCCGGATCGCTGTGCAGCAGCCCGACCGCCAGCGCGGCGACCAGGAAGCCGTTATAGCAGCCCTGGTTCGACATGGCCGGCTTGACGATGGCGGCTTTTTCCGCCGACAGCCCGAATACGCGGCGCCCGCGCGTATCGAAGAAGACGGTTTCCAGCAGCACGATATAGACGTGGATCAGCAGGACGATGGCGACGGCAATCTGCGCGGACAGCGGCATTGTTGGCTCTCTGAAAGTAAAAACACCCAATGATATACTGTCGGCCTTCTCCCGCGGGGACGACCCCGCCGCAAGACCAGGGAGCCGGGCAGGGACGACCCGCCATGACTTTGGGAGAACATCATGCATTGGATCGTCTTGTTGCTGGCAGGCTTGCTGGAAGTCGTGTGGGCAGTGGGCCTGAAATACACCGAAGGATTCACCAAACTGGTGCCCAGCGCCGTGACGCTGGCCGCCATGGCCGGCAGCGTGGTCCTGCTCGGGCTGGCGCTGCGCGCACTGCCGCTGGGTACGGCGTATGCCGTCTGGACCGGCATCGGGACCGTGGGCACCGTCATCTGGGGCATCATGATGCTGGACGAGCCGGCCAGTGCGGCCCGCCTGGCCTGCATCGCCATGATCGTGCTGGGCATCGCCGGCCTGAAGCTGCTCACCCCGCACTGACTAGCGCGGCGGGCGCACGCCCGCTTCGCCGGCCCAGCGCGCGTAGATGCGCGCCAGCTCGCCGCTTGCCTGCAGTTTGCCGATGGCGGCCGCCAGCAGCGGCAAGGCCTGGGCCGGCGCCTTCTTGCTCACCCAGAGAAACAACGGGTCTTCCTTGAGGACGGCCGGCATCAGCTTGACCTGGTGCTGCAGGCCGTGTTCGCGGATCAGCCAGTGCAGCGTCAAGTCGTTCATGTAGAAGAAGCGCCCGTGCCCGGCAATGACCTTCTTCAGGTTGGTCAGGTTGGCGCCCGTGCTGTCGTCCACCGCGATGCCGCGCTCGCGCAATTGCTCGATATAGGCCGCCCCGCGTGAAGTGTTGACCAGTGGCTTCAGGCGCACCAGGTCGTCCAGGTTGTTGACGACCGCGTCTTCGCTGGCGCGGGCGGCCAGGCGCTGGCGCGACACGTACAAGGGCTGCTCCACCGCGTCGGCAATCTCGCGCCGCGTGGCGGTATCGAGCAAGGCGCAGGCAATGTGGACGCTTCCGCTGCGCAGGCCCCGTTCGATCACCAGGACGGAGCGGAAATCCTGCAGGCCGCTAAAGCGCAGGCGCGGCTCAATTCGTGCAATGGCGGCCAGGATGTCGGGGCACACGCCGGCTGCCTGGCCGTGGCGCATCAGCCACTTGGGCGGCAGGCTTTCCTGGCCCATGACGTGCAGCGACAGGACGCCGGCGCTGGCCGCACAGGGCGCGGCTGGCGCCAGCGCCGCCGCCAGCACGATTGCGGTAATCGGGTTTGCTTGCATGGTTTGCTCCCGTTACCGCAATTGTATGGCGCGCGACTGTCAAGTGAAAGAGTCGCTCACTTGCGCCAGGTAGAACCATTCGGCGTTGGGCTTGGCATTGACGTCCGGGAACAACAAATAAGCGTCGTACGGGGCCAGCACGGCGCTGCCGTCGGCGCGGCGGCCAATCTCGTCGCCCGCCGCCACGCGGTCGAAACTGGACCAGGTGCGGCTGAAGGCATCGCCGGCATCGAGCTTGTCGTGCACTTCGACCATGGACAGGTACTCCATGTCTTCCAGCGCGATCGGCTGCGGCTTGGGCGCTTCGATCAGGCCGAAGTGGGCCAGGGTGTTCATGATGGCGCGGTAGGCCACGTCCGGCGCCTGCGGGTCGGCGTGCTGGCCGCACTCCAGGGTCAGGGCCATGCCGCCCGTGCTGCGCATGTATTCGGTGGTGCCCACGCCGTATTTCAGGACCGTCTGCAGTTCGCTGTCGTTGCGCAGGCGGCGCTGGACGCCGGCGCCGTAGGTTGCCAGCCAGCCGTCGACGAAGCGCTTGACGCCCAGGATGCGCGCCATGGCGCGTTCTTCCGCCTCATGGCGGAACGGCTGCAGCGTGCCGTCGTTGTTGCGCGGGCCGACCATGACGAAGGGCTGGCTTTGCGCATTGAAGGAGTGCAGGTCGAGCAGGATTTCATGCTGCGCCAGCAGCGGGCACAACCAGTTGGCGATGCGGTCCTCGAAGTCCTGCGGATGCGCGTTCGGGAACAGATTGCGGTTCAGGTTACGGTCGCCCGAACGCTCGCCCTTCTGGTAAGCCAGCGGATTGGTGACCGGCACGAAGGTCACGCTGCCATTGACGATGCGCAGCTCGCCCTTGTCCAATTGCTCCATGACGCGCGCGATCGCCTTGCTACCGCACGTTTCGTTGCCGTGCACCGCACCGGTAATGATCAGGCGGCGGCCCTTGCCCTGGCCGGTGTAGTTGACAGATTTGAAATGCAGTGTGCTGGCGTCGGTCATGCTGGTCCCTGGTGGCGTATGAGTGGCCAGTATTCTATCGCAGGTACAATGCGCCCATGAATCGTTCCTCCCGCGTACATGGCCTCGATACCCTGCGCGCACTGGCCATCATGCTGGTGTTTGCCAACCATTACATGTCGTTCGTCAGCCGCGAAGCGACCTTCGGCTGGTTCAGCGAGATCGGCTGGGCAGGGGTGGACCTGTTCTTTGCGCTGTCCGGCTACTTGATCGGCAACCAGATATGCGCCGCCCTGCGCGAGGGCAGCGAACAGGCACGCAACTTCTCGCTCTGGCGCTTTTACGCGCGCCGCCTGCTGCGCACGTTGCCGGCCTTTTACTTCGTGCTGGCGCTGTACGCCTTCTGGCCTTACTGGGCCGGCAGCGTCGCGCCCGCACCGTGGTGGAAATACCTGACCTTCACGCTCAATCTCGGCCTCAAGCCCGGCACCCTGTTCTCGCACGCCTGGTCGCTGTGCGTGGAGGAGCAGTTCTACCTGCTGCTGCCGCCAATCGCCCTGGCCATTGCCGCCATTGCCCACGCCGGCCGTGGCGCCGGCGCGCGGCGCCTGGCGCTGGCGCTGGGCTGGACCGCGCTGGCGGCGGCGGTGGCGGCCGGCATGGTCTTGCGCGCCGACTGGTGGCAACCGTCGATGGACCTGGGCGAGCGGGGCAGCCAGCGCTACTACACGCTGATCTACTACTCCACGCTGGCGCGCTTCGATGAACTCCTGGCCGGGGTGGCGCTGGCCATGGTGCGCAATTTCCATCCCGCGCTGTGGCAGCGCCTGACCGGGTACGGCAACAAGATGCTGGCGCTGGGCGCCGCGCTGACCGCGCTGTCCTTCTGGCTGCTGCTTGAATTCCACTTCAGCTGGGCCATGTCGGTGTTCGGCTACCCCTTGCTTGGCCTGGCGTTTGGCGCGCTGCTGCTGGCCGCCTTGAGCGAAGGCTCGCTGCTGCAACGCACCCGCATTCCCGGCATGGGCGCCATCGCGCTCTGGTCCTACTCCATCTACCTGACCCACAAGCAGCTGTGCATCCTGCTGGCCGAGCACGTCGATCCCAGCTCGCCAGGCGGCATCGCCGTGATGATCGTTGCCAGCATATTCGCCGGATGGCTGTTATATTTTGCGGTCGAAGCGCCATTCATGAAGATCCGCGAGCGCTTCATCCCGTCCAACTACAAACGGAGAGCGAATGAAGCACCTACTGGCAGCGTCGCTGCTGCTCCTTAGTCCGCACGTCTTTGCGCAGGACGTGCCCGCCGGGCCGTTTGCCCGCATGGTCGTCATTGCGCCCAAGCCCGGCCAGGCTGCCGCCTTCGAACAGGGATACCAGCGCCACCTCGAATGGCACCGCAAGGCGGGCGACCGCTGGACCTGGTACGGCTGGTCCTTCGTGCTGGGCGAGCGGTTGGGGATGTTCATGGACGGCACCTTCGGCCACGCCGCCGCCAACTTCGACGCGGCCGTGCAGCCGGCCGGCGACGCCGCCGACAACGCGGCCAACGTCACGCCGCACGCCGAGTTCCTGAGCCACGGCGTGTTCCGCCGCCTGGAGAGCGCCAGCGTCGGCCCGGCACTGCCGGACACCTCGCCGTTCCTGGCCATGACCACCTACACCGTCGCCCCCGGCGATACCACGGCGTTCGAACGCCAGCTGGTCGCCCGCGCCACGCGCCCGGCCGGCAGCAGCGGCGAGCGATACACGTGGTTCCGGCTGCAAATCGGCGGGGAGGGCGCGCAATACGTGCTGCTGCGCGCCGCGCCAAGCTTTGCCGCCGCGGCAGATTTGCCGGAAGTGCTGCCGGTGGGCACCGGGCCGATGCTGCGCAGCGTGCGCACCGAGTTGCTGCGCTACCGTGCCGACATGAGCTACCTGCCGAAGAACTAGCTGCGCATCTCGATCACGTTGTCGCTCTGCGCATCGGTCAGGAAGGCGAACAGGGCACGCACGCGGGCGGGCGCCTCGTAGCCTTCGGTCGCCTCGATGGCGGCGCGCAGGCCAGCAACCGCCTCGATGATGTGCGCGCTGCCGTAGGCGCGGATCAAGAGGGCGGCCAGTTGCGCCGCCTCGCGCTCATGGTTGTGGCGCAGCCGGCGCTCGATGATGTCGACCAGCACCCGCTGCATGCGCGGTGTCGGGTTCTCGATGTGGGCGAAGACCAGCGGCGTATTGGCGATGGCGTCGCACAGGCGGCGCTCGATGTCGTCCGGCCGGGTGTCGGAAGGGATGTCGAAATACGCGCCGGTCCACCGGGTACGGGCGTACTGGTGGCCGGGCGGGAAGGAATCGGCGGTGTCGAAGCCGAGCGCGTGGCTCAGCTTCTTCAACCAATCAAGGATCACGGTGCTCATGGCGGCAATTGTACCGCCACCCGTCAGACGGCGTGCGCCTCTTCCCCCAGGCGGCCCGCCCGGAAGTCCTCGACGGCCTGGAAGATCTCGGCCTGCGAGTTCATGACGAACGGTCCGTACTGCACGATTGGCTCGTTCAAGGGCTTGCCCGCCAGGAGGATGAAGCGGCTGTCGGGACCGGCTTGCACGCTCACGCCATCGGCCCCCTCGTTGTTGGCCAGGATCGCCATGCTCTGCGCCGGCACCGCCTTGCCATCGACCACCACCTCGCCGCGATAGACGTAGAGGAAGGCGTTGTGGCCCTGGCCGATGGCCTGGCTGAAGGCCGCCCCGGCCGGCAGCTCCACATCGATGTAGAGCGGCTCGGTCACCTCGCGCTGCACGGCGCCCGCCACGCCCTGGCTCTCGCCGGCGATCACGCGCACCGACGCGCCGGAGGCGGTGCTCACCTGCGGGATGTCGGCCGCGTCGAAATCCTTGTACCACGGCGCGCGCATCTTGTCCTTGGCCGGCAGGTTAAGCCACAGCTGGAAGCCCTCCATCAAGCCCTCCGCCTGTTCCGGCATTTCGGAGTGGATCACGCCGCGGCCGGCAGTCATCCACTGTACGCCGCCGCTGGCCAGCAAACCCTCGTTGCCCGCGCTGTCGCGGTGGCGCATGCGCCCCGTCAGCATATAGGTCACGGTTTCGAAGCCGCGGTGCGGATGGTCGGGGAAGCCGGCGATGTAATCGTTGGCCTGCTCCGAACCGAAATTATCCAGCATCAGGAACGGGTCCAGGCGACGCTGCAGCGGTTGGGTCAGCACGCGGTTGATCTTTACGCCAGCGCCATCCATCACGGCCTGGCCGCGGATAATCCGTTCCACTGTGCGGGTGTGTGCGATGTTGTCCATGATTCTTCCTTGGTTCGTTGGTTAGGCCAGCAGTGCTTCGACGCGGGCATCGGCAGCGGCCTTCTGCTGGGAGGCCACTTCCGGACCATAGCCCTGGCCTTCGATGAACACGTACTCCACGTCGGTCAAGCCGATAAAGGCCAGGAACATCTTCAGGTGCGGGAACTGGGTATCGGTCGGCGCATCCTTGTGCATGCCGCCGCGCGAGGTGGCGACATACACCTTCTTGCCTTGCAACAGGCCGACCGGACCGTTCTCCGTGTACTTGAAGGTCACCCCGGCGCGGGCAATCGCATCAAACCACGATTTCAGCTGCACCGTGATACCGAAGTTGTACATCGGCGCGCCCAGCACGATCACGTCGGCCGCTTGTGCCTGAGCGATCAGGGCGTCGTCCAGTGCCACGCGGGCCGCCTGCTCGGCGCTGCGCTGCTCGGCCGGGGTGAACAGGGCCTGCAAGGCAGCCTCGTCGAGCACAGGGTGCGGCTTGGCGGCCAGGTCGCGCACTTCCAGCGTGGCGCCCGGATTGGCGGCCAGCAGCTTGTTGACGATGTTGCTTGCCACGCGGGTGGATTCGGAACCGCTGGACTTGGCGCTGGAATTGATTTGCAGGATCTTCATGGTAGTGCTCCTTGTCAGAATTGGTGTGTTGCTGCGATGGAGTCACTATAGCGGTTCCATATTTGCTCCAGAAGCCGTTAAAATGGATAACATCGTGCCACTGATGGAACAATAGATGACCGACCTCGACCCCAGCGACCTGCTCCTGTTTGCCCGCATCGTGGAATATGGCAGCCTGAGCCAGGCAGCCGAACGGCTGCATCTGCCCAAATCGACGGTGTCACGCCGGCTGACCCTGCTGGAAGGCCGGCTGGGCGAGCGCCTGCTCACGCGCACCACGCGCAAACTGGTGCTGACCGAGCTCGGCGCCAGCCTGCTGGAACATGGGCGGCGCGTTGCGGAAGAGACGGAAGCGGCCGGCGCCCTGGCCCAGCACCGCCAGCAGGCGCCCAGCGGGCTGCTGCGCGTCTCGCTGCCGGCCGACTTTGCCAACATCCACCTGGCGCGCATGCTGCCCGCCTTCATGACACGCTACCCGGCCATCACCCTCGAGCTCGACCTGTCGCCGCGCCGGGTCGACCTGGTCGCCGAGAATTTCGACATCGCCATCCGCATGGGCAACTTGCCCGACGACGCCACGCTTGCCGCGCGCAAGGTGCTGATTTCCACGTGGGGCCTGTACGCCGCCCCGTCCTACACCGTGGTGCACGGCCTGCCGGAGCACCCCGACGACCTGGTCAAGCACGAACTGCTCAGCCTGCGACGCATGCCCAACGGCCTGGTGCGCTGGAGCATGACGCGCAACAAGACCAGTTGGGAGCGTGACTTGCCGGTGCGGCTGATGGCCAATTCCCCCGAGCTGCTGACGCGCATGGCCGCGACAGGGATGGGCATTGCCACCTGCACCACCCAATTCGCCGCCCCGCTGGTCGCGCGCGGCGAGCTGGTGCGCGTGCTGCCCGACTGGTGTTTCCCCGCAGTGACGGGCTGGGCCGTGTTCCCCGGCCGCCGCCTCATGCCCGCCAAGACCCGCGCCTTCCTCGACATGCTGGAATCCAACTTCACCGACCCACCCCCCTAAGCAATTCGGGGTCAGCTCTGTCATTCGGACACGCAGCACGTATCTTTGACATTTCTCAAGACGCAAAACCGCGCGATATGGCGTCTTGAGATTTCTCAACTGATAGCGCTAGCTGGCCGAATGACAGACCTGGCACCGGCTTTGGGTCAGGCGGCGAATCGAAGGTGCTGGCGGTGGGGCGTGGGGCCGCGCCAGATCCTGCTCTCCATGTAGTAGTGCGCGATCGTCAGGCCCGTCACCAGCCACGCCACCCATGCGAGCCGGTTGGCAAGCCAGGTCATGCCGGCGGCTAGCACGAGCGCGAAGGCGAGGTTGAGCAGCCATACGGGCAGGAGCGGCACCAGCCGGTACAGCATGTTCTTGCGCTGGGTCCGGTTGCGCGCGCTGTCGTGGCTGATGTACACCACGAAGCCCGACAGGTCGTGCAGGATGCGCACGAGCATCAGGCCGAGCAGCGCATATTGGGTGCGCAAGATCAGGATCAGCGCTGCGGCAAACAGCAGGACGTTCATCGCGAAGATGGCGGCGCCGGCGAGATGGTGCCGCGCGCGCCAGACCAGCAGGGCGCCGCTGGCGGCGACCACTGCCAGCAGCGGGGCGGCCAGCGTGTCGGCGAGTGCTTGCAGGATCGCGGACTGCGCCGTGCCGGCGATGTCGCTGGCGCTATAGGTCAGCAGCGTGGCGAGTATGCCGAGGGTCATCGTGCTCCATTTGCAGACAAACAACGCGGCGCCGGGACGCATGCGGGCGACGGCGAGGGCCATGCCGTATTGTTGGGCGACGACGTGGTGCTGGGTGAGGATGAGCACCACCGTCAGCAGCAGCGCGGCCGGCACGCCGGCCGTCACCAGTGCCAGCGGCAGCACCAGCAGGGCCAGGATGACGGCAGTCTCGCGGCGGTAGGCGGCCAGGTATTCGGCGTCGCACATGGTCTGGAAGCTGGAGACGATGTGCGGCAGGCCGAAGAAGAAGATCCAGAAGGGAAACTGCTCGGGAATCCGGTAGGCGGGCAGGGCGGGGATGAATGCGAGCGGGACCAGCATGGCCAGCGGCAGCAAGGGCAGCATCAACGCATAGGGCATGGCGGTCAGCTTGGCGTAAGGGGCGGTGGCGCGCATGTTGGCACCTCAGTGGTTCTTGGCAGTGAGCAGGGGCACGCCGGCCAGCCTGGCAAGCGCGCGGCGCGAGACATCTTGCGCGCCTTCCGCGGAGGTGCCGGCCGATGGCCATTGGTTGGTGACCGACACCAGCAGTTCGGCCCGTCCGGCCAGCAGGCCCCGGTGCGGCCAGAGCAGGAAGTCTTCGTAGCACATCGAGAAGGCGACCCGGCGCCCGTGCAGCACGACGAGGTCGCTGCCGAAGATATTGGTTTCGGCGCCTTCCTCCAGCCCGAACTTCCAGTCGCCCACCGGCATCGGCACCATGGATGACACCGTGACCTGGCCGCCTTCCTGCAGCGAGCCGTAGTCGACCAGGGCGTTGCGAAAGCCGGTGCGCTCGGCGTTCCAGCGCTCTTCGCCCACCAGTACCGTCGCGCCGTTGCGGCGCGCAAGGTCGGCCACGGGCCGCCATACGCCGTCCTGCGGGCGGCGGCTGGAGCCTGCGATGGATTCGGGGAAGATGATGACCTTGGCGCCCGTGTCCAGGCTGCGCAGGGCGATGCGGGCCAGCGCTGCGCGCCGTGCGGCCATGTCGTCGCTCCAGAGGCCCGGGCTTTTGCCGTATGCGAGGGAGACGGCGTGCCAGCCGGCAGGCGCTGCCGGGGTGCGGTGGCCGAGGTTGGCGAGCGCGGACAGTGCGCAGGCTGCCGCCAAGGCCACCTGGAATGGGCGGCTGTTCCATTGGCAGGCGGCCAGCAGCGTCAGCAGCATGGCGGTGAGTACCAGGCCTGCCCATTGCCAGCCGGGATAGAGCAGTCCTGCCGCCATCAGCGGCGAGCCCCAGTGGAACAGGCCGATCGGTGGCATGCTCATGCCCACCAGCGCTGCCAGCATCCTGGCAACGCGCCGCCCTGGGTGCGCATCGGAAGGTGCCAGGGCCAGTGCCCAGGGCAGGGCGAGCAGGGCGCAGTGGGCGGCCCACAGCGCCAGGCAGGCGGCCAGCGGCAGCGACGGGAAGAAGTAGCCGATGATGCCGGGCACGGCGCGCGTTGCGCTGCCGTAGTAGGCGAAGGCAATGCAGAACGCGCCGCGGCGCCCTGCGGCGCACGCCACCAGTAGCGGCAGCAGGAGCAGCAAGGCGAGCGGGGCCAGCGTATCGCGCTCCATCCAGGCCGCCGCGCCGATGCCTGCGGCGAGCAGGCACTGGCCCGGCAGGAGCAGGCCGGCACGCTGCCAGGACAGCGTGCCGGCCATGCCCTGGATGACCGCGCCGCTGCCTGGCATGCGCTCCATGACCGATTCCGCCTATTGGCCCTGCGGCTGGAAGATAATGTACAGCGGCCCTTGCGTGCCGTGGTTCCAGTTCCAGGACGTGGCGTTGCACAGTGAATCGCTGCCGCACACCACGGTGTCCTTGGATGGGTTCTCCAGGTTGATGCTGTTCCTGGTGCCGGCACCGCTCCAGCCCGATTGGGTGGTGCCGCTGAAGGCCGTGTTGACGATCTTGTAGCTGAGCGGCCAGTTGGAGGAGTCGGTGGCGCAGGTGTCGCCCTTGGTGGAGCTGGCCTTCGCTTCGACGTAACCGACGGTGGCGCACGTCACGCCGGCGTTGTCGACCTGGAAGCTGGTGCTCTTGCCCGTGTCGTTCATGCAGTGGGTGCCGGCGCCGCCGGCGGTCACCTGTACGGTCATGGCTTGCATCGGCTTGGTTGGCAAGTTGATGCAGGCGTTGACGTTGGCGCCGGCCCCCGCGTGGGCGGAAGCTGCGAACAAGGTGCTGGCCGCGACGGCCACGGCGGCGCTCAGTGTGATGGTTTTCATGATGTGTTTCCTTTCAGTGGTTGAGGGACAGCGGTAGCTGGTTTCGGATCACAGGAATAGCAGCGCCAACAGGGCGAACGCGGCGTCGCCTGCGGCGGCGGCGGCCCCGGTGGCGACCGCGGCAGTCGCTGCGACCGCATCCGTCGCCATGGTGGCGGCGGCCGTCGCTGCGGCAAGCGTGGCCTCGGTGGCGGTGGCTGCGACGCTGGCGGCGGTTGCGCCCACGTAGCCGATGGCGTCGGCGGCGACGGCACCGACGTAGCCGATCGCTTCGCTGGCCGTGCCGACGTAGCCGAGGGCCTGGGCGGCGGCCGTGCCCACGTAGCCGCCAATGGAGCCGCCCAGCATGGTGCCGATGATCTGGCCCACGCCGCCGGCCAGCACGGAGCCGGCATAGGCGCCCAGGCCCGTGCCGAGAGTGGTGCCGATGGCCGAGCCGATGGCGATCTCGCTGCCGGTCACGCCCAGCACGGCGGCGGTGGCCAATGTGGTGGCGCTGGTGATCAGGCCTGTGGTGCCCGTGCCAAGCCCCAGCGTCAGGGCGGCGACACTGGCCAGGGTGCCGGCGCCGATCGTGCCCAGCGCCGCGGTGCCGCCGACGGCGGCCGTGAAGGCGGCGCCGTAGGTGATGGCGACGTAGGCGGCCACGCCCACCGCCGCGGCGCCCACGCCCACGCCGAGGCCGATCGAGACATACTCCAGGGCGTCATTGCCGGTCGGGTCGATATTGTTGATCGGGTCGCCATTGCCAAAGGCGTAGCGGTTGTCCAGGCGGGTGCTGTCGCGCGAGAGGAAGCGCATGGTCTTCGGGTCGTAGTAGCGTGCGCGCAGGTAGACCAGCAGGTTGTCCGGATCCTTGTATTCCTGGTTCCAGCTGAAGTTGTTGCGCGCGTCCAGGCCGAGGTGGACATCGGTTTCCGCGCCATAGGCCTGGTAGCTGGCGCTGCCGACCAGGCTGGCGCCGCTGGCGTTCGGTGCGGACAGGCCGAGCACGGTATCCTGGCGCTGGCTGGCGCCGTAGTAGTAGGGCGCGCTGCCTGCGCTGTAAGCGGCGTAGCGCTTGCTCCCCACCAGCAGGAATTGCATGGCCGCGCCGTTCTGGTAGGCGTTCAGCACTTGCTGGGTGTTGTCGTAGTACATCTGGACAGTTGCAGCCTGGCCGGAGCGTGTCGCCAGCAGTTCGTTCGGGTAGTAGCCGTAGCGCGTGTTGCTGGCGCCTTCCACGTTCAGCAGCTTGCCGCGCAGGTCGTAGCGGTAGCCGTTGCCGTCGCCGTCGACCACCAGGCGACCGTTGGTGTCGTACTGCTGCGTTTGCGCTTGCCCGCTGCCGACCGTGTAGGCGACCAGCTGGTCGATGCTGTTGTAGGTGAAGCGGGTGGCGACGCCGTTCGACGTCTTCACCAGCACGTTGGCGTTGCCGTCGTATTGGTAGCTGTCGTCGCTGATGGCGGCGCCGCTGCTGCTCTTCACGCTATCGCTGGTGAGCTGCTTGAAGGCGTCGTAGGTGCAGCTGCGTTGGCGGTTCAGGCTGGCATCACTGCTCAGCGCCGACGTCATCGTGCTCGAGGCCACCTGGTTCAGGGCGTTCAGCACGCAGCTTTCGTCCAGGATCACCTGGCCGGTGCTGGAGCGCTTCTGGGTCGCGTTCTTGCGGTCATGCGCATCGTACTGGAAGGTCTCGGTGTAGTTGTTGGCCAGCGTCACGCTCATTGGCGCGCCAAGGATGGTGTTCTTGCTGGTGTCCTTGTAGTAGGCGTAGGTCAGCGTGTCCTGCGCGTTCTTGACCGTGGCCAGCTGGTTCTGCTGCGTGTAGGTATAGCTGGACGCCGCCCCGCTGACGTCGACCATGCCGACCTTCCGGCTGTACTGGTCGAGCGTGTAGGCCAGCTTCTTGCCGTCCGGGTAGGCGATCGAGGTGAGTACGCCGTCCAGCGCATAGGCATTGGCCAGGGTGCCGCTGCTGTCGGTGGTCGTCAGCAGGCGGCCATCCTTGTCGTAGGCGTAGGCGATGGCGTAGGCGGTGCCCGCCTCGGTCCAGGATTCCTGCGCCTTCTGGCCGTCCGGCGTGTATTGGTAGCTGATCAGGCTGCCGTCGAAGAGGGTCTTGCCGGTCAGCTGGTTGTCGCCGTTGTAGGCGTACGACTCGGACTGCTCCATCCTGTTGGTGAGCTTGGTCATCTGGCCCAGGGCGTCGTATTGGCACACGTCGCTTGCCACGGTATAGTTGCGCTGGTCCGGATAGGTCACTTGCCTGGAATGGCTGATTTCCTTCTTGTTCAAGTCGAAGCTGGCCTGGGTGACGCTGCCGGAGCCGTCGGGCGCACTGAACTGGGTGCGCGCTTGCTGGCCGTCGGCATCGTATTGGTAGGTATTGGCGAACAGCAGGGTTTCGAGCGCGCCGTCGAGCCGGCTGACCCGGGCCGATTGCAGGTTGCCGAAACCGCCGTAGACGTTGCTGCGGCGCAGCGTGTATTGCGACGCCTGGTCCGGATTCTTCGTGTTCGGGTATTTCTCTTCCAGGACGGTATTGCCGCAATTGTCGGTGACCGCCTTTTTCTGCGGTACCCCGTTCAGGCTGGTCAGTGCACTGTTGGCGGCGAAATCGTAGACCACGTCGGTCTGGTTTTGCTGCGGGTCGACTGAGCGCGTGGCCTTGCCCAGCGAATTGAAGCTGCCCGTGGTCAGGTTGCCAAAGATGTCGGTTTCGGCGACAACATTGCCCAGCAAGTCGTAGCGCTTGGTCGACAGTGTGCGCAGGGCGCCCGGATTGCCCGGCGTGCCATTGTCGTAGCTTGCCGTTTCGCGGCCCAGGCAATCGTAGACGGACTTGGTCTGGTAGCCCAGGGGCGACGTCTTGGTGGTGCTGTTCTCGCCTTCCACGCCAACGATGGTGTAGGCGTACGTCGTGCGCAGGCCCGTTGGCGACAGTGCGCTGAGCAGGCGGCCGATCTTGTCGTAGCTGTAGGAGAGCGTCGCGCCGGACGGCTGGATGTCGGCCACCTTCTTGCCGTACATGGTGCTCACCACGTGCTTGCTGGTGAAACCCAGCGCGTCGGTGATGGCGGTGGTGATGGCCAGGTTGGCCGCGTCGTAGCTGTAGGCATACTGGGTGCTGGCTTGCTGCACGCCCGGCATGTTGGCCTTGACCCACCGCAGGGTCTCGGACACTTCGCGGCCGAACGGGTCGAACACCATGTTGCGCGCCTTCCAGTCGTTCCAGGTGGCGCCGCCGTCGTCGCTGTAGCTGACCGTTGACGCGGCCACGTCCAGCTTGTCGGCCGACAGCGTATTGACCGTCTTGATCACCTGCTTGGTGCTGCAGTCCTGCCGGGTGGAGACGTTGACCAGGCTGCTGATGGTCATGCCGGGACCCGTGAAGTAGCTGGCCGCCTCCAGCAGGTCCGTCGTGTAGGACTCGCTGGCCGGCTTGTAGGAGCTCGACTGCTTGGACGTCGTATTGCCATACGCGTCGTAATCATAGACGCGCTTGGTCTGCGCGACGCCGCTGGCCGCGGCATTGGCGAAGTACAGCTGCTCGGTCTGCTTCGGGCTCAGGTAGTTGGGCTGCTGGCTATGGTGGTCCGGCGTCAGGTCGTAGACCGAATTGAGCTGGAGGAAGCCTTGCTGGGTGCCGCTGGCGTCGATGATGTAGGTGTTCTGCTGCACCGGCACGTGGGCAAAGCTGTACGAGGTGTCGCTCAGGGCCAGGATATTGTTGGCCGCGTCCATGCTGCGTACTTCGACGTTGTACGTGTACAGGGTGTTGTTGCTGTCGAGCAGGCCGTCGGACGTGCTCGACAGGGCGTAGCCGCCCTGGTAGCCGGTGAAGGTGTTGCCGCCGCTGTTCGTACCGTAGGCGTACTGATAGTGCGCCAGCATGGTGTTGGCCTGGTCCAGGTAATACAGGTCGGAAATCGCGGGGATCGAATACGTGGCGCCGTTGGTGTCCAGGAACTGGATGGTGGTGTAGGCAATGCTGGTGGTTTTGCCGGACGGGTAGGCGATCGTGTTGATCACATTGAAACCGTTCTGCTGCACCATGGTGAAGCTGGTGCTGTGTCCGAGCGGATCGACCAGGCTGCTGACGCCGGTGCTCGTGTAGTTGAGCGTGGTGGTGCGGCCGTCGGGGCAGGTGACGACGATCTGGTTCGGGTTGTAGCCGAAGCGCGTCTGCTGGCCGAAGCTGTCGGTGATGGCGTCCAGCAGGTTGCTGCTGGTGTAGGCGTAATAGATGAAGTTGCCGTGCCGGTCGGCCTGCATCAGGAGCTTGCCGGTGCTGTCGAAGAAGTAGCGGGCGCCGTCGGTGTCGGCGTAGGTGAACTGGTAGCTTTGGCCCGACTGGCCGTACGGCAGGGGCTGGCCAGAAATATTGTTGGTAAACGCGATGCCGTGGTTGTTCTCGTACTTGAGGCCGGAGGCGTAGCCGGTGGAATCGGTCCAGTCCGGGTCGATGATGTAGCGCATGCCTTTCACTTCCAGCGCTTCGCCCGGGATCAGGAAGGGGATGTTGAAGCTCCAGTTGTCCGGCAGGCCCAAGCGGCCGGGCGTTCCCATCGCGTACGACAGCTGGATGGACAGGCCGATGCCGTCCAGCTTGCCGATCAGGCTGACGAGGGGAATGTTCAGCATGAGGGAGCCCGAATTCGGGATCACGTTCTCGAATGCATTGGAGAGACGGTTGAACGCTTGCGAACCTTCGAAAGAGGTGCTCATTTGAATGCTCCTGGTTGGATGGAATGGCGTGTGGGTCGGGCGGGGCTCAAGCGCTCAATGCGTGCGGGCTGGCGTACTGCCAGAGCGGTTTCCAGTACGAGTCGAGGAGGGCGGCGACCGCGTCCTTGCCTTCGACCACGTAGTTGAATTCGGACAGCGCGCCGGGGTACAGGTTGTCGGAGCCGATCACGTAAGCCTGGTCGTCGATGATCATCAGCTTGGAGTGGTTGCCCGGCGCCGACGGCACCTTGCTGTAGATGTAGCCGCTGGCATTGATCACCGACAGCGCGGCGCTGCCGATCACGCCATGGCTGGGCGGACGCTCGGCCAGGGGCGGCTGTTTCAGGGTGGCGGTATAGCCTTCCTGCGACAGGCCGGGCCATTTGTAGGTGCTGCCCTCGCGGGTCATGCCGTCCGGCACCTGGTCGGTGAAGTAGAAGGGGGCGACGCGGATGCGCTGCAGGGCATCGGCGCGCCGGCCATCCGGATCGGGCAGCACGGCATCGGTTTCGACGTCATGCGTCATGTAGTACTTGATCAGTTCGAACGTGCGCACCGCTCCCGACCCGAAGGAATACTGGTCGCCTTCGGCGCCGGCACCGGCATCGAGGGGCGAGACGACCACATCCACCGTGAGCTTGGGATTGCTGCGCAGGGCTTCCATCACCCACTTGCAGACCACATGGTCGGACCAGTTCTTCTTCCATGCGCTGACCAGGTCCATCTGCGCCATGCAGATCTTGTGCTGGGCTTGCTTGATGAGGGTTTCCTTCATCACTTCGGAACCCTTCTGGTAATCGCTGTCCTTGGGGCCGGTCCAGTATTTGCCGACGGCGAGCATGCGCTCGGCCAGCCTGTATTCCTGGAAACCGTCGTAGCGGGTGTACAGCACGCGGTAGGGGAAGACGTCGATGGCCAGGTCGCTCAGCGATTGCAGGTCGTCGTCGTGCCCTTCCGGCCGCTCGGGGCGAGGCGGCGTTTCGTCCGGACCGGGCTGCACGCCGGATTGGTGCAGCTTGAACAGCGCCTGCTGGCGCTGCGCGACGTACTGGACGGCCGCCGGGGCAAGCAAGGCTTCGCCCGGCTTGCCGCCCTGGCGCCACGTCAGGCTGGCCAAGTCCAGGCTTTCCGTGCTCAGCAGGTCGCTGCCGCAATCCCACATCCGGTTCAGGAACAACTGCGAGCCGTAGGCGGCGGCGCCATGCACGACGCAGGACAGGTCGTGCACCGGCGGGTAGCTGCGGAACAGGTCCATGTTCAGGTTGTGGCCGCCCACCAGCGCTTCGCAGCCGTCAACCGCGATGATCTTGGCGTGATTCCACGTCATCTTGGTGTCGTCGCTGGAGATGATGCTGTCGCTGAACACCTTGTTCTTGAGCGCGGAGAGGATGCCGTCCTGCAGGCGGTAGAAGCGCCCCATCCAGAATTCGGGCTTGCGTTCCCAATGCTGCGAGCGCAGGCGCACCAGGCGCACCAGGGCCGCCTTGAAGTCGGTGAAGTTGGCCGGTTCCATGAAGGGCGAGACGGGCGTCTGGCCGAACAGGAAACGGAACTGGGTTGGCGCGTCCTGGCCCATGGGCGTGCTGAGGGCGGTGTCGATGGCGCCCAGGATCGGGCGTACCCAGTCCGGGTCGGGACTGTTGAGCGAGGAGAGGTCGCAGCGGTAGCGCGCCTTTTGCATCACTTCCTCGACCGCGCGCTGGAATTCGGCCTGGCGTAGCAGGGCTTGCGGCATGATCTCCTGGCCGAACTGCATGCCCCAGACGTGGGGCGTGTCGAGCAGCCGCACATAGTTCGGCCCGCCCAGATGGTTGAAATACTGGCCGAGGTTTTGCTGCACATTATCGATCTGGCTCATGGTGCTTGCTCCATTGATGGGTCGCGTTACAGGAACTGCCACGCCACGCGGCCGCTATCGGTGCGTTCGCTGGTCACGGGATAGGCCAGGCGGTACGGCGGGTCGCCGACCACGTTGTCCATGTAATAGCAATTGAGGGGATTGCGGCCGGAGATGGACGACACGCGGCGCACATACGGCCGGCCCGGCAGGCTGCTGGTGCGTGTGGCGCCGCCGCCCATGGCATCGAACCGGGCCGGGTCGGTATGGAGACGGCGCCGCAGTGCCGGCACGCTGTCCGCGACAGCGGAAGGGCTGGGGAAGAGCGCACCCCATTGCGTCAGGTAGCCGCGCGCCAGCTTGTACACCAGTTGCGGGACCGGCGCGACGAAGGCGCTCACGTTGTCCGGGTCGTAGCCGCTGTCGGCCGTGCTGTTGCCGGCCACCGTGCTATGGCGGCCGCGGCAGGCGAACAGGGCATAGTTCTGCGGCTGCAGGGCGGCGCCCGGTGCCAGCGGATCGTCCTGCTGGTAGTTGTCGGCCAGCGTGTCCCAAGTACTGCCCAGCTTGACTGCCTCGCTGCCGTCGGACTTGCCCAGCATGCGCAGGTTCGGGCGCGGGACCACGGCCATGAAGGGCTTGTCCAGCGGCAGGCACATGTCCCAGCTGTAGATGCCGACGTAATTGCGCACGTTGGGCGCGAGTTGGGTCAGGATGCCATACCACTGGCCGCTGCCCGGCACCGGATCGATGGCGAAGATGTTGATAGTCAAATCGCGCGAGCCGTAGGCATAGATGAACCAGGCCGCCATGATGGCTTGCGCGGCGCCGCGGCTGTGGCCGATCAGGTTGATGGTCGTCGCCCCGCTGGCCAGCGCCAGGTTGGCCGTGTGCAGCGCCAGGGCGGTTGCGGCCCAGCCGAGGGCCGAGGAGGGCAGCGAGCGCTGGTCGCCGCCCGAGTATTTTCGGGCATAGTCGAGCAGCGCCTGCGGCGCGTCCAGCGGCCCCTTCAGCATGAGCGGTTCGCTGCTGTCGCGTGGCACGGCCCAGTCGTTTTCACCGACGCCGCGCACCGAGATGCTCGGCCGCACCGCATCGAGGGAGCCGGACAACTCCTTCTGGATGCGGACCGGGATGTAGCCCGTGTCCGGGCAATAGATGCGCGCGTCGCTGTTGGCGCGCGTGCGCTCGCCTTCGTCGCGGGTGCAGGCGGTGCCGGCGAGGCAGATCGTGAATGGGGTGGTCATGTTCGGCTCCGTGGAAAAGAACAGCGTTCAGGCTGGCAATCGAATGTACTGCCGCCATGGGGCGCCGTTAAGTATCGAGACCGTTACAGGCAAGGTAACGATACGTAACCGGCGGCGCGCTCAGGGCGCGAGGTACTCGCCCAGGGCGCCACTGATGGTGCGCGCCAGGTCTTCCTGCATGGCGATGCCGGGGGCGCCATGGCGGTCGAGTTGTTCCGACCACACCAGCGCACCCGACTCGGTATTGGTCAGGCGCACCGCCGCCCGCACCAGGCTGTCGTCGATGCGGATGCTGCCTTCGAGCCGGAAGTCGGCGCTGTCGGGCCACGGCGCGCCGGCCGGCGGCAGGCACTGGTGGAACAGCACGCGGTCGCCGAAACTGCGGAACAGGTGATGGCTGAGCTCTTCGGTCAAGCCCTGCGTGAAGAGGGCGCCGGCCGGGGCGGCACTGACGCTACGCAAGGCATAGAAGGCCAGCACATAGCCCGGCTCGTGCTCCTGCGGACGGTTGCCGCGGCGGCGGATGAGCGGCATGTAGCTGCGGATCGGGATGGCAATGACGATGCCGTCATGCCGGCCCGGCCCGGCGTAGTATGCGCGCAGCTTTTCGCGCAAGCGTCCCACCTGGACCCGCACGATCGGGTCTTCGCCCGTACTGTACGAGGCGGGATTGCGGTCGAACACCTCGATGCCGATCCCGTACTCGGTGGTGTCGCGCTCGGCCCCGTGCAGCCAGCAGTCCACGAGAAAACGCAACAGCCTGCTCAGGCGCGGTGCCTTGCGGAACAAGTCATTGTTGAGGATCCAGCCCAGATGGGTCTGGATTGCCGTGCTGTCCAGCGCTTCGGCGTCGTTGAGGGCGGCCGGCGGCGGATAGGACGGCAGGGCTCTGGCGAGCAGCAAGTTGGTATTGATGATGCGCTCCTGTGGGGTGGGTCGGGCATGGACCCACTCTAGGGCGCGTCACGCGTGCGCGTTCTTCCGTTTTTCTTCCGGCGCGTAAGTGCTTGATTCGATTGGGGAGGGGGAAAGTTAAAGGGGGCGCGCGGCCCCCCGGTGGTGCGATGGCGGGATGGGGTTAGCCGACTTTTGGTCCGTCCGGCTGGTTCAGCACTTCCGGATCGAAGGCGCCGCGTTTGGTCGGCGCGCGCTGGTCGTAGACCTTGAGCGTGATAAAGATCTTGCCGTGCTGCGAGACCTCGTTGCACATGGTCAGCATCTTGCCGCTGCGGCTGATCGTGACCGGGCCCAGTTGCCCCACGTCGCCAGTGATCTCCGGCTGCTCGAAGCGGTAATCGCAGTCCTTGTTCGCCGGTTGCGTCAGCTGGAAGTTGAGCAGGGTGTCGCGCCCGCCGCACACGATCAGCTCCACGCAATGGGGCAGCAGCTTGCCGGTCTCGTCCTCGGTCACGGTCACCACCACGTTCTTGAAAGAAGCTAAAGGAATGTACGGTTGCTGGGAGAAGAAACTCATGGTGTTTCCTTTTGGTTGAAGTTGCGTGCTAAAGCAGGGATGTAACGGACTTGCTGGTACTGCAGCTTGCTCAGTTGCGCCTCGGCGCTGGCGGCCGCGGCAGCGTCCCCTGCGCAGCGCGCGGCACGCGCCCGCTGGGACAATAGTTGGACGTCGGCGCTGTCCTGCTGCAGCAGCGCCGCTGCCTTGGCGCACGCGGCGCGGGCCGTGGCCATGTCCTGCTCGGTACGCCTGAACTCGGCCTCCAGCAGGAACGTCGTGGCCAGCGATTCGCGCATCAGCGGATCGGCCGGGGCCTCGCGCCGCAAGTGCTCCAGGGCGGCGCTTGCCGTGGCCAACTGGCGGTACGCCTCGCCGCGCTGCTGCAGCGACCAGTGGAGGCGGGCACGCTGCGCGGCTGCCATGGCACTGAGCCGCTGCAAATTCCACTTCTTCGGCTCCAGCTTGATGAGTTCGTCCAGGCGCCCTTGCAGCCCGTGCAAGGCGGCGATGCGCTCGGCGGCGGGCGCCGCCCCGACATCGAGGTGTTCAAGCTGCACGGTGTATAGCGCCGACTGCCAGCTGCGATTGCTCGGGTCCTGTCGGGTGAGGGCCTGCAGCAGCGCCTCGGCCGCGGCGAAGCCGTCGCGTGCCGCCGCCGCGTCGCCGCGCTCCGCGTGCAGCGACGCCAGGTGCCAGAGGGCGAAGGCATGGCGCTGCGTCCACTGCGCATTGCCCGGCGCCGCCCGGTGCATGCTGCCCGTCAGCTCGGCTTCCTGCTGGTACAGGGCCATTGCATCGTCGAGCTGGCCGAGCCGGATGCAGGCGCTGGCCAGCCAGGACAGGCTGTTGGCCAAGTCCATCTTCAGCGCCTGGCGCGCTGGGCTGCGCGCCAGCGCGCGCGCCTTCAAGGCGATCGATGCGGCAAATTCGTCGGCGGCGCGGCGGGTGGCGCCGCGCTTGAGGGCGACGGTGCCCAGGTTGCTGTGCGCGTAGGACTGCTCGATCCAGCCATCGGGATCGGCCGGGTCGGCCGCCGCCAGGCGGTTGCTGAACGCGAGGTAGTCGCCGAAGTAGCGCTCGGCCTGCGGCCAGTTGCGCTGGTCCAGGGCAATCTGCCCCAGCCAGAAGGCATTCTCCCCCAGCGACTTGAGCAAGGCCTTGTCCGCTCCGCCCTGCGCCTCCAGCTGGGCATCGAGCGACTGGCGCGCGGCCCGCAGGGCCGTGCCGGCGCCGGCCGGGTCGGCGCGCGCGATCTTGATTTCAGCGATCACCTGCAGGGCCTTGGCGCGCTGGCCCAAGGCCGCGCCATCGTCCTTCGGCTTGGCCGCCGCCAGGTAGGCCAGGGCGCGCGAGCTCACGCTGTCGAGCAAGTCCAGACGGCCCAGCGGCCGCAGCTTGTCCGTGAAGTCGCCCAGCATGAAGCCCATCAGGCCCTCGGCCTCGATGCGGTGCTGTTCGGATTCCTGCTGCGCGGCGCGCGCCAGCAGGCCCAGGACGCTGGCCAGCACCGCCAGGATGGCGAGCGCCGTGAACAAGGCCGCACGGCGCCGCTCGTCGCGCTGGGCCCGGCGCAGCGAAGCGTCGATGTAGTCGCGGTCCTGCGCGCTGAGCTGGAAGCCTGGCGTGTGCAGCAGGTCGCGCGCCTGGTTCACCTGCGCCCCGCGCGGCAGCAGGAAGTCGCGGCTGCGGTCATGGGCCTGCCAGCGCGCCGCCTGCAAGCTGATGCGCGTGCGCAGTTGCAGCGCGTGGCGGTGGCTATCGATCCACGCCAGCGCCCGAGGCCAGCGCCGCAGCAAGGCATCATGCGCAATGCCAAAGGTCGGTACCCCGGCGGTCAGGTCGCTGACGAACAGGCGCGCCTCGACCATGGCCTGGACCAGTGCCCGTCCCGCCGCGTCATGCAGCGCCGACCAGGGCAAGCGGCGCGACGTCAACGGCAGGTCGTCCTCCGCAATGCACACCAGTTGCGCCAGGATGCCGGGCAGGGCCGCCACCTGGTCCGTGGCGAGCGCCTGCGTGACCTGCTCGGCGCGGGCAGCGATGGCGCCCTCGATGCCGCCCAGGGCACGGAACACGGCGAAACTCAGTTCGCCGTCGGGCAAGCGCTGCTGGTACAGCTGTTCCAGGCAGTACTGCAGCAAGGGCAGCATGTCCGCGCGCGACTGCGCCTCGGCGCACAGCACGTCGTCCAGTCCCAGGCCGCTGTCCGGATCGAGCGCGAAGCGCAAGTTTGCCGCCAGCGCCGGCTGGCGGATGATCTGGGCGATTTCCGCCATGTCGGGCGGGTGCAGGTCGAAGTGGCCGCCGCGCAGCTTGAGTGCCCTGAGCGGCGGATAGTCGGCCAGGTGGGGATAGAAGTCATTGCGGCACGCGAGGATCACCTCCACGCAGCCGGACTGGGCCAATTGCTCCAAGGCGGCCAGGAAGGCTGCCTGCTGCGCATCCGCATCGTTCGGCAAGCGGAACACAACTTCCAGGCTGTCGACAAACAATGCCAGTTTGGTGCCGGCGAGGCGCTCGCCCAGCTGCGCCGCGACGTCCTCGACGCCGCCACGCAAACGCCCCGCCAGGGTGGCTGCGCTGTCGCGCTCGAACAGCTGGCGCTCGCCGAGTTCCGCATCGAGCAGCACGCTGCCCAGGGCCAGGAACAGGTCGTCGTGGCCCAGGTCCGCCAGGTCCAGGCAAAGGTGGCAGGCCCGACCCAATTCCGGGATGAGTCCGGCCCGAATCAAGGACGTCTTGCCCGAACCCGAGGCCCCCAGCACCAGGATCATGGCGCACCCGAGAGCGGCCTGGGCCCGCAAGCCGTCGCGCATCAGGCAGATCGCCGGTTGGCGGCCAAAGAAGATGGCGGCATGCTGTTCCTGGAACGCCTGCAGGCCGCGGAAGGGTGAGCCATCGAGCCAAGCGCCCGGTTCGACCGTATATTCGCGCACCACGGGCGCCACGGTCCGGTAGCCGCGCTTGTGGATGGTTTCGATATAGCGCGGCGCCGCGCTGGAGTCGCTGAACGCCTTGCGCAACTGGGTGATTGCCTTATGGATCGGGTTCTGGCCCGACACCGCGGCCCCCCAGCAGCCCTGCAGCAGCTGCTGCGCCGACACCACTTCCCCCTGCCGCTGGCAGAGATACAGCAAGACATCCATGACGCGCGGTTCGAGCGGCTTGGCCTGGTCCCCATGCTCGATGCAATTCAAGGCCGGATTGACCTGCCACTCACCGAACCGGAAGCTCTTCACCGTCATTGCGATTGCTCCCCGATTCAAGCCAACGTTAAATCAAGTGATGCGGTGAAGCGATGTGACCGAACGCCAATCTTGCCATAAGGGTCCGGCCCCAATATACGCACTTTGTCACACCAGGGGCGCGTGCGGAGCCGGTGCCAGGTCTGTCTTTCGGACAGGTAGCGCTAACGTTTGAGGAATCTCAATATGCAGAATTGCGCGATTTCGCGTATTGAGATTTGTCAAAGAACTGGTGTTTGTGTCCGAATGACAGAGCTGACCCCGAACTGGGATGGTTACTTCAGGTTTGCCATCATCTCGCCGAGGCGGACGGGGCCGGCGGGTTGCCAGTGGGTGTTGAAGTGCAGCGTGTCTTTCGGGAACAGCATGACGACCGTGGAACCCAGCAGGAAGCGGCCCATTTCTTCGCCTTTCTTCAGCACGATGTCCTGGTCGGCGTAAGTCCAGTCGGTCACCGACGGCAGGCGCGGCGGGTTGACCACGCCGTGCCAGACGGTGGCCATGCTGCCGACAATGGTCGCGCCGACCAGCACCATCACGAAGGGACCGAATGCGGTGTCGAACTCGCAGACCACGCGCTCATTGCGGGCAAACAGCCCGGGTACGCCGCGGGCGGCGGCGGGGCTGACGGAGAACAGCTCGCCCGGCACGTAAATCATGCGCTTGAGCTTGCCCTCGCAGGGCATGTGGATGCGGTGGTAGTCGCGCGGGCTCAGGTACAGGTTGGCGAAGCTGCCGTGCTCGAAGTGCCTGGCAAGTGCCGTGTCGCCGCCGACCAGGGCCGTGGTGCTGAACTTGTGCCCCTTGGCCTGGAAGATCTGGTCGCCTTCGATCGCGCCGAACTGGGAAATGCGGCCGTCCACCGGGCAGACGAAGTCGGCCTGCGCCAGGGGCCGGGCGCCGGGCTTGAGGGCGCGCGTGAAGAATTCGTTGAAGCTGTGGTAGCTGGCAATGTCGGGATTGGCCGCCTCATCCATGTTGACGTCGTACTTGGCGACGAACCAGCGGATCAAGCGGGTGGTCATTTCGCCGCCTTTGGCGCCTGCCACCCGGCCGGCGAAGTTGGTCAGTGCGCCTTTCGGGAGCAGGTATTGCGGCAGTACGGCAAGTCGGGACACGGTCGGCATTCCATTAGTTTGATGATGCGGAATTATAGCCTTGCTACGGGTCGCACCATAGGGTACAGTTGCGCCCGGGAATTTTTATATTTTTAGCAATGATTCGCCTCACACTCCTCGCCGCCGCCGTCCTCGCCGCCACCCACGCCATGGCGGATGAACAGAAACCGGAACCGATCCAGAAAGTCGAAGTCAAGGCGGCGGCGGATACCTATAATCCGCGCCGGGATGATACCGCCAGCAAGATCATCGTCAGCAGCGATGAGCTAAAGCGCTATGGCGATACCTCCATCGGCGATGCGCTGAAGCGCGTGCCGGGCGTGACGGTGGGGGCGGGCGGGCGCGATATCCGCATGCGCGGCCTGGGGAACGGCTATACGCAGATCCTGCTGAACGGGGAGCGCGTGCCGCCGGGCTTTAACATCGAAACCCTGGCGCCGGACAGCATCGAGCGCATCGAGGTGATCCGTTCGGCCAGTGCGGAGTCCAGCACCCAGGCCATTGCCGGCACCATCAACATCGTCCTGAAGAAGGCGGTCAAGGCTGCCCAGCGCGAGTTCAAGTTTGGCGTGAGCCGCAGCAGGGAGGCGACCAATCCGAACGGCAACCTGGTGTTGTCGGATAAGGTCGGCAATTTCTCGTATTCCGTGAACATGGGCGGCGGCCGTTTCGAGTTCGATCGCAACAGCTTTAGCGACGAGCAGCTGATCGACCTGGCCGGCAGGCCGCAGATGGAGCGCCGCTTGCTGGTGCATGACCGCGGCCATGCACGTGGCCTGGAGTTGGCGCCGCGCTTGAACTGGAACCTGGCAAATGGCGATACGCTGACCTCGCAGTCCTTCATCAATCGCAATGTCTTCAAGAGCACCATCGATCGCGGCTTCCATGTGGCCGTCGGGGAGGCGCCATTCTACGAAGCCGTGCACGTCGTCAATGCCAACAAAAGCGAGTTCGCTCGCTCGGACCTGAATTGGGTGCACAAGTTCGGTGAAGGCGCCAAGCTCGATGCCAAGATCGGTGGCCATCGCCTGCGTTCCAACGGCCAATGGCGTGAGGCGGACGCGCATCAGGGCGCGCGCAGCCTGCAGCACGATGTGTTCAGTGGCGTGAGCGAGTGGGGCGTGAGCAGCACGGGCAAGTATTCCGCGCCGCTGGGGGCGGATCATGCGCTGGCGATGGGCTGGGATGTGGGCTTTACGGACCGTGACGATTGGCGCAACCAGCGCGACATCATCGTCGCCACTGGCGCGCCGGATGACGCGGACGAAGGCTATCGGGCGGCACTGCGGCGCGGCGCCGTCTATGCCCAGGATGAATGGAGCGTGAGCAAGTCGTGGTCGCTGTACCTGGGGCTGCGCTGGGAGGGCCTGGAAACGCGCAGCTCCGGCGATGGCTTCGCTCCGGTGCGCAATCGCAGCAGCGTGTGGAGCCCGCTGGCGCAGACCTTGTATAAGCTGCCGAACGGCAAGGACCAGCTGCGCGCTGCGTTGACGCGTACCTACAAGGCGCCCGCGGCGTATGCCTTGTCCGGCCGCCGCTTCACGGCGACCAACAACAGCCAGATCGAACCGGACTGGGTCGGTAATCCGAACCTGAAGCCGGAGCTGGCGACGGGTATCGACGCGTCGTATGAGCATTACTGGGCCGAGGGTGCGCTGTTCAGCGTGGCGGCCGCCGCGCGCCGCATCAACAATTTCACGCGCCGCGATGTGGTGCTGGATGCGGGCGGGAAGTGGGTATCGACCATGCTGAACACGGGCCGTGCGGATGTGCGCAGCCTGGATCTGGAACTCAAGTTCCCGTTGAAGGCAGTGATGGACAACGCGCCAGCGCTCGATGTGCGCGCGAGCGCCAGCCGCAACTGGTCGCGCGTCGATTCGGTGCCGGGTCCGGACAACCGGCTCGATCAGCAGGTGCCGTTCAGCGCCATCCTCGGCCTGGACTACAAGACGGCGGATGGCCTGTGGTCGCTGGGCGGCAGCTTCAATTTCCGCGCCAATGGCCTGGTGCGTGTGGGCGCGTACCAGTACGGCTGGTCGACCCCGTCGCGCCAGCTCGATGCCTATCTGGCGTGGAAGCTCGATCCGAAGACCCAGTTGCGCCTGTCGGCCTGGAATTTGCTGGCGCAGGACTTCCAGTCGCGCTCCACTTTTCTGACCGGGAAAGGGCTGCTGTCGTCGGCCTCGACCACGCCCGGGGTGCGTAATATTCGCTTACAACTTGAGATGCGCTTCTAAGCTAGAATCCTGCCTCTTAGTCACACGAGGCATTCAATGAACAACAAGAATTTCCAGCGCAGCGCGATTGCTGCTGCCTGCCTGGCCCTGGTGTCGGGCGCCGCTTTTGCGCAAGCCGGCGCAGCGGATGAACAGCAGCTCGAGACCGTGCAGGTGCTTGGCAACTGGCTCGGCTCCGGCCAGAAAAGCGTGAAGAATTTCGGCGGTGCGCGCAATGTGGTCAAGCGCGAAGATATCCAGGACTCGGGCGCCGTCAGCATCAGTGACGTGCTGCGTTCCGTGCCGGGTGTGCAGATCAGCGACAACTCGTCCAGCGGCGGCAACGCCATTTCGCTGAACATCGGCGTGCGTGGCCTGGATGGCCGCTACTCGCCGCGTTCGACCATCCTGCTCGATGGCATTCCGCTGTCGGTGGCGCCCTATGGCCAGCCGCAGCTGTCCTTCGCGCCGGTGTCCCTGGCCAATATCGAATCGATTGACGTGGTGCGTGGCGGCGGTGCGGTGCGCTATGGCCCTCAGAACGTGGGCGGCATCATCAACTTCAAGACCCGTGCCATTCCGCTGGGCGAATTCAAGGGCGATGCGTCGGTACGCTACAACCACTTCGACGGCGGCAACCATAACGTGCAGACCAGCGTCTTCGCGGGCGGCGGCGATGCGGACGGCCTGGCCATGGCGCTGCTGTACTCCGGTCTCAATGGCCAGGGTTACCGCAAGCACAGCAAGGACGCGGTCAACGACTTTGCCCTCAAGTTCCGCTTTGCGCCGAGCGCCGCGTCCGAGGTGAACGCCAAGTTTTCGTATTACGATGCCAAGTCCGAGCTGCCGGGCGGTCTGACGGCGGCCCAGTATGCGGCCGATCCGCGTGCATCGTTCCGCAACATCGACGAGTGGAGCGGCAAGCGCCTGGGCTTCGATATCGGCTATCTGAATACCTTGTCGGCCACCCAGGAATTCGAGGTGCGCGCCTTCTTCAACGACAGCGAACGCGCGAGCATCCTGGCCAACGCCCAGGATAGCGGTGCGACCATGATCGGCCGCCAGCCGCGCAATTACCAGGTGTCCGGCATCGAGCCGCGCTTCACCCAGCGCTTGAACTGGGGGGCGGTGCGCCACGACGTTACCGCCGGCTACCGCTTCCTGCGCGAACGCGCGGACGAACAGGCAATCAATATCAGGGTGGGCGAAACCAAGCCGACCGTGTCGCGCCGCTCGGAGAACAGCACCGACGCGCATTCCTTCTACGTGGACGACCAGATCGCCTACGGCCAGTGGCGCGTGACGCCAGGCGTGCGTTTCGAGCGCATCGAGATGGGCCGCGAGAACAAGCTGGTGGCGTTTAGCGAAGAGATCCGGAACAACAAGGCGCTGCCTTCGCTCAATGTCTCTTACCTGGCCAGCAAGGAACTGACCCTGTACGGCAACTACAACAGCTCTTTCGGCAGCATCCAGCACCTGCAGTTGAACCTGCAGGACTCGGCCGATGCGCTGAAGCCGGAAAGCGCCAGGACCCAGGAACTGGGTGCGCGCTTCAGTGGCCGGCAATGGCAACTGGAGGCGACGCTGTTCAACATGGATTTCTCGAACCAGATCGTGTTCGTCAATACTGCGCCAGTGTTTTATAAGAACCTGGGCAAGAGCCAGCATCGCGGCCTGGAAACCCGCGCCGAGTATGCCTTCGACCGTGCCGGCAGGCTGTCCGGCCTGAGCGCCTACGCCACCTGGGCGTATACCCGGGCGCAATTGCGCCAGGGCGCGCACGCGGGCAACGACGTGCCATTCTATTCGCGCAACGTCGACACCCAGGGCCTGAAATTCCAGCGCGGGGCGTGGAGCGTGGACCTGCACACCACCCATCAAACCAAACAGTATTCGGACGAGGCGAATACGGTTGCGCAATCGGCCAACGGGGCGGTGGGCGTAATTCCAGGTTATCGCCTGTGGAATGCCAATGTGAGCTGGGATGTGCCGGGTGCCGCGGGTACCGAGATTCAACTGGGCGTTAATAACCTGTCGAATAAGGCTTACTTTAGCCGCACGCCGGATACCAACCTCGGCATTTTGCCGGGAGCGGGACGCATGGCCTATATCCAGCTGCGCGCCGGCTTTTAAATAGTGATGAAATAAAAAAGCGCCACACTTCAAATGTGTGGCGCTTTTTTATTATTGTGGTTAAATTATGTGGATAAAATCCTTGCACCTATGGTACATTGCGGGATAGAAATATCACACATTGTCACATATCGACTTTTCATACACTTAGGGTAAGAAAGATGACGACCTACCAAGAATACCAGGCAAAAATTGCTGAGCTGCAAAACCTGGCGGCCGATGCGCGCAAGGCGGAAGTCCAAAAGGCGAAGGAACAGATTTGGTCCATCATGCGCGAATATGACCTGAGCCCGGCCGATCTCGGTCCTGCGGCGAAGAGCAATAAGCCGGTCAAACCGCGGGCACGCGTGCCGATGAAATACCAGGACCCGGTATCGGGTTCCCAGTGGACTGGCCGTGGCCGTGCGCCAAAATGGCTTGAAGGCAAGAAAAAGGAAGACTTCCTGATTAAATAATCAGGGGCAGCAGACGGGGCGGATTAAATATCCGCCCTTTTTCTTTTTATATGGCCGATTATGTCGGAGCGGGGCCATGCAAGGGCTTGGGGCCGGCGCCGCGGCCATGGCAGCGGGCCCGCTTCGTCCCGCAGCGCGGCATTGGATGGCGAAACGTGCGATGATGAAGCATGGCCGCGATCCCATTATTCCCGCTGCAAACCGTGCTGTATCCCGATGGTTACTTGCCCTTGCAGGTGTTCGAGGTGCGCTATCTCGATATGGTGAAGCGCTGCATCGAGCATCGGGAGGGTTTCGGCGTGGTGGCCCTGGTGCAGGGCGACGAGGTGCGCAAGCCGGACCAGCACGAGACCTTGTGCGCCGTGGGCACCATGGCCCATATCGAGACCTGGACGGCGCTGATGCCGGGCTTGCTGAAAGTGCGCTGCAAGGGCGGCCAGCGCTTTCGCATCGTGACGGCAGAACAGCTCCGGCATGGCTTGTGGATGGCCGACGTGGCACCCATCGAGGACGATCTGGCGGTGCCGATCCCATCCGACCAGCAGGACGTGGCCGACAGCCTGGGTACCCTGATCCAGACCTTGCAGGAGCGCGGCGTGCCGCCGGACCAGATGCCGATGCGCACGCCTTACCGCCTGGCCGAAGCGGGCTGGGTGGCCAACCGCTGGTGCGAGCTGCTGCGCTTGTCGCTCGCGCAAAAGCAGCTGTTGCTGACGCAGGAGAGTCCGGTGCTGCGGCTGGAGCTGGTGCAGGATGTCATGGTCGAGCATGGCTTGCTGAATTAGGCATCGCTGGCTCTATGTGCGCTGCGCGCCCGGCGCTACACTGGGGCGATGTATACCCCGACTTCCTTTGCCGAAGACCGCCTTGCGGTCAACCATGAGCTGATCCGCGCCCATCCGCTTGGCATGCTGATCGTTTCTTCCGCCGCCGCGCCCAGCGCCGACCTGCTGCCGTTCACTCTCTATCCCGGCGAGGGCGAGGCGGGATTGGGCGTGCTGCGTGCCCATGTCGCGCGCGCCAACCCGGTCTGGCAAGCGCTTGCCGCCGGTGCGCCATGCCTGCTGGTGTTCCAGGGACCGGAAGCGTACGTCAGCCCCGGCTGGTATGCCAGCAAGGCCGTCACGCAGAAGGCGGTGCCGACCTGGAACTACGCCATGGTGCAGGTGCGCGGCACGGTGCGCATTGTCGAGGATGCGGCGTGGCTGCGGCGCCAGCTGGCCGACCTGTCGGCGATGCAGGAGGGCGCCATGCCGCAACCGTGGCGCCTGGACGATGCGCCGCCGGGTTACATCGATGGCTTGCTGCAGGCGATCGTCGGCATCGAACTGCCGATTGCATCGATCGCGGGCAAGTGGAAGGTGAGCCAGAACCGCAGTCCGGCCGACGCGGCCGGTGTCGTGGCCGGCCTGCGCAGCGTGGGCGCGCTGGACATGGCGGCGCTGGTGGCCGAGCGCGCACCGCAGGTCAAGCCGGACTGAGTTCCTCTTCCTGGACGTGCACGTGCATCGACCACGTCACGCCGGCGATCAGCAGCACGATGGCGGCAATCTCCAGCGGGCGCGGGAACTGCTGGTTGTAGATGAAGCCGTACAGCAGCGCGAACAGGGTCTCGAACAGGATCAACTGGCCGGACAAGGTCACCGGTACGCGGCGGCTGGCGACGTTCCACAGGTGATTGCCGATCACCGAGGCGCCCAGGGCCAGCAAGCCATTGCAGACCCAGAACAGGGGCCAGTCGCGGCCGCTGGCGGCTCCGGCCGCGCCCGTGACGTCGGCATGGAAGAACGCAAAGGCGATGCCGCCGACCAGGATGGAAATGAAGCCGGTGGCCAGGCCGTACAGGGCCGACCATTCGGCGCTGCTGTAGTGCGGGTTGCGCTTCAGGTAGCGTGTATTGTCCAGCGTGTACCAGCTCCAGCACAGCAGGGCGCCGGTGGCGCAGGCTACGCCCAGCACGGTGTTGGCCAGCGAGGTGCCCGTGCTGCTGGCGTGCTGGAACACGTCGATGTTGATGCAGGCGATGCCGGCCACGGTCACCAGGAGCGGCATGGCCAGCTGGCGCAGCGGCACGGCGCCGTGGTCGTTACGGCCCATCAGCGTGACCACGATCGGCAGCACGCCGATGATCAGGGACGTCGGCGCCACCCCGGCCAGTTTCACGCCCATGGCGAGGAACATGTAGTACACCAGGTTGCCCGCCAGCGCATGCCGCACCAGGGCAAAATAATCGCTGCGCTCCAGCCGCCCCAGCAGGTTGCCCAGGCGCGGCGCCATCAGTACCAGGGCGATGGCGCCATAGGCGGTGTAGCGGCCGAGCGCCATTTCCAGTGGCGAGAAGGCCGCCAGCAGTTCCGGTGCGATGAACACCATGCCCCATAAGGCGCCGGCCAGCAGGCCGCAAATGACACCAGTCCACATGCAATATTTCCCCTTTTAAACCTGCGACAGTGTCGCACAGCTTGCGATATCTTGCCTGACATGGACAAGTCATTGATCGCCGCGCTGCAGCGCGAAGCGCGGCCACTGGAAACTGCGGAGGATTTCGACTTCCTGCTGGACTGCATCGGCAGCGCGTCCATCGTGCTGCTGGGCGAGGCCACGCATGGGACGCGCGAGTTCTACCGCCTGCGCGCCGCGATCAGCAAGCGGCTGATCGTCGACAAGGGCTTCGACGCCATCGCCGTCGAAGCCGACTGGCCGGACGCCCTGCGCGTGAGCCGCTACGTGCAGCACATGGGCGACGACATGAGCGCGGACCAGGCATTGTCCGGCTTCAAGCGCTTTCCGCAATGGATGTGGCGCAACCACGAAATCGTGGACTTGGTGAGCTGGCTGCGCGTGCACAACCAGCACGTGGCCAGTCCGGCGCGCCGCTGCGGCTTCTACGGCCTGGACCTGTACAGCCTGGAGCAGTCGATGCATGCGGTGATCGCCTACCTGGACCAGGCCGACCCGGAAGCGGCGGCCCGCGCGCGCGAGCGCTACAGCTGCATCGACCACTTCGCGCAGGACCCGCAGCGCTATGGCTACGCCATCAGTTTCGGCATGAAGCCGCACTGCGAGGAGGAAGTGCTGCGCCAGCTGGTGGAGATGAACCGCAAGGCCAGCGAACTCCTGCGCACCGGCATGGTGCCGGACGAGTTCTTCTACGCGCAGCAAAATGCGCGCGTCACGCGCAATGCGGAAGTGTATTACCGCGCCATGTTCAAGGGCCGTGACGAATCATGGAACGTGCGCGATTCGCACATGGCGGAGACGCTGCAGGCGCTGCGCGAACATATCGGGCAAAGCACCGGGCGTCCCGCGCGCATCGTGGTGTGGGCGCACAACTCGCACCTGGGCGACGCGCGCGCCACCGAGATGGGTGCCCACGGCCAGCTGAACCTGGGCCAGCTGGTGCGCGAGCGCTACCGCCCCGGCGAGAGCTTCCTGCTCGGCTTCACCACGCACGCGGGCAGCGTGACGGCAGCCAGCGAGTGGGACGGGCCGGCGGAACTGAAGCCGATCGTGCAGTCGCGGCCCGACAGCGTGGAGTACCTGCTGCACCAGGTGGGCATGCCAGCCTTCCTGCTGCCATTGCGCGGGCACGACAGCGCGCTGGCGCGGGTGGACGGGCGCCTGCTGGAGCGCGCCATCGGCGTCATCTACCGGCCGGAAACGGAGCGCATGAGCCACTACTTCCATGCCGACCCGGAACGCCAGTTCGACGCCCTGATCCACGTCGACCGCACGACGGCGCTGACGCCGCTGGAACGTTCAGCCCCCTGGCACCACGACGAGCCCGCCGAAACCTATCCATCCGGCCTGTAGGGCGGCCAGCAGGGCCGCGCCGTTCAGCACGACGGTGAGCCAGAACTTGCGCTGGAACGACGGCTTGACGGATTTGTGGCGCAGCAGCTGTTGCGCCACCAGGGCGCCAGGCCAGCCACCGGCCAGGCCCAGCAGGAGCAGGGTGCGCTCGGGCGTGCGCGGGCGCGCCTGGCGCGCGGCCTGCTTGTCGCGCGCATAGGCGATGAGGCAGGCCGCGCTGGCCAGCGCGTACAGGGCGGCCAGCCAGGCGGCGGGAAGCATCAGAAGTAGGTCAGGCCGAGGGCCGCCTTCACTTCATCGGTGGTGCGCGCCGCCACTTCGCGCGCGCGCAGGGTGCCTTCCTTCAGCACCTGCATGATGTAGCCCTTGTCCTTGGCCAGCTCTTCGCGGCGGGCGCGGATCGGGGCCAGCATGTCCTGCAGCACCGCTTCCAGGCGCTTCTTGACGACGGAGTCGCCCAGGCCGCCGCGCACGTAGTGATCCTTCATTTCCTGCAGGCTGGCCTTGTCGGTGTCGAAGGCGTCCAGGTAAATGAAGGCGACGTTCCCCTCCAGGTGGCCCGGATCGGACACTTTCAGGTGCAGCGGGTCGGTGTAGACCATCTTCACGGCGGCCTTGATCTCGTCGGCGCTGGCGCCCAGGTTGATCACGTTGCCCAGCGACTTGGACATCTTCGCCTTGCCGTCGATGCCCGGCAGGCGGCCCACTTCCGGCACCACGGCCTTGCACTCGACCAGGATTTCCTTGTTGGCCAGGCGGTTGAACTTGCGCACGATCTCGTTGGTCTGCTCGATCATCGGGATCTGGTCTTCGCCGACGGGCACGATGGTGGCCTTGAAGGCCGAGATGTCGGCCGCCTGCGAGGCCGGGTAGGTGAGGAAGCCGGCCGGGATGTCGCGCTCGAAGCCGCGCAGCACGATTTCCTGCTTCACGGTCGGGTTGCGCTCGAGGCGCGCCACGGTGACCATGTTCAGGTAATAGAAGGTCAGCTCGGCCAGTTCCGGGATCTGCGACTGGATCAGGATGGTGGACTTGGCCGGGTCGATGCCGCAGGCCATGTAGTCCAGCGCCACCTCCACCACGTTGCGGTGCACCTTGTTGGTGTCGTCCATATTGTCGGTCAACGCCTGGGAGTCGGCCAGCATGATGAATTGCTGGTAGTCGTCCTGGTAGGACACGCGGTTGCGCAGGCTGCCCACGAAGTGGCCGAGGTGCAGCGGACCGGTCGGGCGGTCGCCGGTCAGGATGATCGGTTTGGCAGGGGATGCTGGCTGGCTCATAGGGTTCCTTCTGCTAGCCCCTATCGATTGCGCCAAGAAAAACGCCACCTGGACAGAGGCGGCGTTGATATTAAAATCACATCACTTTTCAGTGGCCGCGCTAAGTCAGCGGCGCCACCAATTGCGGGAAAACAGATGTGATTGGATGAATTTCATCCCGCAATGGTTACAGTTCGGCGGCTCCCTGTCAAGTTGTCCACCGTGGGGTCAGGCCCCCAGGTGGACATTTATTGCCGGTAAGGGTTGTGCGGGTGGTGGTCGCGCCGGTTCGGGCCGGCTGCCGCGTCGCGCTCGCTGCGCTCCCAGCGGCCCCGTTCCAGGCGCCAGTGGCCATTTTCGAGCTGGGCCCAGGCCGGTTCGCGCCAGTAGTAGCCGTCGCGCGCGCGCACGTACTTGCCTTTCACCCAGATATGGCGGCTGCCATTCCAATGCCAGTAACCCGGTGTCCAGATGTGGCCGCGGCGTACCGGCGGCACGGCTTCGTCGCGCGGTGGCGGCGGGGGCAGGCGCGCCATGGTGACGTCGGCGCTGGCCGGCGCAAGCAAGACCATGCCACCGCTCATGGAGGCGGCCAGCAGGGCCGCCAGCAGCCAATTTTTCATGATCGCGCTCCTTCGACTATTCGTATAGGAGCCATTATTGCTGAGGCGTTCGGGGGCGGTATGTGCGCACACGCGCATTGGGCGGCGACGTTACTTTTCTAGTAATATTGCCGGAAATTTTTCTTGCCCGCAGGAGATACCATGCGTTTCAGCCTCATCCTATCCACCGTGTTGCTGGCGTCCCAGGCCGGCGCCCAGACGTCGCCCATGGCGCCCGACATCGTGGCCGGCTTCGCGGCGCCGCAGGAGCAGGCGGACTACGTGAAACGCGTCGTCATGCTGCCCATGCGCGACGGGGTGAAGCTGTACACGGTCATTGTCGTGCCGAAGGGCGCCAGCAAGGCGCCCATCATCCTGACGCGCACCCCGTACAACGCGGCCGGCCGCGCCAAGCGCAACGTCAGTCCGGCCATGCAGGCGGCGCTGCCGCTGGGGGACGAAGTGTTCGGGCGCGATTTCATCCGCGTGTTCCAGGATGTGCGCGGCAAGTTCGGCTCGGAAGGCGAGTACGTGATGACCCGTCCGGTGCGCGGTCCGCTGAACACCAGCCAGACCGACAACGGCACGGACGCGTGGGACACCATCGAATGGCTGGTGCGCAACGTGCCTGAAACGAACGGCAAGGTCGGCATGATCGGTTCCTCCTACGAAGGCTTTACGGTGCTGATGGCCCTGACCGAAGCGCATCCCGCGCTGAAGGCGGCGGTGCCGATGAGCGCCATGGTGGACGGCTGGCGCGGCGACGACTGGTTCCACAACGGCGCGTTCCGCGTCAATACGCTGTCCTACCTTGCCGGCCAGAATACGGCGCGCGGCAAGGGGGAGGCGCTGGCGACCGGCGTCTACGACGATTACGACTGGGCCCTGCGCGCGGGCTCGGTGGCCGCGCTGGCGCGCCAGCACGGGCTGGACCAGTTGAATTTCACCAGGAAGCTGTTCGAACACCCGGCCTACGACAGCTTCTGGCAGGAACAGGCGCTGGACCGCATCCTGGGCCAGCGCAAGCTGACGGTGCCGACCCTGCACGTGGTGGGGCAATGGGACCAGGAGGACATCTACGGCACCTACGCGACCTACGCGGCGCTGGAAAAGCAGGATCGGGACAATACGCTGAACTACCTGGCCGTCGGGCCGTGGCGCCATAGCGGCGTCAATTACGACGGGTCCGCGCTGGGCGCCTTGCGCTTTGCCGGCGATACGGCGCTGCAGTTCCGCCGCGACGTGATGCTGCCGTTCCTGAAGCAGCATCTGGTCGACGGCGCGCCTGCGGCCGGCACGCCGCCGGTGCTGTGGTACCAGACGGGCAGCAACCAGTGGCAGCGTTTTGCGCAATGGCCGCAGTCGGTGGCCAGGCCGGCGTACCTGCAGGGAGGTTTCAAGCTGTCCTTCACCAGGGCAGCAGCCGGCGCACCGGCATATGACGAGTACGTGGCCGATCCGGCCAAGCCGGTGCCGTTCGTGCCGCGGCCAGTGCGTATGGAAGATGAGACTGTATGGAAGCCGTGGCTGGTCGGCGACCAGCGCTTTGTCAGCGACCGTCCCGATGTGCTGAGCTATGTGTCCGAACCGCTGAAGGAGCCGCTGGTGCTGTCCGGCGCGCCGATGGTGCACCTGCAGGCATCCACCTCGGGTACCGATGCCGATTGGGTGGTGAAGGTGATCGATGTCTACCCGGATGAAGTGCCGTCGCAGCCCAGCCTGGGCGGCTACCAGCTGCCGCTGTCGATGGACATCCTGCGCGGCCGCTATCGCGACAGCTTCGAGAAGCCGTCGGCGATCCCGGCCAACAAGGCGGTGAAATACAGCTTCGCGTTGCCGCCGGTGAACCACGTGATCCTGCCCGGCCACCGTGTGATGATCCAGATCCAGTCCAGCTGGTTCCCGCTGTACGACCGCAATCCGCAGTCTTACGTGCCGAACATCTTCCTTGCCGCGCCCGGGGACTACCGCAAGGCCACGCAGCGAGTGTTCCACGGCAGTTCCGTCGAATTGCCCGTGCTGGAAAAGCCCTAGGCGGACGGCGCATCCTGGGGCCACGCAACGGCATCGAATAGCCGTTGCAGCTTGGCGGAACGACTCGCGTTCACCATCTTCACGTACGAGACCCTGCCGGCGAGGTAGGCCTGGTAGTCCGGGTGGTTCTGGCGATTCTGGGAATCCGGTCCGTGGCGCACGCAGTTGGTCAGCGTCGCTTTGAGCCGGTCATACTCGCTGCGCGCAAGGTTGGGATGGGCATTGACCACGATGCCGGTGACCTGCTGGCGCGCCCCTTTCCGCATCACCCGGCTCTTGCGGGTATTGACCTGAAATCCCTCCTCAAGCGCAATCGCTGCTGCCCGGACGCGGAAGCGTTCCGCGCTGCGTGCGAAATCCGGTCCACCCGAAAATACCAGGTCGTCGGCGTAGCGGCTATAGCTTGCGCCCAGCGGGCGCGCCAACGATGCAAGCCGCAGGTCGAGACGATACGCGCAAAGATTGGCCAGCGCCGGCGAGCACGGGGAGCCTTGCGGCAGGTGCGGGCTTTTCAATGCATGGCGTTCGGGCCATGAGAGCGAACCTGCCGCCTGGTCGCGGATGGCGGATGGCGGCGTGCGGTTGACGCATACGCGGGCCAGCGTACCGGCCACGTTCGTCGTGTAGCCAAGCTTTTCGAACAGGGCATGGATGCGCGCATATTGAATGCTCGGGAAGAAGTCCTTCAAGTCCATGCGGATGACGACTTCCTGCCCGGCATGCAGGGCCGCGTGCGTGAGGCAGGAGTGTCCGCGCAGGAAGCCGTGCGCGGCGGGATGGGGCGGCACCCGGTCCAGGATCTGGCGCAGGATCTTGTGCTGGATGCGCCGCAAGCGCGCCTTGGGAATTTCGATCAGGCGCACGCCGCCGCTGCGCTTGGGAACCCAGCGATAGTGGTAATGCTGGAGACGCGATCGATTGCCGTCTTCACTGCGCCATTGGTCGGCGAGCCAGGCCAGTGCGCCGACGGGTTCCCCCAGCCAGCCTGCCAGCGCGCCGACCGAAGGCAGATCGGGAAGCGCGAGCGCCGCAAGCCACGCGGGCCTTGGCGCTTGCCTGGCCGGCTCGGTGCAATAGCGGCGCACGGGCGGCAATGCGATGCGCTCCGTTTGCGGGCCGTGAAAGAGCAGCTGCAGCAGGATGTCCGCCAGTTCCTGGCGGCTGAAGCAATGGAAGTTGTCGCCCGTTCGATCGATGAGTGCAAAACATACCCGCGGTACCCATGCCGGGGTCGTGCCGAAAACGCGCTGACAGGCGGCGATCAGGCTTGCCGGGCTGGCCACCGTCGCCAGCATCATGTCGGCCAGTGCAAGTACGGTATGTCGGACGGAATTCATGCGGCGAGAAAGGGCGGAGCGCCTTCAACGAGTCTCGTGATGCGTGAGCATGGTTGCGCGCCAGCGCAATGCCGCTCATGCGGCGAAGTGCGGAACAAAAAGCATCCCACGGGGTAGCCCCGTAGAGGCTGTCCCTGCGCGAGGCAAAAGACAGGCCGGCTTGAAGGATCCGCCCGAGCGCCACAGTAGGCAAAATTTGACAGGATGTCAACCCTAGGCCAGGCGCATCAGCACCGCGCCGGCGGCAATGGCGGCGATGGCGATGGCCCGCTTGCGGCCGATGCGCTCGGCCAGGAAGAACCGGGCGATCAGGGCGGCGAACAGGATCGAGGTTTCGCGCAGTGCGGCGACGGCGGCCACTGGCGCGACCGTCATGGCCCACAGCGCGAGGCCGTAGGAACCGAGCGTGCCGGCACCGCCCAGCAGCGCGACGCGCCAGTGCTGCCTGGCGTAGCCGTGCAGCTGGCGCGGGCAGCGCAGCGCGCACCAGGCCAGCAGGCCGATGGCGCTCAGCACGTGCAGCCACATGACGTAGGCGGCCGGCGCGCCCGAGGCACGCGCGCCCATGCCGTCCAGCAGCGTGTAGGCGGCGATGACGAGGGCGTTGGCCAGGGCGAACGCGGTGCTGCGGCCGTTCCGGCTGGCGGGCGCGCGGGTGGCGAACCACAGGCCGAAGATGCCGCCGCTGATGCAGGCGACGGCCGCGTACTGGGCGGGCGCGAGCTGCTCGCCGAGCAGCGGCACGCTGGACAGGGCGACCAGCAGGGGCGCGCTGCCGCGCATCAAGGGATAGGCGTGGCTCATGTCGCCGTGGCGGTAGGCGCCTGCCAGCAGGCCGTAGTAGGCGTAGTGGATGACGGTGGAGGCGGCGACATACGGCCAGCTGGCCGCGGCGGGCGGGGCCAGGAAGGGCAGCAGGGGCAGCGAGAGCAGGGCGGCGCCGCTGGCGACCAGCACGCTGCCGAAGAAGGGATCGCGGCCGCCCTTGACCAGGGCGTTCCAGCCCGCATGCAGCAGCGCGCCGCACAGCACGACAGCGACGACGGTGGGCGACATCAGCGGGCGCGCACGCTCTCGTTGAGGATTTCCGGCCGGTGGTAGCGCTGGAAGCCTTCCAGCACCACATTCGACTTGGCGGCGCGCTCGAGCAGTTCCAGCAGGACGGCGCGGTCGTCGGGCGTGAGCGAGTGGCGCGACACATAGACGCCGGTCTGCTGCCATGGCAATTCGGGCAGCGCCTCCAGGCGCAGGCGCTCCAGCATGCCCTGCACGCGCGGTTCGCGGTTGATGGCGCCGGCCAGGATGGTCGGGCCCATGATGGTCAAGTCCACGGCGCCGACGTGCAGCAGCCGGGCGATGGCGGTGGGATCGACCTCGACGAACAGGCGGCCCTGGCGGGCCAGTTCGCGCACCAGCGACTGGTAGGCTTCGCCGTAATCGTAGCCGCGCACCACGGCGACGCGCAGGTCGCGCCGCTCCAGCAAGTCCTGGCCGTTGATGATCTGTGGACGCGGGCTATGCAGCGAAATGAGCATGGCGCGGTGGCCGGCCATGGGAACGAAGATGCCGTGCAGGTCGCGCGCCGGCGTGCGCGTGGCCGGCAGCAGGATGTCGCCCTTGCCGGTCTCGAACATCAGCTCCTGGCGCGCGCGCGGCACGGAAACGAAAGTGAAGTGGCAGCCGGCGCGCGGCCCCAGGCTGCGCAGCAATTCCGGGTAGATGCCGCTGAAGGTGCCGTTGCCGACGATGACGCTGACCCCGACGCTCGATACCGGCACGACGATATCGCGCGAGCAACTGGCGTACGCAGGCGCGCACGCCACGATGGACGCGGCGGCGAGCAATTGGCGGAAGAGGCGATGCAGGCGTGCGGACATGGCGCAATTATGCACTGGATTGCGCCGCCATGTGATGTTGACGGAAGTAGCGCCATGCCACGTAAATGCCGATCGCCTGCATGGCGGAGCAGACGAAGAAGGTGCTGCCGATGCGCCAGTCGCTGGGCGGCAGGTGGCTCACCGCGCTGAGAATGGCGCCGCCCACCAGCGGCATGACGACGCTGCCAAGGCTGCTGATCGACTGCAGTGACCCCATCAGCTCGCCCTGTTCGTTGGGCGGCGTAGCCTTCGACACGATGCCTTGCAGCGCGGGGCCGGCGGCAAAGGACAGCAGGTTGCACAGGATGAAGACATACATCATCCAGCCTTGCGTCGCCAGGCCGTACAGCATGTAGGTGATGGCGCCCGAGCTCAGGCCGATCAGCGCGAGGCGCACTTCGCCGAACTTGCGGATGAAGATGCCAAGCAGGCCGGCCTGCACCACGGCAGCGGCCAGGCCCACGCAGAACAGGGCTGCGCCGTTCTGCGCCGGGCTCCAGCCGAAGCGGAAGTGGGTAAACAGCACCCAGGTCGACTGCAGCATCATCTGCGCGCCGGTCACCAGGGCGAAGGTGATCACCAGGCCGCGGATCTCATCGCGCCGGACCAGCTTGGCCAGGGCGCTGAACGGGTTGATCGACACCAGCTTGAACTTGCCGCGCTGCGCTTCGGGCAGCGATTCGGGCACGTAGAAGTAGCCGTACACGAAGTTGGCGAAGGAGAGCGCCGCCGCCACGAAGAAAGGCAGGTGCAGGTCGACGTCGCCCAGCAGGCCGCCCAGCATCGGACCGCAGATGAAGCCCAGGCCGAAGGCGGCGCCGATCTTGCCGAAGCTCTTGGAGCGGTCGTCGTGGCTGGAGATGTCCGATGCGTAGGCCGATGCCACCGACATGCTGGCCGAGGACATGCCGCCGATCACGCGGCCGATGAACAGGCAGGCCAGGTTGGGCGCCAGGGCCGTGGCCAGGAAGTTGATGCACATGCCGGCCATGGAGTACAGCAGCACGGGACGGCGGCCGACGCGGTCGCTGATGGCGCCAAGCATGGGCATGAAGATGAACTGCAGCAGGCCGAAGGTGGCGCCGAGGATGCCGTACCACAGCGCGTGCAGTTCGCGGTCCTGCACGTACTGGCCGACCAGGATGGGCAGCACCGGCACGATGATGCCGATGCCCAGCATGTCGATGAAGATGCTGACCAGGACGAAATTGAGGTTGCCCTTGGAGTGCGTGCTTGCCGCCACCGCACTCATGCCGTCACCGCCCATTCTGCGACAAAGCTGTCGCGGAAGGCCAGCAGCTCGGCGAGGCGCCGTTCGCCCAGGGCGCGCCCGGCCGCAGTCTGCATGCTGCCGGGCAGCGTGGCCAGCTTGACTTCGATGTGGTCGAGCGAATAAGCCTTGTCGTTGCGTTCGCGCCGCGTCGCCAGCGGGTCGTCCGGGTGCGCCAGCGCGCAGCCCATGCGCCCGGCGATATAGAACATGCGCGCCAGGCCCACCGCGCCCAGCGCGTCCAGGCGGTCGGCATCCTGCACGATGCGCGCTTCCAGCGTGGCCGGCGGCAGCGCGGCCGAGAAGCTGTGGGTTTCGATGGCGTGCGCGACGGCGTCCAGGCGGTCGGCGGGGAAACCCGCCTCGGCCAGTTGGGTGCGCGCCAGCACGGCCGCCTGGCGCGAGGCCAGGTGGCGCTGCGGATGGTTCTTCGGCAGGTTGACCAGGTCGTGCAGGTAGCAGGCGGCCATCACCACCAGGCGGTCGGCCGCGGGATGTTGTTCCAGCAGCAGGGTGGCGTTGCGCCAGACGCGGTGCAGATGGTTGGTGTCGTGGGCGCCGTCGTCGCCCATGGCGGCACTGGCCAGCGCGACCAGGCGCGGCTGCCAGTTGCTCAGCGAAATATCCATAAAAAAAGCCTGCCTTTGTTAATAGCTGCGCAATTGTGCCATGTATTTTCCACAAACTTGCATGTTTCTCTACGGCAAAATTTTTGCTGATTAAATTATTGGCCTGGGGTAACATAATGCATCTTCATTCACAAATGAAAAATTATCATGAATGCCACGACCAGCCAGGCCGCCGAGTACCTTGCCTTTACCCTGGGGCAGGAGGAATACGGCATCGACATCCAGAAAGTCAGCGAGATCCGCAGCTATGAAAACCCGACCCGCATCGCCAGCGCGCCGGACTATGTGAAGGGCGTCATCAACCTGCGCGGCCTGATCGTGCCGATCATCGACATGCGCGTGCGCTTCGCGCTGGGTGAACCGACCTATGGCCCGTTTACCGTGGTCATCATCCTGCACATCGGCAGCCGCACCGTCGGCATCGTGGTTGACGCCGTATCGGACGTGACCATCCTGGAGCCGGAGCAGGTCAAGCCGGCGCCGGAGATCAACGGCACCATGGATACCGAGTACATCACCGGGCTCGGCACCATCGATGACCGCATGCTGATCCTGGTGGACATCGAGCGCCTGATGTCCTCCGCCGACATGGGCGTGGTGGAAAAGCTGGCGGCATGAAGCTCCTGACCAACTTCAGCATCGGCAGGCGTCTGGCCTTCGGCTTCGCGGTGACCCTGGCCCTGTCGATCGTGATTGCCGCCATCGGCGCCTGGCGCCTGCAGCAGGTGGCCGGCGCCACGCGGCACATGATGGAAACGCCGCTGGCGAAGGAGCGCATGATCTCCGACTGGCAGTCGAAGATCGACAGCGCGATCCGCCGCACCACGGCCATCGCGCGCAGCAGCGACCCTTCGCTGGGCGCCTTCTTCGCCGACGAGTCCAAGGCATCGACCGCCGCGTCGGCCGAGCTGCAAAAGCGCATCGAGCCCCTGATCAGCGACGCCGACGAAAAGGCGCTGTGGGGGCGCCTGATGGAGCAGCGCAAGCTGTACATCGCCTCGCGCGACAAGGTCGCCAAGCTCAAGACCGACGGCGAGCTGGAACAGGCCAGCGACGTGTTCGAGAAGATCTACCGGCCGGCCGCCGCCGACTACCAGAAGCAGGTGAACGACCTGCTGGCCATGCAGCGCGGGAAGATCGACGCCATCGGCAAGCAGATCGACGGCATTGCCGCCACCAGCCGTACCTTGCTGCTGGTGCTGGCCGGCCTGGCGGTGGCGTTTGGCGCCGCCTGCGCCTTCATGCTGACCCAGGGCATCACGGTCCCGCTTGCGCGCGCCGTGGATGCGGCGCGCCGTGTGGCCGCGGGCGACCTGACCGGCGACATTCGCGTGCATGGACAGGATGAAACAGGACAGCTGCTGCACGCCCTGCGCGACATGAACCAGGCGCTGCTTAATATCGTGAGCGAAGTGCGTTCCGGCACCCATTCGATCGCCATCGCTTCCAGCGAAATCGCGGCGGGCAACCAGGACCTGTCGGCGCGCACCGAGCAGCAGGCCGCGTCGCTGGAGGAAACCGCCTCGTCGATGGAGGAACTCACCTCCACCGTCAAGCAAAACGCCGACAACGCCCGCCAGGCGAACCAGCTTTCCGGCGCTGCCGCTGCGGTGGCGCGCAAGGGCGGCGCGGTGGTGTCCGAGGTGGTGGGCACGATGGATTCGATCGAGGCATCCTCGCGCAAGATCGTCGACATCATCGGCGTGATCGACGGCATCGCCTTCCAGACCAATATCCTGGCGTTGAACGCCGCGGTGGAGGCGGCGCGGGCCGGCGAGCAGGGACGCGGCTTCGCGGTCGTGGCGACGGAAGTGCGCAACCTGGCGCAGCGCTCGGCCGCGGCGGCCAAGGAGATCAAGGAACTGATCGGCGACTCGGTCGAGAAGGTCAATGCGGGCAGCCGCCTGGTGTCGGACGCGGGCCAGACGATGGAGGAAATCGTCTCCAGCGTGCAGCGCGTGACGGACATCATCGGCGAGATCACGGCCGCCAGCGCCGAGCAAAGCTCGGGCATCGACGAAATCTACAAGGCGGTGGGCCAGATGGACCAGGTCACGCAGCAGAACGCCGCCCTGGTGGAGGAAGCGGCGGCCGCCGCCGAATCCATGCAAAAGCAGGCCAGCAACCTGGCCGACGTGGTCAGCGTCTTCAAGGTGCGCTAAGCCGCGCCGGCATGGACCGCCTGTTGCGACAGGCGGTCCGCTTCCCCGTTCCGGTGGCGCGGCACCCAGCGCACGTGCACCAGGGCCAGCGCCGCCATCAGCTGCGCCACGCGCGCGCGGTGCTCCTGCAGCGCCTTGGCCCCGGCCTGGGGCGCGAGCAGCACATCCTGCACCACCACCTGGCTGTCGCCGTACACCAACAGTTCGGGCACGCCCAGTTCCACCGCCATTTCCAGCGCCGCGATCAAGGCCAGGTATTCCGCGTCGCCGCTGCTGCCCTGGCCCGCGCGGCGGCTGATCTCCACGCGCTCGCCGGCAGGGCCGGACAGCAGCACGCCGATGCCGATGCGGCCGGGGTTGGGGTGGGCGGAACCGTCGAACCATGCGCGCCAGGCGGCAGGGGAGGCGGGGGCGGCCTGGCGCGCCAGTTTCTCGGCGCGGGCGCGTTCTTGTTTTATTGACATGGGTAAATTATTTTGCAACACTGGCCTGGCTGTTTCCCACTACTTTAACAGGAGACTATCCATGTCTGTGATGCATCGCGCAGCCGGGGCCGTGGCAATGGCGCTGGCAATGCAACTGGCTTATGCGGCGCCCGCCAAACCGGCGCGCAAATATACGATCGAGCAGTTCATGGCCACCACCTCGATCAGCGGCGCTTCATTCAGCCACGACGAGAAGAGCATCCTTTTCAGCAGCAACGAGAGCGGCATTTTCAACGTGTATTCGATCCCGGTGAGCGGCGGCAAGCCGACCGCGCTCACCAAGTCGACCGTCGACAGCACCTACGCCGTCAGCTACTTCCCGGCCGATAACCGCTTCCTGTTCACGCGCGACAAGGGCGGCGACGAGCAGAACCACCTGTTTGTGCGCGAGGCCGACGGCAGCGAGAAGGACCTCACGCCGGGCGAGAAGCTGAAGGCGATCTTCTTCGGCTGGACCGACGACCGCAGCGGCTTCTACGTGCTGACCAACGAGCGCAATCCGAAATACTTCGACCTGTACCGCTACAGCGCGAATGATTACTCGCGCACCATGCTGTACCAGAACGACAACGGCATCAGCCCAAGCCGCATCAGCCGGGACGAGAAATGGCTGGCGCTGAACAAGCCGAACACCACTTCCGACAGCGACATCTACCTGTACAACATGGCCAGCAAGGAGATGAAGCACATCACGCCGCACAAGGACGTGGCGAGCTACGACGCGGCAAGCTTCGATCCGGAATCGAAGAAGCTGTTCTTCACGTCCAACGCGGGCGGCGAATTCACCAGCGTGCGCACCTACGATCTGGCCACCGGGCAGATCGCCGAGCACGAGAAGGCCGACTGGGACGTGGTGGGCACGGGCTTCTCGCGCAATGGCCGCTTCCGCGTCTCGGTCGTCAACCGCGATGGCAGCACCGTGCTGCGTGTGGTGGAAGGCAAGGAGGAGAAGCCGCTGGTCCTGCCCAAGGTGCCGGGCGGCGACATGAGCGCTGCGGTGTTCTCGGAAAGCGGCAAGCTGATGGCGTTCTACGTCAACGGCGACCGTTCGCCGAACAACTTGTTCGTGTACGACCTGGCAACGAAAAAATCGCGGCAGCTGACCCAGAGCATGAGCAAGGACATCGATCCGAACGACCTGGTGGAAGCGGAAGTGGTGCGCTTCAAGTCCTTCGACGGCATGGTTGTGCCGTCCATCTACTACAAGCCGAAAGGCGCTTCGCCAACGGCCAAGGTGCCGGCGGTGGTGATGGTGCACGGCGGCCCTGGCGGGCAGACCCGGCGCGGCTACAGCGCCATGGTGCAGTACCTGGTCAACAACGGCTACGCGGTGCTGGGCATTAACAACCGGGGCAGCAGCGGCTACGGCAAGACCTTCTTCATGGCGGACGACCGCAAGCATGGCCGCGAGCCGCTGTGGGACTGCATCGAAGCGAAGACCTTCCTGGCCAGCCGCGGCTATATCGATCCGGAACGCATCGGCATCATGGGCGGCAGCTATGGCGGCTACATGACGCTGGCGGCCATGGCCTTCCGCCCGGAGAGCTTCAAGGTGGGCATCGACATCTTCGGCGTCAGCAACTGGATCCGTACCCTGGAGTCGATTCCGCCGTACTGGGAGTCGCAGCGCAAGGCGCTGTACGAGGAAATCGGCGATCCGGTGAAGGACAAGGAATTCCTGACCGCGACTTCGCCGCTGTTCCACGCGGCGCATATCCGCAAGCCGCTGATGGTCATCCAGGGCAAGAACGACCCGCGCGTGATCAAGCCTGAGAGCGACGAGATCGTGGAGGCGGTGAAGAAGAACAACGTGCCGGTCGACTATGTGGTGTTCGACGACGAAGGGCACGGCTTCAGCAAGAAGAAAAACCAGGCCATCGCCAACGCGAAGATGGTGGAATTCCTCGACAAGCACCTGAAGGGGATATGACAAGGAAGAGCCGCCCGAGGGCGGCTCTTTCACGCGGCATCAGCGGCGGTAGGGATTGTCCGGCCGGTGGTCATGCCGGTTCGGGATGCCGTCGCCGTCGCGGTCGCGGTCATGGCGGTTCGGGATGCCGTCGTTGTCGCGGTCGCGGTCATGACGGTCCGGCACGCCGTCGCGGTCACGGTCGCGGTAGCGATCGCGCTCGCTGTAGCGGTATGGGGCGTGGTAAGGGTCGCGGTAGGAATAGCTCGGTCCCTGGACATAATGGCGGCGGTTGTCGTAGACGACCCAGCCGCCTTCGCGCCAACCCCAGCCATCATCCACGCGTACCCATTGCGATGGATGGTAGCGGTAGCCCGGGCGTTCGCGCAGCCAGTGGCCGGCCACCCAGACGTGGCGGTAACCGTCCCAGCGCCAGTAACCGGGCGCCCAGACATAGCCGTGCCGCGGTGGCGGCAGGCTTTCAAAGCGCGGTGGTGGCGGGGCATTGCCGATCACCAAGCTGAAGTCCACCTGGGCCAGGGCAGTGGTCGGCGCGCTGGCGGCCGCACCAAGTGCCAGTGCGGCCGCAGCGATGAGTTTGGATTTAAGCATGGCTGATCTCCTGTTGGTGACTTGCTGACTTCAATATAGCAAGGGCACGGTTGGGAAGATAAGCCTGATTCAGTTTCTTACAAATCCTCGTCTCATGTAACGTTTCTTAAAATTTGGCGATCTTGCGCTCTTCCGCCAGCGCTGCCTGCTTCTCGGCAGCGCTCATGCGTTTGGCGGCAACCACCACGACCGGCATTCCCTGGTTCGCAAGCGGCAGCGCGGCGCTGGCGTAGGCTGCTGGGGCCTTGCCGTCGGCGCTGCTGTTGTCGAATGCATAGTTGGCAGCGCAAGCCAGGCCGGTGATGGCGATGAACAGGGCTTCAAAGTTACGCAGGGCTTTCATGATCTTCTCCGGTTTGCGGATCGTCCACTCGAGGACTTTCCATGAGCTCACTGTAGCGGTGCGGTTGCGTGCCTGCCACCCGGATGCGACAAGCGGTGCGAATCGCGGCCCGAACTGCAGAAATCGGGGTCTTTCCGTCGCCCCCCGCTAGGGCTGGCCATGGAACCTCTACTTTCCCGTTTCACCGCCTGGCGGCGCGACCGCAGGCGCCAGCGCAACCTGCGCGCGACAGCGCGGCCAGGCAAGGCGCTGCCGCGCGCGGGCATGGCGCTGGCCGCCGCATCGGTCGCGCTGGCAGGGTTGGGCGGGTGGGGCTTGTGGCGCCATGCCGAGCGCCTGGCCGGGGAAGACGCTGCCGGGCCGGCGCCGCAGCTTGCGGCGCTGCAGGCGGCCATGCCGGGATTGCGTTTTGCGGTGCCCGATACGCCCGGCGTGTCGGTGCAAGGCGTGGCCGGGGGCCGGCTGCTGGTGGCAAGCGGCCTGCATGCCGGTCCGGCGCTGCGCGTGAACCTGTGCACGCGGCCCTTGCCCTTACAGCTCGGCTACCGGTTTTCGGAAGTGGCCACGGCGCCGGCGCTGCGCCACGCCCTGCTGGTGGGCGAGGACAGCGGCGTGCCGGCCATGACCATCGCGGCCGCGGGTGACGTCTTGCGCGTGCGCTGGCGCGAGCGCGGCGCGGCGGTGCAGTGGACCGCGGACGCCCCGGGCGCCGCCATGCGCACGCTGGGCTGGCTGACATGGCGCGATGGCGCCGTCAGGGTCGAGCGCCGTCCGGCGCAGGGGTGCGCGCAGGGCGAGATGCTTGTGCAGGCATTCTCCAGCAAGGCATCCGGCCGGGGCGGCGCGGCCAACGAACGGGCTTACGTGACGGCGTTTCCGGCCGGCGGCACAGCGCTCGCGTTGCGCCTGGCGCCGGGGCGCTACGCGGTACCGGCGCATGCCCTGGCGCCGCGCGAGGATGAAGTGCTGTTCAGGCGGCTGCAGGCACGCGGCCTGCTGCGGCAGGGCGCGGACGGCTTGCTGCAACTGGCACCGCCGGACCTGGCGCAATGGCTGGCGGCGGACGACGCCTTGCGTGCAGGCGAGCTTGCGCCATGGCGCGGCCTGCGCCCGGACGAGGACATGGGCAGGCTGCTGAAGCGGCTCTACCGGCAGGCGGACGGCGACTACGTGCGCTCCCAGGTCGACCTGTACAACAGCGAGCGGCGCCTGCTGGCCTGGCGCCTGGGTAGCACAGCGGCGCCCGGCACCAGCGTTGCGCTGCAGGGAGCCGGTGGTGGCGAACTGGCGCAGTCGGCGCACATGCCTGCGCTCGCGGTGCGCCTGTTTGCCGACCTGCCGCAGGACTGGCAGCCGTGGGGACGCGCCGCGCACTGGCTTGGACGCGGCGAGGCGGCGCTGGTGCTGCGCCTGCCGCGCCCGGCCAGCGGCAAGGAACGCATCGACCTGCTGCTTGCCGGGCGTCTCGGCGCGGCGGGCAGCGTGACGGGAGCGCAATTGCAGGCCGCCGATGCCTGCACCGGACCGGCGTGCCGCAGTGCCGGCGACGTGCTGGCCCTCAGCCTGCGCCCGCACGCCGGCGCACTGCGTATCGTGCTGCCGGTGCGCGCGCTGGACGTATCGGCCGCGCTGCACGCGGGCGACCAGGCCTACCGGCACATACGGCCCGTTGGCGGCGTACCGGCCTGGCACGCCATTTCAGCGGCCGGCTACGCTGGCGCCGGGCGCGCAGCCGCCGGCAATGGCGCCGGTGGGGCAGGACGCGTGATCGCCGACCGCGAGGGTACGCTGCTCTGGTCCGACGGCGCACCCACGCCAGGCGCGCGCCATGCCGGGCTGGCGACGCTGCTGGGCCTCGAACCCGGCCATGCCTCCAGCCTTGCCGGCATGCTGGCGCGGGCCGAGGCGCTGGAAGGCCGCGCCGGCGCGGCGCGCCTGACCATTTCGTTGCCCTTGCAGGCGCTTGGCCAGTCGATCCTGGAATGCCAGGGTTTGCGCGGCGGAAGCTGGAGCGCCAACGGCTGCCTGGGCGGTACGGCCGCGCCGCCGCAGCGGCGTGCCGGGCTGCTGCTGCTGGACGCCGACAACGGCGACATCCTGCTTGCGGCAGGCGCCGGCGCTCCCGGCGTCGGCGCCGGCAACTTGCGCGAGGCGCGCGATTTCGACCGCGCCAACCCGGCCCGCAGCGCATTGCGGCTGCCGGCCTGGCAACATGACGGCGGCGCCCACAGCAGCCCCGGCTCCGCTTTCAAGGTCGTCAGCGCGCTCGGGCTGGAAATGGCCGCGCGCCACGACCGCGTGCTGGATGGCCTGCTGGGCGGCCTGCCGTTGCCGGACATCGACCGCATCGCGCAACTGCGCGGCTACGGCTTCGAGACCGGCGCCGCCAGCTATCCCAGCGCCACGGCAGCGGCCCACGTCACCAATTACCGCGAGCAGAGCATGGCGCGCCGCGCCGAAGCAGGCCGTCTCGGGCTGGCGCAGGCCATGACATACAGCGTCAACACCTGGTTCGCCTGGACGGCGGAACTGAGCGACCGCACCCTGATGGGGCAGGCTGCCGGCGGCGCACCTGGCTTGCGTGCGCTGGAGGAAGGCGCGCTGGCGGCGCAACGGCCCATTGCCGAAGCGGCGCGCATGCTCGGCTTCGGGGCGTCGATGCGCCTGGACGGCGGCCTGCTGCCGCCAGGGTTCGGCTGGCAGCCCTATGACGCGCTGCAGGCGAGCGCGGCCGGCATCGATCCTATCGACAGCCGCCACGAGTTGCGCCAGATGGCGATCGGCCTGCGCATGCAGGCTACGCCCCTGCAAATGGCGGTGGTGGCGGGGGCGGTGGGCAGCGGCAGGGTGCCTGTGCCGCGCCTGCTGCTGGCCTTGGGCGCGCGCGAAGCCGACGCGGCACAGGGGGCGCCGCTGCCCGTGCGCCTGGACCGCATCCGCAAGGGCATGAAGGGCGTGATCGACAGCGGCACCGCCGCCGGCGCGTTCAGCGGGCCCGCGCTGGCAGGCGTGCGGTCTGGCTTGTATGGCAAGACCGGGACGGCGCCGGTCAGCGACGACGCTGCCACCGTGTGGTTCGCGGGCTGGCTGGAACCGGGCAGCCTGCCCGGGCAGACCCGGCGCCTGGCGTTTGCCGCCTTTGTCAGCCACTCGCAGCGCACCGGCGGCGCGCACGCCGCCCCGATCGTGGCCGCACTGTTGCAGGCCCTGGCGGCACCGAACGCGGAACAGAAGGGAAATCCCCCTTCATTCGCGGCAAATGGATGGGCTGGCAGCATGCCAAGATAAGGCGGCGTGCATTGGGCGCGCGATAAAGTTGACAGGATAGTATGCGTCTGCCAGGAACCCGGTACCAGGAGCATGGCTGGGAACAAGTGCGCAAGCTGCTCGGCCACTGCTCTCTGCAGGCGTTCCAGCAGTGCGAAGCGCACCTTTTGCTTGACCATTCGCGCGCGGCCGAAGCGCTTGAATGGTATGCCGGCGCCTGCGGGCGCCTGTTGCGCGACCATGCGCGCCGCGCGCGCGGCGAAGCGGCGGGCAACTCCTATGGCGACAGCGCGGCCGAACTGGCGCTGGCCCTGCTGTACGAACTGCAGGCGCAGCCCGCCGACTGGGATGTCTTCCTGGCGGCGCTGGCGGCCGAACATGGGCGCAGCGGCGCGTTCTGGCGGGAGCCATCGGGGCAGGGCGTGCTGCGCAAGAAGGTCAACGACATGTTTGCCGTCCTGCGCGACAAGGTCGACAGCGACAATTACCAGGTGGCCAGCGGCCAGCCTTGTTCCCCCAACAAGATCTACACCTACCGCATGCTCGATACGGCCTACCGCGAGATCGCCCAGCTGTTCGCCAACTGGGAGCACAATGCGGTGCAGGTGGGCGCGATTCTCGGGCGCGAGCTGCAGGGTTTCCCGATCGAGGCGCGGCAGATGCGCAGCATCGCGCACTGCCGCGCCGAGTGGCTGATCCGCTGGAGCGAAACGCTGGAGCGCTTCGGCGGCGCGCCAGGGCCGCTGCACACCAGGTCCAAGCGCTTCGCGAGCCTGAAGAACAACCCCGGCAAGATTGCCGCCATGCTGGCGGAGATCGGCGATTATGAAGAGCTGTCCGCCAACCAGGACGGCGACTGGCAGCTGGACCAGGCGGAATCGCTGTCCTGGCTGGAGGACCTGTGGCGCGTGGCGGAGGAGGCGGAACTTTCTCCCGCCCCCCGCAAGGTGGAGCTGGCGGCATTGCGCGAGGAAGCGCTGCCGATCCGGCTGGCGGTGTTCCAGGCCCTGCTTGGCCCGGCCGACGACAGCTATCCGGAAGAGTGGCTGGAGCCCGGCAGCGGCGAATTGCCACCGATGACGCGGCTGGCCGAGATGGCCGGCATCTCGGTGCCGACGCTGCGCAAGCGGCGCAATGAAACAATTGACAGGTTGAATGCGGAACTGGGGAGTAGCACGTGACCGACATAACTGAACGCAAGCTGCAGGAAGCGCTGCTGCTGCGCAGCCGCCCCGGTGCGGACGCACTGGCCCTGGACGATGGCGTGCTGCGCGCCGCGCTCGATGGCAGCAAACCCTTGACCAGCGCGCAACTGGCGGCCCTGCAGGCCTCGCCGCTGACCCTGCGCCGCTTGCGTCACCTGGCGCTGGCGCGCAAGCGCGCGCAGGCGGCCTTCGGCTGGCAACGCAGCGGCGGCATGTTGCGCGCCGCCGCCACCGCCGATGACCTGGCAGTGCTGGTCACCGACGATGGCTGCTGGTCGCTGCATTTCGTGCCGCAGGGCGCGGGCTGGCAGGTCATCCTGAAACTGGAAGCTGCGGCGCCGTTTGCCGCGCAACTGCTGGCGCGCCGGCCCATGCTGCGCGTGAGCGACGGGGGCGGCGCCGTGCTGCTGCAGGGACGGCTCGACGCGGATGGCGAGTGCGAGCGTGCCTGGCCGTTCGAGCAGGACCCGGCCGCGCATTTCCAGGGACATGGCGCCGTCTTTTCCGTGGAGCCACTGGGACCCTGAACGATGGGATTGCTCGCGAAAATGCGTGGCCTGGCCGCGCGCGAACCAGCCGTCGGGCGCAGTGCGGCCGACGGCCTTGGCACGTCCGTGCTGGCCGTGCGCGCCGCCGCGCAGCCGCCGTTGCCGCCCGATGCGGTGCCGCTGGAAACCGCCGATGGCGTGGCGTGGCTGGCCCACTCTGGACCGCTGCGCTGCCACCTCGCGCCGTTCGCGGCCGCGCCGGAACTGGGGCTGCGCCTCGACTACTGCTTTGACGCGTCGGGCGAGCGCCAGCGCTTCGCGCTGTTGCTGGCGGCCGAGGCGGGGAGCGTCCTGACCACGGACGCCGTGGCCGAGGCGCTGCAGGAAGCAGTGCAGGGCGCTTTGCAGCGTGGCACGCTTGAGCTCCCGCCTTGCACCAGCGACGAGGAATGGCACGCCTTCCGCGCCGGATTGAATGAGCTGGTCTATACGCGCTTCGGGCTGGTGGTCGAGGATTGCGTGCCGGTGGACCTGCATCCGGCGCTCGACCTGGCCGCGCAGCTGCTGGCCGCCGCCACGGCGGGCGCGCCATCCGCGCCGCCGCCTTTGGCAGGCACGCTCGACGCAGCGCCGCTGGCGGACATGCCGGTGCATGGCTGGCGCAGCGCTGCCAATGCCGGCTTCGGTGCGCCGGGCGGCGACGCGGTGGCGGCGGACGCCCTGGCGCTGCGCCGCCTGTTCCTGGAACTGCCGGCGCTGGCGGCGGGCATGCGGGCCTTGCCGCGGCAAGAATGCGACGGCAGCTTCGCGCCGCTGCAGGACATCCTGCGCCGGCTGGCGCTCGCTGCGGTCGGCGTGAATACGATGCCGGCCCTGACGCACGCCGCGCCGGGCCGGCGCCTGCCGCACGCCACGCAGCAGTTGCGCGCAGCCCACGCACGCGCGGCCCAGTCCGCCCTGGACGAAGGCTGGGCGCTGCTGGCCTGCATGCGCGGCGGGCTCGATCCTGCCCGCCTGGACGAAGCCGACCGCATCCTCTCCAACCTCGAATACAGCCTGGCCCAGCGCCGGGCCACTGCGCCATGAACTTCGCACCGCACCCGGGGACGGCAGACTGCCGCACCATCCTCGCCGATGGCGCCCTGGCCACGATCAGCGCCACCCGCCGTCCGCGCGCGAACCGGGCGGAAGTCAAATGCATGGTGCCGGGCGCGCCGGCGCTTGGGGAAGCCATGCAGGCCGTCGTGCGCCTGGCGCGCCTGACCGAACCCGTATTCGACAGCCGCGAGCAGGTGGTGCTCAGCATCGATCGCGCGCCAGGCGCCGACGAACGCAACTGGGAACTGGCAGCCGTGCTGGCCGACCGCATGGTGCGCGGCATCTGGCAGCCGGCCGGCAGCCAGGTGACGGCCGCCGGCTGGTCGGACAACTGGCAGTTCGGCGAAGTATGCGGCGATGCGGAGCTGGCCTGGCGCCTGCTCGCGCAAGCGGGCAGCGCGGGCGAAACCTGGCTCGGCGCCGCGGGGGAAACTGCGCACGGCGCAGTCGGCCAGCCCTGGGCGGCCTGTACCCTGCGCCACCTGGGCGAGTTGTCCGGCCACGCCCATCCGCGCAGTGGCGTCGCCAGCGCGCGCGCCTGGTTCCCCTTGCACAGCGGCGGCATCAACGACACGCTGTCGTGGGTGGAGGTGAGCGTGCGCCCGCTGCCGGCGGGCGGGGAGCACGACGAGGAAGCAACCATTGCCGCGCCCGCGCTCGACCTCGCACTGCAGCAGTCGGTACGGCAAACGCTGGCAGGCGCACGCCATTTCGACGGCAAGGGACTGGGGCGCTGGAAGACGGCAGTCCGGTTTGCCGAGCCGCGCCTGCAAGGCGCATCCTGGCAGCTTGCCCTGGTCATGGCCGACCGGCTGGCGCGCGGGCGCGAATGCGTGCCGCGCGGCCGTGTCATTGCGACCGGCAGTTCCGGCGCCTGGCATGCCGGCCGGGTGGAGCCGGTCGCCGGCTTGCAGCCGAAACTGGAGCTGATCCTGCAGCAGGCCGCGCCCGGCGACCGCGTGCTGCTGCCGCGGGCCTGGCAGGACGAAGTCTGCGCCGCCTACCGCGCCGCCTTGCGCGACAAGGGCGCCTCGCTGGCCTGCGTGGAGTCGCTGGGATGGATCTAAATCGTGCGCAAGGCGGCAACAGGTTGCCTTTGCTACAATCAGCTAGCGCTGGGACAGACAAGGAGTAGGACATGTTCAAGATGTTTGGTTTGGGTGGCGTGAAGTGCCCGCGTTGCGAGCACCGCAACGGCGACACGTCGGGCTACTGCAACCAGTGCGGCCTGACGCTGGGCGCCGCGCCCAGTGAACCGGTGCTGCGCGAGAACCGCTGGATTCCGGCCAACGATGAGCTGGCGGTGTACTTTGGCGTGCGCCAGCTGTCGGGCATCTTCACCAAGACGCTGCGCGTGCCGGCCGCCACGCGCGCCTACATCCTGCAGGGCGAGCAAGCCACCGAAGTGCCGCAGGGCGAATACGAGCTGGAAGGCTTCTTCACCCGGCTCAACAACCTGCTGCGCGACCAACATGGCGAAATCCTCATCACGCGCACCACGCCGCTGCCGGTCGAGTTCAATTTCAGCGACTTGCATACTGCCGAGTTCCTGAAGCTGGCAGCCCGCTTCACGGTCGGGCTGCAAGTGGCCAGCGTGCCGGCCTTCGCCCAGCACTTCATGAGCGTGCCCGGCACCGTGACCACGCTGCAGCTGCACGAGCTTCTGGCGCCGTCGGTACGCCAGGTGGCCGCGGAATTCCTGGGCGGGCGCTCGATCCGCGACATGGCCAATACGGCGGCCCTGCGCGAGCAGCTCAACGAAAGGCTGCACACGGCCTTGCAGCAGCGCCTGGCCGAATTCGGCCTGGCTGCGGTGCACGTGGAGACGCTGGCGCTGCGCCACGACAAATACGACGACAACCGCGACCGCGTGGGCAGCCTGTTCCTGGTGGCCGACGAGCGGCAGCAGCAGCTGGAGCACGTCAAGCAGCTGGACCAGCTGTACGACGAGGAGGAGTGGCAGGCCATCTGGCGCCAGGAGCAGAAGATGCGCAGCGACTACCGCCGCGCAGAGCTGAAGCAGGACGCCGAAGAGCAGATGCTGGCCATCCGCGCGCGCGAGATCGACCTGTACGGCCGCATCATCGAGGCCAAGACGCGCAAGCAGGCTTTCGAGCATGGCGCCGGGACGGCGCTGGCCGACCTGGAGCACGAGCTGGCACGCCGCAAGTCGGCGCGGACGGGGGAAGCGGCCGAGTGGGACCAGGTGCGCCGCCTGGCGCAGATCAAGATGCGCACGGAAATGGAACTGGCGCAGCAGGCCGGGATGGAAGAGAAGGCGCTGACCCGCCAGCGCTTCTCGCACGTGCTGTACCAGCAGCAGCTGCAGCACCGCATCCAGTCGGCACTGGCAATCGAGGACGAGCAATACCGCCGCAGCCAGCTGCAATTGCTGCGCAAGGCGGAAACCGATGCCAAGCAGCGCGAGCAGGAGATCGAAGCGGAGCATCACCGTGCCCACTTCCAGGGCATCGCCCTGGCCAATGCGGCGCGCAAGCGCGAGATGGAGCGCATCCATGAATGGGAAGAGCAGGAACACCTGGCGCGCAAGCGCGAACTGGCGCGCGGGGAGGAGGCCAGGGATGCCGGCGCCCGCGTGCAGGTGGCCGAGATCAGCGCCCGCCTCGACGAGTTGAAGCGCAGCGGTGCCAGCGCCGAAGCGATTGCCCAGCACGAAAAGCTGCTGCGCACCATCGAGGCGGACGCCCTGCACCAGCGCCAGGCGCAGAGCCTGGCGCACCAGGCCATGCTGGAGCAGGTGGCGGTCGATGAACAGCGCCTGGCGCTCAAGCTGCGCGACCAGGAAGCGCAGTGGCAGCAGGCGCTGAAAAAGCTGGAAATGGAGCGCGAAGAGCGATTCAACCGCTGGAAGGTGGAATACGACAGCATGGTGTCGCAGCAGGAGCATGCCGCCAGCATGGCGCGCATCGACATCGAACGGCTGGAGTCGATCGGCCGCATGAGCGACACGGCCAAGATCGCCCTGGCGGCCACGCCCAACGCCGAAGCCCTGGCGCGCCTGATGCGCCAGCAGTCGCAGGCGACGATGTCGCCCGAACAGCTGCAGGCCCTGGCCGGCGTGGTGGCGGCCGAGAACAGCATCACGCCAGCCGAGGCGATGCGCCTGGCGCGCGGCGAGGTGCAGGACGAGCGCGCCTACCGCGATGCGATCGGCGACAAGGAACGCCAGCACCAGCTCGAGCTGCTGCGCACGCAGGCCGCACCCGCGCCGAGCGTGCCCGTGCCGCCCCCCGCGCGCCGCTGCCCGAACGGCCACGCCTTGCCGGCCGACTGCGGCGACGCGAAATTTTGTCCGGAATGCGGGGCGCAGCTAGCGAGGTAGAGCAAGACAGTGATGCAGACAGCCCGAGACAAGATTCGCGAACTGCGTGCGTTGCACGAGGATGGCCTGTTAAGCCTGCAGGAGTTCGACCGCCGCAAGAACGCCATCCTGGATGCCGAGTACGCGCCACCGGGAGGCAGCAGTGCGCCGCCATCGCTGACGGGCGCGCGCCAGGGGACCGAACTGGGGCTGATGGCCGGCCAGGAAATCGGCCCGCACAACCGGCGCTACCGCCTGGAGCGCCTGATCGGCATGGGCGGCATGGGCCAGGTGTGGCAGGCCACCGACCTGGCCACGCACGCCGAACTGGGCCACAGCGCCGTGGTGGCCCTGAAGATCCTGCCGCCGCAGCTGACGCAAAGCCCGGCCCACGCCAGGCTGCTGATCGAGGAGGCGACGCAGGCGCGGCGCCTGGCGCATGACAAGATCGTGCGCGTCTATGAATGGGCGCAGGACCCGGCCACGTCCAGCTACTTCATCATCATGGAATGCCTGGAGGGGCAGGACCTGGACGCGTGGCTGGCGGCCAATGGCAAGGCCACGCCTGCGCAGGTCGAGCGCATGCTGCGCCCGGTGGCCGACGCCTTGCAATACGCCTGGGACAAGCAGCGCCTGGTGCACCGCGACCTCAAGCCCGGCAACGTGTTCCTGACCCGGTCCGGCGACATCAAGCTGCTCGACTTCGGCATTGCCTCGCGCGCGCGCTCGACCGGCACCGACCTGGGCATGGCGATCCCGAACGCCGGCACCACCGGCTACCGCGCGCCGGAAGCGGGCACCGGCCAGGGCGCGCCGCGCCCGCAGCTGGACGTGTACGCCGTGGCCGTCATGATCTACCAGCTGCTGGAAGGGCGCCTGCCGTTCGAAGGCGCGCCGACCGCGCAACTGGCGCCGCAGGCGCCGGCCGCGCTCAGTGCACAGCAATGGGCCGTGCTGCAGCGCGGCTTTGCCGTACGCGCCGAAGAGCGCCCGCCATCGGTGGCAGCCCTGCTGGACGCATTGCAGGAGGCGGCCGAGCCGAGCGTGCGCGAGACGGCCGAGCGTGAGGCGGCCGGCAAGGCCGAGCGGGCGGAGGCGCAGCAGCGCGAGGGCGAGGCACGTGCCGCGCGCGAGGCGCGCGCGCGGGCCGACGCGCAGGTGCGCGCCGAAGAGGACGAGGAACGCCGCCGCAAGGAAGCGGAACTGGCGGCGCGCCGCAAGGCCGATGCGCTGGCGGCGGCGCAGGAAAAGGCGCGCCAGGACCAGTTGCGGCGCGAGCAGGAACAGCAGCGCAAGCAGCAGGCGGAGCAGGAGGCGCGCGCGCGCAAGGAGCGCCTGCGCCAGCAACTGATCGCGCGCCGCGACGCCGATGCGCTCAAGGCACGCCAGGCCGAGGAAGAGCGCCAGCGCAAGCTCGCCCAGCTGAAAGCCGAGGCGGCGTACCGTGCGGAGCAGGAGCGCCACCGCAAGGAGCAGGCCGCGCGCAAGGCGGCCGAACTGGCGACGCTGCTGCCTTCGGCCAACAGCCCGGTGGCCGATGCGGAAGGCGTGCTGCGCGACCGTTTCACCGACGGCAGCGGCGTCGGGCCGGACCTGGTGCTGATCCCCACCGGCCGCTTCCAGATGGGGTCGACGGCATTCGAGCACGCCATCGCGGTCAAGGCCGGCGCCCAGAAGAGCTGGCTGGACCGCGAATTGCCCGCGCATTGGGTCGGCATCGAGCACTCGTTCGCGCTGGGCCGCTATCCGGTTACCGTCGGCGAGTGGCGCGCGTTTGCGCAGGCGACGGGCTGGGAATCGACGCTGGACGTGGACTGGCAGGCGCCCGGCTTCAAGCAGGACGAGCGCCACCCGGTGGTGTGCGTCACCTGGCACGATGCCCAGCGCTACCTGCATTGGCTGAGCGAGAAGACCGGCCAGCAGTACCGCCTGCCGAGCGAGGCGGAATGGGAATACGCCTGCCGCGCCGGCACGCACACGGCCTTCAGCTTTGGCGACGACATCACGCCCGAGCATGCCAACTACGATGGCCACTTCACCTACAACAACGGCCCCAAGGGCGGCAGTCGCGGCGGCACCACGCGCGTGGGCAGCTACCAGCCCAATCCCTGGGGGCTGTTCGACATGCACGGCAACGTGTGGGAATGGACCCAGGATACGGTGCACGACAATTACCTCGGCGCGCCCAGCGACGGCAGCGCGTGGGAGCAGGGCGGCGACCAGGCACGCCGCATCCTGCGCGGCGGCGCATGGCTGTACCAGCCGCGCTACCTGCGCGCGGCGCTGCGCAACGGCTACTCGGCCCTGCTGGCAAATGACGTGGTCGGCTTCCGTGTGGCGCGCAAACTGGTGTAAATTGCGGTATCTGTTAATCATCAGGAATCAAGATGACCGTTAAAGTAGTCCGCGACCAGTCGCTCCCGATGCGCCACATCCTGCATGTGCGCGACCATATTGTTTCCGTCGACGGCACGATCGAGGAAGGCGGCAACGACGCCGGCCCTTCGCCGCACGACCTGTACGACGCCGCCGTCAGCGCCTGCAAGGCATTGACCGTGGTCTGGTATGCCCGCCGCAAGGGCATCCCGGTGGAAGACGTGCAGGTGACTACCGAGCGCGATGCCAGCGAAGAGCGCCAGGGCGTCTACCGCCTCACCGCCACGCTGCACCTGACCGGTGCATTGAGCCCGGAGCAGCGTGAAGAGCTGCTGGCCATTTCGCAGAAGTGCCCCGTGCACAAGCTGATGACGGCCGTGACCACCGACATCACCACCAAACTGGGGTAATCGGACATGAGTATTGCGCATCTCCTGAAAGGCCACGAGAAGGACCTGGGCGGCGGTTTCATCGTGCGTCGCTACCTGCCGGCCGCGGTCAAGCAGGCCGTTGGCCCCTTCATCTTCTTCGACCATTTCGGCCCGGTCGACGTGCCGGCCGGCGCCGACCATGACGTCCGTCCGCATCCGCATATCGGCCTGTCCACCGTGACCTATCTGTTCGAGGGCGCGATGGAACACCGCGACAGCCTGGGCACGTTCCAGCGCATCGAACCGGGCGCCATCAACCTGATGACGGCCGGGCGCGGCATCGTGCATTCGGAACGCACGCCGCAGGACCTGGCAGGCGTGCAGCACCGCACGCACGGTCTGCAGCTGTGGTGCGCGCTGCCCAAGGCGCACGAGGAAGACGAGCCTTCGTTCTCCCACACGCCGGCCGAAGCAATACCTGCGCTGGAAGTGGACGGCGCCCTGGTGCGCGTCCTGATCGGCACCGCCTTCGGCCAGCAGTCGCCGGTGCGGACCTTCGGCCACACGCTGTACCTGGACGTCAGCCTGAAGGCCGGACAGCAGCTGGGCCTGACCGGCTTGCCGCCGGAAGCGGCGCTGTACCCGGTCAGCGGCGCGGTCGACGTCGACGGGGCGGCCATCCCGCAGGGCAGCATGGCCTTGCTCGATACCTCGGTCTCGCAGCGCGTGACGGCGCAGACGGACGCGCAGTTCGTCATCATCGGCGGCGAACCGCTCGACGGCCATCGGTACCTGTTCTGGAATTTCGTCTCGTCCAGCAAGGAGCGCCTGTTGCAGGCGGCCGACGACTGGGAGGCGCAGCGCTTCGCCAAGGTGCCCGGCGAAACGGAATTCATTCCGCTGCCGAGAAAGCCGTCGGCTTAAGCGGTGGCGTGGGCCGTCACCGTACCGGGGGCGGCGTTCCCGCTGCGCACGATCCAGTGCTCGGGATAGACATCGCTGGCAAAGCGCGTGTGGGCGGGGATGCGGCTCAGTTTTTCCTGCTTCGGCGTGGGCGCCAGCGCGGTTTCCTTGCCGGTCAGCTGGTCGATGTGCCAGAAGCCGCCGGCATGGTGCATCAGCAGCGGCAGCCCGGCCGCCTTGGGCAGCGCGTGGTGGCGCGGCACCGGGTAGCCCGGATGGGTGTCGCGCGCCAGCAGCACGAAGCATTCGGCGCGCGCACCGGCGTCGATGCGGTGCAGGATCACGCCGTGCGCCATGACGGCGCTCACTTCCAGCAGGACGATGCCCTTGATGCTGGCGCTCATCTCGATCCTCATCCCGGTGCGCAGCGCCACGGGCTTGTTCTTGCCCGGCCAGACGCCGTCGAGCAGCAAGCCATAGCGCGACACGTCCTCGATCTCGAAGCCATGCTTGCCGCGCCGGATCACGGCATGGCGGCCGGACAGGCGGCGCGTCAGGCCATCGGCATCGGGGCCGTCGGCGCTGAAGTGCTGCAGCAGGGCGTCCGCTTCCGGGTCGGCCAGCTCCAGGCGGCCGAAGGCGATTTCGTCCAGCGCGAACAGGCGGATATGGCGGCAGGCGCCGCCCTCCGGCGCCGCGTTGATGAAACTGGCCGCCAGCGTCGGGTGCGGATGGGCCGGGCCGGTGCGCGGCTGTTCGATCTCGATCAGGTCCTCGTCCCAGGCGATGGTCGAATAGCCGACGTCGACCTTGCCCGGCGCGGCGCCCAGGTCGAGGTGGGCGATGCCGGCGTTGCGCGCGGTGACGTCGATGTCCATGGAATTGCCGCCCTGGGCCGACACACGGGCAATCGCGGCATCGTCGGCCATCACGCGCACGTTCTTGTGGGTGCTGAGGAAGGTGCGGTGGATTTCATTCAGGCTGGCGTCGACGCGCGGCACCAGGATGACAAACGTGCATTCCCACTGGCGCTGCGACTGCTCGTCCTTGGAGACGACCTCGGCGTGGATCTGGTACTGCCCATGCTCCTTGCCGCGCGAGGAGAATTCCACGAACACGGGACGCCAGTCGCCGTGCACCGAGCGGATGAACTGTTGCTGCAGGGCGCCGTGCGGCATCAGTTCCGAGCGTAGCCGGATCGACAACTGGGGCGAGCAATCCTGCGGCATGCCGCGCAGCTCCATCTTGAGCGACTGGCGGCCGCCCGCCGCACGCGGATCGAAACCGCTGATGTGCAGCTGGGGATGGACGCGCGCCGGCGCCGCGTAGGCGCTGGCCGCTGCCGGTACCTGCGGGCCGCCGCGCGCATTGCGCATGGCGCTGAGCAGGCCGAAGCTGCCGCCTTCCGTGTCGGAAGCCGGTTGGGCGTGGCCGCCAGCGCAAGTGCCTTCCCCGGGCATGACCCAGTAGGTGCAATGCGGATGGTCTGGATTACAGCACTTGTTCATGGAATGGCGGTCGTAGGGATAACGCAACTTTACGCGTTTTCCCCTGTGCTTGGCAACCTGCCGTTCCCCCGATCAGGGCTGTTTTTCCCCCTGTGTTCCCACTGCGTGTAAAGCGCAACGTTTTGCTGCCAGAAAGGCATGCTTTCCTGTCATTCCGACTGCCTTCTTAACCACAAGCTGCTGGCCCAGCCCGTGAGCATCCTGCCGTCGATTTCGGCGCGCACCTGCCACCAGTCGCCGACACGCCGGCCGGTGGGCGCGACCAGGGTGCCGGCCGGGATCAGGGCCTGGCGTTCGGCGCCGGTGCCGGCGGCCAGGCGCAAGTTCAAGGGGCGGTGTACGCGGAAGGGGGCGCTGGGCGCTGCGGCGGCAGGCGCCTGGACGGCAGGCGCGCCAGCGGCCAGCGCCGGCGCCGCCACGGCCGGGACGGCGCCGCCCACGCCCTGCAGCAGCAATGCGCCGATGCCCCATGTGCCAAGGGCGACCAGGCCCAGGTTGCGCAGGGTCGGCCGGCGCCACCAGCGCGCCGGTGTCAGATAGCCTGCGACGGCCAGCGTGGCCGCAAGGCCGGCGGCGTAGGCGGCGACGGTCGGCAACAGGTCCATGGTCTCAGCCCTCGTAGCGCAGCACGTAGCTGCCCGCCACCAGGTGCTGGCCCGGCGCCAGCACGCTGCTGTCGTCGGTCAGCCGCGCAACGGCCTGCATGGCCGCGTCCAGCCGGTACAGCGCCTGCGATGCCGACAGGCGATGGATGGCCAGGCCTTGCGCGCTGGCCTCGCAGCGGAAGGCCTGGCGCGACAGCCCCAGGCGGTCGGGGCTGGATGGCGTGGCCGCCTCCAGCATCCAGGGCTGGTCCAGCACGCGCAGGGCCGACAGGGCGGGCATGCTGCGTCCGAACTCCAGGGCGCCGCCCGGCAGCAGTGGCATGGCGATCGGTTGCGGCAGGGCGAGCAGGGCCAGGTAGCGTTCACCCATCTCCGGCGGCGCCGGCAGCAGCCGGATGGTGCGGCCGGGCGCAGGCGCCAGCGTGGCGGGCAGGGTGAGCGCCTGGCGCCCGTTGGCCGAGACGGCGTGCAGCGTGTCGTCGCCCGCCGCCACGATGGTCAGGGCGCGCTCGGCGCCGGCATTGCGGCCAATGGCGAGGTCGGGCGCGAAAGGGATGTGCAGCGCGGTGGCGCCGGTGCTGCGGTAAAGGCTCAGGCGCGGCACGGCCAGCGCCACCAGGGTCAGGCGCTGCAGGGCGCCCGGCGCGAAGGTGGCGTCGCTGTCGCCGCTCCGGGGAGCAGCTGCTTGCGCGGCGCGGGCCGGCGCCTGCGGCAGCGCCGTCGCCTCGGGCGCCGCCGGCGCTGCCTGGGCGGCGCGCGGCTGCCACACGACCGGGGCGGCGCCGGACTGCGCGGGTGCGCCCGCCGCGCGCGTCACCTTCAGCAGCCAGCGCGGCCCCTGGCCGTTCTTTGCGCTGAGCGCGTACGCGCCCAGGCTGGCGTCGAACACGCAGTGCAGCGCGTCCTTCGGCCGCACCTGCACGATCAGGTCGTTGTCCGGCCCGTCGTTGACGAGCAGGATGCAGCCCTGCTCGCCGAACGGCCAGCCGGGCGCCGGCAGGCCTGCGGCACCGCCCAGCAGGGCCAGGCGCTGGCCCGCGTACACGGCGCAGGCGGGCTTCCACACGGCCCCGTCGCAGGACGTGGCGACGTTGAACAATGCCTTCTCGCCGCTGGCGGGCAGGTACACGGCGTGGCCGAACCGCACGGCGATCTCGCCCGGCGCCAGGCCCTCGTCGCCGGCCACGTCATAGCGCACCGGATCGTTGCCGAGCAGGTCGCCGAAGTCCTTCTGGTGCAGCGTCGCCAAGGTTTCCGCCAGTTCGCGCGCGCGGTTGCCGCGGGTCAGGTGGTAGTCGTCGTCCACATCGTCCTGCGGCAGGCGCAGCTGGATATGGGAAAAGCAGCGGGTGGCCGAGCGCCCGCGCAGTTCGCGCGGCGAACGCTCCAGCAGGTCGCGCAGCAGGGGACGGCGCGAAAACAACGCAAAGCCGGGCGCTTGCCAGATCGCCTCGGCATTGAAGACGTCCGGAATGCGTTCCAGGACTTCGTGTTGGACATAGGTCGGCATGGTGTTACTCCTCATTGGATGCGGCACTGAGCCCTAGCAGGGGGAGCAGGAAAAACAGCAGGTGGCTGCCGCCGGCGGAGAGGAAGGACATCGGTTGCCCCATCACCGGCAGGATGGCCAGGTTGGTGCCCCAGGACAGCAGCAGGTGCCCGGCCACGAAAGCGGCGCCGCCGCACAGGGCGAAGCAGCGGAAGCGGCCTGCCCAAGCCTGTTGCCAGCTGCCGCCCGCGCCGGCGGCGCCATGGGCGCGCACGGCTTGCCACAACAGGCAGGCGAGAAGGGCCGCCTGCAGGCACCACAGGGCCAGTCCCGCCAGCAGGCCATGGCGGTTGAGCAGGAAGGCGGGCGCGAAGTCGTCCTGCACGGCCGGGATCAGGCTCGCTTCGCCGGCCGGCAGTCCGGCCGAGCGCAGGCCGAAGGCGCTGTCGGCGCCGGCCAGGCCGCCTTGCGCAATGGCGCGCGCCGCGCGCAGCAGCTGCTGCCCGGTGTGCGGATGCTCGCCGGGCGCGAGCCAGGCCTGGAAGCGCTCGGTATAGAAGCCGGAAGGCAGGGCGGCGGCGCCGGCCTCGCGCAGCGTGCCGATGCCGAACGCTCCGGCCGCAAACGCCAGCAGCAGCATGGCGGCGATGGCGCGGCGGCCCGCCGCGCAGGCATAGGCCAGGACGGTGCCGCCCGCCCACAGCAGCAACAGGATCAGCGGCGAGTAGTCGTCCACCTGCACCAGGGCGAAGGCGAGCAGCGCGAGGAACAGCAGGACCGGCGCCGCCAGCGGCAGCCAGCGCGCGAAGGTGGAACGGTACTGCGGTCCGTCGTGCCAGCTGCAGCGCAGGGCCAGGCAATGCGCCGTCATGGCGGCCAGGGCCAGCTTTGCCAGCTCGACGGGCTGGATGTCGAAGACGCCTGTTTCATCGCCCCAGGCCACTTGCGCTGCCAGCGCGCACAAGGCGAGCAGGGCCAGCGCGAGCAGGAAGTGCTCGACGGTGCGCGGGCTGGCGCAGCGTTCGCGCCAGGCCGCCGGCGCCAGGCGCCACAGGGTGAGCGCGCCCAAGCCTGTGGCGAGCAGGGCCGACGTCTTCTGGAAGTAGCCCAGGTCGCGCCCGCCCAGGCCCAGCTCCAGCTGGAGCAGCAATCCCGCCGCCAGCAGCAGGGCGGCGCAGCCGTTGGCTGCCGTGCGCGCGCCGGGCGCCGCCAGCCAGGCGGCGACGGCCAGTCCGGCCAGCAGCAGCGACAGCGCAGCGGCGGGCGGCTGGCCAAGCCGCTGCAAGGCCAGGGCCAGCAGGCCGGCAATGAGCAGCGCAAGGGCGGCCACCGGCGCTGCAGCCGCGCTCCTGGTGCGGGCCGCTGCCTGCAGGGCGGCGGCGAGCGTGGCGATAGCCAACACCGCCAAGAACGCTGCCTGCCCCGGGCCGGACGGGGGCGCTGGCCACAGCACCCGCTTGGCCCACTGCCATGCAAGCCCCGGCGGCAGTTCCACGCTGGGTGCGGCAAACTGCGGCACGCGGCGCTGCGGGCGCAGGACCAGGCTGTCGATCGACGCGCCGGCGCCCTGCGCCGAAAAGTCGAGGCGCAGGGCGCCGAAGACGATGCCGCGCACGCCGTCCAGCGCGCGTGCGCTGGGCGTTTGGCCGGTGATGCGCAGGCTGCCATCGGGGCTCCGGTTGACCAGGGCGGCATCGGGCAGGACGTCGGCGATGCCGATCCGGTTCCCGCAATGCAGGTTGCCGCCAAGGCGCAAGGGGCGGTCCAGGGTGAGCGGGGCGGAAACGGTCCGGTTCCACCACGCGGCCAGGCGCGCACGCCAGCGCGCGTCGGGACAGGCTGGCTGGGAATGGCCGTCGCGCAGCAACGTCGCACCATCGTAGCGCCAGCTGGAGCCGGCGAAGGCAAAGGCGAGCGTGCCGGCTGGTGCGTCCTGGCGCGCGACGCGGTGTCCACCGGGCAGCAGCAGGAAGTCGCTGCCTGGCGGCACGCTGGCCAGGCTTTCGGGCGCGCTGTCGGCCCGCAGCAGCAGTGCCCGGGCGCCTTGCTCGGGATCGGTCTCCAGCAGCCAGCGGCCCGCCGCATCGCGCCGTATCGCGGCGCGCGCGAGCGGCTCCAGCGTGGCCGATTCGCCGGGGGCCAGGTGCAGCGTGACCGCGTCCGGCCGCCACATCGCCGGGGCGCGCAGCAAGGCGCCCACCTGGATCAGGAACAGCAGGGCGAGCAGGGCCGGCACCAGGGCCGGAACCGTCACGCGGCGCGCAAGCATGGCTCGTCCTGTGCCGGGACCGCATCGAGCAGGCGGCTGATGTGCAGTGCATTGCGCGGCCGGTCGTCCGCATGCGGCGCCAGCAGCGCGCGCAGCAAGGCCAGCGCGCCGGCGCGCGCGAGGCCAGGCAGCGCCGCCGCAAAGCGCTCCTCATCGTCCGGCTGCAAGGTCGGCGGAAGGCCGCCGTGGCGCGCCAGCACTTCGGCGGCGCCGTCCGCCAGCCGCGCGCGGTAGGCCGCGCCGCACTCTGCGCAGTAGGCAAGCGAGGCGCCGCCCGTCACCATGAAATAGAACAGCGCCCCCAGGGCGAAATAGTCGCTGCGGGCCGCGGTGGCATAACCGCCGCCGGCGGCGGGAAAGAACTGTTCCGGCGCCTGCCACTGCGCGGTGCCACAGTAGCTGTGCGCCTCGCTGGAGGCGAGGCGGCGGCTGGTGCCGAAATCGGCCAGCTTCACGCGCCGCAGCCAGGGGTCGAGCAGCACGTTGGCCGGCTTTAAGTCGAGATAGCGCCAGCCGTACTGGTGCACCTTGGCCAGCGCCTGGTTCAACTGGCGCAGCCAGGCCAGTACCTGCGCCAGCGGCGGCGCGCCGTGGGCGGCCACGTGCCGCCCCAGGTCGTCGCCGAGGAGCTCCAGCGCCTGCACCGGCAGGTCCTGGTGCATGCCGCTGTCGAGCAGGCGCACGATATGGCATTCGTCCCACGGCTCCAGCGTCTGCAGGAAGGCGATTTCCGCCTGCGCGCTGGCGATCCAGCGCGAACGCAGGGCCGGCTGGGCGAGCGCCATCTGCGTTGCGTTGACCAGCTTGAGCGCCACGTCGCCCGAGCCGAACGGCCCGCTGGCGCGCCATACCAGCCCATAGGCCGACGCCCCGATCTGCTCGCGCAGGCGGTACTGCCCCAGTTCCAAGGTAACGATGTCGTCGATGTGTGCCATGGTGTCCTCCACGCCACACTTGCGGGGGGCGGAGGAAAGTTAGGCTTTGACAATTGATTGCCTTTAGGTAATATGACTTCGACTACTCAAAGGAATTGTTGGAATGACATTATTTAAAAAGCTACTGGCATTCCGCGATCCGCGCCGTGCAGCGCGCGAGAGCCTGCACCGGCAGTCGCTCGAGCGCACCCGCGTCGACCCCCTGGCGCAGGCCAAGGCCGGCAGCCGGGAACTGGTGCGCATCGTGAGCGAACAATTGCAATCGCGCGGCGACACGCGGCCCGAGTCGCTGCTGTGCGCCCTGGGCGCGCTGGCGGGCTTTGCCTGCCAGGTCAGCGCGCGCACCAACGCCTTCGCGCATGGCATGCCCGAGCGCGACCGCCTGGCCGAAGACCTCAGCCTGCTGCTGTTCGGGATGGAGTACTCGGTCTGGGGGCTGGTGGCGGGCGCCGCACGCCACCATGGCTGCACGTCCCTGCCCGAGCCGGCGGAAATCTGGGCCAGCGTCGGCAAGTCCATGGGCACGGCCCAATTCGGCGTGCCGCGCGTGCCGCGCCAGCACGCCGCGCGCGAATTGCCGGCTGAGTACCTGCGCTTGTTCTGGCCTATGCTCAAGCCCGTGATCACGCGCTACTGCGGCAATCCGGCGCACTGGCCCGTCATGTGCGCGCTCGCCCTGCAGCAGGGCATGGAAGCGGGGCGGGGCCGGCTCGACGCCGGCATGGCGGTACGCATTTCACTTGAATCGGCCTTGCCGATGGCGCGCATACACGCCGACTTCAGTTAAAAAAAAATCCCGGCAAGGCCGGGATTTTCACATTCAGTCGTGACGGTGGTGGCGATGGCGGTGGCCATGGCCACGGCGGTAATGGCGATCGCCGTAGTAGTACACCGGACGCGATTCGACGTAGACCGGGGCCGGCTGGTAGTACACGCGCGGCGCTGGCTGGTAGTACACGCGTGGCGGCGGGTTGTAATACACCGGGGCAGGCTCATAGTAGACCGGTGCCGGCTGCGCATACACGCGGGTCTGTACGTAGCCGCGGTGATGGCGGTCGGAACTCAGCGCATTGCCCACCGCAGCGCCCACCAGGCCGCCCACGACTGCGCCGCCGCTGCCATTCTGGCTGCCGATCGCGGCGCCCAGCACGGCGCCTGCCGCGGTGTTGAAATCACGGTCGCCCGCAGCGAAAGCAGCGGAGGAGGCGGTCAGGGCTGCGCCCATCAGCATCAGCCCGGCAAAACGTTTGTTGAACATGGTAAGTCCCCTTTCAATCGATCCTTGGAAGCTAGATTAGCCACGCGCAACGGCCTGCGCCACTGCATATACACATTCTTACAAACTGCACAGCTGCGAGAAGTTTGTATCGTTAAGTTGCCTCTCCTGCAGAAGTTTTACAAATACGTTATTGTTTCGGGTCCGAGCGAAACTTCACCTTCTCACAGGAAACGCATGAACCTCCGCAAGCCCGCACTTTCCGCCCTGTTTGTATGCCTGCTGGGCGCAGGCTTCTCCGGCGCCGCCGCCGCCGCTTCGGCCGACCCGGCCACCTTGGGCAAGATCCGCGACGCCGCCATGCAGAGCGACTGGTCCTACCAGCGCCTGGAAGACATGACCGACCTGGTCGGCCCGCGCCTGTCCGGTTCCGCCGGCGGCGCCGCTGCCGTCGAACAGGTCGCCGCCGCCATGCGCGCCCTGGGCGCCAAGGTCACGCTGCAGCCGGTCAAGGTGCCGCACTGGGTGCGCGGCGAAGAAAAAGGCGAGCTGGTGGACTACAAGGGCCGCCCGGCAAGCATCACCCAGCGCGTGGTGCTGACCGCCCTGGGCGGCTCCGGCGCCACGCCGGCCAGCGGCCTGACCGCGCCGGTGGTGGTAGTGAAGGATTTCGATGAACTCAAGGCCCGCGCGGCGGAAGTGAAGGGCGCCATCGTGCTGTTCGACGTGGCCTTTGACCAGGGCATGGCCGACCGTGGCTTGGCCGGCAATGCCTATGGCCAGGGTTCGCGCTACCGCAGCAACGGCCCGCGCATGGCGGCCGAACTGGGCGCTGCCGCAGCGCTGGTGCGCTCCGTGGGCGGCGCCAACTACCGCCTGCCGCACACCGGCGCCACCAATATGAAGGATGGCCAGCGCATTCCGGCCGCCGCCGTGACGGCCGAAGACGCGATGCTGATCGGCCGCCTGCTCAAGCGCGGCCCGGTCAAGATGAAGCTCACCCTGACCCCGCAGATCCTGCCGGACGCCGACAGCTTCAACGTGATCGCCGACCTGCCTGGCAGCGACAAGGCCGATGAAGTCGTGATCGTCTCCGGCCACCTCGATTCGTGGGACCTGGGCACCGGCGCGCATGACGATGCGACCGGCGTGACCACCTCAATGGGCGTGCTGCACACCATCAAGCAGCTGGGCCTGCAGCCGCGCCGCACCATCCGCATGGTGGCGTGGGCCAACGAGGAAAACGGCCTGCGCGGCGGCAATGCCTACTACCAGGCGCACAAGGACAAGCTGGACAAGCAGTTCGCCGCGATCGAGACCGATGGCGGCGTGGGCCGCACCTTCGGCATCCAGGCCGGCGTGCGCCGCGAAGCCGAGAAGTATTTCGTGCCGTTGCAGAACGCCTTGCTGCCGATTGGCGCCGGCGTCTTCAACCGCCGCGATTCGGCCGCCGGTGCCGACGTGCACCAGCTCGAAGCGGGCGGCGTGCCGTCCTTCATGCCGTACGTGGACACCAGTGCCTACTTCGACTACCACCACACGCCTGCCGACACCTTCGACAAGGTCGATCCGGTCAACATGAAGAAGCACGTTGCCGTGCTGTCCGCACTGACCTGGTTCCTGGCCAACACCGAAGACCCGATCGGCCGCGCGCCGGAGCAGAAGTAATACAGGCGAACCCGTGCCCGCCTGCCGCGGGTGCGGGTTCGGCGCCTACAGCGCGTTGAGGGGAATCTTCAGGTAGCGCACGCCGTTGTCTTCGGCCTGCGGCAAGTGGCCTGCGCTGAGGTTGACCTGGATCGCCGGCAGGATCAGCACCGGCATCTGCAAGGTGGCGTCGCGCCGGGTGCGCATGGCCACGAATTCTTCTTCGCTGACACCGTCGCGGATGTGGATGTTCGCGGCGCGCTGTTCGGCCACCGTCACCTCCCATTTCGGATCGCGGCCCGCAGGCGGATAGTCGTGGCACATGAACAGTCGCGTTTCCGGCGGCAGCGCAAGCAGGCGCTGGACGGAACGGTACAAGTCGCCCGCACAACCGCCCGGGAAGTCGCAGCGCGCGCTGCCCACGTCCGGCATGAACATCGTATCGCCCACGAATACCGCGTCGCCCACCTGGTAAGCCATGTCCGCCGGCGTGTGGCCAGGCACGTGCAAGGCGCGCGCCTCCAACTTGCCGATCATGAATACTTCATCTGCCTGGAACAGGTGGCCGAACTGCGAACCGTCCTCCTTTTCCTCCTTGCGGTTGAAAATGGCGGAAAAGGCGTGCTGCACCTTGCAGATGGCTGCGCCGATGCCGATGCGTCCCCCGAGTTTCTCCTGCAGGTACGGCGCCGCCGACAGGTGGTCGGCGTGGGCGTGGGTTTCCAGCAGCCAGGCCGTGTTCAGCCGATGCTGGCGCACGAAGGCAATGATCTTGTCGGCCGAAGCGGTGGCGGTGCGGCCGGACTTCGGATCGTAGTCGAGTACCGAGTCGATGATGGCGCAATCGCTGCCGTCAGCTTCGTACACCACATAGCTGACGGTTGAAGTGTTAGGGTCGAAAAACCCCTGGATCTGAGGCTTCATAGCAAGATGAAAGGTGAAATCGAACTGCGCCATTATAAAGAATCCCGATATGGCAGGCGAGCGTTATGCATTTTATGCTGGAAGTAGATTGCGGCCCCAGCAAAACTATCGGTATGTTAAGATTTCTGACAGTTGCCTCAGGAGCATGCATGGCTTCTTCACGATGGATCTCCACGATAGCAGCAGCGGTGCTGATGCCTGCCGCGGGCTCCGCTTTGGCAAATGATGCGCTCGACCTGGCCAGCATGTCGTTGGAAGAGCTTTCCGGCTTGCGCGTGACCACGGTGTCGTTGCGCAGCGAACGGCTGGCCGATGCGCCTGCGGCCGTGTTTGTTATCACGGCGGACGATATCCGCCATTCCGGCGCCGCCAGCCTGGTGGAAGCCTTGCGCCTTGCGCCCAACCTGCATGTAAGCCAGCAATCGGCTTTCGGCTATGTGGTGACCGCGCGCGGCTTTGCCAGCAATTCGGGCAACAAGATGCTGGTCCTGATCGACGGACGCTCGGTGTATACGCCATTCTTTTCCGGCATCTTCTGGGACGCGCAGGACGTGCCGCTGCCATCGATCGAACGCATCGAGGTAATCAGCGGGCCGGCCGGTACCTTGTGGGGAACCAATGCCGTGAATGGCGTCATCAACGTCATCACGCGCCGCGCCGATGAGACGAAGGGGACGCTGCTCGAGGGGCACGGCGGAACACTGCGCCAGCAAGGCCTGGCGCAATACGGGGCCGGCTTTGCCGGCGGGGCCTGGCGCATCTACGGCATGGGCATGCATGTCGAGAATACGGAAACGCGCCGTGGTAGCGCAATTGACGATGCCGGGCATAAGGCGCAGGTGGGGTTCCGCGCCGACTGGGATCGTGGCGTCGACCAGCTCACGCTGCAGGGCGATGCTTACCGCGGGCGGCGCGGGCAGCCCGCCCCCGGCATGCTGGTGGCCGGCGCCGCGCGGCCGGTGCTGGGGAACGTGACCTTCAATGGCGGCAATCTTCAGGCCCGTTGGTCGCGCAGCTTTGCCGATGGCGGCCGCCTGCAGTTGCAAGCCCAATATGACCGTACCGAGCGCGTCATCGACCCCACCCTGTCGGAGACCCTGGATATTGGCGACATCCAGTTGCAGTACGCCTTGCCCGTGCTGGGCCGGCATGCGCTGGTGGCGGGCGCGGAATATCGCTATGCGGACGACCGCGTGGGCAACAGCAGTTTCATCGCCATCCTTCCGGCCGACAAGAAGCTGCATTGGGCCAGCTTGTTCGTGCAGGACACGCTGGCGCTTACCCCGGCATTGAACCTGACAGCCGGCCTGCGCATGGAACGCAACAGCTATACCGGCAACGAGTTCTTGCCCAGCGTGCGCATGGCGTGGCAGCCCGGCAAGGGCAGCCTGGTATGGGGCGCCGTGTCGCGCACGGTGCGCGCGCCGTCGCGCCTGGATCGCGACCTGTTCATTCCGGCCATCCCGCCATACCAGTTGGCCGGCGGCCCGAATTTCGAATCCGAGGTGGCCCGATTCATCGAACTGGGCTTCCGGCGCCAGGTGGACAACCGGTTCAGCTATTCGGTCAACGCCTATCGCGCACTGTACGATCGCCTGCTGACGGCCGAGCTGGGCCCGACACGGCGTTTCGTACTGTGGTCGAACGGCATGCGGGCGGCCACGCGCGGCGTCGAAGTGTGGGGCCAATATCTGGCGAGCCCCAACTGGCGCATCACTATGGCCGCCACCGGCTTTCATTCGCGCTTCCGGCTGGCGCCCGGGGTGACCGATTTCAACCGCTCGCTCCGGCAACAGGGGCATGACCCGCGCCATACTTTGATGCTGCGCGCGGCTTGGCAGATCGATGCCAAGCGGGAATTGGACCTGTCGTTCCGCCACGTGGGAAAACTCACCACGCCGGAAGTGCCCAATTATGAAGCGGTCGACCTTCGTTTCGCCTGGCGTCCGCGCGCGGGGCTGGAGGTTGCCGTGGGCGGCACCAACTTGTTTGGTCCTTCGCATGCGGAGTTCTATGAGGAAGCGACGCGCACGCAGATCGAGCGCGGCATCTATATGAAGGTTACGAGCCGTTTCTAGAACGGAGACTGTCATGTTTCGTGCAAAGTATGCGCGCATCGCAGGCATTCTGGTGGCATGCCAAGCCATGCCCGTGCAGGCGCAGGATGCGGCCGATCGCGACGGGTTCGCCGCGATGTCACTCGAAGAATTGAGCAATGTGCGCGTGACGTCCGTTTCCAAGCGGCAGGAACGCCTGGGCGACGCCCCCGGCCGGCGGCTATGTCATCACGGCGCGTGGCTTCTCCGGCAATGGCGCCAACAAGCAGCTGGTGATGATCGATGGCCGTTCGATCTACTCCCCGCTGTTTTCAGGTGTGTTCTGGGACGCGCAGTACCTGCCCATCGACTCCATCGAAAGAATCGAAGTCGTGAGCGGCCCGGGCGGCACGCTGTGGGGTACCAACGCCATGAACGGCGTGATCAACATCATTACCAAACAGGCGTCCGCGACCATCGGCACGACGATCGATGCGCGCTGGGGGCGGTTGCAGTCCGGGGCCACCATCAGCCATGGCGCCGCGGCGGCGGACGGCGCCTGGCGCGCCTACGCCATGGATTACGCGATGCCGAGCGGCGAGCGTCTGAACGGCGCCAAGCTGGGCGACGCCTGGCACTATGCGCAAGCCGGCTTCCGGCGCGACTGGCAGCGCGGGGCCGATGCCATCACGCTCCAGGGCGACGCCTACCGCAGCGGCAAAGGGCAGTTGCCGACCAGGGACATTGCACGGCCGGACGAGGCGCGCCTGAACGGCGCCAACGTGCAGCTCCACTGGTCGCGCCAGTTGAGCGATGGCGGCAACTGGAACGTGCAGGCCTACTACGACCGCACCCGGCGCGACCATGCCGGCACCTTCATGGAAACGCTGGACGTGCTGGACCTGCAAGGGGTCTATAACTTCGCACCGCTTGGCAGCCATGCATTGGCGGTCGGGGCGGACTACCGCTATGCGCGCGACCGGGTCACCAACTGGAGCGGCATTGCATTCCTGCCTGCGCACGCGACGCTGCGCTGGGGCAGCCTGTTCGGACAGGACACGATTGCCCTTGGCGACCAGTTCAAGCTCATTGCCGGACTGCGGCTGGAACGCAATGGTTACACGGGCACGGAATTCCTGCCCAACCTGCGCCTGTCATGGAAACAGTCGGCCGAGTCAATGTGGTGGACTTCGCTCTCGCGCACCGCGCGCGCGCCCACGCGGGTCGATCGCGACAGCTACATCAAGCAGGGCGTGGTCAGCCTGGTTGGCGGAGCGGACTTCCAGTCCGAGGTGGCCAAGGTGCTGGAAGTGGGCCACCGCAGGCAGCTGGGCAACCATGCCAACTACTCGATCACGCTGTATCGCGCGCGCTATGACCGCCTGCGGACGGTGACGGCGATCAATTTCCCCGTGCTCTTCACCATTGCCAACAACCTGGAAGGGGAGACGCGTGGCGTGGAAGCCTGGGGCAATTTCCAGGTGACCCGCGACTGGCGCCTGGGCGCGGGATTCACCGCGATGCATGAAGAATTCCACATGAAGCCGGGCGTTCGGGAGATCAACAACTCGACGCGCGAAAACTTCGACCCCACCCATACCGCGCGCCTGCGCTCTTCGCTGGTGCTGGGGGAAGGGCGCGACCTGGACGTGACCGTGCGCCGCGTCAGCCGCCTGCGCTACTCCGACGTGCCGGGCTACACGGCGCTGGACGTGAACCTGAACTGGCGCCTGCGGCCCTGGCTGGACCTGTCGCTGGGCGCCAGCAACGCCCTCGACCGCGACCATGAGGAAACGCGCGGTTCGCAGGTCGGCAGCCCGCGGCTGTCGGTGGGACGCGGCGCCTACATCAGGATCATAAGCCGCTTCTAAGCGCGACATGATAATATCGCTGCCCATGAAATCCGTGATCCGTGTCATTGTGCTATGGCTGATGCTCGTGGCAGTCCCTTTCCAGGGATTCGCTTCGGCCAGCATGCTCCTGTGCGGCACCGCCAAGCCGGCGGCGCAGGCGGGCGCGCACGATCACGCCGCCATGCTGGCGGAGAGCCCTCACGATTGCGGCAGCAGCGAGCAGTGCTCCAGCATGGGAGACTGCTGCCTTGGGGCGGCACTGGCCTACGCGACACCGCAAGCGGCAGTCCAGCCGCTGCCCGTCACCCGCCTGCGCTTGACCGATCCGGCGCCTCCCAAGCCGGTCGACCTGGCCACGCCCAAACGTCCGCCGCGGACGACCCTTGCCTGAGCCTTGCCGGACCTCACGGACCGGCTTATCCTGCAACCCCGCGCAGGACGACCTTGCATTGGAAAGAACATCATGAATCGAGCATTCACGCTGGCGGCTGCGGCCGCCACGGCGGTGCTGCTGTCCGGATGCGCCACGTTTTCGAACGATGGCGGCTTCGGCGCAGTAGCACAAGCCACCAAGACCCGCAGCGGCGCCGAGACCCGCCTGCTGCGCAATGACGAAGACCGGCGCGCGCTGGACGAGCAGTTGGGCAAGCTGCTGGCCGAACCGCTGGGCGCCGAAGCGGCCGTGCAGGCCGCGTTGCTGAACAACCGCAGCCTGCAGGCGCGCTACTGGGAGCTGGGCATCGCCGAGGCGGAGCTGGTGCAGGCCGGCCGCCTGGCCAACCCCGGCTTCAGCTTCAAGCGCACCCACGGCGAGGGTGCCGTCGCCATCGAACGCACCCTGAGCATCAACTTCATCCAGCTCCTGACGCTGCCCCTTGCCAGCCGTATCGAAGCGCAGCGCTTCGAACAGGTCAAGCTGGACCTGGCCGGTGAGGCGGTCGGCCTGGCGCACCAGGCACGCCTGGCCTGGATCGAAGCCGTGGCCGCGCAGCAGGGCGTAGAGTACGCCCAGCAGATCAGCGACGCCGCCGAAGCAAGCGGCGAACTGGCCAAGCGCATGCAGGCCGCCGGCAACTGGAGCAAGTACGACGCTGCGCGCGAGCAAGCCTTCCATGCGGACGCCATGGCCGACGTGGCGCGCGCGCGCAAGGAATCCAATGCCAGCCGCGAAAAGCTGGCCCGGCTGCTTGGCCTGTCCGGCGCCCAGGCGAAGGCGTTGCGCCTGCCGGACCGCCTGCCCGAGCTGCCCGCCAGCCCGCGCGCCCTGGCCGACGCCGAAGCCGTGGCAGTGCGCGAGCGCCTGGACGTGCAGGCCGCCCAGTTGGAGAGCAAGCACACCGCCAGTGCGCTGGGCCTGACCAGGACCACCCGTTTCGTCAACGTGCTGGAGTTGAGCGGCATCCGCGAACGCGAAGGCGATCACCGCTCGCGCGGCTACGAAATCTCGCTGGAAGTACCGCTGTTCGACTGGGGCGGCGCGCGCGTGGCCCATGCCGAGGCGACCTACATGCAGGCGCTTAACCGCCTGTCCGCCGCCGCCGTCAACGCCGCCAGCGAGGCGCGCGAAAGCCAGGCCGACTACCAGGCTTCCTACGAGCTGGCCAAGCACTACCGCGACGTGGTGATCCCGCTGCGCCAGAAGATCTCCGAGGAGACGCTGCTGCGCTACAACGGCATGCTGCTGTCCGTGTTCGAACTGCTGGCCGATGCCCGCGAACAGACCGGCGCCGTCAACAACTACATTACCGCGCTCAAGGAATTCTGGATCGCGGACGCCAACCTGGATGCCGCGATCGGCGGCAAAGGAGTACAGCAATGAGTAACCGTCGATCTTTCCTGGCCAATGGCGCCGCAGCCCTGATCGGTGCGGGCATGGTCAGCCGTGCCGGCGCGGCCGGCCTGCCGGAGGCGCCGGTGCAGTCCAGCGCCGCCACCGCGCCGCCGCTGATGCCGCCCAATGGCCGCCCGTATAACCCGGTCGTCACCTTGAATGGCTGGAGCCTGCCGTGGCGCATGAAGGATGGCGTCAAGGAGTTCCACCTGGTGGCCGAGCCCGTGGTGCGCGAAATCGCGCCCGGCATGTACGCCAAGATGTGGGGCTACAACGGACAGAGCCCCGGCCCGACCATCGAAGTGGTGGAGGGCGACCGCGTGCGCATCTTCGTCACCAACAAGCTGCCGGAGCACACCAGCGTGCACTGGCACGGCCAGATCCTGCCAAGCGGCATGGACGGCGTTTCCGGCGTCAGCCAGCCCGCCATCCAGCCCGGCAAGACCTTCGTCTATGAGTTCGTTGCCAAACATGCCGGCACTTTCATGTACCATCCGCATGCAGACGAAATGGTGCAGATGGCGATGGGCATGATGGGCTTCTGGGTGACTCACCCGAAGGACCCGCGCCAGCACGCCGTGGACCGCGACTTCGTGTTCCTGCTCAGCGCTTACGATATCGAACCGGGCAGCATGGTCCCCAAGGTCAACACGATGACGGACTTTAATATCTGGACGTTCAACAGCCGCGTATTCCCGGCCATCGACCCGCTGGTGGTGCGCCAGGGCGACCGCGTGCGCATCCGTGCCGGCAACCTGACCATGACCAACCACCCGATCCACATCCACGGCCACAAGTTCCAGGTGACCGGCACGGATGGCGGCTGGGTGCCGCCGTCCGCGCGCTGGCCGGAGGTGACGACCGACATCGCCGTGGGCCAGATGCGGGCCATCGAGTTCATTGCCGACAATCCGGGCGACTGGGCGTTCCACTGCCATAAATCCCACCACACCATGAACGCCATGGGCCATGACGTGCCGACCCTGATCGGCGTGGACCATAGCGGCGTGGCACAGAAGATCAACAAGCTGGTGCCGGGCTACATGGTGATGGGCGACAAGGGCGGCTCGATGGGCGGCATGGAGATGGAAATCCCCGAGAACACGCTGCCGATGATGACCGGTACCGGCCCGTACGGCGATATCGAGATGGGCGGCATGTTCACCCTGATGAAGGTGCGTCCCGGCCAGAAGCGCGGCGACTACAGCGATCCGGGCTGGTACAAGGCACCCAAGGGCACCACGGCCTACGAGTGGACCGGCGAACTGCCGCCGGCCGCCGCAGCGCCAGACACGCCCGCGCCCGCCGACGCCAAGCCGGTCCAGGTGACGCGCGAGAAGGACAAGGGGCACCACAATCATTAAGCAACTGCGCTACCTGGCGAAGTGGAGCCTGCTGGCCGGCCTGATTGCTGCGCTGGCCGGCAGCGCTTCCGCCTTCTTCCTGGTCGCACTGGACGTTGCGACCGCCTGGCGCGAAAGCTACCGCTGGGTGGTGTGGCTGTTGCCCCTGGCCGGCTTTGGCGTCGGCTGGATCTACCTGCACGTCGGCAGCAGCGTGGAGGCGGGCAACAACCTGCTGATCGACGAGATCCACGACCCGAAAAACGTGGTGCCCTTGCGCCTGGCGCCGCTGATCCTGTGCAGCACCATCGTGTCCCACCTGTTCGGCGCATCGGTCGGGCGGGAGGGCACGGCGGTACAGATGGGCGGCGCCCTGGCCGACCAGCTGACCCACGTGTTTCGCCTGCGCCGCGAAGACCGCAGCCTGGTGCTGATGGCCGGCATCAGCGCCGGTTTCGCATCCGTCTTCGGCACGCCCCTGGCCGGCGCCATCTTCGGCCTGGAAGTGCTGTTCGTCGGGCGCATGCGCGTGAGCGCGATCTACCCCTGCATGCTGGCCGCCTTGCTGGCGGACCAGGTCACGCGCTGGTGGGGCGTGGGCCACACGCATTTTGCCGCCGGCGCGCTGGGGGCGCCGGAAGGCCCTTTGCTGCTGGGCCTGGCCGCCATCGTCGCCGCGGGCGTGGTGTTTGGCCTGGTCGGGCGCACCTTCGCCAGTGCCACGCACGCGCTGGCGGCCTGGATGAAGGCGCGCATTGCCTACGCACCGCTGCGGCCCCTGGCCGGCGGCGCCGTCATTGCGCTGGTGGTCGGTGCGGCCGGCGCCACCGATGGCGGCCCTGACCTGCAGCGCTACCTTGGCCTGGGCATCGGGCCGATGGTGGAAGCGTTCCGCGTCCCGCTCGACTGGTGGGACTGGCTAGGGAAGCTGGTCTTTACCGTGGGTTCCCTGGGAAGCGGATTCAAGGGCGGCGAAGTGACCCCGCTGTTCTATATCGGCGCCACCCTGGGCAACGCCCTGGCGCCGCTGCTGCACCAGCCGTTCCCGCTGCTGGCGGCCATCGGCTTCGTCGCGGTGTTTGCCGGCGCGGCCAAGACGCCGCTGGCCTGCACGGTGATGGCGATGGAGCTGTTCGGCCCCGCAATCGGGCCATACGCGGCCCTGGCCTGTGCCGCAGCCTACCTGTTCTCCGGCCAGTCCGGCATCTACCGCGCCCAGCGCCGCGAACCGGCCGCCTAGGCCGGCCTGCGGCCTGCCGCCCGCCTTCCCATGCCGAGCACGGCCAGGCCGGCCAGCAGCATGGCGTACTGGCCAGGCTCGGGAATCGGCAGCGGCAGACCGCCAACCGTGAAGGCGTCGAAGGCGAGGCCGGAATCGAAGTCCCGGTCTTCCCAGTTGCTGACGCCAAACTCCAGGCGGTACACGCCGTTGCTGGCAATGGTGTACTGCGCCCGCACCCAACCGGTCGCACCGCAGCCCGTGTCGTAGCATTCGTCCGAATCCGGCCCCAATGGCGCCCACTGCGTGGCGCCTTCCGTCACGGCGACAGGGAAGGGCGTCAGCGTGGCCTCCGTGGCCGGCAATTCGAAGCCTGGCACGGCGTCGCCCTCGCCATTGGTGCGGGCGGTAAACAGCATGGCAACCTGGTTGTTGCCGGAGTCGAGCAGGCGCGCCCACGCGTAGTCGGCAAAGCCGGCACCGTCGGTCGTCACATAGTTGAAGCGGAAGTCGAGCAGCGCCCCCGCCGTGGCGTCAAACGAGACGGAGCGCAGGGTCGTGCCGTTGGCTTCGTCGCCGCCACTGCCCACGCCTGCCAGCGACGCCTGCACGTTGCTGCCGAAGGTCGAGACCCAGCCGTACGCGCTGCCGCCGCCCGGGGCCAGGGGGACCACGCCATTCGCCCCCGAGGCGCCGCAACTGCCGCTGCATATCCAGAATTCGGGAATGCCGCCGTCGAAGGTGCCGGCCGTTGCCGGCGCCGCCAGTACCAGCGCGCCAAGCGCCAGCGCCGTGCAGCGTATGAAATTTCCTGTTTGCATTTTGACCACCCCGCGAAGGAGAACGACATCATTCTCCGCGCAACGGGCGGTTGGGGCGAAAGCCTGCGTCAATCGTGCGAACGCCTGTCATAGCACTTTCCGGCGGTCAACGGCAGGCGTCCTAGCGGAAAGAAGGGGATGGGCCGGGCCAGGTGGTGTCGGTCATGGGTTTGCCATCGCAGCGCGCCGGATCGGCCGGGACGCCCGTCTGCAGGCCGCGGCAGGCCCAGATGGCGCTGCCGTTCTCGCCCTGGTACTGGTCCCAGGCCCAGTCGCGGTCGCTTACCGCCACCGGTTCCGGATAGGCGCCGGTGCCACCGCCATACAGTCCGATGCTGGCGCCGACACCGATGTCGACGTCGCTATGCTTGTTGGCCGCCACCGCCAGTGCGACCACGCCAGCGGCCACGCCGACAGCGACCAGCGTTTCACGCTGCTTGATGACGTCGGGACAGGATGCTTCGGCAACGCCGCGCCGGCCCAGTTCCATGCGCAAGGCATTGGCGAAGTCCATGTCCGGCGCGGCGGAGAGCAGCGTCTTGCACATTTCGAACGCGCTGGCGGCCGAAGGATTGGCGTAGAACGCGCCGGCGCCGATGCCGGCGCACCCGGCAAGCAGCGCCGCCGCGGCCATGCCGAGCGCAACAAATAGGGGACGGAACAGGTTTTGCATGGCGCTAGTGTAGCAAACGATTGCCACGAAGAATGCGCATTTTGTGGTGCCCCGGGCCGGAATCGAACCGGCACGGCCTTGCGGCCAACGGATTTTAAGTCCGGTGTGTCTACCAATTTCACCACCGGGGCAGGGGGTATAGCCCGCTATTATGACATGACTGTAAGTTAACATCCAGAGCTGGCAATTCCGACAACGCTTGTAATCGCCGTGGAATGTTGTAGCATGCTGGTCGCAGAAATCCTTGAAAGACCCCATGCAAATCAAGATCAATGACGTCCTGCGCGACTATATCGAGCCGTTGACCGAAGCCGAGCGCAATGCGCTCGAGCGCAGCCTGCTGGCCGAGGGTTGCCGCGATGCGCTGGTGCTGTGGAACGATATCCTGGTCGATGGCCACAACCGCTACGCGATCTGCCAGCAACACGGCATTCCATTCAAGGTCACCCAGAACACGAGCTTCAAGGACATGGAAGACGTGATGCTGTGGATGATCGACAATCACCTGGGCCGGCGCAGCGTGTCGGACTTCCAGCGCGGCGTGCTGGCCCTGCGCCAGCAGGAAATCCTGGCCAAGCGCCAGCAGCTAGAGGCTGAACGCGCCAAGGCGGAAGACGCCGCCATCGCGCCGCCCGATCCGGAAGGCGAGGAAGCCGCGCCGCCGCCCAAGGCCAAGGCCAAGCGCGAGGATATCGCGCGCGCGGCGCGCCTCAGCGCCAATACCCTGGGCCAGATCGAAAAAATCACGCGCAGCGCGACGCCGGAGCTGGTGGATGCGGTACGCTCGGGCACGATCTCGATCAATGCCGCCGCCACCGTGGCAACCCTGCCGGAGGAAGACCAGAAGACCGCCGTGGCCGGCGGCCGCAAGTTCCTGCAGCAGGCTGCGCGCGAGATCCGCGAGCAGCGCGCCGCCAATCGGCCGCAGAAGGTGAAGGACGATGCGCTCGGCCAGTACGAGCCGGCCGAGCGCCCTGCGCCGCTGACCGAAGCCGAGGTGCTGCGCCTGGAGATTTCGCAATTGAAGGAAAAGAATGCCGCGCTGGGCGCCGAAAACGCCGAGCTGCGTGAACGCATTGCACAACTGCTTGAGCAATAAGGGGCAACAAAGCATGCATAAACTGAGTGCCGTACTGGTCGCGTTCTGCGCGATCCCGGCCGCCATTGCCGCTCCGGCCGCGCCACAGGCGGCGAGCCAGCTGAGCCCTGCCGAGGCGCTGCGCCTGCAGGCCATCGCCAAGCGCGTCACCATCCTGCGCGACAAATGGGGCATTCCGCACGTTTATGCGAAGACCGATGCGGACGCGGTCTTCGGCATGCTGTACGCCCAGGCGGAAGACGACTTCAAGCGCATCGAACTCAATTTCATCAACGCCATGGGCCGCCTGGCGGAAGTGGAGGGCGAGAAGGCGCTGTACCAGGACTTGCGCATGAAGCTCTTCATCACGCCGGAGCAGCTCAAGTCGCAATACAAGGCCAGTCCGGAATGGCTGAAGAAGCTGATGGTGGCATGGGCCGATGGCCTGAACTATTACCTGCACAGGAATCCGCAGGTGCAGGCGCGCCTGCTGACCCGTTTCGAGCCGTGGATGGCGCTCAGCTTCAGCGAAGGAAGCATCGGCGGCGACATCGAGTCGGTCAATCTCGAACAGCTGGAAGCCTTCTACGGCAAGCGTCCCGCGCCGGCACTGGCGGAGGCCGGCGGCAGCGACCTGGATCAGGAACCGCGCGGCTCGAACGGTTTCGCCATCGCCCCGGCGCTGAGCAAGTCCGGCCATGCGCTGCTGATGATCAACCCGCATACTTCGTTCTACTTCCGGCCCGAGATTCACGTGGTCAGCCAGGAAGGCTTGAACGCTTACGGCGCCGTGACCTGGGGCCAGTTCTTCGTCTACCAGGGCTTCAACGACCGCATTGGCTGGATGCATACCTCCGGCGGCGGGGATGTGATCGACGAATACCTGGAAACGGTCGTCGAACGCCAAGGCAAGTACTACTACCAGTACGGCAAGGACTTGCGCGCCCTGCGCACCGAAAACGTGCGCCTGCCATACAAGGCGGCCGACGGCAACAAGGCCGAGAAGACCGTCACCGCCTATTTCACGCATCGCGGCCCCGTGGTGCGCGAGCAGGACGGAAAATGGGTTTCCGTGGCGATGATGAACGAGCCGCTCAAGGCCCTGACGCAGTCCTTCATCCGGACCAAGGCGCGCAACTACGCGGCTTTCTACAAGTCCATGGAACTGCGCACCAATTCCTCGAACAACACGGTCTACGCCGATGCCGACGGCAACATCGCCTACTTCCACGGCAATTTCATGCCGGTGCGCGATGCGCGTTTCGACTTTACCAAGCCGGTGGATGGCGCGGACCCTGCGACCGACTGGAAGGGCTTGCACGCGGTGCGCGACACGATCCAACTGTACAACCCGAAGAACGGCTGGATCCAGAATACCAATAACTGGCCTTATTCCGCTGCCGGTCCGTACAGCCCGCGCCCGCAGGACTATCCGGCGTACATGTCGGTCAATCCGGAGAATGCGCGCGGTATCCATGCCGTGCGCGTGCTGCAAGGGAAGAAGGACTTCACCATCGACAGCCTGATCGCGGCGGCCTACGACTCCCAGCTCACCGCCTTCGAGCCGCTGCTGCCGCTGCTGGTGCGCGCCTACGACGAAGCGCCGGCCAGTGACCTGGCAAAGGCGGCCGTGCTGGAGCAGGTCTCGCTGCTGCGCGACTGGGACATGCGCTACGCGCTGAATTCCATTCCAACCTCGCTGGCGATCTACTGGCTGCAGGACCAGGTCAAGCAGTTTGGCCCGGCAGCCAAGCAAAAGGGCATGCCGGTGCTCGATTACCTGGCCACACAACTGACGCCGAAGCAGCGCCTGGAAGCGTTGGTGCGCGCCTCCGCCAAGCTGTCTTCGGACTTTGGCACATGGAAGACGCCATGGGGCGAAATCAACCGCTTCCAGCGCCTGACCGGCGACATCGTCCAACCTTTCGACGACAACAAGCCAAGCATCGCTGTGCCATTCGCCTCCGGCAACTGGGGCGCGCTGGCGGCTTACGGCATGACGTCGCAACAGCGCACCAAGCGCATATACGGCGAGCGCGGCAATAGCTTCGTGGCGGCGGTGGAATTCGGCCCGAAGATCCGCGCCAAGAGCATCCTGGCGGGCGGCCAGAGCGGGGACCCGGCCTCGCCGCACTTCAACGACCAGGCCGAAATGTATGCGCGCGGCGAATTCAAGGATGTGCTGTTCTACAAGGAAGACATCGAGAAAAATCTCGAACGCAAGTACCATCCGGGCGAATAAGCCTTCCCTTTGAGGCAGCGCAAAGTCCTCCCCATGCCCGCAGGCGCACAATGAAGTGACAACCTGCTCCCTGGGGAGGCGCCATGTCTTCCAATCTGTCCGAAGAAAACGGCAGCGCCGCCTGCCAACGGATCGAAGACTTCATTTTCGTGCGCGAACTGAATGAAGTCTTCCTGCTGCTTGACCACATTTCCGGCCGCTGGGACAAGAGCCTGTACAACTTCGACAATCACGACGATTGCGAGCCGCGCATCGACGAGCTGTGCGCCATTGGCCTGGCGGGGTCCGACAGCAGCGAGCAGCGCGTGGCGCAGGCGGTCAAGGTGCTGTGCGCCAAGGACAAGCTGAATGCGGCGGCGCGCCCGGCCACCGGGCTGACCATCGCGTTCACCCTGATGGTGGTGGGCGAAGACAACCAGCGCGACTGGCGCAACTGGATGCGGACGATGATGATGCGGCGCGCACCCCATGCGGCGCCGCGCACGCCGCACGCCGACAAGCCCACGCGCCTGACGCTGGCGCGCTATGCCTTTCCCGGACTGGTGAAGGCGGCGGAGCGCTTCAACCGGCGCATCTTCCGCATCGTGGTGCTGCTGCTGGTCGGGCTGGTGCTGACGTGCGCGATGTCCTGGCATATCACCGGCGGCAATGTCATGCTGCAGCACCTGGATATGCTGCAGGCGCAGCAGGCCACCCTGTTCAAGGCCATCGAGGATGCGGAAACCAAGCATTCCGCCAGCGCAGACGCGCCGCCCGTGCAGTTCTGCGCTGGGAGCGCAGAAGGGACGGCGCCGCGTTACCGCAGTACCGAGGAGTACCAGCTGTGCACGCGGCGCCTGGCATTGGCGGAACAGGTGGGAATCGTGCGCTTGAACTTGCGCAATTGGCTGGTGCCGTGGCGCACTTGTTACGGCAAGGTGGCGGGCCTGTTCGGCGAGATGCCGGAAACCGAAGCGGGACAGGCGGGCGCTTCACCGTCCGAGCGCGAGCGTTACCTGCGGCGCACCAGTGAGGAACAGGCGCGCGTGGTGACCCTGGTGGTGGGCACTGCGGTGCTGCCGCTGTGCTACGGCATCCTTGGCGCGGGCGCCGCCGTGGTGCGCGGCCTCTGGGCCAAGATGCGCGAAAGCCTGCTGTCGCCGCGCGACTACACGCTGGCGCTGCTGCAGCTGGCGCTGGGAGCCACCATCGGCGCCTGCATCGCCCTGTTCGTCAATCCTTCGGGCCAGTCGCCGGGCAGCGAGATCGGCCTGCTGGGCAGCTGGGCGCTCAGCACGTCGGCCCTGGCGTTCATTGCCGGCTTTGGCGTGGAGGGGGTGTTCGTGGCGCTGGAAAGCCTGGTGCGCCGCGTGTTCAATATCTCGGACCCGGTGCGCAAGGCGGGCGACTAGCGCGCCTCGACCACCTGGATCACGTGGAAGCCATCCTCCGCCAGCAGCGGGGGACTGATTACGTTCACGGGCAGGCAGAAGGCCGCCAGTTCCACCACGCGCATGACCTCGCCGCGCCGGAACATCCCTTCGGGCATGCTGCGCGCCGTGGCGTAGGGATTGTTCTCCTGCTCGGCCAGCAGTTCGTAGGCGCCACTACTCTCCCAGTGCTTGCGCAAGGCAACGGCGCGTATGTGCGCCGCGCGCACGGCACCGAAGGTGGCATTGAGCGGACCTGGCCCCGGCACGCCGGGGACGACGATCAGTTGCCGCACGCGCGCTTCGCGGCGCACCGGCGAATCTGGATCGCACTCCATGATGGGCGGGCGGAAGTGGGCGTCGTAGGAGGTCAGCGCCGCTTCCTGCGGCGTCCAGTCCTGGCGCTCGCTGGGTTGGCGGTACCACGCGAAGACGCCGGCCAGGATCGCGGCGCCGGCTACCCCGAAGGCCAGCCTGTATTCGAAGGTACGCAGGCGCTGCGCGCGCCGTTCCTGCGCAGCATTGGCCATGGCGTGGTGCGGCGTGGCCGGGGCGGGACGGTTCACGGCCCTGGCAGCAAGCGCCTCGGCCGCCGCACCGGCCGCCGTGCCGGTGTCGCTGCGCAGTACCGGCGCGTGGCAGTGGGGACAGTGGATGTCGCGCGTCACGTCGAGCGCTCCGCCGCAGGCCTGGCATTTGTGCTGCTGCATGGTGGGCGCCGTCGCCGGCGCAATGGCGTCGTCGCGCATGATCGCGCTGGCCAGCCGCGTGGGATCGATAATGCCGATGGCCGACTGGCATGCGGGGCACGCTTCGAGCGGACGGGCCGGCAGCGGGCAGCCGCAACTGGCACAGAACATTTCCTTGCCCTGGGCCAGCATGGAGCGGATATCCGACCAGGCCAGCGGCCGCACGAAGCCCTTTTCGGCCAGGTAGAGAATGTAGGTCTGGTAGTAGCCATGCCCGTTCGGGCATTCGAGGTGGGTGGTGCGGCCGAAGCGGGTCTGGTTGGCGGCGGACTTCAGGGCCGCTTCGCAGACCGGGCAGGTCTGCACGCGCGCCAGGGATACGGCGTGGGCGTGCTCGCCGTCCGCCTGCATGGCGCCGTGGATTTCGCGTACCAGTTCGGCGATGCCGGGTCCCGCCAGGCGCACCGATTCCGTGCCGTCGAACCAGGCCAGGCAGCAATGCGCGCACGTGTCGACCTGCACCGGCCGCTGGTAGTGGCCCGACAGGTCGAGCACCCGCATGGGGCGCCCGCAGTTGCTGCATTGGCGCTCAGATGGCGTCGAGGGCATTGCGCAGGTCCTGGCGCAAGTCTTCGATATCCTCGATGCCGACGGAAAGGCGAATCAGGCCGTCGCCAATGCCCAGCGCCGCACGTTGCGGAGCCGGAATGGAGGCGTGCGTCATCAGGGCAGGGTGCTCGATCAGCGATTCCACGCCGCCCAGGCTTTCCGCCAGTGCGAACACGTCGCAGCGTTCCAGGAAGCGGCGCGCGCCGGCCAGGTCGGTGTCCAGGTCGATCGAGATGATGCCTCCGAAGCCGTCCATCTGCGCTTTGGCCAGCGTGTGCTGGGGGTGCGATTCCAGGCCTGGATAGAACACCTTCTTCACCAGGGGCTCGCGTTCGAGCCAGCGCGCCAGTTCCAGCGCGCTCTTGCAATGGCGCTCCATGCGGATGGCGAGCGTCTTCACGCCGCGCAAGGCAAGGAAGCTGTCGAACGGGCCGGCAATCGCGCCGACGGAGTTTTGCAGGAAAGCCAGCTGCTCGCGCCAGGCCGACTGGCGCTCTTCGCCGCCCACCACCGCGATGCCGCCGATGATGTCCGAGTGCCCGTTCAGGTACTTGGTGGCGGAATGGACGACGATGTCGAAGCCCAGTTCCAGCGGCCGCTGCACGATCGGGCTGGCAAAGGTGTTGTCGGCGACGGCCAGGATGCCGCGCTCGCGGCAGATGCGGGCGATGGCCGCCAGGTCGGCCAGCTTGAGCATCGGGTTGGTCGGCGTTTCGACCCACACCATCTTCGTTTCCGGGCGCAGGGCGGCCAGCAGGTTCTCCGGGTTGGTCAGGTCGGCGTAGGTGAATTCATGGCCCGCGCTGCGCCGGCGTACCCGTTCGAACAGACGGAAGGTGCCGCCGTACATGTCGTCGCCGGCCACGATGTGCGAACCGGCATCGAGCAGCTCGAGCACCGTGGAGATGGCCGCCAGGCCGGAAGCGAAGGCGAAGCCCTGCGCGCCGCCTTCCAGGTCGGCCACGCAGCGTTCGAGCGCCCAGCGCGTCGGATTGTGCGAACGCCCGTAGTCCAGGCCCTTGTGCACGCCGGGACTTTGCTGGACGAAGGTGGAAGTGGCGTAGATCGGGGGCATGATGGCGCCGGTCGACGGGTCGGGATGCTGGCCAGCGTGGATGACGCGCGTGGCCAGGTGGGCTTTGGTCTTCTTTTCGCTCAAGATAGTGTCCTGCGCAAGTGGTTGAGTAAATCGTAGCGGGTGATCAGGCCGTAGAACTTGCCGCCGTCGGCGATGATGGCGGTCAGCCCACGGTCGAGGGTATCACGGAGCGCCGCCATGCCGGCCGAAGGGGCCAGCGTCTCGATGCGTGTGGTCATGGTGTCGCCCACGTCGCCCTTGAACTGGCCGGCGTCGTTTTCGACCTTGAGCAGGATGTCCGATTCGTCGATCAGGCCGACCAGCTTGCCGTCGGCGATCACGGGCAACTGCGCCAGGTCGGACGAGCGCATGCGGTTGAAGGCCACCAGCAGGGTGTCGCCCGGCGCCACGCTGATCACGTCGCCGTTTTCGAACAGGCGGCCGATCAGGTCGCGCAGGTCGCCCAGCTTCTGGCGCTTGAGCAGCCCCTGGTCGAACATCCAGCTGTCGTTGTACACCTTGGACAGGTAGCGCGTGCCGGTATCGCAGACGAAGGTCAGCACGCGCTGCGGCGTGGTCTGCTCGCGGCAGTATTTCAGTGCGGCCGCCAGCAGGGTGCCGGTCGAGGAGCCGGCCAGGATGCCTTCCGCACGCAGCAAGGCGCGCGAGCTGTCGAAGCTTTCCTGGTCGGTAATGGTGTAGGCCTGCGCAATCGCGCCCATGTCGGCAATGGAGGGGATGAAGTCTTCGCCGATGCCTTCCACTGCCCAGGCGCCGCTGGTGTCGGCCACCTTGCCGGTATCGACGTACTCCTTGAGGATGGAGCCTTTGGGGTCGGCCAGGATGAACTTGACGTGCGGCGCCACCTTGTGGAAGTAGCGCGCCAGGCCGGTCAGCGTGCCGCCCGAGCCGACGCCCACCACGATGGCGTCGATCTCGCGCGCCATCTGTTCCCAGATTTCCGGGCCGGTGGTCGTTTCGTGCGCCAGCGGATTGGCCGGATTATTGAACTGGTCGGCGAAGAAGGCGCCGGGAATCTCGCTCGCCAGGCGCGCCGCGTAGTCCTGGTAGTACTC
>JAJTCO010000119.1 GCA_021323265.1 Pseudoduganella sp. | reverse complement strand
AATCCGCGAACCGTAAGGCTCAAAAAAATCGGGGACGTAACACGTTTTCGCCTTGGCGAAAACGTGTTACGTCCCCGATTTTTTTTTCAAGCCTGGTGGAAACGGGCCAGGCCGTCGGCCAGCGCGACTTTCGGCTGCCAGCCGGGCAGCGGCTGATAGCGCGTCCACGGCACCATCACTTCGCGCGGGCGGTAGGGGCGGCCGCCCCAGTCGATCGCCAGCGGCTTGCCGCTTACCTGGGCATACAGCGCGGCCAGGTCGCGCAGCGGCAGCGGCGCGCCGCTCGACACGCCGTAGTCCGCCATCGGCTCCGCCTGCGTGCCGTCGGCCAGCACCTGCCAGGCCTGCACATACGCATCCAGCACGTCGTCGATATACACCAGGTCGATCAGCTGCCCGCCGGGCGACATGGCCAGCTGGCTGCCTTCGTTGGCAATGCGCTTGAGCAGGTTGAGCACCTTGGGTCGGGTGTCGCCCGGACCATAGGTATCGAACAGCTTCAGGGTCGCCACGCGCAGGCCGTGACAGGCGGCGTAGTAGTGCAGCAGGGCGCTGAAGGCATGCTTGGTGGCCGCGTACAGGCAGACCGGGTCGTAGTCGGCATCCTCGTAGTGCTCCCAGGAGGTGCCGGTGTTGACCAGCAGGCGCACGTCGCACTGGGCCATCGCTTCGGCCAGCTGGGTCGAGAACAGCAGGTTGGCCTGCACCAGGCGCTCCACGTCCTGCGGCTGGTGCTGGGCCAGGAACAGCGACGCCAGGTGGAATACCGCCTGCGGCGCCGCCGCGCGCATGATGTCCACCAGGCCCATGGTGCTGCCGTCATGGCGGTGCACGTGCAGCCGCGGCGTCGGCGCCGGCAGGGCGGCGCTGGCGGAATCGGGCCGCAGCACCAGGTGCACTTCCCAGCCCTCGTCCAGCAGGCGCTGCGCCAGGCGCGCGCCGATGAAGCCGCTGGCGCCGGTCAGCAGGGCGCGCCGCGCGCTCACGCCGGCTCCCGGTAGACGAAGGGCGAGTCGAAGTCGGCCAGCGTGGCAAAGCCCTGGTCGCGCGCCGACAGCACGGGCGCGGCCAGCGGCCAGTCGATGCCGGCCGAATCCCAGCGTACGCCGCTGTCGTGTTCGGGTGCGTAGGCGCTGGTCACCTTGTACATCATCAGCGCCTGTTCGCCCAGCGTGCAGAAGCCGTGCGCCAGCCCGGCCGGCAGGTACAGCATGTGGCCGTTCTGCGCGCTCAGCTCCACGCTCAGGTGGCGGCCATAGGCCGGCGAGCCACGCCGCAGGTCGAGCACGACGTCCTGCACGGCGCCCTGCACGCAGTACACCAGCTTGGCGTGTTCGTGCGGCGGCAGCTGGAAGTGCAGGCCGCGCATCACGTTGCGCTTGGAGAGCGAAAAGTATTCCTCGGCATACTCGGTGGCCATGCCGTGCGCGCGGAACAGGTCGGCGCGGAAGGTCTTGACGAAGCTGCCCCGTTCGTCGGCGCGGATGTCGGGCACCAGTTGGAAGCAGCCGGGAATGGCGGTGGGCAGGATGCGCATGGGGGCCTCAGGTACGGGGGAACTTGTCGTCCAGCACCACGGTGGCGGTGGACACCACCTTGTCTTCGCCCAGGGCGGCAATGTGGCGCGCCAGCAGTAGCGCGTGCAGCCGCTCGCAGCTGAAGGCCATGCTGCGCGCCAGGTAGCCGTCGCGGTTGATGTAGTGGTAGCGGTAGTGGCGCGACATGACCAGTTCCAGCTGCTGCGCGATCTCGATGAACCACGGCACCGGTATGTAGGCCACGGTCGGGCAGGGGATGAAGGCGTCGCCGCTCAGGAAGTTGCTCGCCTCCCAGTCGCTGATCACGCCGCAGTCGATGGCGTCGCCGAAGAACATCAGGATGTCGCGCGCCACCGCATTGGCGCAATACTGCTGCAGCACGCTGCCGGCGAAACGGTGGCGCACCGGCACGATCGGGGTCTGGCCGTCGCCCAGGAAGTGCTCGGGCTTGACGCGCGCGAAGTCGTCCGGGTGGGCCCAGTGGTTGAAGTCGCGCCGCGTGCCGATCGGTACCGTCAGGGCAAAGCGCCGGTAGTGGCAGAAGCCGACCATGCCTTGCGCCTGCTGTTGCTGCAGCAGGCGCCGCACCTGGAACAGCGCCAGGTATTCGCCCAGGTAGCGGTTGCGGCGCGCTTCCTCCGGCGGCAGCAGCCGGCTCATGGCCAGCCCGGTCTCCGGCACGTAGTCGCCCGAGCCGAGCATGGTCATGAAGGAGGGCATCTGCCACGGGAACGGTGCATGGGCGATGCAATAGTACAGGGGCTTCATCACGCGGGCATGGCCTTGATCAGGAAGTGGGTCGGACGCGGCGCCGGCTGGCCCGCCTGCGGCGCGCCGGGGCTGAGCGAAATGGCGCTGGCGATGCGGAAGCCGGCGTCGCTGAACAGGGTTTGCAGCGCTGGCGCATCGAGGCCGTGCTGCGGCGTGCCGGCATCCGGGTTGCTGACGCAGGCCAGCACGCAGGCGTCGTACTGCATGGCGCCGCGGATGGCGGCCAGCACCCTGGCCGGTGCGGCCAGCGTTTCCAGCGTTTCGTCGAACAGCCAGCAGTCGGCCCATTGCAGGTGCGTGAAGAGCGATGCGCCGGCGCTATCGAGCTGCACCTGCACCACGCGCTCGGCAAAGGCTTGCGCGCGTTGGGCCGCCGCCGGGTCGCCCTCCAGCACCACCAGCGCGCTGGCGGGGTAGCTGTCGCGGTAGCTGCGTGCCAGCGCGCCGTCGCCCGCACCCACCTGCACCAGCTGGCGCGCGTTGGGCGGCAGGGTGGCGACGATGGCGGCCTGGCGTGCGGCGGTGAAGGTGGCGGGCGGCTGCATGGTGCTCAATCGAAGCCGACGCCGAAGAACTGTTCCAGCTTGCTGGCCGCGTAATCGAGCATGTCGCGGGTGAGGCCGGGATACACGCCGATCCAGAAGGTGTCGTTCATCACGCGGTCGGTGTTGGTCAGTTCGCCGGACACGCGGTAGTTGCGGCCGAGCATGTAGGGCTGGCGCGTCAGGTTGCCGGCGAACAGCAGGCGCGTGCCGATCTTGTGCTGGTCCAGGTAGGTCAGCAGGTCGACGCGGCTGGCGTTGGCAGCCGGTTTCAGCGTCAGCGGGAAGCCAAACCAGGACGGGTCGGCATGCTCGGTCGCCTGCGGCAGCACCAGGAACTCGGCGCACGATTGCAGGCGCTCGGTCAGGTAGGCGAAGTTGTCCTTGCGCGCCTGGATGAAGCCGGGCGCGCGCTCGATCTGGGCCAGGCCGCAGGCCGCCTGCATGTCGGTGATCTTCAGGTTGTAGCCCAGGTGGCTGTACGTGTACTTGTGGTCATAGCCTTCCGGCAGCGTGCCCAGCTTCTGGCAGAAGCGCTTGCCGCAGGTGTTGTCCTTGCCCGGCGCGCAGTAGCAGTCGCGGCCCCAGTCGCGGAAGGATTCGGCGATCATGCGCAGCTCGGGGTTGTTGGTGAACACCGCGCCGCCTTCGCCCATGGTGATGTGGTGGGCCGGGTAGAAGGACATGGTGCCGATGTCGCCGAAGGTGCCGACCATCTTGCCGTGGTAGGTGGAGCCGAGCGCGTCGCAGCAGTCCTCCACCAGCCACAGATTGTGTTTCTTGCACAGGGCCGTGATGAGGTCCAGGTTGAACGGGTTGCCCAGGGTGTGGGCCAGCATGATGGCCTTGGTCTTCGGACCGATCGCCGCTTCCAGCTGGGTGACGTCGATATTGTAGGTGCCCAGCTCCACGTCGACAAAGACGGGCACGGCGCCGAACTGCAGGATCGGGTTGACCGTGGTGGGGAAGCCGGCCGCCACGCCGATCACTTCGTCGCCTGGCTGGATGGCGCGCGCGCCCAGCTTGGGCGAGGTCAGCGTGTTGAAGGCCACCAGGTTGGCCGAGGAGCCGGAATTGACCGTGATCAGGTGCTGCACGCCGATGAACTTCGCCAGCTTCTGCTCGAACTGCTCATTGAAGCGGCCGGTGGTGAGCCAGGCGTCGAGCGAGGCGTGCACCATCATCTGCATTTCCGGCGCGCCCACCACCTTGCCGGCCGGCGGAATCACCGTGCTACCCGGCACGAAGGGTGCCGGTTGCGCGGCGGCTGCGTATTCGGCCACCAGCTCGATGATCTGTTGGCGCAGTTGTTCTTGTTTATTCATGATGAATCTCGGTCTGTTGATAGGTGGCGATCTGCGCCAGCGTCACGCTGCGCATGTCGTCGCCGCGCGCATGGGCCTTGTGCCATGCGACGATTTCGTCCAGGGTGCGCGCCAGCGGCCAGCGCGGCTGCCAGTCCAGGCGCGTGCGCGCCTTGGAGCAGTCCAGCTTCAGGTAGGTGGCCTCGTGCGGCTGCGGCGCCGCATCGAGCGCCCAGGCGGCGCCTTCGCCCCACTGCGCGCACAGGCGTTCGACGATCCACTGCACCGGGCGCGCATCGGTGTCGTGCGGGCCGAAGTTGAACGCTTGCGCAAAGGCCGGGCCGTCCGTGGCCAGGCGCTCGGCCAGCGCCAGGTAGCCCGACAGCGGCTCCAGCACGTGTTGCCAGGGCCGGATCGCGTGCGGGCTGCGGATGCGCACCGGCTGGCCGGCCGCAATGGCGCGCACCATGTCCGGCACCAGGCGGTCCTCGGCCCAGTCGCCGCCGCCGATCACGTTGCCGGCGCGGCCCGAACCCAGCGCCACGCCATGTACGCCATGCTGCGCCGGGTTGAAGAAGGAGTTGCGGTAGGCGCCCGTCACCAGCTCGGCGCAGGCCTTGCTGTTGCTGTACGGGTCATAGCCGCCCAGCGGCTCGTTCTCGCGGTAGCCCCACGGCCATTCCTGGTTCTCGTAGCACTTGTCGCTGGTGACGTTGAGCACGGCCTTGATGCCGGGCGTGGAGCGCACCGCCTCGAACAGGTTGACCAGGCCCATGACGTTGGTGGCATACGTTTCCACCGGATGGGTGTAGGAATAGCGCACCAGGGCCTGGGCCGCCATGTGGATCACGATCTCCGGCTGCGCCGCCTGCAGGGCCGCGCGCAGCGCGTCGGCGTCGCGGATGTCGCCGATGGTGGAGCGCATGCCGGCGCCCACGCGCGCCGCCTCGAACAGGCAGGGATGGCTGGGCGGCGCCAGGGCATAGCCGCTGACGTCGGCGCCCAGGCTTTGCAGCCACAGGCTGAGCCAACTGCCCTTGAAGCCTGTGTGGCCGGTAAGGAAGACGCGCTTGCCCTGCCAGAATGCGGGATTCATGGCCACTGCTTCCACGGCGCCTTGCCGCTTTGCCACAGCTCTTCCAGGTGCTGCTTGTCGCGCAGGGTATCCATCGGCTGCCAGAAGCCGCCGTGGCGGTAGGCGGCGAACTGGCCGTCGCGCGCCAGGGTTTCCATCGGCTCGCGCTCCCAGATGGTGGCGTCTTCGGCAATGTAGTCGATCACCTTGGGCGAGAGCACGAAATAGCCGCCGTTGATCCAGCTGCCGTCGCCCTGCGGCTTTTCGCGGAAGGCGGCAATGCGCTCGCCGTCGAGCTCGGCGGCGCCGAAGCGGCCCGGCGGCTGCACCGCCGTCATCGTGCCCAGCAGGCCGTGGCGGCGGTGGAACTGCACCGAGGCGGCAATGTCGATGTCGGCCACGCCGTCGCCATAGGTGAAGCAGAAGGCCTCCTCCTGCGCCACGTACTGGCGCACGCGCTTCAGGCGGCCGCCGGTCATGGTGGCGTCGCCGGTGTCGACCAGGGTCACCTTCCACGGCTCGGCATGCCGTTCGTGCACCTGCATGGCGTTGGCCTGCAGGTCGAAGGTCACGTCCGAAGTGTGCAGGAAGTAGTTGGCGAAGAATTCCTTGATGATGTAGCCCTTGTAGCCGCAGCAGATGACGAAATCGTTGATGCCGTGCGCGGAATAGGACTTCATGATGTGCCAGAGTATGGGCTTGCCGCCGATCTCCACCATGGGCTTGGGCTTGACCGATGTCTCTTCGCTAAGCCGCGTACCAAGGCCGCCGGCAAGTATCACTGCTTTCATAATTGTCTCGAGAGTTCCTGTGCGGACCACAAGTATATGACTATAATCGCCATAGCTGCCGGCATCAAATATTCCGTTCTCAGCCGCGTGGCGGGCGATGCCTTGACGAAGCGAATATGATCCAGCATCATCGGCCGATCCAGCCGCGAAACGACACGGGCCTTGCAATGAGCAACGACAAAGAGATTTTCATCACCCAGCCGGATTTGCCGCCGCTGGACGATTTTATCCCCTATTTGCAGAAAATCTGGGACAGCCGCGTGCTCACCAACGGCGGCCCGTTCCACCAGCAGTTCGAGCAGCTGCTGTGCGAATACCTGGGTGTCGAGCACATTTCCCTGTTCACCAACGGCACCATTGCCCTGGTGACGGCGCTGCAGGCCCTGCGCGTCACCGGCGAGGTGATCACCACGCCGTACTCCTTCGTCGCCACCGCCCATTCCTTGTTGTGGAACGGCATCAAGCCCGTCTTCGTCGACATCGACCCGCATACCCTGAACCTGGACCCGGCCCGCATCGAGGCCGCCATCACGCCGCAGACCACGGCCATCATGCCGGTGCACTGCTATGGCCACCCCTGCGACGTGGCGGCGATCCAGAAGATCGCCGACAACTACAACCTGCGCGTGATCTACGACGCGGCGCATGCCTTCGGCGTGCGCTACCGCGATGAAAGCCTGCTGCGCCATGGCGACCTGTCGGTCCTGAGCCTGCATGCCACCAAGGTGTTCAACACCTTCGAGGGCGGCGCCATCATCAGTCCGGACGCCAAGACCAAGCTGCGCATCGACCGCCTGAAGAACTTCGGCTTCGTCGACGAGACCACGGTGGTGGCGCCCGGCATCAACGGCAAGATGAGCGAACTGAACGCGGCGCTGGGCATCCTGCAGCTGGAGCGCTTCGGCGACGCGCGGCGCGCGAGAAGATCGACGCCAACTACCGCCGCATGTTCGACGGCGTGGCCGGCATCCGCTGCGTGGGCACGGCCGGCGAGTCCACCGCCAACTATTCTTACTTCCCGATCCTGGTGGAAGAAGGCTATCCGGAAGCACGCGACAAGGTGTTCCAGCGATTGCGCGACAACAAGATCTTCGCGCGCCGCTACTTCTTCCCGCTGATCTCGGAATTCCCGATGTACCGCGGCCTGCAGTCGGCCGAGCGGTCCAACCTGCCGGTCGCCTCCGACGTGGCGCAGCGCGTGATCTGCCTGCCCATTTATCCGGGACTGAGCGTGGAGCAGCAGGAGCGCATCGTCGGCCTCGTGCTGGGGCGCGGAAAATAAGCCATGGCGGCCCGTCCTGAACTGCTCAGCTACCAGCGCGATGGCTACGTGCTGGTCAAGGGTCTCATGCCGCTCGAGCGCGTGGCGGCCTGCATGGCCGACCTGGACGCGGTCTTCGCCGACCAGCTGCGCGTGCGCGGCATGGCCGATCCGGGCAGCCTGCTGCGGCGCGCCCAGGCCCTGCTGGCGGCCGACCTGGCGCAATTCAAGAAAGTCATGGGCGCACTGTGGCGCCTGCACAGCGTGGGCCAGCTGTTCGCCGAGCCGCGCATGGGCGCCTTCGTGCAGGAAGTGTTCGGCTTCCGCACCCTGTTCATGCCCGGCGGGCAGAGCGTGCACGTGCAGTCGCACGGGCTGAAGATCCCCAACGGTTATTTCGGCCTGGAGCCGCACCAGGACTGGCCCTCGGTGCAGGGCAGCCTGGACGGCCTGGTGGCCTGGGTGCCGCTGTGCCACGTGGCCAGCGACACCTTTCCGCTGGAAGTGGTGCCCGGCTCGCACAAGGGCGGCCTGCGCGCACCCTTCGACGGCAACACCGGCGACAAGTGGGTGGTGCGCGAATACGTCGACAGCGATTTCACTGCCATCGAGGCGGAACCGGGCGACGTGGTCTTCTTCACCAACTTCACGGTGCACCGCAGCGGCCTGCTCGGCCCCGAGCAGCACATCCGCATTGCCTGCAGCTCGCGCTACGACAATGGCGGCGAGGCCAGCTTCATCGAACGCGGCTACCCGACCGCCTACACGCGCGGCGTGCACCGCCCGCTGCTCGATTACGACGGGGTGGACGCGGTGAATGCGGCCCTGGCGCGCCAGCGCGGGGACACTCCGTGAAGCTGGCCATCATGCAGCCCTACTTCGCCCCCTACCTCGGCTACTTCCAGCTGATGGCGGCGGTGGACCGCTTTGTGCTGCTGGACGACGTCAACTTCATCAACCGCGGCTGGATCAACCGCAACCGCATTCTGCTGGGCGGGCGCGAGCACATGGTCACCATACCGCTGCGCGGCGCCAGCCAGAACCTGCGCATCAACGAGATCGAACTCGATGACCAGGCGCCGTGGCGTGCCAAGCTCGCGCGCACGCTGGAGCAGGCTTACCGCAAGGCGCCGTATTTCGAGGAAACCATGCCCCTGCTGCGCGCGCAGCTGGCCTGCCCGGATAGCGGGCTGGCGCCCTTCCTGCGCGCCAGCCTGGCGTCCTTCCACGCCTGGCTGGAACTGCCGTGCCGGC
>JAJTCO010000052.1 GCA_021323265.1 Pseudoduganella sp. | reverse complement strand
CCTGCGTCCGCTGACCGATGCCACCGGCATCAGCAACGAAGACGTGGCCAAGCGCCTGATGGACTTCGGCTTCCACGCACCGACCATGAGCTTCCCGGTCCCGGGCACCCTGATGATCGAGCCGACCGAATCCGAGTCCAAGGCAGAACTGGACCGTTTCATCGACGCCATGATCGCCATCCGCGCCGAGATCGCCAAAGTGGAATCGGGCGAGTTCGACAAGACCGACAACCCGCTGAAGTTCGCCCCGCACACTGCCGAAGTGCTGCTGGCCGACAAGTGGGAGCGCAAGTACAGCCGCGAAGTTGCAGCCTACCCGGTCGCATCGCTGCGCAAGCAGAAGTACTGGCCACCGGTCGGCCGCGCCGACAACGTGTACGGCGACCGCAACCTGTTCTGCGCCTGCATCCCGGTCAGCGACTACGCATAAACGCACGCTTGCCTGAAACGCAAAACGCCAGTACCTTCGGGTGCCGGCGTTTTTTTATTTTTACCCCGCCAAGTCTGGGTCAGACCCAAGGGTCTGACCCCGCTTTACCGGGTTTCGCGGAAAACACTGATGAAACAAACCACCAAAGCCGCCCTGCTCTCCGGCCTCGCCTTCCCCGGCCTGGGCCAACTGCTCATCCTGAAGCGCCCCCTACGTGGCCTGGCCTGCCTGCTCCCCAGCCTCTGCGCATTCATTTACCTGATGTACGGGCTCTCCACCGCCAGCATGACCCTGATGACGGAAGCCCTCAACGGCACCCTCGCCCCCGACCCGGTAGCGATCGCCACCCGCCTGCACCAAACCGCCGCCGCCGCCCATACCAGCACCGCCATCTGGATCATGCTCGCCTGCTGGCTCATTAGCGTGACAGACGCGCTGTTCCTGCCCGACCGCCGTTAAGCCACGCTACGCGTCACACGCGCTGCGCGCTGCACATCCTGCGCCTCGTCGTCCCACACCGCAGCCTGGGTGATTTCCTCCGCCCCGACCTGCGCCCCATCCGCATTGAAGCGCAGCCAGGCCAGCGCTCCGCCCGGCGTCACGCCGATCGCATGCACGCCGCCGTAATTCGGCGCGGCCATCAACGCCGCCATCACCAAGGTCGTAGCAATCGGCACCGGCACGCCCCAATGCCCGCCCTGCCTACGGCAAACCAGCCACAAGCCACCGGCACCGTCGCCATACGCCAGGTACTCGCCCACTGCAGTGACCTCGCTCCAGACCACGCAAGCGCCCCCGATATTGGCCACCTGCTGCGGAATCGACTGTCCACCGCGATAGACGACGATGCTCTCACCGGCCACGAACACATCCGGCACGTTCGGCACGTTGGAAGGCGCCAGATGCAGGCAGCGCGCCTGACGCGGCAAGCCTTGGTAATCGATCGCGATGCCCCACGAAGCGGCCCGCGAAAAACTGTTAAAGCGCAGCACGCGGCCGGACGGCGTATCGCTCAATCGCCAGGCGCCGGGCACGCGATAGCTGCCCACCGCAGTCGCCAGCGCGGCCGGCCCCTGCTCCTCCCAGGCCGTCAACGGTCCGTCCATCGAAGCATTGAAATACCAGGTGCTGGCAGCGGTAACCAGCACCAGCGGCACTGCGCCCGACTGCAGCAGACCGAACGCAATACGCGTCACATCGCCCTGCACTTCCGGCATCTGGCGCGGCGCCAGTGCACGCATGGCCTCGACCCAGCCCGCCTCGTCGATGTTGTTCGGGATGCCGACCGCCACGTGAACGGTTGGTCCTCCGCCGCTGCCCCACGGGGCCATGACCAGCGCCAGCGCGATCGAACCATCCGGCGCCTGGCGCACGTCAAGCGCCTGTACTTTCCCCGGCTGGTTGAGCGGCAGCATGCCGCTTAGATCGGTCTGCGACCAGCGGCCGAACGGCGTGCGGCGGAACAGATAAAGCGAACGATTCGCACCGACGGTAAACACCAGCGGCAAGCCCGAGCCGTCGCGCGCCACGAACAGCGGCGAACGGGCGGCAACCGGCGCAGCGCAAGGCCCGGACCGATAGCCCGATTCGAACAGGGGCACCAGTTCCTGCCTCACCATGGAAGGCAGGTCCCGGCCGGCGGTCAACTGGCTGCGCCAATAGGCCATGTCCGCCGGCTGCGAAGAATCATAGCGGTCAAACACAGCGTTATAGGCACGCAGCAAACGCTCATTCATCTCGAGCTGAGCGAGCTCCGGACGCGCCAGCAGATGCAGCGCCAGCTCCGCGCGACCGCGCACGGCCTCGCCCTGGCAACTATAGAGAGTGGTCCACGACAAGGCTTCGCTTGCCATCGGCTCTCGCTGCAGCACGATGCGCGCCACGCGCGCAGCAGCAAAACTCAGGGCGCCGGACGCGCTGGCGCCACCCCATTGTCGGACCTGCGCCACGGGCGCAGACGTCATCAGCACAGACATGCTTCACTCTCCCAATTCGATTTCGATGTCGCCAGACTCATTGATGCGCAAGTCACGGCAAACCAGCTTGCACTCTGGCGCCAGCCCCTCGGCAACGGCGGCGAACATGTCGCCGGTAACCGTTGCCAGCGACCCGGCAATATCCTGCTGAACCGAAGAAAGGCTGGCGGCATTGCCCTCCCACCACAGGTTGATGCGCTGCACGTTCAGCAAATGCGGCAGCGGATCGGACACCACATAAATGCCGGTCGTGCCGGCATCGGTGGCCGGCATGCCCTTGCGCGCCAGGGCGGCGATGCCCACCCGCCCGTCCTCCACCTGCCACTGCAGGCGCAGCGACCACTGCAGCGTGGCTCGCGCCCAGGCCTTGCCCATGTAGCTGCGCTGGCGCGACAGCGGCAACTCCTGTTTCACGCTGTCCCACTCATAGCGGCCCAGCACACTGGTGATATCCAGGGTCGGGCGCGGCACGCCATCGGGCCCCGCCTGGCGACCCAGGGCCACCGTGCATTGCAGGTCCTGCTCCGACTCGCGGTCGTGCAAGGTGCGGTTGGCCTCTTGCCAGCTCAACAAGACGTGGTCGCGATAGGTCCAGCCGTTGCAGTTGCGAACGAAGCAGGCGCGGGCGCCATTGTTCAAGGTGGCGTCGACGCCCGATTTCTCGTTCTGGCTGTCTTGCTGACTGATCTGGGCCACGCCCTCGCGCGACGTCACATAGTCGGGGAGCGAGTCGAAGCGGCGCTGCAGCTTTTCCACGACCAGCGGATAGACATACTGACGCAGGAAACCCTCGCGGCCGATCACCGCGCGCCGCATTGCCGTCTTTTTCAGCACTGCCGGCGCAAAACAGCGCAGCCAATGGCCCACCGCCGTAATGAAGAATTCCTTCAGAGGGGCGTTGTCGCACGGCAAATGTGATTTATCTACATCACACAACGCCGCGTGCAGGGCCAAGCCGCCGTACTCATTGACGGCCGCCATGAACTCCAGGCGCCAGCCGGCCACCGACTGGCGCAGGATGTCGCGCCGACCGTAAGCGTTGTAGAAGCGCAAGTTGCCCGATGCAAGCGTCAACGACACGTGGGCGGTGCTGGGCGCCAGCGGGTCATAACGAATTTCGATCGGACGCAGAACCGCCTCATCCTCACCTTCCCCGCCCAACGCCAGGCTGCCCACCTCGACACTCCCATAACGGATGTCGTTGGGAAACTCCCCGGCCGCCCGCATCGCGTCGATCGTGCTTTCCAGAAACTTTCCAGACGTAAACCAGCTTGCCGACAACTGTTGTACGGAAGTGATGGTTTCGGAGCCGATCTCGAAAAATACCGCTTTAGTAGTGACCATTTTTGCTTTAGAGAATGTTAAGATTTGGCCGTTTGGCAATGACTGCACTATAGAAAGAAAAGCCTTCCCCCGCCTTCCCGTAGTCTTCCGAAGGCCGGAAGCAAACCTTCCGGACCGGAAGGTTGGCGCCGGAAGGTTTCTAAGTCATTGATTTATAAGACAGAGAAGAACAGAAGGTTGGAAGGCCATGGAGTTTCAATTCGGAGACTGGCTAGTCAGTCCGGAATCCAACATCGTCAGCAGTGGAGACGCGAAGACTCAGCTCGAGCCGCGCGCGATGGCCGTATTGCGCTACTTGTGCCGCCATCCGGGTGCCGTGATTCCGGCGGAAGAGATCCTGCAGGCTTGCTGGGGAAGCAACGAACTGGGCGATAACCCCGTTCACAAGGCCATCACCCAGCTGCGCCGCGCCTTCGGCGATTCGAGCACCGAACCGCGCTATATTGAAACGATCCGCAAGCGCGGCTACCGTGCCATCGCCCCGATTGTGACCTTCGCCGCCCCGCCATCGACCGTTTGGGAGGGCGGCTCCCCATTCCGTGGCCTGGAGGCATTCCAGGAAAATCACGCCGCGATCTTCTTCGGGCGGATGCAGGCGACGGCACAGCTGCGTGAGGTGGTCATGACTCAGGCCGCACATGGATGCGCTATGGCATTGATACTCGGGCCATCGGGTTCGGGTAAGACGTCCTTGGTTCGGGCCGGTCTACTGCCCAATTTAATGGCAGGCGCCACCCGCTCCGATGAGCCGATCGGCCTAACCAGCACGGTTTATCTCGATTGCGCGGACCTTGGTAGCGGGACCCTGTTCCAAGCCTTGGCCGGCGCGCTGATCGATGCCGACATTAACGGCGAACCTCTGTTTCCTGGAGCCAGCGCCGATAGCCTCGGCCAGCGCTTGGCCGAAGCCCCCGGTGCCGTCGCCGCCGAACTGCGCAACCGCGCATGCGGTCGCCCAGTCGTCGGGGTCTTCATCGACCGCCTCGAAGCCATCTTCCGCTCCCAACCAGGCGAGGCTGACTGCTTTATCGCCGCAATCGAATCACTTGCCAAATCTAACTGCCTACTCATGCTGATGGCGTGCCGGAATGACTTTTACCCTGAGGTTATGGCTCAGGAAGTCTTGCTGGCACTCAAAACGCGCGGTGGCCACTTTGATGTATTACCGCCGAACGGTGCGGACATTGCGCAAATAGTGCGTGAACCGGCAATTTCCGCCAGTCTGTCATTTGAGAAGGACGAGCAAACTGGTGCCAGCCTTGATGATGTGCTGTGTGACGCGGCCCGCGGCAACCCTGACATGCTGCCGATGCTTCAATACGCGCTCAACGAACTCTATCGTCAGCGCGGAGAGGACGGTTCATTGAGGTTCAAGGTTTATCGACAGCTAGGTGGCATTGAGGGTGCAGTCGGCGTCCGTGCGGAGCAGGTGGTTTCCCAGCTCAGTGGTTCGCAGCTTGCGGCCCTACCCCATGTGTTGTCCTTGCTTGTTAACGTCGGTGACGATCAGGCAGCAGTTACCTCGCGGAGAAGCCCGCTTTCCATGTTGCGGACTGAAGACGAGCGCGAGTTAGTAAGGGTAATGGTCGAGGCTCGCCTTTTCGTAAGTGAGCTCGCCGGCGATGTCCCAAGCTTTGGCGTGGCACACGAGGCGCTCCTGCGGCAATGGTCTCGAGTTTCTGAGTGGATAGAGCGCTATCGCAACGCTCTACAACTCCGCTCGCGAATTGAAGGTCAGGCTAGCCGGTGGGCCGCAGCCAAACGCTCTCGCGACCAATTGATTCCAAACGGTAGTCAGGTTATCCAAGCGGCAGAACTTCTCAAATTAAACGACTTCGCACTATCGAGCTTGGCTCGGGAGTACGTTGCGGCCTCGGTAGGTCGTGCAAGGTTCGGTGAACGAGTTCGCCTGAGCGTGACGGTTCTGATTGCACTTCTCGCCGTCGCAGCTGGCGTTCTTGGCTTGGTCGCACGGAGTGCGCAACAATTAGCCGAGAGACAGCGTGCCGATGCAGAAGGACTTTTAACTTTCATGCTAGGTGATTTCGTTGATAAGTTGCGTCCGATTGGCAAGTTAGATCTTCTTGATGATGTCAGCGGCAAGGCGATGACCTACCTCGCAAAACCGGAACATGTTTCTGACAACAACTCGATGACGGTTCAAAAGGCCAAGGCGCTTCACGTCATTACCGAGGTGCAGCTTTCGCGTGCAAAACGCAAGGAAGCGCTGGCTGCTATTCAAGCAGCGAACGAGCTGTTGAAGAAATTACCTTCGGACTTCGCAGACGATAGGTATGCATTGAAGGAAAAAGGCACAAATGCATTCCTACGCGGCCAATATCACAACGCACTAAACGAATGGCGCGAGTCCGAACAATCCATGACTGAGTATTTGGACTACGCAAAGAAGTACGCGGCGCTCGATCCAACCGATATAGACGGTTGGATTCAACAATCGTATGCCTATACAAGTCTCGGAAGTAGCGCCTTACGGCGCTCACAGTTCTCTCTGGCCGCCGCGCAGTTTGAAGAGTCAAGACTCTTGAAGCTAAAAGCCTTGGAAAAGCGCCCTAAGGATAACGGGCTCATTGTCGACCTCGCTAATAGCATCTCGTGGCAAGCTGAGTCGCGTCTGAAGCTTGGGCAACTTGACGATGCCATGGCGCTGTACAAAGAGGAAGAGAAGCTGCTCCGTCCAGTTCACGAGGGTAACTCGACATGGACGTTCAGGCTGACACTATCGTTGATGCGTCAGGCAACCGTGCAATGGGTAACGGGCAAGGCGGCGGATGCATTCGAGTCACTGCGACAAGCAGAGAAGTTTCTGCAAAAGATTGTTGTTCAGGAACCTGGAAACGCCAGGTGGTTAGCTCGACTGTATTTCACTCAGGCTCGTCAAATCGAATTGCTCGACGAAAGCGTTACAGCTAACGAAAAGTATGGCCGCCTCAAAATTCTCTGCGACAAGATGGCAGAGCTGGTTTCGGCTGATTCGAAGAATGTTAGTCTGGCCCAGCAAGCCGCTAAGTTTGGAACGACTCTCGCACTGCTTCAGATGCAGACAGGGAAGCGCGAAGAGGCAACAAGAAATCTCGATGCAAACATTGCGATCCTCGAGAAGCATAATGCCGCTGCAAAAGACACAACCCCAGCGCTTTACCTTGCGGAAGCGCTATTGACCCGAGCGGACTTGGCAACTTCTTCTAACGACCAAAAGGGGAGTCATGAGGCTTGTCAGCGTGCAATTGAAGTACTTGCTGGGCCGACTGCGTCATCGACTGATTTTGCACTGCTTGCCTTACAGGTCCGCGCAAATGTTTGTTTAGGGAACAGTGCCAAAGTGTCTGAGCATATAAAAATGCTCGCAAAGATGGGCTACAAGGACCCACGCTATCTTCGCTATATAAGTCTTCACCCACAACAGAAAGGTACGCCATGAGCGACAAACTGAAAGATGACCCGCCGGTGATCCATTGCAAAGTGACTGTAAAAAAGGTCACAAACAAGGATGGCTCGTACTCTTATAAAGGAAAATTTGACCCGGAAGTGCTGAAGGTAACTGAGAACGACACAGTTTTGTCGTTCAAGTTGAAAGAACCGACTCCTGACGACGTCCGAATCGAATCTATCAACATCAAGCAGCTCGGGCAGAGCCAACTGAGCCAACCTTCGATCAGCAAGAACCGCAAGTTTGCGACCTTGACTGATGTCAACACCGTCAAGGAAACGCTAAATCTCAGTTTCAAGTTTGGGCCGCCGCCTACCAACCCGACGCTCAAAGTTGAATGTGCAGACGAAGACGAATCGGATGTCTATCCTGAGGTCGACAACGATCCTCCCGTACCACCAGCCTAAGTACTCAAGCGCTGGCTCTCGCTATTTAGCTATCAGCTAGGCTAAACGTCCTTCGCCAATGCGCCGCGCGCACTGTGAAAACTGTACCGCGGCGCATTCCGAGACTGGCGTTTGATGGCTTCTCTATCTGTTTGTCGCTAGCCAAACTTCTCAGCTCGACGACAATATGCTCAGCGAGCGACAACAATCGTCGTGTCTAGCTGTTAACGATTACCGCATGTTGTCCAACGCGCCGCGAGCGCCGCAAGAGCGGAGCGCCACGTGCGGGTAATTTATACCCAGGCACCGTCGCAGCCATGTGATGCTCAACGTGGTAGTTGACGAAGTTCGGCGCAATAAACAGTCGGGCTAGCGGGCCAGCCAATGTAGTGGCAGTATTCCGGCGCGGATCCCGATCGAAGTGGTCAGGCACGCCACCGTGCTCCCCCATCACCCGCAGGCGCAAGAGCAGCGGAAATACGAACATCTGCCCCAACCACCAGCAGGCGTACACCTGCGGCACGCCAAGCGCCCAGAGCAGAGCCAGTATCAGCCCGTGCATCAGGAAGAAGGGATACAGCGCCCCACGATCGGTCGTGTGGAATTGGTAGATGATCCCCTTCACGCCGTTCAAACCCGACACATCTCGCAGTAGCTTGCGCACCAGGCTTGCACGTGTAGCGGGGTAGCCTTCAACGAATGCCAGGTCGGGGTCCGCATCCGTGCCGGCGGCGCGGTGATGTTCGAGATGGCCACGGCGGTAGGCGTCATACGGCACATTGGGCAAGGCACCGAAGATCCATTTCCCCACCCACTGGTTCACGCGGCGCGATGTGAAGAAATTCTGGTGTGCCGTGTCGTGCGTGAGGATCGCAAAGCCCAGCGCGCGGCCTGCCAGGAGCATGGAAGCGAGCACCCAGGCTGCGGGATGAGCCCATAGCGCCGGCAGCGCGAAGCCGCCTGCGACCAGGGCGATATTGATGGCGACCACCTGCGCTGCGCGCCAGTTGTTGGCCGTGGTGAAAGCCCGGAGTTCCTGCTTGTCGATATAGGAGAGGATATTCATGGCTTCATCCTAGCCTCGTCGGCTCCGGTAGGCAGTACAATATTCGTCATGCAACATACTTCTTCCGCCATACCTGTCAACATCTACATTGACCACAATTGCTGGGCGGGAGGTGTCATGTTGATCCGTGAATTGTTGGCGGTGGCGGGAACGCTGAATGCGCGCCAGCCGGATCTTGCGGCGGCGGCCATGTTCGATGTGGCCCTGGTGGGGCCGACCCTGCAGCCGGTACGCTCCTTCACTGGTCCCGTGATCACGCCGGAGCGCAGCCTGCGCAATGCGCGCGCGGCGGACGTGCTGGTGCTGCCGTCCTTTTATGGCGAGGTGCCGGCCAGCCCTGCCCTGTTGCGCTGGATCGTGCGCCATTACGAAGCGGGGGGCTGCATCCTCGCGGCAGCGAGCGGCGTGCGGCTGTTGGCGCTCACCGGATTGCTGGACGGGCGCGATGCCACCTGCAACCTGGCGGACCGACGCGCCATCGCGTCCACCCGCCCTGCTGTGCGCCTGTCGCCGCAGGCGCCGCTGGTGGTGGATGGGCGCCTGGTGACGGCGGCCAGCATCGCGCCGACCATCGATGCGTGCGCCCATCTTGTCAGCCGATTCCACGGCGAGAAGGCGGCGTTGAAGTTTGCGCGCTATGCGAATTCGTCGCGCCAGCTGTCTTACGAGCAGGCTGCCGTGAATGCGAACAGCCGTCATCAGCATGGGGACGAGCGGGTGGCGGCGGCACAGACCTACATTGAACAACATTGCTGCGCAGGCATTACGCCGGAAGACGTGGCGCGGCACACTGCGATGAGCCAGCGCAACCTGGCGCGCCGGTTCCGCATCGCGACGGGCACCACGCCCATTCAGTACATCCTGCAATGCAGGATCGAGCAGGCGAAGCGCCTGCTGGCGCGGCCTGGCTTCGGTTTGCGGCGCGTCGCGATCGAGTGCGGCTTTAGCGACGAGGCTGTTTTCCGGCGCGCCTTCAAGCTGGTGGCGGGACACTCCCCCAGCGCCTGGCGCGCCTTGCTTGGAAATTAAGATAGTTGTACTTTTGTTGTTAAATTGTGCGGCCTTCGACCATTGCACTGTACATTCCCGCACGGCAATGCCAACATGGGAACACACCAAAAAAACAAAGCATCGGGATGAGAATCACAGCACTGCATGGCCTTGCAATACGGCCGCTGGCAGTCTTGCTGCTTGCGGCGACGAACGCTTGCGCGCAAGATGCCGATCTGACTACTTTACCGCTCGAACAACTGATGTCGCTGGAGGTGTATAGCGCTTCCCGCTTCAACCAGAAAGCAACGCAAGCTCCCTCGAACGTTACGGTCCTGACTTCGGCAGACATCCGGGCTTACGGCTGGCGTACGCTGACGGACGCGCTGCGCAGCATTCGCGGCCTGCACACCAGTAATGACCGTAGCTACAGCTATCTGGGCGCGCGCGGTTTCCTGCGTTCGGGCGACCTGAACACGCGCTTCCTGCTGCAAATCGATGGCACACGGATCAATGATCCGGTGTTCGACCAGGCGCAGCTGGGCGCGGAGTTTCCGCTCGACCTGGAACTGGTGGACCGCATCGAATTCGTGCCGGGGCCAGGTTCTTCCGTCTACGGTGCGAACGCGTTCTTCGGCGTCATCAACGTGATCACGCGCCGGGCACCGGAACTGGAAGGCGCGCGCGCGACGATCGAAGCCGGACAGGCGGGAACGCGCGGCGGCAGTGCGAGCTATGCCTGGCGTAACGAAGACGCTGAGTTGCTCATTGCCGTCAACCGGGGGCTCAGCGACGGTCGCGATCTCTATTTCCCGGAGTTCGATGGCACCGCACAGGGCCTCGATTGGGAGCGTGTTTCGCGTTTCTTTGCCCGCGGCCAGTTAGGTCCATGGTCCTTCACCCTGCTCGACGGCAAGCGCACCAAGGGCATGGCGACCGCCTCGTATGGCCAGCCCTTCAACGTTCCCGGCGGACAGACCATGGATGGCCTGCACCTGGCTGAAGTCAGCTACCGCAACGCGGTGCTGCCGATGCGTGGTGAGCTGACCGCTCGCCTGTACCACGGGGACTACCACTACGAGGGGCTCTTCGTGAATCGCGAGCCGTTCGGTTCCATCAACCTGGACCACTCGCGTGCGCGCTGGTGGGGTGCGGATGTGAGCCTGTTCCTGCAGTTGTCGGCCGCGCACAAGCTGGTGATCGGCGTGGATTACCAGTACAACCACGACTTGACGCTGCAGAATTACGACATCGAACCCTTTGTCACCTACCTGGACGATCGGCAGGAAAGCAAGCGATTCGGCATCTACGCGCAGGATGAAATGACGCTGGCGGAAGGCATCCTGCTGAACGCGGGTGTGCGGTACGACCGCGAATCCAGCACCGGCGGCGTGTTCAGTCCGCGCCTGGCGCTGATCGCCGAGATGGCGCGTGGCACCACGCTGAAGGCGATCTATGGCAGGGCATTCCGCGCACCGAACAGCTATGAGCTGTTCTACGGGATTGACGCGCAAGGCGGCCAGTTGGCCAATCCTGACCTGGGCCGCGAGCGCATTCGCAGCCATGAGCTGTCGCTGGCGCACCAGCTTGACCCGCGTTCAAGCGTGACGCTCAGCGCTTACGCCAACCAGGCCTCGGGCTTGATTACCGAGGTCGAGGACGAGGAACTGGGCATTCCCATCTTCCGCAACATCGGCCGCACCAGCGCGCGCGGCGTGGAGCTCGAGTATGAACGCACATCTGCCAGTGGTGCACGCCTACGCGCCAGCGTGGCGCGCCAGCACGTCTCCAGCGCCGTGGGCGAAGTCAACTCGCCGCAGTGGCTGGCAAAGCTGAACGCCACCAGCCAACTGGCCGGGGCGTGGCACGCCGGGCTGGAGGGACAGTATGTCAGTGCGCGCGGCCTGATCGGCGGGGGCCAGGCAGGCGGGTTCGTGCTGGCTAACGTGAACTTCTTCACCATCGGTCTCTCACGCCATTTCGATGTGGCGCTGGGCGTGCAGAACCTGTTCGACCGTCGCTACGCTGATCCGGCTTCGCTTGGCTTGCTGCAGCGCGCCATCGAGCAGGACGGACGCCGCGTCTACTTCAAGCTGAAGGCGGCCTACTGATGAAGCGCTGCCTGCCCACCCTGCTCACCTGCCTGCTTCTGCTCGCGGGGCAGGCACGCGCGCAGTTGCCGCAGGGCGCAGACGAGGCGGTGCTGAAGGCGGCCATCCTGTTCAACTTTGCGCTGTTTACCGAATGGCCGGCCGATTCGTTGCCGGCCAGCGCGCCCCTGCGCCTGTGCGTCTTCCAGGGCAACACGCTGCTGACGGCGCTGACGGCGCTGCAGGAAAAGCAGGTGAACGGCCATCGCATTTCGGTGCGCACCTTGCCTGCCGCGCCGGGAGCTGCGCAGTTGGCAAGTTGTCACTTGCTGGTGCTGGATGCGCATGACAGGGATCGCTGGCCCCTGCTGAAGCAGGACCTGTCGACCAGCAGCGTATTGACTGTCGCCGATGACCGCATCATCGGTGCGAGCGGCGCCATGATTTCCTTTGGTATCGATAACCGCCGTGTGGGCTTCGACGTCGACCTGGTCCCAGTGAAGCAGGCGCGCCTGACGCTCAGTTCCAAGCTGCTGCGCCTTGCAAGGAGTGTTCAATGAAGGCGCGCAATACGATCGCGCTGCTGCCGATTGGCAGCAAAGTGGTGCGTGCCACCATGCTGGCGGCCGGTGCGGCGTTGTGCCTGGCCGGCTTGCTGATGGTCGTGTTCCAGTTCGTCGCACTGCGCAGCACCCTGTTGCGCGACTTGCAGGTGCAGGCGCGCATCGTGGGCAATAACAGCACCGCCGCCCTGCTCTTTAGTGATGCACGGGCTGCGGAGGAGATCCTGGGCGGCTTGTCTGCCTCGCCGAGCGTGCAGAGCGCCAACATCATCGTCGGCAACACCCCGCTGGCGCAGTTCCGGCGAAACGGTGCGCCGGTGCCGGAGCTGCCGCCAAGCGAGAGCGGCGAGTCGCTGCACTACTATGGCATGGATCACGTGGAGGTGCAGGAACCGGTCAGGGTGGACAAGAAGGTTGTCGGCAGCGTGTCCATCCGCGCCACGCTGTTGCCCCTGTATCGGCGCGTCTTTGCCTTTGCCGGCTTCACTGCCATTGCCACGCTGGGCTCATTCGCACTGGCCTGGCTTCTGGTGCGGCGCATGCGGGCGGCGGTGGCGCAGGCGGAGCAGAACCTGCATTTGCTGGCCCACGTCGATCCGGTGACCTGCCTGCCGAACCGCAACGCCTTCAACGACAAGCTGGCCTTTTCGCTCAAGCGCGCGGACCGGCAGGAAACCAGCGTCGGCCTCTTGCTGCTGGACCTGGACAACTTCAAGGTCGTCAACGACACGCTGGGTCACGACACGGGCGACCAGTTATTGCGCCACGTGGCGCAGCGCCTGACCGCGACGCTGCGCAGCAACGACGTCATCTGCCGCATCGGCGGCGACGAGTTCGTCGTCATCGTCGAGCCGGCCGACGATGAGATCGAGCCGGACGAGGTGGCGCGCAAGATCCTGCGCGTGCTGTCGGAACCGTTCATGGTGGAGACGCACCAGCTGTTCGTCAGCGCCAGCATTGGCGTGAGCGTCTATCCGAAGGATGCGTCCGATGCCGCGGCCGTGGTGCGCTGCGCGGATATTGCGATGTACCACGCCAAGAACAAGGGCAAGAACGCCTATGAGGTGTTCCATGCGGAGATGGCGCAGAAGGCGAGCAAACGCCTGGCGCTGGAGGCGAACCTGCGCAAGGCCTTGCAGAACAATGAGCTGTCCTTGCATTACCAGCCGCAGATCGATGTACGCACCGGGCGCATGCGCGGCATGGAGGTGCTGGCACGCTGGCATTGCGAGGCACTGGGCGGGCACGTGAGTCCAGGCGAATTCATTCCCGTGGCGGAGGAAAGTGGCGTGATCGTGCCATTGGGCCGCTGGGTGCTGCAGACGGCGATCCGGCAGGCAGCGGCGTGGCGCAAGATGGGACTGCTGGAGGATATCGAGCACGTCGCGGTGAACCTGTCGGCTTGCCAGACCAAGGATGCGCAGTTGATGTACGAGGTGCAGGCCTTGCTAATGGAGACCGGCTTGCCGCCTCGCCTGCTGGAGCTGGAGATCACCGAGGGCGTGCTGATGGAGAACGTCAATGCCAACATCGCCTTGCTGCACAAGATCCAGGCGGCGGGGATTCACCTGTCCATCGATGATTTCGGGACCGGGTACTCGTCCATGGCCTACCTGAAACGATTCCCTATCGACCAGCTGAAGATCGACCGCAGCTTTGTCAATTCCGTGCCGGGCGACGGAGCGGCGATTGCCAAGGCGATCATCGCCATGGCACATTCGCTGAACCTGAGCGTGGTGGCGGAGGGGGTGGAGACGGAGGAGCAGGTAGCGTTCCTGTCCGACGCTGGCTGCGATGTGATGCAGGGATTCTATTTCGCGCGGCCGATGCCTGCGGAACAGCTGGAGGCGCTGCTGCGCGAGCGCAGGCTGTGGGCTGCCTGATCCGATACGACTGGGTGTAGGTTGTTGATTCTCGCCGCACGTCAACGGCGTAACCCTTGCCGCCGCACGATGAACAGACAGGGTCTGACCCTATGGGTCTGACCCTGGTTTACCGGTTTTGATTTCGGGCCCAGCCGCGCAAGTGCCGCCTGCTCCGGCCGGACTTGAAACCCGGTAAAGCAGTGTCTGACCCGCAGGGTCAGACACTGTCGGATCATCGGCCTGGGGTGCCAGTGTGCGCTGTTGATTCTCACCGAACGTCAACGGCGTAACCCTTACCGCCGCACGGTGAGCAGACAGGGTCTGACCCTATGGGTCTGACCCTGGTTAACCGGTTTTGATTTCGGGCCCAGCCGCGCAAGTGCCGCCTGCTCCGGCCGGACTTGAAACCCGGTAAAGCTGTGTCTGACCCGCAGGGTCAGACACTGTCGGATCGTCGGTCAGGGGTGCCAGTGTGCGCTGTTGATTCTCACCGAACGTCAACGGCGTAACCCTTACCGCCGCACGATGAACAGACAGGGTCTGCGTGCGCAGTTGATTTTCACTCCCTGCCGCCGGCCGGACTCTTAGTCCAGTTTGGTCGCGTGCTCGCGCGTTGCGTGGAAGGTCAGCTTCGGCCAGCGCTCCTGCGTCAGGCGCAGGTTCACGCCGGAGGTGGCCAGGTAGGCCAGATTCCCTGCCGCGTCGTACGCCACGTTGTGACCCAGCGCCGCCTCGAAATCGGACAGCGCCTTCTTGTCGTCGCTCGTCACCCAGCGTGCGGTGCTGATCGAAGTGCTTTCGAACACGGCGTCGACGCCATATTCGTTCATCAGGCGCGACGCCACCACTTCGAACTGCAGCACGCCAACGGCGCCCAGCACCACTTCGCCGCCCTGCACCGGCTTGAACACCTGCACCGCACCCTCTTCACCCAGCTGCTGCAGGCCCTTCTGCAGCTGCTTGATCTTCAGCGGATTGCGGATACGCACCTGGCGGAAGAAGTCCGGCGCGAAGTATGGAATGCCGGTGAACTGCAGCATCTCGCCTTCGGAGAACGAGTCGCCGATCTGCATGTTGCCGTGGTTCGGCAAGCCGATGATGTCGCCCGCGTACGCCTCTTCCACCTGCTCGCGCGAGGACGCCATGAACGTCACCACGGACGATACCTTCACCTCGCGGTTCAGGCGCAGGTGCTTGACCTTCATGCCGCGCTCGAAACGGCCGGAACATACGCGCAGGAAGGCGATACGGTCGCGGTGCGCCGGGTCCATGTTGGCCTGGATCTTGAACACGAAGCCGGAGAACTTTTCTTCGGTGGGCTGCACGGTACGCACGGTTGCGTCGCGCGACTCCGGCGCAGGCGCCCAGTCGACCAGCGCGGACAGGATCTCGCGCACGCCGAAGTTGTTGATCGCGGAACCGAAGAATACCGGGGTCTGCTTACCCGCCAGGAAGTCTTCCAGCTTGAACGGATGCGAGGCGCCGTGCACCAGCTCCACTTCCATGCGCAGCTGGTCCATCTCCAGCGGGAACATCTCCTGCAGGCGCGGGTTGTCGATGCCCTTGATGACTTCGAAGCCCTGCACGCTTTCCTCGCCAGCGCGGAACAGCAGGATCTCGTCGTTGATCAGGTGGTACACGCCGCGGAAGTTCTTGCCCATGCCGATCGGCCAGGTCACCGGCGCGCATTGGATCTTCAGCACGGACTCCACTTCGTCCAGCAGCTCCAGCGGGTCGCGGCATTCGCGGTCCAGCTTGTTCATGAAGGTCACGATCGGCGTGTGGCGCATGCGGCAAACGTCGAGCAGCTTGATGGTCTGCGCTTCCACGCCCTTGGCCGCGTCAATCACCATCAAGCCCGAGTCCACGGCCGTCAGCACGCGATAGGTATCTTCGGAGAAGTCCTGGTGGCCCGGCGTATCGAGCAGGTTGATGATGTGGTCGCGGAACTCGAACTGCATCACCGAGGACGCGACGGAAATGCCGCGCTGCTTCTCGATTTCCATCCAGTCGGAAGTGGCGTGGCGGCCGCTCTTGCGCGCCTTGACCGTGCCGGCCATCTGGATCGCGCCCGAGAACAGCAGCAGCTTTTCCGTCAGCGTGGTCTTGCCCGCGTCCGGGTGGGAAATAATGCCGAAAGTACGGCGGCGTGCGACCTCCCGCGCGATCAGCGCGGGAGTCTTGCTCGTAGATTGAACTTGGATATCGTCAGACATGATGGCAGCCAGCGGTTGGCGCAGACGGAAAACCCGCTATTTTACCATCAGTCCCCCTGCTTTTAGTCGCCCTTCACACGGCGCCAGCCTGCCGGATGCACCTCGGCGGATTTCAGTTCCTTGACCGGCTTGGTGATGGTCTCGCCCTTGGCGGTGGTGGTAATCATCTTCAGCTCGCCCTTCGGCAGGCGCACGATGATGAAGCCCACCGCGGCCGAGGTATTCGACAGGGTTCCGCCGACAATATTGCTATTCACACCAAAGCCCTTGCAGACGTCCACCCCGTAGTAGTTGCTGGTGCCGCCCACCGAGCAGGAGGACTCGGAACTTGGCACGTTGGTGACCACATTGGCCACGCCGCTGACAATCTTCGGGTCGAGGTTCATGCGTTCGCCGGCGTTCAGCTTCCAGTCGAAGAACCAGCCATTCCTGGTCAACAGGTTCACTTCATGGTTGGTAATCGTGTAAGTCTGGGTGTTGCCGCCGCTGGCCGACAGGGTCTGCTCCACCATGCTTGTGCCCCGCACGTCGACCTTGCTGCCGGTATCCTTCACCAGGTAGAGGCTCTGCACGTCGGTATTGGTGGTGTCGGGCACGTCCAGCAGGCGGCCGGTGCCGAACAGCACCACGCGCTGGGTGCTGACCGCGCCGTGTTCGTCCTTCACCGCGCACAGGGTCACGTCCGGGCGCGCGGTGATCGGCTGCTTGACGCCGGCGTCGGCCATTTCATGCACCGTCACCACGCCGCTGGCGCCGGTCAGGTCGAAGCGCCACATGCGGCCGTCGTTGTCGCCGCCGTACACATAGGTGAAGGTCGGGTCGCTGGACGGGTCAGAGGTGATCGCCGTGATCTTGGCGAAGCCGGACGGGGTGGTGGGATCGCCCGTGCCGGTGCTGATCTTCTTCAGGATCGCGCCGCTCGCCACGTCGACAATGTACAGGTAGCCCTTGCCGTCGCCGCTGTTGACGCCATCCACGCCCGGCACGTTGTTGTAGCCGGAAGTGAGCAGCACGACCCACTTGCCGTTCCACACGCCGTACTGCGGGTTGCCGAAAGTTAGCCCGATATCGGGGTCATTGTTGGCGGCGCAGACGGTGCTGCTGGCGCACAGCTCCCACAGCGGCTTGACGATGCCCTTGTGCGCCTCCGTCACGTCCAGCGCGTAGTAGCCGCGGCCGCCGCCGTTCAGGCCCGCCACCAGCACGGTGCGCCACTGGTCGCCGATCTTCACGTCGCCCAGTTCCGGCGAACCGTCCGTGGTGAAGATGTGGTTGGTGGCGTAGGTCGTGCTGGTCAGGTTCCACAGCTTGCTCATGGTGATGCGCGGCACGTAGGCGAAACGCTCTTCGCCATTGCTGGCGTCGAAGGCGTGCAGCATGCCGTCGTTGGCAGCGGTGAACACCGTGGCCGGGCGCTTGGCATTGTCGGCCTTGTAGGTCGAGTAGCCCGCCGTCGTGTAGCTCTTGCGCGGTTCGCGCAGGTAGGCCGGCTTCGACGAGGCGATATCGCCCAGCACGATCGGGATCGGGCCTTCGGCGCCTGCCGGGGTGAAGTTGGTCATCGCGTAGGAGCGATAGATCCTGTCGTCGGCGTGCTGCTGCTGGCCGCGCAGCCAGTTGACCATGTTCGCGCCGCTGTCGGCTATGGCGCGGTCGGTGGTGTTCAGCAGGATGCACTGCGGCAGCGACATGCACTTGTTGTCGAACCAGGACTTCTCGAGCGCCGACAGGTTGTCATAGCTGAAGGACTCCAGCACGCCGGTTTCGTCGGCCTTCCAGATGGTGCGCGTGTCGCTGCTGGCCGCCACCTCCTTGCCCAGCACGCCCGTGGTGGTCCAGACCGGCGTGGTGCCGACCTCGCCGGTGGCGGTATCGATCTTGCGGTCGGCCAGTTCGCCGTACCATTTCACCGTCGTGAAGGTGTCGGAGAAGATGTCGTTGTCTTCCAGCGAAATATTGGGCGTGGACGTCGCGGCGGCCGATGCGGCGCCGATGGTCTGCTGCATCTTGCCCAGCGCGGCGGCCAGGCCGTCCACCACTTCCTTCGGCTCGTTGGCGCTGAAGTACAGGCCATGCCCGTTCACTGCCGCGTGCCACAGGTCGTCCACGCGCGCTTGCACGGTGTTGCTGGTGTTGCTCACTTCCGGGTCCGGCCAGACCCATTCGCCGCCGCCATTCCATGGGCAGCCGGTCTTGACGCCGGTAATGACGTTGTAGAAGTCGCCGCCCACCTTGGGCGCCGTGGCGTAGTTCTTCTCATAGGTCATCAGGCCGTCCATGCCCAGCCCCAGCGTGAAGGTGTTCATGTGCAGGTGGGTATTTTCGCCCGGACCGGCGGGCACCTTGCCCGGCTTGCCCATGTCCTTGTCCAGCGCGTCGCCGCGCAGGGCGACGGTGCTGGTCGAGGAACCGCCGTTGTACCAATGCAGGGCGACGTCGGCCAGGGAAGGCGCCGCCTGCACGCGGGCATCGACGCAGCCGCCGGCCTTGGTGCAGAAGCGCGCCGGATCTTCCTTGTGGTCGTTGTTGGCCACGTTGGCGGTGGAGCCACCGTTCCAGTAGCCGTCCGTCGTAAACAGGGTGAAGTTCTGCTGGCACGGGTACTGCACCACTTCCTCGCCCGCCGCGTACTCGTAAGGCGACAGGTTGGAGAACATGCGGCCGACATTGTCCAGCGCGGGACGGCTCGGCGTCGAGCCGCTGGTGGTGGTTTCATACAACCTGGTGTAGAAGTTCGAGCGCGCCGTGCCGCTGAACTCGGCGGGCTTCATCTTCATCGCGCCGCCGACGGCAGCTTCCGACAGCAGCGCATAGCCGACACGGTAGTTGGCGTTCAGCGATGCGAACGCCATGCCGACGGCCGTCTTCATCATCTGCATGCGGCTCTTGTAATAGGTGTACCAGTTGGCGAAGTTGGTCATCTCTTCGGCGTAGCTGCAGGTCGCACCGGCACAGTCGGTACGGGCCGCGGCCTTGGGATAGGTATTGCCCGGCAGGATGTCCACGCGCGCGAAGGCGGTGCTGATGCCGCTGGAGATCGGCATGGCCGAGGTGGGGATCCTGTCCAGCGCCGTATTGCTGGCCACCCGGGCGCTCAGGTCGATGTCACCCGTGGGGTTCAGCGTGATCGACAGGCTGACGCCCTTGGCGCCGTTGACGTCGGCCACGCACACCCAGGACGCGTCGCGGTCGGCGCACAGCTTGTTGGCCTGTTCGCCCCCCACGTAGGCCACGATGCCGGTGATCTTGGCGTTGTTGATGGCGGCCTTGATCAGGCCCGCCACCTTGAATTCGTCCGAGCCGCGTCCCAGGTCGACGGTGGTATTGACCAGCACCTTGGTGCCCAGCCTGATCTGGGAAATGGTGGCGGCAGTCTTGTTGGACGTGCGGCCTTCCACGTCGAGCAGGGCCGTCGCCGGCCAGTTCGGCGTCGGATCGGGGTTCACCTGGTTCGACTCTGCGCTGAGGATCCAGCCGGCGCGGGTGTTGACCGTCACGTCGTCCGGCAGCAGCTCGCAATTGTTCAAGTCCTTGGGCGAAGCGGTGCATTTGATCGGCAGCACGGCCACCACGTCGTCCGACCCGAGCGTGATGCCGTGGCTCGAGCATGGCGCCACCGTGGCCTGGCCGGTTGGGGTGCGCACGCACGCCCAGTAGGCGTTGGTGCCTGGCGCCGCCTTGTTGGTGGCGATGATGTTGGCGGCAATGGCGCTGGCCAGGGCGGCGCGCTTGGCGGCGGTGTCGGTGCCGGCCGATGCCGTCATCGCGCCGCTGGTGATGGCCGTGGCGCTGCCGCTGGCCGGATTGCGGATCGCGACGAAGTTCACCGCCATCGATGCCGCCGTGCCGCTGGCGCCAATGGCCACGGTGCCGAACGCCTTGCTGGTGGCCAGCGGGGTCGAGAACTTCGGCCATTTGAAGGCGCCGGTCTGTTTGGCCTGGCAGTTCGTCAGCTTGGTCGAATCGCACCAGCGCACCTTGGCCGGCACGGGATAACCGGCCGGCGCGGCGGCGCCGGGCGTGGTCGAGACGCACTTCTTCAGCGTCTCGTCGCTGCAGTACTCCGCCACCACGATGTTGTAGTAGTACGGCGCACCCGTCACGGCCTTGGACGCGACATAGGTCTTGTCCGGATAGGAGTAGTTGCTATTGAGCTTGCAGTCCTCGGCGCTGGCGCACCACGCCAGGTCGGGAAAATCGTCGACCAGGTTGATGCCCGTGCTGCTGCTGCCGAACAGGTTGCGATTGAGCTTGCCGAAGCCGTCGCTGCTGACCGCCGTCCAGTTGGTGGTATTGGCCGCCGTCTGTTCCGGGTAGCTGTTGCCGTCCCACTTGATGGGCGGCTGGTAGCGGATGCGCGGGTTATAGTACTGGCGGTTGAAGTCCGGGCTCATGAACGGCGGATGGCCGGGATTGCAGGCCATCTGGCCCAGTTCCAGGGTCGACTTGGAGCGGCACAGGTAGTCGTTCACGTTGTCCGGCGTGAAATGCGATTCCATCGAGCCGGAGTTGTCGAACAACAGCATCAGGTTCGGCTTGACCGTGCCGGTGCCGGTGATATTCAGCAGCGGCACCTGGGCAATGTTGGTCTTGGCAGCGTCGGCCGCGCCAGGCAGCAGGGCCGATGCCAGCGCGGCGCTGGCCGCGGCAAGGGTGAAGAGTTTTTTCATGGTTGATTCCTTGCGTCCTTAGGGGCCCATCATGACGACTGCCTGGTTCATTACATTGCCGCCGCGCGGGCCGCTGATGCGGGCCGTGATGACATAGGAGATCTGCGGCTGCCCCTGATATGCCGGCGCGTCGGACGACAGGCTGTCGCCCACGCCCACGCGGCCGTCGGTGTGCTGCTTGGCTGCGGTCAGCGCGCAGGAGTTGACCGGCTGCGACTGGTCGAACGGACCGGCGAAAGTGCACAGGCGGTGGATCACGTACTCCACCTGGTTGCCCGCGTTGTCGACCAGCTTGGCCGAGCCGTACCAGTACTCCTTGTCGGCTGGGCCCTTGCCCGGCGCCGGGTTGGTCGTTGCGCGGTAGCCGGCAGCCAGCACGTCGTTCCACAAGGCGCTGCGCGGCGTGGCGGCCAGCCAGGCATAGGCCTGGTGGATGCCCAGGTCGGCCGCCTTCGCCAGCGACGTCTCGTAGGCCAGGTTGGCCGTGGTCAGGGTGGTCGAATTGCTCGAGCGCAGCAGGTAGACGCTCGACACCAGCATCACGCCCAGCATGATCATCATGATCGGCACCGACATGCCGGCCTGGCGGCGCGCGCCTGCAAATCGAATGCGCATCATGGCCTCCAGGCGTTGTTGCGGATCTGGACCACGGTTTCGAACGCGCGGTAGCGGTAGCAGGACCAGTGGATCTTGTCGCCGCTGATGTCCAGCGCCACCGTCACCGGGCTCGGCTCCACGCCGGCCGGCGACTGCGTGGCGAAGACGGTGAGCTTCCCGGTGGTCGTGCTGCAGGTGCGCGCCGCGCCCTGCGGCTTGTCCGGCACCTGGCTGCGCGCCACCACGGCCAGGCGCACCGCCGTGACGCGCTGGAAATCGCCGGCGTCGCCCGCCACGCCGCTGTTGTCGGCGTCAAGCATGTCCGCGCTCCAGGTCGTGACCTGCGAGCCGAAGACGGGATCGAAGTCCGGCCGCCGGTCGAAACCGTACTGCGCCTTGATCGCCACCACATTGTCCACCACGGCTTTCGGCGCGTCGGTGCTGCCACTCATGTTCGAGGCGCGCAGGCGCAGCACGCCACGCTCCACCGACCAGGTATGCAGCGCGAACTTGTCGGCCGGTCCGAGGTTGAACACGCGCGCCTTGCTGCCCTGGTTGTAGATGCCGCCCAGCAGGCCGCCGCCGCTGTTGTAGCGGCCGGAAGCGATGTGCAGCACGTCCATGTCCACCTGCGACAGCTGGGCAATGCTGCACGCGCCGCCCGCCGGTTCCGGCGCCACCACGATCACGTCGCCCGGGTTGAAGCCGAACGGATTGTTGCTGGTGACGCGGATTTCGCTGCCGCCGGCATACAGGTCGGCCAGCGTCACGTTGCCCACGCCGGACTGGCTGCCGCCCGAATTCAGGCTGATCACGTCCGATTGCTCGCCATTGTTGACGATGACGACCGGCGCCAGCGGCGTGGTGTCGACGCCCCCGCGCTTGACCGGCAGCATGGTGAAACCGTCGGCATCCTTCATCAGCGTGTTGCAGCCATTGACCAGGGTGTCGTTGATGCCCCATCCCGCCTGGGACGCGTCGAAGTTCAGGGAGAACAGCGCCAGCATGCCGTTCTGCATGCTGTCGGAGCCACCCAAGGCGGCTGACTTGTCGGTCTCGGAGGTGGCCAGCAGGCGCGTGGCGAACATCACGGCCACCATGCCGACCACCACGCTGACCATCAGCTCCACCACCGAAAAGCCGCCATCGCGGCGTCGTGCACGATGCTTGCTCATGGCGTCCTCGGATTCATGATGTAGGTCGTCATCAGGTGCCGGTTCGGCTGGTCGCCCTTGCGCCGCTGCCAGACGATCGCGATATCGACCTGGGTCTGGGTCGGGCCGCGCATTACCGCCACGTCCACCCCCGCGCCCGGAATGGCGGCGCTGGTCTCTTGCATCCACGGCTTGAGCGCGGCGGCCGGTTGCTTCTTGTCCTTTTGCGCGAACGCGTACTGGTCGATGTTTTCGTAATCGTTGTTCATGATGCCGATCAGGCGGTCGGCAGCCAGCGTGGCCTCGGCGCGCATGCCGGCATCGTTGATGGCGGCGTACGAACGCGCCTGCATGCCGACCGTGCCGAGCAGGCCGACGGCCAGCAGGATCACGGCCACGATCGCTTCCAGCATGGCGGCGCCGCCTTGTGTGCGGTGATGGATGGTATTCATTCTGGACAGGCCCTCGAATCGCCCGCGCTGCGCGTCGGGTCGCACTTGGCGGTCATGCCCGAGAGGGTGACCACCAGCGACACGGGCGGGACTTCGCCCTGGAACTGGCTGCCCGGGTGAAGGCGGATGCTGCTGACGCGCTCGTCGCCCGTCGCATCGACCCAGCCCAGTTCCGTGAAGTAGATTTCCCTGGCGCCCGCCGGCTCCAGCACCGGCGCGATGACGCTGCTCGGTGGCAGCCCGGCCGCCGAGCGGTACACCGACTTGTAGCCATTCTCGCCTTGCGGATCGTTGGCGGCGGGGGCCGCGGCGCTGGACCAGCTGCCGGTGGTGCTGCTGCAGGGTGCGTCGGGCTGCGGGAAGCAGACGTCGACCTGCCAGTTGTACTGCCCGGTGCCGGCATGCTCGCTCAGCACGAAGCGGCTGCGCGCATTGTGGCTCAGGGCCTGGCGCCGTGCCGTTGCCAGGCCGTCCGCATAGAACTCCGCGGCGCCCTTGGCGCGGTTGGTTTGCATCCAATGCGACATGGAGGGCACGCCAACGGCCAGCGTAAAGCCCATGATGGCCAGGCCGATCATCAGCTCGATCAGGGTCACGCCGGCTTGGCGCGCGGGGCTCAGTCGGCGCATTTGCCGTCCTCCCGGCCTACCCAGCAATTCTCGTTGCCGGTCCAGCCCTGCGGCACGGCGCTGGTCTTGCGGTTGCCGTTCTGGTCGATGGTGTAGACGAAGCCGTTCAGCATGTCCTTGCCGGTCGCCGTCAGCGTGTAGCCGCTGGCGCTCGCATCGCTCAGCGCAAAGGTGAAGTTGCTGCCCGCCTTGGGGAAGGACGCCGCGCTGTCAAAGCCGCTGTACGTGCGGTTGTTGGCCCAGAACTGCTCGGCCGCCGTCTGCCCGGCGCCCAGGCCGGTGAATGCTTCGCTTAGCCGGCCGCGCTTGACGTAGCCCGAGTAGGAGGGCATCGCGACGGCGGTGATGATGGCCACGATGGCCACGGCCACCATCACTTCGACCAGCGTATAGCCCGCGTGTTGACGTTTCATGGTGCTGCGCTCCCAGGGTTGGACGTTGAATAGTCCCTAGTCTAGCGAGCGAAGCTTGCATTACCCTGAGGAAACCCTGACAGAAACCTGACAAGGGCGTTTTTTTAGCCGGGGAAGTAGACGGAGAACAAGGCCCCCTGCCCGCTGGCCGGCGTATCGATCGCCACGCTGGCGCCGTGGGCGGTGGCGATATCGCGCACGATGGCCAGGCCCAGGCCGCTGCCCGTGGTCTTTTCGTCCAGACGCTGGAAGCGCTGGAACACGGCGGCGCGCTTGGCCGGCGCGATGCCCGGCCCGGAATCCTCCACCGTCAGCATGCCGCCGCCCAGGTGCGGGAAACAGCTGACCGTGACCGCCCCCTTGGCCGGCGTGTAACGGATCGCATTGTCGACCAGGTTGTCCACCAGGTCGCGCAGCAGGAAGCGGTCGCCCAGCACCGTGGTCGGCTGCAGGTCGAAACCGAGATCGATATCCTTGCGCAGGGCCTGCTCGACGAAATGCTGGATCGACTCTTCCAGCAACTGGTCCAGCGCCATGTGCTCCATGCGCGTCTTGCGCAGCGGGCCCGGTTCGGCGCGCGCAAAGGCCAGCAGCTGGTTCACCTGGCGGATCATGCGCTCGGTGGAGGACTGCATCATCGCCAGCGAAGAGGCGGCGCCAGGGCTGCGTTCCTGCGTGGCCAGCAGCTCGATCTGGGTGCGCAGGCCGGCCAGCGGCGTGCGCAGCTGGTGCGCCACGTTGGCCAGGAAGTCCTGCTGCGCCTGGGCCCCCGCATGCACCTTGTCCAGCAGTCCGTTGAAAGCCTGCACCACCGGCGCCACTTCCAGCGGCACGTCGGCCGTGGCGATGGGCGCGGCATTGTCCGCGCTGCGCGCCTGGATTTCGGCGCGCACCTTGTGCAGCGGCGACAGGCCGTTCGTCACCGAAAACCAGACCAGGCCCGCCGAGGCCAGGGTCAGCAGCGCCGCCAGCGGCAGCATGGCGCGTACGATGGCGGCGCGCGCCTGGCCGCGCTTGCGCAGCGTCTTGGCCACCACCACGATGCCTTGCTGCTGGCCCAGCAAGAGCGGCTGGGCCACCATGCGCACCGCCTCCCCTGCCACCACGCCGTCGGCGGCGGGGGCACCCGCGCGCGCCGGCAGCACCGGCACGGCGGCGTCGCCGGCCACCAGGCGGCCCTGGTTGTCGCGCACGGAAAAATACACCTTGTCGAGTTCATCGTCGCGCAGCGCGCGCTCGGCCGCGCGCGGCAAGTCAAGCAGCAAGCGTCCTTCGCGTTCGCTCACGCGCGCCGCCAGCATGGCGGCGGCGTCGCTGAGCGACTGGTCGAACGCAATCTGGGCCGGGATCCAAGCCAGCGCATAGCTGAGTGCCATGCCCGCCAGGTTCAACAGCAGCACCGGCACCACCAGCCATTTGAGCAGGCGCAGGCGGATGCTATCCATCGCCAGGCTCCAGCATGTAGCCGAAGCCGCGGATGGTGCGGATGCGGATGCCCGCATCCGCTGTTTTCTGCCGCACGCGCGAGATATACACTTCCACCGCGTTGGGCGTGACGTCCTCGCCCCAGGGCAGGATGGCGTCGATGATCTGCTGCTTGCTGACCACGCGCGAGCCGTGCTGCAGCAGGTATTCCAGCACCGCCCACTCGCGCACCGAGAAGTCGACCACGCGTTCGCCCACGCGGGCGCGCTTGGCGCCCAGGTCCAGCACCAGGCTGCCCATCTGCAGCATGCTCGGCTTGGGCGCATGGCGTCGCGCCAGGGCCCGCACGCGCGCCACCAGTTCCGGCGTGGCGAAGGGCTTGACCAGGTAGTCGTCGGCCCCCAGTTCCAGGCCGCGCACCCGCTCTTCCACGGCGTCGCGCGCCGTCAGCAACAGCACCGGCAGCTGGCTGCCGCGCGCGCGCAGGCGGCGCACCACTTCGAAGCCGTCCAGGCCCGGCAGGCCGATGTCGAGCACCAGCACGTCCACTGGGCCGGGCCGCTGCAGCAGGGCGTCCGCTTCGCTGCCGTTCTGCAGCAGCTCCACTTTCATGCCGTGGCCGCCCAATACCCGCAACAAGCCATCGGCCAGTACCGCGTCGTCTTCTACCAGGATTACATGCATGGGGCTGTCGGGAAGATTGATCTCAGCGCATTATGCCCCGATTCATCAAGAGGTAACAATTGCCCTGCATCATTATCGCGCCTCAAAACTCAACGCGGATGCCACCCCATGATTCTTCTCCAGCCCGCCATCGCCCTCATGCAGAGGCTGCGCCTGCTGCCCAAGTTTATCCTCGTATCCCTGGTCTTCCTGCTGCCCCTGCTGCTTGCCTCCGGCCTGCTGGTGGCCGAGCTGCACAAGTCGCTCGCCTTCACCGTGCAGGAGCGCCAGGGCCTGGCCTACCTGCGCCAGCTGCACGAACTGCGCAGCCAGCTGCAGCAAAAGCGCAGCCTCGAGCACATGCGCCTGGCGGCCAACCAGCAGACCGACGCGCGCGCCGCCCAGAGCGCCGCCGAGGCGGCATTCACGGCCCTGCGCCCGCTTGCCGTCGGTCCCTTGGCGGGCCTGGAGGCGCAAGCCGCGCTGGAGCATGGCTGGCGGCAGCTGCAGCAGCGCCAGGGCGGCTTCGATGCGCGCGCCAGCTTTGCCGCGCACAGCAAGCTCATTGCGCAACTGGACGCGCTGGCGGCCGACGCGGCCGACCGCTCCCGCTTGTCGCTCGACCCGGAAGTGCGCACGGTCTACCTGATCGCCTCGTTCCTGAAGACCTTCCCCGGCCTGGCCGAAAACCTGTCGGTGATCACCGGCCGCGGCGCCGCCTATATCGACAGCGGCCTGTTCGAAGCGGGCGAAGACCAGATGCTGACGGCCACCGCCATGCTGGCCCGGCATGAACTGGAACGCTTGCCGGCCCAGTACAAGGCCATCCTGGAGCACAACCCCGCCCTGGCCGGCGCCTTGCAGCCGCGCCTGGCGGCGGTGCCGGACGCCCTCGCCTTCCTGGAACGCGCCCGCAACGAGGTGCTGAACTCCTACAACCAGAGCAGCGGCAAGGAGTTCAGTGCCGCCGGCTTGCAGGCGGCGTCCGCCCTGCGCGCCCTGTCGGCCAGCACGGCCGATGCGCTGGACCGGCTGCTGGCCGAACGCGCCGCGCAGGACGGCCTGCGCCGCAATGCCGTGGCGGCCGTGGTGCTGCTGGCCATCGCCCTGGCGGGCTGGCTGGGCGCCGGCTTCTACGCGTCCTTCATGCGCGACATCCGCCAGCTGAACCGCGCCGTGCAAGCGGCCGCGGCCGGCGACCTCAGCGTACGCATTGCCTCCCCGGCGCGCGACGAGACCGGCAGCCTGGCCAATGCCTTCAGCGCCATGACCGCGGCCCTGCAAACCCTGGTGGCCGACATCCGCAGCGGCGCCGCCCGTATCGCCAGCGCGGCCGATGAACTGGCCGGCGGCAGCGGCGCCCTCAGCGGCTCCACCGCCACCCAGGCCGAAGCGCTGCACGTGACCGTGGCGGCGATGGAGCAGCTCGATGCTGCCGTGCAGCGCAACAGCGCCCATGCCGACGACGGCCGCGCGCTGGTGCAGCAGGCCGCCGGCGTGGCGCGGCGCGGTGGCGCCAGCGTGGACGCGGTGGTAGGCACCATGGCCGCCATCCGCGCCAGCTCGGACCGCATTGCCGACATCATCGGCGTGATCGACGGCATCGCCTTCCAGACCAACATCCTGGCGTTGAACGCCGCCGTCGAGGCGGCGCGCGCCGGCGAGGCGGGGCGCGGCTTTGCCGTGGTCGCCACCGAGGTGCGCAACCTGGCCCAGCGCTCGGCCGCCGCCGCACTGGAGATCAAGCACCTGATCGGCGACTCCGTGCACAAGGTCGAAAGCGGCAACGCCCAGGTCGACGCGGCCGGCACCACCATGGCCCAGGTGGTGGCCTCGGTGCGCAGCATGGAGGAAGTCATGGCCCGCATCACCGAGGCCGAGGCGGGCCAGCGCAGCGAGATTGCGCGCATCAACGGCGCCCTGCACCGCATCGACGACATGACGCGCCAGAACGCGGCGCTAGTGGTGCAGGCGTCGGAAGGGGCCAGCCGCGTCCATGCCGAGACCGCCCTGCTGAATGAGGCCCTGGGCCAGTTCCGCCTGGCCGCGCCGCCAGGCGGACTGAAAATCGCCAACAGTGCGCCAGCGAAAATTACAATGTTGTAGGACTAGCCTGACAAAGCGTCATGTTGCCAGCCTACATGCAGGAGGTAACACCTCTTATGTTCATCACTCACATAGAAAATTAAAGTAATACCAACGCGATCGACAAGCAGCACTCAAGGAATGTCGACTGCAACACCGTGTACTTTAGTTCTGTGAGGAAAAAATGAACAACACTCAACTTGGCGTCTCTGCAAAGAACTCGCTGTCCCGTTCAATGCCGATTGGTTCTTCGGAGTTCAAAGTTGCGTCCCGGCCGGTTGTCAGCTACAGCGGCGCCCAGCAAAACGAACTGCTGGCAGCCCTCCCTCGAGAAGTGCTGGAGTCCCTGTTTGAGCACCTGGAGCTGGTGCAGCTGCCATTTGGCAAGGAACTGTTTGAATTCGGCAGCAAGCTGGAATATGTCTACTTCCCCACCACCGCCATCCTGTCCCTGCTCTACGTCATGGAAGATGGCGCCACCACCGAGATCGCGGTGGTCGGCCACGAAGGCGTGGTCGGTGTCTCGATGTTTGCCGGGGAGCGCGCCATGAGCACCGCCGTGGTGCAAAGCGCCGGCTACGGCTACCGCATGAAGGCGCAAGCCCTGCGCGACGCCTTCAACCAGGGCGGCGCCCTGCCGCAACTGCTGATGCGCTATAACGCCGCCCTGTTCGCCCAGATGGCGCAAAACGCCGTCGGCGGCCGCCACAGCTCGATCGAACAGAAGCTGTGCCGCTGGCTGCTCGATCGCCTGGACCGCTCGCCCAGCAACGAGCTGAAGGTGACCCAGGAAATGATTTCGATCATGCTGGGCGTGCGCCGCGAATCGATCACCGCCGCCGCCGGCAAATTGCAGGAAGACGGCATGATCACCTACCGCCGCGGCAACATCACTGTGATTGATCGTGAAGGTCTGGAACGCTATGCGGGCGAGTGCTACAAGGTGGCGAAGACGGAATATGATCGCCTGCTCGCTGATGTAGCGTGCTGCTAGGGTGCAGCACATTGGGCGGCACGGCGCTGGCCGTGCGCCCGCCCCGCCCTTTCAGGGGGATGTAGACTTCGATGCAGGTTCCCTGCTCCGCCCGCCCCCGTCGGATATTCAACACCCCGCCCAGCAACAACGCCCGTTCGCGCATGCCCAGCAGGCCATGCGACATGGGCTTGGCCAGGGTCGGCGCCGCAATGCCGATACCGTCGTCGATAATGCGCAGCACCAGCATGTCGTCGGCTTGGCGCTTGAGCGAAACATGGACGCGCGTGGCCTTGGCGTACTTGCGGATATTGGTCAGCGACTCCTGCACGATGCGGAAGAGCGCGATCGACAGGCTGCTGTCGCCCTTGGCCACGGCATCGATGTCGATGCCGATCTCCGTCTCGCAGGGAATCGACGTCATGCGCGCGAAATCTTCGCAATAGCTGTCGATGGCGGCGCACAAGCCCAGGTTATCCAGCAGGCTCGGGCGCAAGTCTTCGATGATGCGGCGCTTCAGCTCCACCGTTTCGACCAGGGTGCCGCGCGCGCGGCGCAACTGGGCCGCCAGTTCCGGATTGGTCTTTTGCAGCTGGTGCGTCACGGCCGCGATGTCCATGCTGATCGACGTCAGGTTGGCGCCCATCTCGTCGTGCAGCTCGCGCGACAGGCGCATCTTTTCTTCCTCGCTGATCGAGATCAGGTGGCGCGACAGCACGGACAACTGTTCCGTACGTTGCTGCACCATCGATTCCAGGCTTTCATTGGAGAGCTGCAAGGCGTGCTCGACCGCCGCGCGGTGGATGAAACTGCGCCGCACCAGCTGGTAGAACATGATCAGCACCACGATGGCGACGGCATTGATGCCCGCCCCCATCACCACCGCCTTCTGGTATTCCTGGTAGAAGCTGGCCGCGCGCGCCGCCATGGCTTCGCTTTGTTCGCGCACCATGATCACGATCTGCAGCCGGATTTCATCCATGCCGCTGCGCTCGTCGCTGACCTGGGCAATGTTGACGATTTCGTCCAGCCCGCTGTGCCGGTACACCTCGATGGATTGGGCCAGGGTGGCGATGCGTTTGCGCACCAGCGACTGCAGCTGCTGCAGGTTCTTCAACTGCACCGGATTATTGGCCAGCAGCTTTTCCAGTTCGCGGAATTCGTGCTCGGCCTCGGTGACCACCGAGCGCGTCGGCCCCAGGTAGGTTTCCTTGCCGGAAATGAAATAGCCGCGCGCGCTGCTGTCCGCGTCCAGCACCAGCACGTTCAGGTACTGCAGCCGTTCGGCCACGCGCGAACTGACCGCCAGCTGTTCATTGGCGCCTTTCAGCGATTGCAGGTTGTGGAACAAGCTGAAACCGTTGACGATGAGGATCAACGCACACGTCACGCACAAGAGCGTTTTGTAGAGCGGCAATTGGTGCCGGGGCGCTGGTTCGAGGGTGAAATACATCTTGCCCATTATAGACGCGCAGCAAATTGCTGCCACATGGCAATTCAATCGTGCGGCAGTGTTTCGTGACGAAAACTAGTCCAGCAGATTATTTTTCATTGCGTAGTAGGTCAAGTCACTATTCGACTGCAAGCCCATCTTCTCCATGATGCGGGTACGGTAGGTGCTGACGGTCTTGATGCTCAGCGACAGCGCCGTGCCGATATCGGACACGGTGGCGCCCCGCGCCAGGCGCAGGAAAACCTGGAATTCGCGGTCCGACAATTCCGTATGCAAGGCCGTATTCGGATCACGGTCGAAACTCTGCGCCAGCAGCTCGCCCACTTGCGAGCTGACATAGCGGCGGCCCTGGTGCACGGTGCGCACGGCGGTGATCAGCTCCTCCGCCTCGCATTCCTTGTTCAGGTACCCGTTGGCGCCCATCTTGAACAGGTTGAGCGCATATTGCTGGGCAGGATAGCCCGACAGGATCAGCACCGGCAAATCGGGCTGGCCCTGGCGGATGGTACGCAGCGTGTCGATGCCGCTCTGGTCAGGCATGGCAATATCGAGCAGCAGCACATCGCACACTTCGCGGCGTGCGATGTCGAGCGCCTCGCGCCCCGTGCTGCCCTCGGCCACTACACTGAACTCGTCCGAGGACGAAAAGATTTGCTTGAAACCTGCCCGTACAATCTGGTGGTCGTCACAGATGGCTACGCGAATCATTGATCTTCCCTCTTTAAATCTTAGCTTGGGAACGAAGCCAGCGTCTGCAATATCACTAGCAAAATCATAACGTTAATATTGTAGCACCAATGGTTTTACAGTTCAGGCGAGTTTAGCCGAAAAAAAGGACGCCTAAGCGTCCTTGCTACAGCTGCTTACAACTTTAGTAGGCCAAGGATGCCCAACAGCTCCCGGCGGAGCATCTCACGGTCCAGCGGTGACGCTTCAACTGCAGCGCCCGAGCCCATGGTTTCATCATACTCTCCTTGCGCCGATTCGGCAGCGCGGCTATCGAGCTTGTTGCGCGCGCCGGAAATCGTGAAGCCCTGTTCGTACAGCAGTTCCCGGATACGGCGGATCAGCAGGACTTCGTGGTGCTGGTAATAGCGGCGGTTGCCGCGCCGCTTGACCGGTTTCAGCTGGGTGAATTCCTGTTCCCAATAGCGCAGCACATGCGGCTTCACGCCGCACAGTTCACTGACTTCGCCAATGGTGAAGTAGCGCTTGGCCGGAATCGGCGGCAGCACTACCAGGTCAGCCTTGCCAGGACGGTCGTTCATTCACGCACCTTGCCGGATCAAGCTGCGCGCGCCGGGCCGGCGCTGTCTTCGACCATGCCTTTCAGCTTCTGGCTGGCGTGGAACGTCACCACACGGCGTGCGGTGATGGGGATTTCCTCGCCGGTTTTCGGGTTGCGGCCCGGACGCTGCGGCTTGTCGCGCAGCTGGAAGTTGCCGAACCCCGAGAGCTTGACCGCTTCGCCGCGTTCCAGCGCGTTGCGGATCTCGTCAAAGAAGGTTTCGACCATATCCTTGGCCTCACGCTTGTTCAGGCCAACCTGTTCGAACAACAGTTCGGCCAGCTCCGCCTTGGTCAGCGTAGGCAAATCCTTTTCAGCTTCCTGGCGTACTTTGGCGCTCTGCATCGCGCTATGCAGTTCGGCATCCAGAGCGGATTCAAGTACGGCGGAATCGACGTCGTTGTGGTTAATTTTGCTGCCCTGCCTTCTAAAGAACATGAGTCCGGCATTGCCGGACTCCCGAGATTGCGAAAAAATTACTTGAATGATAACTCAAGCCCGCAGTTTGGCGCCGTGCGCCAGGACAACATGGGCAGTCAGGGTCTTCATCAACTCGTCCACGACATCGTCCTGCAGGGTGTTTTGAGTATCTTGCAAGCTAAAGCGGAAAGCAAGCGATTTTTCGTCGGCTTCCAAGCCTTTGCCGCGATATTCATCAAACAAAACAATGGCTTGCACAATACGCCCCTGCGCGTGGGCAGCCACGGCGCCCTGCAGGGCGTCGAGCAGGTCCTGCACGGGAACGTCCTGTTTCACCACCAGGGCCACGTCGCGCGTGGTGCCGGGGAACTTCGAAATCTCTTCATACTTTGGCACATCGCGTTGCTGTAGCGCAACAGCATCGACTTCGAACACGACCGGCGCTTTCGGCAAGTCGTATTTCTGCAGCCAGCGCGGGTGCAGCTCGCCGAGGAAACCGATCACCTTGCCGTCGAGCTCGACCGTTGCGGCGCGGCCCGGATGCAGGGCCGGATGGGCCAGCTTGGCAAAGCGCAGCTGGCGCGGCGCGAACAGGGCTTCCAGGTCGGCCTTGACGTCGAAGAAGTCGACGTCGCGCGTGTCCATGCCCCACTGCTCGTCGGCCAGCGGGCCGTAGGCCATCACGCCCACGCGCTGCGGCTGGTCGTAGCCGGCCACGCTCAGCGGGCCGTCCTGCACGGACGCATCGCGCCGGAAGATGGCGCCCACTTCGAACAGGCGCACGCGCGACTGCTTGCGGTTGACGTTGTAACGCACGTTTGCCACCAGGCTGCCGATCAGCGAGGAGCGCATCACCGACATGTGCGACGCGATCGGGTTTTGCAGCTTGATCGGGCTGTCGTTGCCGTTGAAGTCCAGTTCCCACTGCGCATCCACGAAGCTCATGTTCACCACTTCCTGGTAACCCAGGTCGGCCAGCTGGTGGCGCACGGCGAAGATGGAACGGGTGTTTTCCGGCGCGATGCGCATCTCGTTGGCAGCCACCGGCGGACGGGTCGGGATGTTCTCGAAGCCGTACACGCGCGCCACTTCCTCGATCAGGTCTTCCTCGATCTCGATGTCGAAACGGTAGGACGGCGCGGTGACGCTGAAGATGCCCTCGGCCAGGGTAAATTCCAGGCCCAGGCGGCGGAAGATGTCGGCCACCATGTCGTCGTTCAGTGCCACGCCGATCACCTTGGCGGCGCGCGCGGTGCGCATCTGCACCGGTGCGCGTTGCGGCAGGTTGACGATGTGGTCGTCGATCGGACCGACCTTGGTGTCGGCGGTGCCGCAGACTTCCACCAGCAGCGCGGTGATGCGCTCCAGGTGTTCCGGAATGCTGGCGTAGTCCACGCCGCGCTCGAAGCGGTGCGCCGCGTCGGTCGAGAAGTTGTACTTGCGGGCGCGGCCCTGGATCGCGTCCGGCCACCAGAACGCCGCTTCCAGGTAGATGTTCTGCGTGTCGTCCGAGACGGCAGTGGCGTCGCCGCCCATGATGCCGGCCAGCGATTCCAGTTCCTTGTCGTCGGCGATGACGCCGACCCATTCGTCGACTTCGATGGTGTTGCCGTTCAGCAGCTTGAGCTGTTCGCCCTTCCTGCCCCAGCGCACTTCCAGCGCGCCGTGGATCTTGTCCAGGTCGAACACGTGCGATGGGCGGCCCAGTTCCAGCATGACGTAGTTGGAAATGTCCACCAGTGCCGACACCGGGCGCTGGCCGCTGCGCTCCAGGCGCTGCTTCATCCAGGCCGGCGTTTCGGCCTTGGCGTTCAGGCCGCGGATCACGCGGCCGGCAAAGCGGCCGCACAGCTCGGGCGCGGACACCTTCACCGCCAGCTTCTCGTCCAGGGTGACCGGCACCACGCGGTTGTGCGGCACGGTCAGCGGCGAACCGGTCAGGGCCGACACTTCACGCGCCACGCCCAGCACGGACAGGCAGTCGGCCTTGTTCGGCGTCAGCTTGATGGTGAACTTCAGGTCGTTCAGCGCGAAGTAGTCGCGGATGTTCTGGCCGATCGGCGCGTCGTCCGGCAGCTCGATCAGGCCGGCGCCCTCCTCCGACAGCTTCAGTTCCTTGGCCGAGCACAGCATGCCCTGCGACTCGACGCCGCGCAGCTGGCCAACCTTGATTTCGAATGGCTTGCCGTCGGCGCCTGGCGGCAGCACGGCGCCCGCCATCGCGCACGCGACCTTCAGGCCCGGGCGCACGTTCGGCGCGCCGCACACGATGTTGAGCAGCGTGCCGGTGCCCACGTCCACCTGGCATACGTTCAGGCGGTCGGCGTTGGGGTGCTTGGCGGTTTCGCGCACATGGCCAACCACCACGTTGGTGAATGGCGGAGCGACGGGATCGATGTCTTCCACTTCGAGGCCGGACATGGTCAGCATATGGGCCAGTTCATCCGAAGTCATCTTCGGATCGACCATGGTGCGCAGCCAGTTTTCGGAGAATTGCATAATCTGCCTTTTCGTATTCGTTTGCTTTTTAACCCGGTAAGCCGGGGTCGGACCCAAGGGTCGGACCCTGTTCGGCGGCCGCTACCGCCTTACCGGGTGTCAGTTGAACTGTTTCAGGAAGCGCAGGTCGCCTTCGTAGAACAGGCGCAGGTCGTTGACACCGTAGCGCAGCATCGTCAGGCGCTCGAGGCCGGAGCCGAACGCAAAGCCGATGTACTTTTCCGGGTCCAGGTCGAAGTTGCGCACCACGTTCGGATGCACCTGGCCCGAGCCCGACACTTCGAGCCAGCGGCCTTTCAGCGGGCCGCTGCCGAAGGCGATGTCGATCTCCGCCGAAGGTTCGGTAAACGGGAAGTACGAAGGACGGAAACGCACTTGCAGGTCGTCCGTCTCGAAGAACGCCTTGACGAAGTTCAGGTACACGCCCTTCAGGTCGGCGAAGGAAATGTCTTCCGCGATCCACAGGCCTTCGACCTGGTGGAACATCGGCGAGTGCGTGGCATCGGAGTCCACGCGGTAGGTGCGGCCCGGCGCGATCACCTTGATCGGCGGCTTGCTGTTGCGCGCATAGCGCACCTGCATCGGCGAAGTGTGCGTACGCAGCAGCAGCGGCTTGCCGGTGCTGTCGTTGCCTTCGACGTAGAAGGTGTCCTGCATCGACCGCGCAGGATGGTTCTCGGGCGAATTCAGTGCGGTGAAGTTGGTCCAGTCGGTTTCGATCTCGGGGCCACCGGCCACGTCGAAGCCGATCGAACGGAAGATTTCCTCGACGCGCTCCCAGGTGCGCATCACGGGATGGATCCCGCCTTTGGCGCGGCCGCGGCCCGGCAGCGAGACGTCGATCGCCTCCGCATTCAGGCGCAGCTGCAGCTGTGCTTCGGCCAAGGCGTCGCGGCGCGCGGTCAGCGCGGTCTCGATCTGCATCTTGGCGGCGTTGATCAGGGCGCCCTGCGCCTTCTTCTCTTCCGGGTCCAGCTTGCCCAGGCCCTTCATCATTTCTGTGATCTGGCCAGTCTTGCCAAGATACTTGGCTTTGGCGTTTTCAAGTGCGCACCATGTCCCGCTTCTTATGAGCGCCGCCCGGGAGCGACGCACATCACTGGCAATTAAGCAGCGATCTTGGCTTTGACGACGTTGACAATCGCTGCAAATGCAGGCTTGTCCATCACTGCCATATCGGCCAGGACCTTACGGTCCAGTTCAATCGCAGCCTTTTTCAGGCCGTTCATGAACACGCTGTAGGTCAGGCCGTGTTCGCGGGAAGCCGCGTTGATACGGGTGATCCACAGGGCGCGGAAGACGCGCTTCTTGTTACGGCGGTCGCGGTAGGCGTATTGGCCAGCGCGCATGACTGCTTGCTTGGCAACACGATATACACGGCTGCGACGACCACGGTAACCCTTGGCCAGGTTCAGTACTTTCTTATGACGGGCACGTGCAGTAACCCCACGTTTTACTCGAGGCATAGTAGCTCCTTAAATAATGAGTGAGATTAAGCGGTAGGCATCATGCGGTAGACGCTAGTCACGTCCGACGCATTGATGTTACGGGTACCACGCAGCTGACGCTTGTTTTTGGTGGTCTTCTTGGTCAGGATGTGACGCTTGAACGCCATGCCCGACTTAACGGTGCCACCTGGGCGCACGCGAAAACGCTTCTTCGCGGAGCTCTTGGTTTTCATTTTTGGCATGTGAATGCTCCAATAATGACCGGATTGTAGGTGGCAGCAACTTTGCTGCGCTTTTAGTGCCTACTCTCACGGGAACCCGGGAGTGTAACACATTTCACCGCTAAAACAAGCGTTGACCGCAGCACGGCCAAGGAGGGCTTACGCCACCATGGCTGCTTTGCTATCATTATTCTTTTCGCAATCGCCCGCCACCCATGAAATCACTCGCCCTGACCGCCGCCGCCCTGCTGGCCGGCTGCGCAAGCCAATACACCACACCGAGCGGCCCCACGGCCACCCTGACCGTCCACATGGAAAATGACTCGCGCGAAACCAATGCCCGCGTCTTTTGGGCCAGCGCGCCAGCCGATGAGAGCTGCAAGGACTCCAAGCGCCTGGCGACCACGCTGGCAGCCGGCGCCGAGTACACCTCCGAGCCGGTGGCCATTGCCGCCGGCGCGCGCTTCCTGGCTGCAGCCAGCTATACCGATGCCCGCTTCGGCCAAAACGGCCTGTGCACCGGCATGGTCGCATTCACTCCCGCCGCGGGGCGTCAGTACCTGCTGGACCTGGCGGTAAAACAGAATGTCGGCGGCTGCCAGGTCGGCGTGTACGACACCACCGAGGGCCAGAAGACCAAAGTCCCCTTCGAACTGCCCGCCATGGCATGCCGCGACGGCCAGCAGATCAAGAATGGCCAACCGATGTGGATCCAGCACCGCGTGACGTTCTGAAAAAAAACAAAGGGCAGACCGCGGTCTGCCCTCCTTCCGTCAGCACGAAGCTGATTATTTCTTCTTCTTCGGCGCCAGCACCATGATCATCTGGCGGCCTTCCATCTTCGGGAACTGCTCGACCTGGCCATGCGGCTCCAGGTCAGCCTTCAGACGCTCCAGCATGCGCATGCCGATGTCCTGGTGGGCCATTTCACGGCCACGGAAACGCAGGGTGATCTTGGTCTTGTCACCCTCTTCCAGGAACTTGATCAGGTTGCGCAGCTTGATGTTGTAGTCGCCATCATCGGTACCCGGACGGAATTTCACTTCCTTGACCGAAATCACCTTCTGCTTCAACTTGGCTTCGTGGGCCTTCTTCTGTTCCGAATACTTGAACTTACCGTAATCCATCAGTCGGCAGACTGGTGGGTTCGCGTTCGGCGCGATCTCGACCAGGTCGACATCGGCCTCTTCCGCCAGGCGGAAGGCTTCGGCCAGGCTAACGATGCCCAGCGGTTCGTTGTCCACACCCGACAAACGCATTTCGGGGTGGGTGATCTCGCCATTGATGCGATGGGAAGACTTGTCAGTAGCTATTGCAGTTTCCTTCAGTGTTGGTTAGTTGGCCGGTTGCGGGAATTCCCGCATCAAGCTTTGGTAACGACGTCGTTCTGGAGTCGCTCCACCAGGGCTTCGATCGACATGACGCCCAGATCGACATTGCACCTCGCACGCACGGCCACGGTGTTGGCATCCCGTTCTTTGTCGCCCACCACGAGAATGAAAGGCACTTTTTGGACGGAATGTTCGCGGATTTTATACGTAATCTTCTCGTTGCGCAAATCAGCTGCAACGCGGAAGCCCAGTTTGCGCAGCCTGGATTCCAGCGCCTTGCAGTAATCGGCCTGCGCATCGCTGATGTTCAGAATCGATACTTGCTGCGGTGCAAGCCACATCGGCAGCGCGCCGGCGTAGTTCTCGATCAGGATGCCGATGAAGCGCTCCAGCGAACCGACGATCGCACGGTGCAGCATGACCGGGGTCTTGCGGGTGTTGTCGTCCGCCACATACTCGGCGCCAAGGCGGCCCGGCATGAAGAAGTCGACCTGCATGGTGCCCACCTGCCATGGGCGGCCCAGGGAATCCTTCAGGTGGTACTCGATCTTCGGGCCATAGAAGGCGCCCTCGCCCGGCAGCTCGGTCCAGCTGACGCCGCAGGCGCGCAGGCCCGAGCGCAGCGCCTCTTCCGCCTTGTCCCACACATCGTCGTCGCCAATACGGTTATCAGGACGCAGCGCCAGCTTGACGTCGATGTTCTCGAAATGGAAATCCTTATAGACTTCCATCGCCTGCTGGTGGAAGGCCACCACTTCCGGCTCGATCTGCTCGTTGGTGCAGAAGATGTGGCCATCGTCCTGGGTGAAGCCGCGCACGCGCATGATGCCGTGCAGCGCGCCGGACGGCTCGTTGCGGTGGCATTGGCCGAACTCGCCGTAGCGCAGCGGCAGGTCGCGGTAGGAGCGCAGGTCGCTGTTGAAAATCTGCACGTGGCCCGGGCAGTTCATCGGCTTCAGCGCGTAGGAACGGTTTTCCGACTCGGTCACGAACATGTTTTCGCGGTAGTTCTCCCAGTGGCCGGTCTTGCCCCACAGCGAAGCGTCGAGGATCTGCGGCGCCTTCACTTCCTGGTAGCCGTTGTCCTGGTATTTCTTGCGCATGTACTGCTCCACCTGCTGCCAGATGGTCCAGCCCTTCGGATGCCAGAACACCAGGCCTGGCGCCTCGTCCTGGAAGTGGAAGAAGTCGAGCTGCTTGCCCAGCTTGCGGTGGTCGCGCTTTTCCGCCTCTTCCAGCTGGAACAGGTACTGTTCCTGGTCTTCCTTCTTGGTCCAGGCGGTGCCGTACACGCGCTGCAGCATTTCATTCTTGCTGTCGCCGCGCCAGTAGGCGCCGGCCAGCTTCATCAGCTTGAAGACCTTCAGCTTGCCGGTCGACGGCACGTGCGGGCCGCGGCACAGGTCGGTGAAGTTGCCTTCGGTGTACAGCGACACGTCTTCGTTGGACGGGATCGACGCAATGATCTCGGCCTTGTAGTGTTCGTTGATCGACTTGAAGTACGCCACGGCTTCGTCGCGCGGCAGGACCTTGCGGGTCACCTGCTCATCCTTTTTCGCCAGCTCGGCCATCTTCTTTTCGATGGCCACCAGATCGTCCGGGGTGAACGGGCGCTTGTACGAGAAGTCGTAATAGAAACCGTTTTCGATGACCGGGCCGATGGTCACCTGCGCGTCCGGGAACAGCTCCTTGACCGCGTAAGCCAGCAGGTGGGCAGTCGAGTGGCGAATCACGTCCAGGCCTTCCGGATCCTTGTCGGTCACGATGGCAACGTCGGCGTCCTTGTCGATCAGGAAGGACGTGTCGACGACCTTGCCGTCAACCTTGCCGGCCAGGGCGGCCTTGCCCAGGCTGGTGCTGATGTTGGACGCAACTTGCGCAACGGTTACTGACGCATCGAATTGACGGATGGAACCGTCGGGCAGTCGGACTGAAACCATCATGATCTCCGGAAGAAATAAGTAATGCTGAAAAATAAGGACGAAAAAAAACGCGGGCTAGCCGCGTTTTTCTTCCATTGAACAAGCAAAAGAAAGCCGATCGACTAGCGTCACTCACCAAACTGCATGGTAGTTCGCGGTGTCATAACCGGTGTGCCTTTCTCGCTCTTACAAAGTGTCTGGTGGGCGGTGAGGAATTCGAATCCCCGACCCCCTGGATGTCGA
>JAJTCO010000051.1 GCA_021323265.1 Pseudoduganella sp. | reverse complement strand
GCTGGGCTGCATCAAGACCGCGGCGTTCGACAATACCGAGAACCCGGACTATTGCGGCCTGCAGCCGGACAAGCTGCTGGGCGGGCGCGCCGGCCTGAAACCGGAAACCTCGAAGCAGTTCTCGGCCGGCGTGGTGTTCGAACCGCAGCGCAACCTGACCGCCACCCTGGACTACTGGAAGATCCGCAAGCAGGACGTGATCGTGGCGCCGGAAGGCTCCTACTTCAGCGATCCGGTGCGCAACGCGGCCTTCATCGAGCGCGGCCCGGCCGACGCGACGCTGCCGGGCATCCCCGGCCCGATCCTGTCGATCGATTCGCGCCTGCGCAATATCGGTGCGCTGGAAACCTCCGGCCTGGACCTGGGCTTGAACTGGCGCGGTCCCGTCAGCGCGCTGGGCCGCTTCGGCGTCGGCCTGACCGGCACCTACGTGCTGGACTACACCACGCGGGAAGCTGGCGCGCCGGAACTGAAGGGCGCGGGCGTATTCGCCAACGACCAGGTGGTGCAGCGCTGGCGCCATACGCTCAGCCTGGACTACGAGCGCGGTCCGTTCTCGGCGACGCTGCAGCAGACCTTCTATTCGCACTACCGCGACCAGAACCCGAACCCGGACGGAAGCGAGCGCCGCGTCAAGGCCTACCAGCTGTGGGACCTGACCGGCAGCTACGCCTGGTCCAAGGCGCTGCGACTCCGTGGCGGCATCCGCAACCTGTTCGACACCCATCCGCCGCGCTCGAACCAGATCTACAGCTTCCTGGCCGGCTACGATCCGAACTATACGGACCCGCGCGGACGCTCGCTGTACCTGTCGGCCAACTACAGCTTCCGCTGATGCGCCGCATGTTCCTGAAAGCCGCCGGCATCCTGCTGGCGGCGAGCGCCCTGCCGGCGGCCGCCGGCGTGGCCGCCGAACCGTCGGGCGCCCTGGTCATCATCGGTGGCGCGCTGCGGCCCGAGACGGCCGAAGTGTGGCAGCGCATCGTCACGCTGGCCGGCGGCGCCGGTGCGCGCATCGCGGTGCTGCCCAGCGCCGCCGCGCGCCCGGAACGCTCGGGCGCAGGCATTGCCGCCACGCTGAAGCGCTATGGCGCCGACGCCTTCGTGGTGCCGCTGGCCGTGCGCCTTGCGGGCAGCGATTACCGCGCGCGCGCCGAGGACCCCGCACTGGCGGCCGCCATCCGCGGCGCCGGCGGCGTCTACTTCAGCGGCGGCGACCAGGCCCTGGTCACGCAGGCGCTGCTGCGCGCCGACGGCAGCCGCAGCGCCGTGCTGGACGCGATATGGGACCTCTACCGGCGCGGCGGCGTCATCGCCGGCACCAGCGCCGGCGCCGCCATCATGAGCAGCACCATGTTCCACGATCCGCGCCCCACGCTCGACCTGCTGCGCCAGGGCGTCACGCCGGGGCGCGACCTGGCGCCCGGCCTGGGCTTCGTCGGCGGGCAGGTCTTCATCGACCAGCACTTCCTGGTGCGCGGGCGCTTCGCGCGCATGCTGCCGGCCATGCTGCACGCGGGTTACAAGCTCGGCCTGGGGATCGACGAGAACACGGCCGTGGTGGTGCGCGCGCGGCGCGCGCTGGAAGTGGTCGGCTACAAGGGCGTGCTGCTGGTCGACCTGGCGCAGGCCAGCGCGGCGCCCGGCCCATTCAACGTGGCCAATGCGCGCCTTAGCTATCTCGATCGCGGCGACCGCTACGACCTGGTGAGCGGCGTGCACACGCCCGCCCCCGACAAGGCCGGCGGCCGGCTCGATCCGGCACGGCCTGCAAGGCGCGGCCCGGTCTACGCCAACGACATCCTGGCCAACAACGCGATCGTCGAAATGATGGAAAAGCTGATGGATGGCGACCAGCAGGAAGCGCTGGGCATCGCGGCAGGCGACCCGCGCGCCGCAGCGCCGGCACCGGCATTCGCGTTCCGCCTCTCGCGCGACGCCGCCAGCGTGGCCTATGCCTCCGACGTGGCGGAAGCCTACTCGATCCTCAACGTGCGGCTCGACGCCGCTCCCGCCGTTCAGGGCGCTGCGAACAGGTAGCCACAGCCCCGGTCGGCCGGGTCGCGCGCCAGGATGCGGTCGTACAGGCCGGTACGCTCGGCCACGATGCGTTCCAGGTCTTCCTGCAGCAGCAGGCGCGCTGCCAGCAGGCGTTCGGCGGCCGCGCGCGTGGCGGCAATGAAGGCGTCGCGGCTGGCGTAGCGCGACTCCAGGCTGGGGCGCGGATCGCCGGCGGCCTTGCGCTCGGCCTCGGTGCGCGCAAAGGGCACGAAGCTGCCGTCAAAGCGCGAGGTGAAGCCGCCAAAGCCGGTCTCCGGCGCGCGCAGGTTCCAGCCCGTGTGGGTGCCGAGCGGCGCCTGCATTTCCACCAGGCGCACCCCGCCGCGGTCGTTGCCGTCGGCGTCGGGTGCTGGCACGCGGGTTTCGTAGGGCGTCTTCTGCAGCGGCGGCACGATGTCGGCAATGCCCTGCAGAGGAAAACGCGGGCCGTAATCGAGGCGCGGTTCGCGCAGGTTCTGTTCGGGAGGGGCAATGCCCGGCACGGCCGGGAAAGCCTTGCGGTAGGCCTCCACCGTGACCAGCGTGCCGTCCTCCAGGCGCGGATAGGCGCTGGCGGGCGGCGGCGTGCCTTTGCTGGTCCAGGCGTCCAGCGCCAGCATCAGGGCCCGCATCGGCAGGTAGTGGTTGGTGGTGGAGACGCAGGCGGCAAACGGCGCGCGGTTGCGCGAGCGGCCCACGTAATGCTGGGCGCCCATGAAGCCGTACACGCGCACATTGGCGGCCGGCGCCACGTCGCCCGCGGCGTCGGGCGCGGTGGTCAGCAGCGACGCGCCACGGTTCCAGAATTCGGTCGAGGTGTTGGCGATGACGATCTTCGGCAGGCGGCCGCGCTTGTCCTTGGCCTTGTCCAGCGTGGAAGCCACGCGCCCGGTGAGCGGGTCGCGCGATGGCGCGCTGGTGAAGGGGAAGGCGTCGGCCGGGTAATCGTGCTCCTCCAGCATGGACGGATGGCGCGTGGGCTGCACGAAGCGGCTGTTGAAGCCGGCCGAGCCGCCGGCGCCGGGCACCTGCAGGAAGGCGCCGTCGAACGCCAGCCTGCCCTGCTCGTCCACATTCAGGCCATCGTGCAGCATGCGCCCGATCAGGCGTGCCGACTGGCTGATGCCGAACACCAGCACGTTCTTGGGTGGCATGGCGTCTTCCACCGGGTTGTCGCGGAAATAGGCCAGCAAGTCGCGGATGCCGGCCAGGCCGGCCCCGGTCACGCGCGGATCCTTCGCTTCGTAGCGCACCTCGTAGATGATGCCCGGCAGGAAGCCGCCTTCGAGCTTGATGCGGCCCGGACCGCCCGCCTGCTCCGGCGCGACGAATTGCCAGCGGGCGCGCGGTAGCGCCTTGCGCTCGCCGCCCTGGCTGGTGCGCTCGGTCAGCACGGCCTGCGGGTCGTCCGGCGTGGCCGGTTCGTACGTCAGGCCGCGCATGCCGGCGTAGGTTGCCACCTCGGCCCCATTGACGATGAATTCGTTGGCCACCATGCCGCGCACGCCCTTCACCACCGGCGGCCTGAATACCAGCGGCCGCGCGCCCGCAGGCTGCGGCGCCACGTCCCAGGTCCAGGCCGAGAACAGCATGCTGAAGCCGTGGCGCATCATGAAGCCGTCGCCCGCGTCCTCCGCCGTGGTGGGATCGTTGTTCTTCGGGCTCTTGCCGTTGATCTGGCCCAGCATGGCGATGCCGCCGCGGTTGTTCACGTCGTACACCAGGGTGCTCGACCTGCCGTGCACGGGGCGCAGCAGCACGAACTCGCTGGAAAAGCGTACCATGCCGCGCTTGTCGCGCGGGGCGCGCTTCAGGTCGACGATCGGCAGATTGGGCGTGGCCTTCGGATTCAGCGCGAAGTGCGCGACTCCGCGCAGCTTTTCGTACTCGCCCGCTTCGCCGAACTTGACGCCCGGCGCGAACGGCACGCGCTCGGTGATCTCGATGCGCTCGACGGCTGCGTGCGCGGCGCCCGGCAACGCGAACGCGCCCACGGCGGCTGCGGCGGAGAATGCGGCCACTGCCGCATGACGGGAATTGTTCATCTGGCGATAGAAAGTAAAACGGGACCGCGCAGGTCCCGTTGGTTTATTCCGCAGCCGCGGTTTTCTTGGCGGCTGTTTTCTTGGCGGCCGGCTTCTTGGCGGCAGCCTTCTTGGCCGCAGGCTTTTTCGCCGCGGCCTTGGCGGCCGGCTTGGCCTCGGCTTCGGCCGCGCCATCGGCCTTGGCTGCAGTCTTCTTGGCCGCAGCCTTGTCCTCGCTGCCCGGCTTGGCCTTGCGCGGCTCGAACTCGAAGCTGATCTTGCCGTCCTTGCCGCGCACCAGGAACGCCTTGAACGGGCGTCGGGTGCGCTGCGAGATGAAGCCCGGCAGCAGGTCGGTCTTGCCCTCGTTAAGCAGCTTGGCCATCTGTTCCGGCAGGATTTCCTGTTGCAGGATGATGCGGCCCGAGCGGAAATCGCAGGTCTTCGGCTTGGCTACCTGGTTTTCGCAGACATATGCCAGGCCCATCTCGTACACGCCGGCGGCGCATTTCGGGCACGGGCCGAGCGGCGTCTGGCCGGTGAAGTCGACGCCCTCGCCGTCCTCGCTGTCGTCGTCCTGGCCGAAGTCGAACTCCAGCTTGAAGTTGCTGATGTCCTCGTCGCGCACGATGCGCAGGATTGCCGCGAACGGACGGCCCATCTTGGAACGGAAGCCTTGCAGCGGGCCGATGGTGCGCTCGCGCAGCAATTCTTCCACCTCCGAGATTTCGAACTGGCGCCCGCCCGGCACCTTGGTCATCGAGAACTCGCACTTGGTGCAGGCGAAGCGGCGGTAGTTCTCCTTGACCACGCCACCGCAGTTCGGGCACGGCGCAGTCAGCGTCGCATAGTCGCCCGGAATGGTGTCGTTGTCGTATTCCTTGGCGCGCTTGACGATGATCTGGGTCATCTGGGCGATCTCGCGCATGAATTCTTCACGCGAGATGCGGCCCTTCTCCATCTGCGACAGCTTGTATTCCCACTCGCCGGTCAGTTCCGGCGCGGTCAGTTCGTTCACGCCCAGGCCGCGCAGGAGCGTCATGAGCTGGAACGCCTTTGCCGTCGGCATCAGTTCGCGGCCTTCGCGCAGCAGGTATTTCTCGCCCAGCAGGCCCTCGATGATGGCCGCGCGCGTAGCCGGCGTGCCCAGGCCCTTGCCGGCCATCGCATCGCGCAGCTCGTCGGAGTCGACCAGCTTGCCCGCGCCTTCCATGGCCGACAACAGGGTCGCTTCCGTGTAGCGCGCAGGCGGCTTGGTCACCAGGCCGTTGGCAGAGACCTTATCGGTCAGCACCTTCTCGCCCTTGGCCACCGGCACCAGGTTGCCGCCGCCTTCCTTGTCGTCGTCGCCCGCGGCATCCTTGCCGTAGATCGCCAGCCAGCCCGGGTTGGTCATCACCTTGCCCTCGGTCTTGAACTGGTGGCCAGACACTTCGGTGAAGCGCGTGGTGACCAGGAATTCCGCGGCCGGGAAGAACACCGCCATGAAGCGGCGCGTCACCAGGTCGTACAGCTTCTGCTCGGGTTCCGACAGGCCCTTGGGCTGGATGCCGGTCGGGATGATGGCGAAGTGGTCGCTGATCTTCGTGTTGTCGAAGATGCGCTTGTTCGGCTTGACCCAGCCCTTGTCCAGGATCTGCTTGGCGAACTGGTTGTAGTTATGGTTTTCCTTGATGACTTCCAGCGTGTCCTTGACGGTCGGCAGGTAGTCTTCCGGCAGGTGGCGCGAATCGGTACGCGGGTAGGTCAGCACCTTGTGCTTCTCGTACAGCGCCTGCGCCAGGCCCAGGGTATTCTTGGCCGAGAAGCCGAAGCGCGAGTTTGCTTCGCGCTGCAGCGAGGTCAGGTCGAACAGGCCGGGCGACATCGAGGTGGTCGGCTTGGACTCCTCGGTGACGTTGCCCTGCTTGCCCTTGCAGGCCAGCGCGATCGAATCGGCGGCGGCCTTGCTCCACAGGCGCTCGGCGCGGCGTTCCGGATCGGTCTCGTCCTTCTTGAAGCTGGTGTCGAGCCAGCGGCCTTCGTACACGCCGGCGGCGCACACGAACTCCGCGCGCACTTCCCAGTAGTCGCGCGGCACGAATTTCTTGATCTTCTCTTCGCGCTCGACCACGATCGACAGGGTCGGCGTCTGCACGCGGCCCACGGTGGTCAGGTAGAAGCCGCCCTCCTTCGAGTTGAAGGCGGTCATGGCGCGGGTGCCGTTGATGCCGATCAGCCAGTCCGCTTCCGAGCGGCAGCGCGCGGCGTCGGCCAGCGGCAGCATCTCCTCGTCGCTGCGCAGGTGCGTGAAGCCGTCGCGGATCGCGTTGGGCGTCATCGACTGCAGCCACAGGCGCTTGACCGGCTGCTTGGCTTTCGCGTTCTGCGCAATCAGGCGGAAAATCAGCTCGCCTTCGCGGCCCGCGTCGCATGCGTTGATCAGGGTGGTGACGTCCTTGCGCTTGATCAGCTTGTTCAGCACCTTGAGGCGCGACTCTGTCTTGGCGATCGGGTTCAGCGCGAAGTATGGCGGAATCATCGGCAAATGGGTGAAGGTCCATTTGCCGCGCTTGACGTCGTGCTCTTCCGGTACGGCGATTTCCAGCAGGTGACCCACTGCGGAGGAGAGCACGTAGTCGTCGGATTCGAAATACTCATCGTGCTTGCTGAAGCCGCCAAGGGCTTTCGCGATGTCGTTCGCGACAGATGGTTTCTCAGCGATGATGAGGGCTTTACTCATATTTATAGTTCTCGTCGGTGTATGCGGCAGCGCGCATCATACAACATTAGAAAGTAAACGATGCCAAAGTGATGCTCTCAAAGCATCACCACGCTGCGAATATTATTACGGAATCGGCCGGCGCAGGGCAACGCTGGCAAGAGTGTGCTCAGTGCAACAGGCGTGGCGCCTGGTCTTCCTCGGCGCCGAACAGGTCGTCGAACATCAGGGCGTCCGGCTCCTTGCCCTGGCTCCACAGCAGCATCAGCACAATGATTTTCAGCTTGCCAAGCGAAACGGGCGCCTCGTCCAGCGCCAGGGCGCGTTCGATGACGATTTCGCGTTGCAGCGGGGACAGCAGGCCGGCGCTCTCCAGGAACTGGATAAAGCCGACAGCGGAAGCGCCCAGTACATCGAGTTCCTGACGCACGTAAAAACGCGTGCCCGACGAAGCAGTCGCCAACGACTGCTCGCCGCCAGCCATGGCGGTGAGATCGTTCAGCCAGACCAGCGCCTCGGAAATCTCCACGTCGTCAAAACCGACAGCGGACAGTTTCTTCGCCAATGCTGCAGGTTCTGGGCAGGCATCGGGGCGGTAGTAGGTCTCGTACAGGTAAACCAGGATGTCAAACATGGCGCTACTTTAGCAGCTTCTGCGCGCTGGACACAAGCGCCGTGGCGCTTCAGGGACCTTTCAAGCGCTGGAAGGCCCCGCCGGGCAGCCTTTCCACCACACCGGCCAGCTCCAGGGCAAGCAAGCTTGCCTGCATGGCACTTGGCGCAAGTTGCAACCTTGTAGCAAGTTCATCGGCGCCGATCGGGTCGTGGCCCAGCGCCGCCAGCAGCCAGTGCGCCGCCGCGTCGTCCATGGCCGGCGCCGCCCCGCCGGGATCGAGGCCGAGGTCTTCCAGCAAATGTTCCGGCGTGGCCACCAGGCGCCCGCCGGCGCGGATCAACTCGTGGCAGCCCACCGACTGCGGCGCATGCACGGAGCCGGGCACCACGTACACGTCGCGCCCGCCGTCGAGGGCTGCGCGGGCGGTAATCAGCGAGCCGGACTTGGCCGCCGCCTCCACCACCAGGGTGGCGCGCGCCATGCCGGCGATGATGCGGTTGCGGATCGGGAAGTGCTGGGGGCGCGCCTGCGTGGCCAGGGGAAACTCGCTGAGCAGGCAGCCTGCTGCGGCGATGCGGCGCGCCAGGTCGGCATTGCGGGGCGGGTAGATGCGGTCGATGCCGGTGCCGATCACGGCCACCGTACCGCCCGGGCCCTGCAGCCCGCCTTCGTGGGCCGCCGCATCGATGCCCAGGGCCAAGCCGGACACGACCACCTGGCCCGCCTCGCTCAGCGCGCGGGCGAACTGGCGCGCATTGGCCATGCCCTGCAAGGTGGCGTTGCGCGCGCCCACCAGGGCCACCGCCGGGCGTTGCAGCAGGGCCGGGTCGCCCTTGGCGTACAGCAGCAGCGGCGGATCGGCAATATGCTGCAGGCTGGGCGGATAGGCCGCCTGGCCCAGCACGATGACGTGGTTGCCCGGCTGTGCGCACCATGCCAGCGTGGCCTGCGCCAGTGCGCGGATGCGCTCAGGCGTCGGCCCGGCCAGCAGGCGCGCCGCCTGCAGCGACATGGCGCGCGCATCGGCATCGCCGTCCGCTGGCGGCGTGGCCAGGCGCAACCGGGCGGCGCTGAAGACGGCTTGTGGTGATTGATACTGCTGGAGCAGCGCGTGCGCTGCGTGGCGGCCGACGCCCGGCGTGTTGGCCAGGCGCAGCCACGCTGCCAGGCTCTCGACATCCTGGCAGGCGGGGGTGGGGGTGTCCGTGTCCTGCACGGCCATGGGAATTACTCCGCTGTCTTGGCGACATCCCCCACGACGACTGGTTCCGTCACCTGCATGATCAAGCCGTACGACACGTGCTTGAACACGCGGAAGATAAACAAGCTGCCCACTTGTTCATCCGGCAGCTTGACCTTCGGGTCCCGCAAGCCGTGCCAGCCCTTGTCGCCGCCCGGATCGGTCACCGTTTCCCCTCGATGGTACAGCTGCAGCACAGAACCGATATCGAGTCCGTCAAGCTTTCCGCGATTAATGCTCACGACCTGATTCTGGCCGGCATGCGTCACGCCGCCGTAGATGGCCAGCACATGGGCGTTGACCTCCACTTCCGGAGGATGCGGCACGTAGTTTTGCATGGGCATCGGCGGCATGGCCATCAGCTTGTCGCCCTTGCCCATTTCTTCCTTGGCGCTTTGCACCACGAAGGTATGCACGTCGCTGCCCTTCTCGGCCGGCGTCTCCAGCTTCAGCGTGCCCAGGTAGAACGCTTCCTGCGCCACCACGGCCTTGGTGATCGGGTCGCGCAGCGGCTTGCCGGGACGATACACCTGGAACGAGGTGCCCCCCTTCAGGTCGCCGCGCACATAGGCCTTGTCGTCCTTGCCGATGTAGACCCGGCTGCCGCGCGTGGCGATGATGTGCGGCGCCTGCTTCATTTCATCTTCCTCGATGATCAAAGGCTGGCTCAGGAAAGGCTCGATCACGCCGGCCGGGATCGATTGCACGGCATCCTTGCCCAGGCCCTGCATGCGCAGTTGCGGCGACAGGCGCATGTCGCCGGCGCCGCCGCTGCCGTCGCCGCCCACCTTGGTGCCCAGGCGCAGGCGGCCTGCGGCGCGGTCGAACCAGACGATCTGGCCCGGATAAATCCAGTGCGGATTGGCGATTTCTTCCTTGTTCATGCCCCACACCTGCGGCCAGCACCAGGGCTTGTCGAGGAAGGTGCCGGCGATACCCCACAGGGTGTCGCCCTTGACGACGGTATGGCTGTCCGGGGCGTTCGGCTTGAATTCGCAAACGAGCGGTTTGGCTTCGGCCGCAACGGCCGTCACACCGCAAAACAGGGCGGCGGCCAACAGGCGGCTGCTGCTTGTGCTAAAATTTTTCATTGATATATCCGTTAGGTGCGGCAATGACGGAAGGCCTGAAAGGCTTGCCTCACTGAATCAAATTCTGCCCATATTACCCTGATCAAGCAAGGAAATCGTGTCACAGGAGCAACCGTGCACACGGAATATGCGCCGTTTACCGCACATTTATTGTCGTTTGACCAAGAAGCTACCCCGTGAAACTGAATATTCTCCGCTACCCCGATCCGCGCCTGCACAAGGTCGCCAAACCCGTCGCCGTATTTGACGCGCGCCTGGCCCAACTGGTGGACGACATGGCGGAAACCATGTACGACGCACCGGGCATCGGCCTGGCCGCCACCCAGGTCGACGTGCATGAGCAAGTCGTCGTCATCGACATCAGCGAAGACAAGTCCGGCCTGACCGCCCTCATCAACCCGGAAATCCTGTGGTCGAGCGAGGAAAAGCAGGTGTACGACGAAGGCTGCCTGTCCGTGCCCGGCATCTACGACGGCGTCGAGCGTCCATCCAAGGTCAAGGTGCGCGCCTTCAACGTCAAGGGCGAAGCCTTCGAACTGGAAGCCGACGGCCTGCTGGCAGTTTGCATCCAGCATGAAATGGACCACCTGCAAGGCAAAGTGTTCGTCGAGTACCTGTCCCCCTTGAAACGCAATCGTATCAAGACCAAACTGCAGAAAGAAGAACGCGGTCTCCAGCGCGAAGAAGCGCTGCGCGCCGCAGGTCGCCGTTACTGATAACAACGGGGGAAACTTGATGAAAGTGATCTTTGCGGGCACGCCGGAGTTCGCGGCCGTCGCCCTTCAGGCCCTGCATGAAGCAGGTTTCGAGATTCCCCTGGTCCTGACCCAGCCCGACCGCCCGGCCGGACGCGGCATGCAGCTGCAGCCGTCGGCGGTCAAGCAGTACGCGCTGCGGCACGGCATCGAAGTGCTGCAGCCGCTGTCCCTGCGCATGGACGCCAAGGATGAGCAGCGCGCGGCCGACGCCAAGGCCGCCCACGCGCGCCTGCTGGCCACCGACTACGATGTGATGGTGGTGGCTGCCTACGGCCTGATCCTGCCCCGCTCCACCCTCGCCATCAAGACCTGCCTGAACATCCACGGTTCCCTGCTGCCGCGCTGGCGCGGCGCCGCACCGATCCACCGCGCCATCGAGGCGGGCGATGCGGAAACCGGCGTCACCATCATGCAGATGGAAGAAGGCCTGGACACCGGCCCCATGCTGCTGATCGAGCGCACCCCGATCACGCCGCAGGACACCACGGCCACCCTGCACGACAAGCTGGCCGCCATGGGCGCGCAGATGATGGTCAAGGTGCTGCGCAAGATGGAGCAAGGCGTGGTCGAAGCGGTACCGCAGCCGGAGCAAGGCGTGACCTACGCCAACAAGATCCTGAAGGAAGAAGCCGCGCTGGACTTCACGCAAAGCGCGCGCGAGATCGGCCGCAAGATCCGCGCCTTCAACCCCTTCCCCGGCGCGCACGGCGACGTAAACGGCACCACCATCAAGCTGTGGGGCGCCGACGTGCTGGACGAAGGCAGCAGCGCCGCGCCGGGCCAGGTGATCGTCGCCGATGCCCACCACGGCATCATCGTCGCCTGCGGCGAAGGCACGCTGCGCCTGACGCAGCTGCAAAAACCGGGCGGCAAGCGCCTGCCGGCCGCGGAATTCATCAAAGGCTTCCCGCTCGACGGGCAGCGCTTCCAGTAAATGGACCAGCTCGCGGCGCTGCGCGCGCTGCGCCGCGTGGTGGAACTGGGCAGCTTCACGGCTGCCGCCGACGCGCTCGGCATCTCCCACACTGTCGTCTCGCGCCAGGTGCGTCAGCTCGAAGAGCACCTGGGGGCCCAGCTCCTGAACCGCACCACGCGCCGCTTCGCCCTGACCGATGCCGGCCGCGACTATTACGACGCCGCGCGCCAGGTGCTCGACACCCTGGACCAGGCCGAGCGCAACGTCGGCCGCCACCAGGCAGAACCCACCGGCACGCTGCGCATCAACGCGCCAATGGCATTCGGCACGCTGGAAGTGGCGCAGTGGCTGCCCGGCTTCATGGCCCGGTATCCGGGCGTGCAGGTCGACCTGGTGTGCAACGACCGCATGGTGGACCTGATCGAAGAAGGCTTCGATGTCGCCTTGCGCCTTGCGCGCGGCCTGCCCGACTCCACGCTCGTTGCGCGCCGCCTCGCCGCCAGCCAGGTTGTGCTGGCGGCCAGCCCGGCCTACCTGCGCCAGCACGGCGCGCCAGCCACGCCGGCCGAACTGGCGCAGCACAACTGCCTGGTGTACACGGCGGCGGCACGCGCCCATGAATGGACCCTGCTCGGCCCGGACGGCAGCGAGCACACGGTTGCCGTCCGCGGCACGCTGCAGGCCAACACCAACATCGCCTTGCGCGCTGCCGCGGTGGCAGGCGCCGGCATCGCCAATGCCGCCGCCTTCATCCTGCGCGACGAGCTGGCAAGCGGCGCGCTGGTGGAAGTGCTGCCCGGCTACACGCCCAAGCCGCGCGAGCTGTACGCGCTCTACCCGCAGAACCGCCACCTCTCGCCCAAGGTACGCGCCTTCGTCGACTACGCCGCCAGCATTTACATCAACATCTTCTGAACCGCGCGGAACTGCTGCGTAAGTCCGCCCCAGCCCCAGGCCGCCGGGCGCGCGTCGTCGATGTGGATGTAGCTCACCTCGTGCAACTCGCCCAGCAGATCCTGCAGATCCTTCCAGACCGCCGCGATGTAGGCCGCCTTCTCGCTGGCGGTATTGGTTTCGTCGCTGATCTTGATATCGAAGAAGAAGCTGGCCTTGCCCAGCTGCGCCAGCGACTGCCCGCCCACGAACCATTGCTCGCGCGGCGTGTAGTGCACCGCAATCGCGGTCAGGGCCGGCGCCTTGTGCAGGATGGCGCCCGTGTGCTGCATCAGGATGTCGCTGACGCGCTGCGGCGGGACTTGGGACGGGGTACCGCTGACGGTGATGTTCAGGATAGGCATTTGCAGCTCCTTGAAGTGGTTGGTTGATGGAGCCATCCTAGCCAGCGCGGCCGCAACTTGCTAGCGTTCTGGCAACACATGATTTGTGCGCTTCCAGCACAAATCGCCGCCACGCCCCGGCCGGCAGTCAGTTTGGGTATAAGCAAATGCTGAATTTGTATCGGTGGCCGCGGGGCTTGACGGGGGAAAAATGCTGCTTTGCCGTATAATTTCAGGTCCACGTTGCCCAACCTGCGATTTCAAAATGACCAACACGACCCGTCCCGCCGCCAAGACCGAAGCCCAGCTGCGCGCGATCCTCGCGCAGCGCATCATGTTCCTGGACGGTGCGATGGGCACCATCATCCAGCAGTACAAGCTGGACGAACAGGCCTACCGGGGCGAGCGCTTTGCCGACTTTGCCGCGCCGGCCGGCAGCGGACACCGCGAGCTGTTCGTCAAGGGCAATAACGAGCTGCTGACGCTGACCCAGCCGCACGTGATCCAGGAAATCCACGAGCGCTACCTGGCCGCCGGGGCCGACCTGATCGAAACCAATACCTTTGGCGCCACCTCCATCGCGCAGGACGACTATTTCATGGCCCACCTGGCCTACGAAATGAACGTGGAGGCGGCCCGGCTGGCCAAGGCGGCCACCGCCAAGTATTCGACCCCGGACAAGCCGCGCTTCGTGTGCGGCGCCCTGGGCCCGACCCCGAAGACCGCGTCCATCTCGCCGGACGTAAACGATCCGGCCGCGCGCAACGTGACCTTCGACCAGCTGGTCGCCGCCTACTACGAGCAGGTGCGCGGCCTGGTGGACGGCGGCTCCGACGTGCTGCTGGTGGAAACCATCTTCGACACCCTGAACTGCAAGGCGGCGCTGTTTGCCATCGACCAGTACTTCGACGAGCATCCCGAGATCGAGCGATTGCCGCTGATGATCTCCGGCACCGTGACCGACGCTTCCGGCCGCATCCTGTCCGGCCAGACCGTGCCGGCCTTCTGGAATTCGGTGCGCCACGCCAAGCCGCTGACCATCGGCCTGAACTGCGCGCTGGGCGCGACCCTGATGCGCCCGTATGCCGAAGAACTGTCGCAGATCGCCGATACCTTCGTCTGCATCTATCCCAACGCCGGCCTGCCCAACCCGATGAGCGACACCGGCTTCGACGAGCTGCCGGAAGACACCTCGCGCCTGCTGCGCGAGTTCGCCGACGCGGGCTTCATCAACGTAGCCGGCGGCTGCTGCGGCACCACGCCTGACCACATCGCGGCCGTCGCCAAGCTGCTCTCGAGCGCCAAGCCGCGCGCCGTGCCGCACGTGCCGGTGGCGCAGCGCCTGTCCGGCCTGGAGCCGTTCACCATCGACGACGATTCGCTGTTCGTCAACGTGGGCGAGCGCACCAACGTGACCGGCTCCAAGGCCTTTGCGCGCATGATCCTGAACGAGCAGTACGACGAGGCGCTGTCCGTGGCGCGCCAGCAGGTGGAGAACGGCGCCCAGATCATCGACATCAACATGGACGAGGCGATGCTCGATTCGCAGGCGGCCATGACGCGCTTCCTGAACCTGATCGCGTCCGAGCCGGACATCTCGCGCGTACCGATCATGATCGACTCCTCCAAGTGGTCGGTGATCGAGGCCGGCCTGAAGTGCGTGCAGGGCAAGGCCGTGGTGAACTCGATTTCGATGAAGGAAGGCGAGGAAGAGTTCCTGCGCCAGGCCAAGCTGTGCCGCCGCTACGGCGCCGCCGTCATCGTCATGGCCTTCGACGAAAAAGGCCAGGCCGACACCTTCGAGCGCAAGATCGAGATCTGCGAGCGCGCCTACAAGACGCTGGTGGAAAAGGTCGGCTTCCCGCCGGAAGACATCATCTTCGACCCCAACATCTTCGCCATCGCCACCGGCATCGAAGAGCACAACAACTACGCCGTCGACTTCATCGAAGCGACGCGCTGGATCAAGAACAACCTGCCGCACGCCAAGATCTCGGGCGGCGTGTCGAACGTGTCGTTCTCCTTCCGCGGCAACGACCCGGCGCGCGAAGCGATCCACACCGTGTTCCTGTACCACGCCATCAAGGCCGGCATGACCATGGGCATCGTCAACGCCGGCATGGTCGGCGTGTACGACGACCTGCCGGCCGAACTGCGCGAGCGCGTGGAAGACGTGGTGCTGAACCGCCGCGAGGACGCCACCGAGCGCATGATCGAGTTCGCGGCGACGCTCAAGGGCGGTGCCAAGCAGGAAGCGGCCAACCTGGAGTGGCGCAACGCGCCTGTGGAGAAGCGCCTGGCGCACGCGCTGGTGCACGGCATCACCCAGTTCATCACCGATGACACGGAGGAGATGCGCCAGCAGGTGTTCGCTTCCGGCGGGCGCCCGATCAACGTGATCGAAGGCCCGCTGATGGACGGCATGAACATCGTCGGCGACCTGTTCGGCCAGGGCAAGATGTTCCTGCCGCAGGTGGTGAAGTCGGCGCGCGTGATGAAGCAGGCCGTGGCCCACCTGATTCCTTACATCGAGGAAGAGAAGAAGGCCGAGGAAGCCCGCACCGGCATCGTCGCCAAGCCGAAAGGCAAGATCGTCATCGCCACCGTGAAGGGCGACGTGCACGACATCGGCAAGAACATCGTCTCCGTGGTCCTGCAGTGCAATAACTTCGAAGTGGTGAACATGGGGGTGATGGTGCCGGCCTCCGAAATCCTGGCGCGCGCCAAGCTGGAGAACGCCGACATCATCGGCCTGTCCGGCCTGATCACCCCGTCGCTGGAAGAGATGGCGCACGTGGCGAAGGAAATGCAGCGCGACGAGCACTTCCGCATGATGAAGATCCCGCTGCTGATCGGCGGCGCCACCACCAGCCGCGCCCACACGGCCGTGAAGATCGCGCACAACTACGAGGGTCCGGTGGTGTACGTGCCGGACGCTTCGCGCTCGGTGTCGGTGGCGCAGTCGCTCCTGACCGACGAGCAGCGCGTGAAGTTCGTGGAAGACCTGGACCACGACTATGCCCGCATCCGCGAGCAGCACGCCAACAAGAAGGCGCTGCCGACGGTGTCGCTGGAGGCGGCGCGCGCCAACAAGATGAAGCTGGAATTCGCGCCGGTACGTCCGAAGTTCGTCGGCCGCCGCGTCTTCCGCAACGTGGACCTGGCGACCATCGCCGAGTACATCGACTGGGGCCCGTTCTTCCAGACCTGGGACCTGGCCGGCCCCTTCCCTGCCATCCTGAAGGATGAGGTGGTGGGCGAGGCGGCGTCCAAGGTGTTCGAGGAAGGCAAGGCGCTGCTGAAGAAGATCATCGACGGCCGCTGGCTGACCGCCAACGGCGTGGTTGCCCTGCTGCCTGCGAACACGGTCAACGAAGACGATATCGAGGTCTACGCCGACGACACCCGCTCGGAAGTGGCCTTTACCTACTACGGCCTGCGCCAGCAGGGCCTGAAGCCGGTGATCGACGGCGTGCAGCGCCCGAACCAGTGCCTGGCGGACTTCATTGCGCCGAAGGCGTCGGGCAAGCAGGACTACATCGGCCTGTTCGCGGTGACGGCGGGCCTGGGCATCGAGAAGTACGAGAAGCGCTTCGAGGATGCGCACGACGACTATTCGTCGATCATGCTGAAGGCGCTGGCGGACCGCCTGGCGGAAGCTTTCGCCGAGTACCTGCACGAGCGCGTGCGCAAGGACCTGTGGGGCTATGCCGCCGACGAAAACCTGCCCAACGAAGCGCTGATCAAGGAAGAGTACAAGGGCATCCGTCCGGCGCCGGGCTACCCGGCATGCCCGGAGCACACGGTGAAGAAGGACATGTTCCGCGTCCTGAACGCCGAGGAAATCGGCATGGAGCTGACCGAGTCGTTCGCCATGTTCCCCGGCGCGGCCGTTTCCGGCTTCTACTTCGCGCACCCCGCGTCGAAGTACTTCACTGTCGGCAAGATCAACGAAGACCAGGTCGTTGACATGGCCGCGCGCCGCAACGTGGCGAAGGAGCAGCTGGAACGCTGGCTGGCGCCGAACCTTTAACGCCGCTACTGCGGGGTCAGACCCAAGGGTCTGACCCCGCCGGGTTTAGCGGTCCTGCGCCCGGAACCGCCACACCGCCAGCGCCCCGAACATCGCCGCAAACGCCAGCTGCACGCCGGCCGTCTGCCACGCCACATCCATCCCCAGCCCGCGCCAGGTCATGGCATCGAGCCCATCGACCGCCCAGCGCGTCGGCACCGCCAGCGTCAGTTGCTGCATCCAGGCCGGGAACACGAACGTGGGCACCCAGGCTCCGCCCAGCATCACCAGGATCAGGGTAGCGAACGTGGCCAGCCCGCGCGCCGCCTCGGGCGTCTTCCCGAACGCCGCGATGAACAGCCCGAAGGTCGCCGTCATCAGCGAAAAGGCCAGCACCACCAGCGCAAAACCTGCCACGTTGGTGATCTCCACCTTAAAGATCAGCATCGCGCAGATAAAGATCGCCACCATCAGCGCCGCCGCGATCAGCGCTCCCGACAGCGCCCGCGACACCAGCACCTGCGTCATCGTGACCGGCGCCGCCAGCAGGCGGTTCCAGATCCCCATGCGGCGCGCCAGCAGGATGCCCACGCCGACATCGATGCCCATGAAGAGGATGAACTGCACGCCCATGCCCGCGAAGGCATGCGCATAGCCGTTGTACTTCGGCCCCGAGCTGAGTGCCTCTTCCCTGGTCCTGAAGGGCACGCTCAGGTTGCCGCCGGTCGCCACCGTCCGGTTCGAGCCGGCCTTGGCCGCCTCGTTCTGCTGGTACTTCTTCAAACTGCCCAGCAGGCCGGCCAGCGCTTCCCGGTCCTCGCCGGGCGGCACCTCTTCCAGCTGCTTCAAGCTCTTGTCGGTAAACTTGCTGCCGGACGCCCCCATCACCTCGCCCGTCACGCCTTGCATCACGTGCTGCGTCAGCAGGCCCTTCACCATGGCCAGCACCGTCGTCTGCGACGGATCGTAGTACAGCGGCAATTCCGGCTTGCTGCCGGGCTGGAACAGCGATTCGCCGGCCGCATCGCCGAAGCCGGCAGGAATCACCACCGCCACCATCAGCTTGCCGGCGCGCACCTTGTCCTGCGCTTCCTGCAGGCTCAATTCGGCGACCTTCAGCGCCTCGTCGGCCTTCAGCGCGGCACCGATTTGCCGGCTGATGGTGCTGCCGGCGTCCTGCTGCACCAGGCCGATCTCGATCCTGCTGTTCTTGCTGGCGCCGGCGCCGCCGAACAGGGAGCCGAAAAAGGCGGCCAGCACGATCGGCATCAGCAGGTTGAGCATCAGCGCGCGCTTGTCGTTCAGGTAGAGGATCAGGTCCTTGCGGACCATCGCGAGAATGGCTGTCATCTGGGTTCCTTAGTCGCGTAGGGTGCGGCCGGTCAGGGTGAGGAAAATGTCTTCCAGCTTGGTGCGGGCGGTGGCGAAATGGGCCAGCACCTGCCCCTGCTCGTCGAGCCAGCGCAGCACTGGCGCCGCATGCGCGGCATCGTGCAGGCTGATGTCGAACTGCGCCCCGCTGCGGCGCACGCCGGCCACGCCGGGCAGGTCGGCCAGCGCCGCGGCAAGGGCGTCGCCCGCGCTCCCCTCGGCTGCCACCGCGGACGGCGCCAGCTCCACCTGCAGCGCGGCCTGCGCCGGCAGGCGGCGGTACAGTTCCGCCGGCGCCGCATTGGCCAGCACCTTGCCGTGGTCGATGATGACGATATGGTCGGCCAGCCGCTCCACCTCCTCCATGTAATGGCTGGTATAGATCAGCGAGCGGCCCTGCGCCTTGAGCGCTTCCAGCGTATCGAAGATGGCATTGCGGCTTTGCGGGTCGACGCCGACCGTGGGTTCGTCGAGGATCAGCAGTTGCGGGTCGTGCAGCAGCGCCGCGCCGATATTCAGGCGCCGCTTCATGCCGCCCGAGAAGGTCGACGCCTTGCCCGCGGCGCGGTCGGACAGGCCGACCAGCGCCAGCACCTGCGCCACGCGCCGGGCCAGCGCCGCCCCTTTCAGGCCGTACAGCGCGCCGAACAGCTTCAGGTTCTCGGTCGCGGACAGCTCCTCGTACAAGGCCAGGTCCTGCGGCACCAGCCCCAGCTTGCGCTTGGCCGCGCTGGCGCCGCGTCCCACCGCTTCGCCATCGAGCGTCACGCTGCCGCTGTCGGCCTGGATCAGGCCGCAGATCATGCTGACGGTGGTCGACTTGCCGGCGCCGTTGGGGCCCAGCAGGCCGACGGTCTGTCCGCCCTGCACCTGGAATGACACGCCATCGACCGCGCGCCGCGCACCATAGAATTTGCTCAAGCCACTGACACTTAACACCCTGTTCTCCCGCAAAAAAAAGGCGCCGCTATTGCGGCGCCGTTGCCGGTGCGCTTGCCGTCACAGGGCGTAGCGCACCACGTTGTCGCTCCATTCGAAGGCGGACATTTCCAGCTCCACCAGCTCCTCGGTGGAAATGGCCAGGTCGGCCAGGGCTGGCAGGATGCGGCTGTCCATGTCTTCCAGGCGCTCGATGCATTCCGCCAGCTTGAGCAGGTCGCCGAAGAAACCGCCGCGGAACAGCAGCGCCTCGCCCACCTCGTCGCCCAACGGGATCTGCGCCAGGATTTCCTGCATCGGGATGCCGAACAGCGTGTCCATCAGCGACATGATGCCGACCGTGAAGGCGATGTCGGCCACGTGGCGGTGCGCCGGACGCAGCTTGGTGGCCAGCAGTTCGAGCAAGCGGCCGCGCGTGGTGGCCAGCATGAGCAGCGGCGTCATCGAATGGCCGCGCTTGCCCGGCTCGGCGTACAGCATGATCTGCAGCCAGCGCTGCAGCTGGCGGCGGCCCAGGATATGCACGGCCTGGCTCAGCGAATCGATGCGCTGGCGGGCGCCCACGGCTGGGGTATTCACCAGGCGCAGCAGGTTCAGCGCCAGCGATACGTCCTTCTTGATGGCGCGCTCGATGTCCGCGTTCTCGGCATCCGACGACACCAGGGTCATCAGCTCCATCACCGCCATTTGCGACGGCGACAGCTTCTTGCCGCTCATGATGACGGGCTTGGCGAAGTAATAGCCCTGGAAATAGTCGCAGCCCAGGTCCAGGCAATTCTTGAATTCGTCGCGGTTCTCGACCTTGCTGGCCACCAGCTTCTTGCCGTCCTGCTTGAAGCGCGGCGCCAGCTTGACCAGGCCGTCCAGCGGCACGTCGCGCATCGACAGCTTGACGTACTCCACCATCGGCAGCAGCGTGGGCAGTTGCGCCGACGCGGGATTGACTTCATCGAGCGAGAAGCGGAAGCCGTGGCTCACCAGTTCGGACATGCGCGCCACCACGGCCGGCGCCAGCTGGCTTGCGCCGCTGATTTCCAGCACCAGTTTTTCACGCGGCAGGAAGCCGAAGATATCGCTCAGGATGGCGTCGGCGTCGACGTTGACGAAGCCGATGGCGTCGCCGATCGTGCGCTCCATGCCCAACTGGGCGGCATGCGCGACGACGGCTGCGGTGGCGGAAAGTGGCGACGTATCGATGTTGGCAGGCCCGACCGGAGCGTTGCGAAAAAGCAACTCGTAGCCGAACAAGGCCTGGTTCCGGTCCAGGATCGGCTGCCGGCCCAGATAGAACTCGCGCACTTTCAGGTTCTGAGAGGCCGCATCGTTGCTGGAAAGGTCGATCATAGGGTAATTCCTGACGTGTCCTGACATTTTGACATCAAACCCTTCCCCTGTCTGTCTAAATCTGCTCGAAGTCCCTTTTCTGCGGCAGGCCATCCACAAAGCATTTCATTTCGCCCGGGGTGAAGGCAGTCCATTGCTCATTGGTAGTTAGTGGCTGGGTCACGATCACCGCCACCCGGTCGTTCGGCGTGGTCACCTGCGAAAAGTCCACGCTCAAGTCCTCGTCCGACAGCTTGGCCTTGTCGAAAGGATACTGGCGCACGATGTAGTGCAGGTGGGTCGAGCAATGGGCAAACATGGCGCGACCGTCGGACAGCATCATGTTGAAGGTGCCGTGGGCGGCAATGCTGCGCACGGTCTTTTCCACCTGCGCGCGCAGCATCGGCAGCGGCGGGCAGGTATCGCCAAAGCGCTCGCTCAGGTCCTGCAGGATCAGGCAGAAGGCCTGTTCGCTGTCGGTGGTGCCGACGGGGCGGAATGGCCCGTGCAGCACCGGCTCGAAATCCTTCAGGTCGCCATTGTGGGCGAACACCCAGTAGCGGCCCCACAGTTCGCGCACGAAGGGGTGGCAGTTCTCCAGCATGACTTCGCCCTGCGTCGCCTTGCGGATGTGGGCGATGACGTTCTTGGACTTGATCGGGTAGTTCTTGATCAGCTCCGCGATCGGCGAGCGGATGGCTGCCTGGTGATCGACGAAATGGCGCACGCCGGCGCCTTCGAAAAAGGCGATGCCCCAGCCGTCATGGTGGGTATCGGTCTGGCCGCCGCGCAGGGCGAATCCGGTAAAACTGAACACAATGTCCGTGGGGACGTTGCAGTTCATCGCGAGTAGTTGGCACATCCCGCAACTTTATCAGGTTGCGGCGAACCAAAGAAGCATCGCAACGGCAAAAAACACGATCCACGACAGGTGCCGGCCGCGCGTAAAGACCAGCGGGAAGAAGCCGGAAACCAGCGCCACGGCGCTAAACACCTGCAGCACGAATTGCGTCTGCAGCGGCTGGCCGGACGCCCGCAGCAGCAGGATCGCTATGCCCCACCAGACAACGGTCAGGAGGTGCCAGACGAAACGCAGGGTGCCGGTGGTGAATGCCGTGCCGCCGAACAGCTGCGGCAGGTTGTCGCGCCTGAAAAGTCGCATCAGGATATAGCGCTCCCCCAGGTACGAGTGCGCAAGGCCGGTCAGTACCAGCAGCAAGGCGGCTAGGCTCAGCAGGGAATCAGGCATCGTGTTCCTCGAAATTGAGTTCGACCCCATTGCCGGCCGGGTCGGTGAAGAAAATTTGCAGCAACCTGGTTTCCGGCACCAGTGCGCTCCTGAACTGGATGCCGCGCTTCGTCAGCTCGCGCTCATAAGCGGCGCGGTCGGTGCAACGGAAGGCGGCGTGATCGAAAGTGCCGGGCGGCTGGCCGGTCCGGTGTTCATCGGGGCGCGCTTCGGACAGGTGCAGCACCGCTTGCGATCCGGCGTACAGCCAGTAGCCGAAACTGCGAAACGGCGGCCGCGCCCCCACTTCCAGTCCGACCACCTCGCTATAGAACGCACGCAGTTCCTCGAGCAGTGCCCGTGGCGCGCGCAGGTTGTAATGATTCAATCCGATGGCCGGCATCACTGCACCCGCGCCAGGGTGTGCGCATCGCGCGCCAGCAGCCAGCGGCCGTCCGCGGCCTTGCGGTACACCGTGATGCGGTGGCCGGCCAGCCGTGCCGTTTCACCGCCGGCGCGCGGCGTCACAGACAGATCGTCCCGGCAAAGCGTATAGGCCACGTCACCTGCCACCTGCACGTCTTCCAGAACGCTGGCGCACGCGATCAGGTATTGCTTGTGGGCGCCGGTAAACTTGGCCGCAAAACCTTCCTTGCCGATTGGCGCCTCGCCCGGACCAAGCAGTACCAGGTCATCGGTCACCATGGCGAGCAGGCGCGCAAAGTCACCCGCGTTGACGGCTTCGATCCAGGTGTCATGCACCGCGCGGATCGCTTCGATTTCATCGTTCATGGGGATTCTCCTTGGTCATGCCTGGCTGCCGGCAACAACAGGGGTCATGATAGCGCGAGTCGGCGCGTTCAGCTTTCGACGCGGTTGCGTCCATTCTCCTTGGCGCGGTACAGGGCGTCGTCGGCGCGCTTGCACAGGCTGTCCAGGCGATCGTCCTTGCCGCCGAGCTGCGACAGGCCGATGCTGATGGTGGGCTTGAGTTCGGGCGCGATGTCGCTGCAATCGAGCGCCTGCACGGCTGCGCGCATGCGTTCGGCAATCTCGCGCGCCTGGTCCGGCGCGGCGTCGCGCAGCAAGGCGCTGAACTCCTCGCCTCCCATGCGCCCCGCGCTGTCGCTGGGCCGCACTGCCGCGCGCAGGGCGTGCGCGACGCGCTGCAGCAGCACATCGCCTGCGCCATGGCCGTACGTGTCGTTGACCTTCTTGAAGAAGTCGATGTCCAGCCCCGCCATGGCCAGCGTGCCGCCGCTGTTCTGCGCATGGGCCAGCGACGCCTGCGCCAGGGCCAGGAAGTGGCGCCGGTTCGGCAGGCGGGTCAACTCGTCGGTCAGCGCCAGGTCGCGCATGGTGCGCGCCAGCTTCACCTGGCGCGCCATCATCAGCGCCAGCGCGACAATGCCGGCCAGCGACAGCAGCAAGGCCGCCATCTGCCAGCGCCGCACCGCTTGCGCGCTGCGCAGCTCGCGCTGGGCCAGTTCATTCTCGCGCGCCAGCGCCTCGTTCTGGCGCTGCTTCTGTTCGGTGTCGAACAGGACGCGCAGGCGCGCGGTGCGCTCGTCCAGCACCTGGTCCTGCAGCTTCTGGTGCACCGCCTGGTATTCGCCGCGCGCGTTGAACGCTTCCCGCCAGTTGCCCAGGGCGGCCAGCACCTGCGCCCGTTCATCGTGGATCTTCTCCAGGAAGCGCGCGTTGTTCTGCGCCAGGAAGAAGGCGCGCGCGGCTTCGATGTCGGGCAATGCCTGGGTATAGCGCCCGGCACGTTTCAGCGCCACCCCGCGCGACAGGCGCAATGCCGCCAGGTCGAAAGGGGCGACGTCCTTGCCATAGCGGCGCTCCACGTCCGCCAGCAGGCGCAGCGCATCGGCGTGGCGCCCCAGCTTGGACAGCACCACGGCCACGGCTTTTTCGTCGAAGGCAATGTCGGCGCTGACGCCGCGCTTGCGGTCCAGCTCCAGGGCACGCTGCAGGTACTGGAGCGCCTCCTCCAGCTTGTCCTGGCTCTCCAGCGTCGAGCCCAGGTTGAACAGCGCCGTGGCCTGCCCCTGCACGTCGCCGGCCGCCTCGTTTGCCGCCAGCACCTTGCCGTAGTAGACCAGCGCGTTCGCGTAATCCTTGACGCTGCGGTCGGCGTACAGGTTGGCGATGGCGCCCAGCACGTTGATCTGGCGGCGCGCGCTGCCATGCTCGAGCTCCAGCTGGTAGGCTTCCTTCAAGTCGGAAATGGCGGCCGCGTACAGGCCGCGCGCGCCGTTCTGCTCGCCGCGCAGCGCCAGCGCCAGGGCCAGCAGGCGCGGCGTGCCGCCCCTGCGCGCCTCGGCCACAGCGGCCTCGTAGCGGGCCAGGGCTTGCTCGGTGCGGCCGGCGCGCTCCTCGGCATAGCCGTCGCAGATGCGCAGGTGCAATAACAAGTCGGGCAAGGCGCCGGGCTGCAGCTGGCGCACGCGTGCCCGTGCCGCGGCCGGGTCGTTGGCTGCCAGTTCCATGCAGGCGTCGCCCTGCGCGAAGCGGGCGGCGGCGGCCGGATCGGCGGCGGGGGTAGCGGCGCTGGCCGGCAAGACCAGCGCAAGGAGGAGAATGGGCAACTTTTTCATGGCTGCCCATTGTGGGGCAAGGCCTTGCCCCAAGGAAGATAATTGTGATCTTAGTGCAACAGAACTGGCTGGCTCATCAAGGCCTCGTAGTTGCCCAGGAATTCGTCGATTTCCTCGACGGTGGGTTCGCTGGCAATGAGTTCATTAACGTCGCGGCGGAAGGTCTGCGCCATGACCCCGGCAATGAAGATTTCGCGTTTGCCGCCCTTGTCCACGATCTCGTAGCCGCCAAAGCGCAAGGCTTCCAGGCTGCGGTCGGGCCCAAACTCGACAACACTGTATTGCTCGCTGTTGTAAATGAGGTTCATTCTGGCTTCCTTCACAGTTCCGTTTCCAAACCGAGATGGGGCTGTGGTCGCCGATTTCAAGCGGCCAGTTCCGGCTCCAGGCGCAGCAGGGCGTCGTAAGGGGCCGTGGCAAGCATGGCGCGCAAGCGGTCGACATGGGAGGCGTCCGCCAGGCTGATAAAGAGCTGCGCCGGGGGACGGCGCAAGAGACGATTCAATGTAACACGCAAAACCAGATTACCGGCGCAGCATAGGCAGCCGGGGGCGATGCGAAGCACCTGCGGCTGCCATGCCGGAAGGTCACTTTCATCATACACCAACCGTGACTGGCCGTCGGCCAAACCTTCGAGGAGGATGGCGGTGGGCACGCCAGGCGACAAAACGGCCGCAATCGCGTTCTCACGCGCTGCGGCCGTCGGGCCGGTGACCAGTGTCGTCAGGACCAAGCGCGGGCCGTCACGCCTGGTTTTTCTTCGACAGCTTGCCGGGCTCCACGCCCAGTTGCTTGAGCTTGCGGTACAGGTGGGTGCGCTCCAGTCCGGTCTTCTCCGCCACGCGGGTCATGCTGCCGCCTTCGCGCCCCAGGTGGTGTTCGAAGTACATGCGCTCGAAAGCGTCGCGCGCTTCCCGCAGCGGCAGGTCGAACGACAGGTTGAAGATCGGGTTGTCGCCGTTGACCGCGCGTGCCATGCCGAGGTTGTGGGTGACCGGCTGCTGCGCCACCTGGGCCTGGCCGAAGCTGCCGCTGTCCTCCGCCGGCGCCGGCATTGCCGGGCGCGATGCCATGACCGGCGCGCGCACCGCCTCCTGGGCGCGGCTCAGGCCAGCCTGCACGGCCTTCAGCAGCTTTTGCATCGCAATCGGCTTTTCCAGGAAATTCAGGGCGCCGATGCGCGTCGCCTCCACCGCGGTATCGATGGTGGCGTGACCGGACATCATGATCACCGGCATGGTCAGCAGGCCGTCGCGCTGCCACTCCTTGAGCAGCGTCACGCCGTCCGTGTCCGGCATCCAGATGTCGAGCAGGACCAGATCGGGCGTCCCGGCGGCGCGGGCTTGGCGCGCCTGCTGGGCGTTCTCCGCCAGCGTGACCGCGTGACCTTCGTCTCCCAGGATTTCCGAGAGTAACTCCCGGATGCCCATTTCATCATCAACTACGAGAATGTTTGCCATGTATCCCTTGCCCCTTCCCTCTTTTTTTCGCTTTCTACGCAGGCATTCTATACCTGTCGGCGCGACAATGATTTTATTAGTCCAACAATATTATGCCAACTACACCGGCGCCAACTTTAACAGCAAAATCAGCACCGACGCACCACTTCTATCGTCACGGTTCTGGATATCGATCCGGCCCCCGTGTTCCTCGATAATCTTCTTCACCATCGCCAGGCCCAAACCGGTGCCCTTCGCCTTGGAAGTCACGTACGGCTCGAAGGCATTGGCCAGGATTTTCGGTGCGAAACCGGGGCCATTGTCCGAGATTGAGAGCCGCACCGCAATACGGGTGCCGCCGTCCGCACTCTGGTAGATGATGCCCTCCGTGACCACGTCGATGCGCGGTTCGGCGTCTGCCGGCGGATGCTCCTGCAGCGCGTCCTGCGCATTTTGCAGCAGGTTGTGGATCACCTGGCGCAATTGCGTGTCGTCGCCCATGACCATGGGCAGGGCCGGCGCCAGGTTGGCGTGGATGATGTCGTTGCCCTCGCCGCTGCCGTACAGGTGCAGGATCTCCTCGACCAGCGAGTTCAGGTCCAGCGGATGCAGCACGGCAGGCGGGGTGCGGGCGTAATCGCGGAAGTCGTCGACCATGCGCTTCATGGCCGAGACCTGGTTGACGATGGTGGTGGAGGCTTTGTTGAGCAATTCCACATCGGGGCCGGCAAGCTTGGATTCAAGCTTCATTTGCAGGCGTTCCGCCGACAGCTGGATAGGCGTCAGCGGGTTCTTGATTTCGTGGGCCAGGCGGCGCGCCACTTCGCCCCAGGCGATCGAGCGCTGGGCCGAAATCACGTCGGTGATGTCGTCGAACACGACGATGTAGCCGGCGCCCGTCTCCAGCGGCAGGCGCGAGCCGCGCGTCAGCAGGATCAGTTCGTTTTCCTCGGCGCTGCCGGGCGGGCGCGCGATCTCGATCTGGCGTTGCCAGTGCAGGCGCGCCACGTTGCGCCCGGCGGCCGACTGCGCGCTCTGGGCCGAGAAGGCGTTGATGATGGCGGCCGCGAACTCCTGCATGCCCTCCACTTCGGCAAGCGGCTGGCCGATCAGGGTGACGCCGGCGTGCTGCAGGATGCGTTCGACCGAATCGTTGCAGGTGACCAGACGGAATTCGGAATCGAGCACCATCACGCCGGCCGACATGTTCGCCAGCACCGATTCCAGGTGGGCCTTGGCGTTCTGCAGCGCCACGCGGTTGCGCTCGACGGCGCTGCGCGCTTCGGACAGCTGGCGCGTCATGGTGTTGAACGATTGGGTCAGCGTGCCCAGTTCGTCCGAGCTGGCGACAATGGGACGCGGCGAGAGGTCGCCCTCGGCCACCGCGCGCGTGCCTTCGGCCAGCAGCAAGAGGGGCTGGGCCAGGTCGTTGGCGATCAGGAAGGCGGCGGCTATGGCGCCGAACACCGCCAGCAGCAGCGTCAGCGTCAGCATCACCAGGTACATCTTGCGCAGCCCGGCGCGGGCCACGAAGCGTTCCTTGTAGTCCGAATAGGCGGTGCGCAAGATCTCGCCGTTGGCGGCCAGGCGCTGGGGCACGGCCTGGATGATCTGCAGGTAACGCGGGGCCAGGTGGGCGCCGGAAGGCTGCACGGGATCGGGAATGGCCATCAGCACGCGCAGGCGCAGCACGTTGTTGGCGTCCGGCGGCGCCGGCGGCGCGCCCGCATGGTCTTCGCGCAGCTCGCCGCCGCCCTCGTAGCCGGCGTACGAAGGGTCTTCCTTCGCCTGCGCCAGCATGGCCGCGGTAGGCAGGTCGGCCGACAGGTTGACGCGGCGCTCGCCCATGGCCGAGACGATCAGGCCGCCGTCCGCATCGACGATGATGGCGCTCTGCGTGCCGGGGTTGCGGCGCACGAAGCGCGCCAGCGTGGCCGGGGCGGCGTAGAACGGGTCTTCGGCCAGCTGGCGCACCGTGCCGCGCGCCTGGGCTTCCAGTTCGGCCAGCGACTCGTCGAGCGCGGCGCGGCCCAGGTCCAGGCCCGCGTCCAAGGCTTCCTCGACGCGCACGTTGAACCAGGAATCGATGGAGTGGCCCAGGAACTGCACCGACACCATGAAGATGATGAGGCCGGGCAGCACGCCGATGGCGGCAAACAGCACCACCAGCCGCGTCATCAGGCGCGAACCGAACTTGCCGCTCTTGTAGCGCGAATAGAGCCGGAACAGGGAGACCCCGACCAGCAGCACCAGTGCCACCGCGACGGCGGCGTTCAGCCCGAGCAGCCAGCCGTAGTAGCGCTCGAGGAAAGTCGAACTGTCGGAGGCCGAGGCCAGCAGGAACAGCAGGATGCTGCAAACCGCGCCGGCGACGACAAACAGGTACCTGAGAGCAGACGTCACTTACTCAGCCCTGTACTGGAAGGACTTCTTGTTGGACGCGAGGCGCCACTCGCTGTTGTTGAAGGCGTTGACCTGGATCGGCTTGGGCAGGTAGTCCTTGTCCATGCCCATGCGCAGGGTCACGTTGTACGTTTCGCCCACCTTCAGGGCGCCGCGCGGCGCCACCACCCAGCGGGTGGGGCGGCGGATGAAGAACAGCGCCGCGTCCAGCGTGGGAAACGGCTGGGCCACGGAACCGATGATCTTCACGTGGTACTGGCGCGTAAGCACGTCGTACCACAGCTTGTGGGTGCGCTTGGCGGTGACGGCTTTCTCGTCGAACCAGTACCAGCGCGGCCGGGTGAAGCTGATTTCAGTGGTGAAGTGCAGCGAGACCCCGGATTGCACCGCGTCTTCCAGGCCGTGGCTCAGTTCGAAGGAGTAGTTGGCGGACAGGCGGTAGCCCTCCTCCGCCGCTTCGATATAGGCGCGCGTGATCTCCACCGTTTCATCGGCGGCACGGGCGGCGTGCGGTAACGCACACGCAAGCGTCAACAGCAGCTGCCAGCAAAGGAGTCGAAAAAATCTTTGGATCACTTGCCTGGTGCTCGTCAAAAGGTCACGCATCTTTCTGGAACAATGCGTAGAACAATCCATCGTGATCCTGCTCGGTGCCGCCCAGTGGCAGCAACTGGCCTGGCGCATCGAGACGGGTGGCGCGGTGGCGCACCGCGAAAGCGGCCGCCTGCGCCCGAACAGCAATTTACCATTGGGGGCGAGCATTTTCCAAAGATTGTCGAGAATTTGCGACGAAAGTGTTGCAAGTTGACGGGTGTCGCTCTTGCGGCGCAGCCAGCGGATGTCCGGGTGGCGGCGCACGATGCCCGAGGCCGTGCACGGCACGTCGGCCAGGATGCGGTCGAAGGGCTGGCCGTCCCACCAGGCGTCGGCCTGGGCCTCGGCCGGCTGCAGGCTGGCCTGCAGGTGCAGGCGCTCCAGGTTTTCCTGCACCCGCTGCAGGCGCTTCGCATCGGCGTCGAGCGCTGTCAAATTGACATCGGCCAGTTCCAGGATGTGGCACGTCTTGCCGCCGGGGGCGGCGCAGGCGTCCAGCACGCGCATGCCCGGCTGCACGTCCAGCAGCGGGGCCGCCAGCTGGGCGCCGGCGTCCTGCACCGAAACGTCGCCTTCGGCAAAGCCGGGGATCTGCAGCACCGGCACCGGCTTGTCCAGGCGGACCGCACAGGGGCCGATCCGGCGCGCCGCCACGCCCTCCTGCTCCAGGCGTGCCAGGTAGGCTTCCACGCTGGTGCGGCGCGTGTTGACGCGCAGGGTCAGCGGCGGGGCCTGGTTGCCGGCGGCCAGCACCTGCTCCCACTGCTTGGGATAGGCGGTGATGACGGCATCGATCCACCATTGCGGGTAGTTGTATTTCGCTTCGGGCTGCTGCAGCGCTTCCTGCAGCAGCTCCTCCTTCTCGCGCAGGAAGCGGCGCAGCAGGGCGTTCACCATGTTCTTGGCGCGCGCCGTGTCCGGGTGCGAGCCGGCGGCCGTCACGGCCTGGTCGACCACGGTAAACGCTTCGTACGGCGCCGGGCTGCCGTCGGCCGGGTGCATCAGCGGCAGCGCCACCGACAACAGGGCCTGCACCAGCGGATCCGGGGCCTTGGGCGCCATCAGGCCGATCAGGATTTCGCTCAGCGCCAGCTGGCGCATGGCGCGGTAGGCAATGTCCTGGATCGCGCCGCGCGCCTGGGGCATGGCGTCGCTGGAAGCGAACACCGCGCCCAGGGCTTGCGGCAAGGCCGTCCCCTGCTGCACCTGCACCGCGGCCGTGGCGGCGCCCAGCAGGGCAAAGGCCAGGGAATCGTGTTTCAGTGCGGACTGGAATTCGGTCTGCAGGCGCGGCTTCAGGTCGCGGTGGTGGGCTTCGCGCAGGGCCGGCTTGGCCGGGGGGCGCGTCGGCGCCGCTGGCGCCGCTGGAGCCGCTGGCGCCGGCTTGCGCCCGGCCCATGGCGAGGCGCTGCCTGCGCCGCGGGTTTCCCCGCCCGGACGCGGGCCGCGCGCGCTACCCGGCGCGGCAGCGGCGGGCTTGCCTGCGGCAGGCTTGGCGCCGGCCGGACGCGGTCCGGGCTTGCGCGCCGGCGCCGCCGGGGCGGTCGCCTTGGCGGCCGGTTTCAGGGAGAGGGTCGGGCGCTCTTTCTTAGTCATTGCAATCCTGTCATCGCGCCCGCCAGCCGGCGGAACGGCCCGGCAGGCCGCTTCTATCGCGGAAAATCTGTGAAAACCAGGATTGTAACCCGGGAGCGGATGCGCCCCGGCCGGGAAAGGCCGGGCCGGACCATGCAAGCCTGGCAAGCCGGCGCCTGTCCAGCCCTGATTTACCCGTTCTTGCAAACAAGTATAATGTCCCTCTTTCAGACGTTTACATAGAGGCAGGCCCAGCGCCGCCCAGCCATTCACATGCTCGCCCAACAAAAGCAAGAGATCATTTCCCTGTTCCAGGCTGCACTCGCGCCGATCCTGGAAGGTTCCGACGTTAACGCCAACGTGGTGCTGGAGCGCCCGCGCGACCCCTCGCACGGCGACGTGGCCTGCAATATCGCCATGCAGCTGGCCAAGCAGCTGAAGATGAACCCGCGCGAACTGGCGCAGAAGGTGGTCGCCGGCGTGCTGGAGAACCCGGCCGGCAAGGCCCTGGTGGCATCGGCGGAAATCGCCGGCCCCGGCTTCATCAACCTGCGCGTGACCGATGCGGCCAAGCAGTCGGTGGTCAAGGCCGTGCTGCAGCAGGGCGCCGCGTTCGGCCGGAGCGAAGCGCTGGCGGGCAAGAACGTCATCATCGAATTCGTCTCCGCCAACCCGACCGGCCCGCTGCACGTGGGCCACGGCCGCCAGGCGGCCCTGGGCGACGCGCTGTCGTCGCTGTTCGAGGCGCAAGGCGCCAAGGTCACGCGCGAGTTCTATTACAACGACGCCGGCGTGCAGATCCAGACCCTGGCCAATTCCGTGCAGTGCCGCGCCAAGGGCTTCAAGCCGGGCGATGCGCAGTGGCCCGAATCGGCCTACAACGGCGACTACATCGCCGACATCGCCGCCGACTTCCTGGCCAGGAAGACCGTCTCGGCCTCCGACGGCCAGCCGGTCACCGCCACCGGCGACGTGGAAGACATCGAGAACATCCGCGCCTTCGCCGTCACCTACCTGCGCAACGAGCAGGACATCGACCTGCAGGCCTTCGGCGTGAAGTTCGACAACTACTACCTGGAATCGTCGCTGTACTCCGACGGCAAGGTGGAAAAGGCCGTCGAGGCGCTGGTGGCCAACGGCCACACCTACGAGGACGGCGGCGCGCTGTGGCTGCGCACCACCGACTACGGCGACGACAAGGACCGCGTCATGCGCAAGACCGACGGCGGCTACACCTACTTCGTGCCGGACGTGGCCTACCATATCGTCAAGTTCCAGCGCGGCTTCACCCAGGCCATCAACGTGCAGGGTTCCGACCACCACGGCACCATCGCGCGCGTGCGCGCCGGCCTGCAGGCGGTCGGCCTGGGCATCCCGCAGGGCTTCCCGGACTACGTGCTGCACAAGATGGTCACCGTGATGAAGGACGGCGCCGAGGTGAAGATCTCCAAGCGCGCCGGCTCCTACGTGACCGTGCGCGACCTGATCGAATGGTCGGGCGGCGGCGACATCACCAAGGGCCGCGATGCCGTGCGCTTCTTCCTGATCTCGCGCAAGGCCGACACCGAATTCGTGTTCGACGTGGACGTGGCGCTCAAGACTTCCGACGAGAACCCGGTCTACTACGTGCAGTACGCTCACGCGCGTATCTGCCGCATGCTGGCCAACTGGGGCGGCGACGAAGCCTCGGTGGCCAACGTCGACCTGTCGCCGCTGACCGCGCCGACCGAAGCGACCCTGCTGGCCGCCCTGGCGCAATACCCTGAAGTGCTGGCGCGCGCGCAGGCCGAACTGGGCCCGCACCAGGTGGCTTTCTACCTGCGCGACCTGGCAGCGGCGCTGCACTCGTTCTACTTCGCCGAAAAAGTGCTGGTGGAAGACGAAGCCACCAAGCTCGCCCGCGTGGCACTGATGGTCGCCACCCGCCAGGTCCTGCGCAATGGCCTGGCGCTGATCGGCGTATCCGCTCCCAACCAAATGTAAGGACCACATGGCTTTCCGTTCCCTGCGCCAGCAACAAGGCAACACCCTGGTCGGTATCGTCATCGGCCTGGTCATCGGGCTTGTCATTGCGGTGGTCGTCGCGCTGATGATCACCAAGGGACAATCGCCTTTCACCGACAAGGCACCAAAAAACGGCAAGCCGGCCGACGCAGCATCGGGCCAGATCGCCGATCCGAACAAGCCGATGTATGGCAGCAAGGATGCCGTGCGCAAGGCCAACAGCGAGTTCGAGCGGGAAGCGGTCAAGCCGCCCCCGGCGGACGAACTGCAGAAGGTGGTGGACACCATCCAGGCGCAGGGCCAGGCCCCGGCCAAGCCGGCCGCACCGGCCACCACCGCTCCTGGCGCGCCGCCGCCGGTCAACAGCGCGGCGCCGCCGGCGCAGGCGGCCGCGCCGGCCCCTGCCCTGCCGGGCGAGGAAAAGTTCGTGTACTACCTGCAGGCGGGGGCCTTCCGCGAGGTGGGCGACGCGGAAAACACGCGCGCCAAGCTGGCACTGCTGGGCTTCGAGGCCACGGTTTCCGACCGCAGCACCGACGCCGGCGTGCTGCACCGCGTGCGCATGGGCCCCTTCACCCAGGTGGAAGCCATGAACAAGGTGCGCGCCAAGCTGTCCGAGAACGGCATCGACGTCGCCGTGGTCCGCAACCAGAAGTAAACCCGCCCCCATCTAGGAGCCAGGACAATGAAACTCTTCAAGCAACTCTTGGCCCTGGCGCTGTGCAGCTTTGCCATCGGCGCCGCCGCTTCCCCGGCGGCCCCCGTCGCCGGCACCGACTACGTCGTGCTGACCGAGCCGCAGCGCACCGACAGCGGCAACAAGGTCGAAGTCATCGAGTTCTTCGCCTACTACTGCCCCCATTGCTACGCGCTGGAGCCGGCGCTGGCGGCGTGGGTGAAAAAGCAGGGCGACAACATCGTCTTCAAGCGCGTGCACGTCGGCCGCGGCCCGTCCGTGCTGCCGCAGCAAAAGCTGTTCTTCACGCTGGAAGCGCTGGGCGTGCTGGAACAGCACCACCAGAAGGTGTTCGACGCCATGCACGTGGAGAACAACCCGCTGCGCAACGACGCCATGGTGATGGACTGGGCCGCCGCGCGCGGCATCGACAAGGCCAGGTTCGCCGAGGCCTACAACAGCATGGGCGTGACCGCCAAGCTGCGCCGCACCGAGCGCATGATGGGCGACTACCGCGTCGACTACTGGCCCATGCTGATCGTCGACGGCCGCTACATGACCTCCCCCGCCGAGGCAAGCCGGACCATCGAGCCGATGCCGGAAGAGGCGCAGCTGCACGCCAACGCGCTGCAGGTGCTGGACTTCCTGGTCGCCAAGGCAAAAGCGGGGAAGAAATAAGGCCTTGAAACGCGTCTTCATCACCGGCGCCTCGAGCGGCATCGGAGCGGCCCTGGCGGCGCACTACGCCGCGCAGGGCTGCACGCTCGGCCTTCTGGCGCGCCGCGGCGATGCGCTGGCGGCGCTGGTCGCCACCCTGCCCAACCCGCAGCTGCACCGCGCCTACCCCGCCGACGTCACCGACCACGCCGCCGTGCGCGCGGCGGCCGAAGACTTCCTGGCCCATGCGGGCGGCTGCGACATCGTCATCGCCAGCGCGGGCATCTCGCACGGCACCATCACCGAACTGGCGCAAGACCTGCCCGTGTTCGAAGCGATCGTCGCCACCAACGTCACGGCCACCGTCGCCACCTTCGCCCCATTCGTGGCGCCCATGCGCGCGCAGGGCACGCCGGCGCGGCTGGTGGGCATCGGCAGCGTGGCCGGCGTGCGCGGCCTGCCCGGCGGCGGCGCCTACAGCGCCTCCAAGGCCGCCGTGCGCGTCTACTGCGAGTCGCTGCGGGTCGAGCTGCGCGCCAGCGCCGTCAAGGTCGTCACCGTCGCCCCCGGCTATATCGATACCCCCATGACACAGAAGAACAAGTACGCCATGCCGTTCCTGATGCGCCCGGCCGATTTCGCCGCCGCCGCGGCGCGCAGCATCGAGCGCGGCGACAGCTACCGCGTGATCCCTTGGCAAATGGGCCTGGTGGCGCGCCTGCTGCGGGCGCTGCCGAACTGGCTGTACGACCGGGCTTTCGCCAAGGCGCCGCACAAGGCGCGCCGGAGCGCGCCATGAGCGCGGCCCCGCTTTGCGCCGACACCATGCGCGCCCTGCTGGCGGCCAGCGCCTCGCATGTCGCGCTCGAAGTGGTCGAGGAAACCGGCTCCACCAACGCCGACCTGCTGGCGCGCGTGCCTTCGCTCGCTGCGCCCGCCGGCGGCGCCACCTTGCGCGGCCCCTTGCTGCGCGTGGCCGAGCACCAGAGCGCCGGACGCGGGCGCGCCGGGCGCAGCTGGCTGTCCGCGCCGGGCGCCTCGCTGACCTTCTCGCTCGCCTGGCCCTTCCGCGCGCCCCTGCAGCGCATGGTGGGCTTGCCGCTGGCCGTCGGCGTGGCCGTTGCGGAAACCCTGGCCGGGCTGGGCGTGCCGGTCCAGCTGAAGTGGCCGAACGACGTGCTGAAGGATGGCGCCAAGCTGGCCGGCATCCTGGTCGAAACCCAGGCCGCGCCCGACGGCACGATCTGGGCGGTGGTCGGCTGCGGCATGAACCTCCTGATGCCCGACGCACTGGAAGCGGCCATCGGACGCGACGTCTCGTCCGCGCCCTGGCTGGCGCAAATGGACCGCAACGTGCTGCTGGCGCAGCTGCTCAGCCGCCTGTGCGCCGTGCTGGCCGAGTTCGACGATACCGGCTTTGCCGCCTTCAGCGAGCGCTGGAACGCGCTGCAGGCCTGGCGCGGCCAGCCGGTGCGCCTGCTCGACCAGGGCGCCGTCCAGCAGGAAGGCCTGGCCGCCGGCGTGGACGAACAGGGCCGCCTGCTGCTCGACACGCCGGCCGGCCGCGTCGCCGTGCTGTCGGGCGACGTCTCGCTGAGGCTGGCGCCATGACGCACGACCTGCTGATTGACGCCGGCAACACCCGCATCAAATGGGCCCTGGCCGCGCGCGGCGCCATCCTGGGCGACTGGCTGGCGCAGGGCGCCCACCTGCACGCCGACGCCGCAGCCTTGCCGGCAGCGCTGGGCGCCGCCCTGGCCGGCGCCGCGTCCGCGCCGGGCGCCATCGGCCGCGTACTGATCGCCAACGTGGCCGGTCCCGGCGTGCGCGACCTGCTGGCGCAATGGCTGGCCGCGCCGCAGCTGGGCATTGCGCCCGGCGCCATCGAATGGTTTGCCTCCGTCGCGCAGCGCGCCGGCGTGCGCAACGGCTACCGCAACCCCGCCCAGCTGGGCTGCGACCGTTTCGCCGCCGCCATCGGCGCCCATGCGCTGGCGCCCGGCCAGGCCATCGTGGTGGCCAACTGCGGCACCGCCACCACCATCGACGCCATCACGGCCGACGGCCAGTTCCTGGGCGGCATGATCCTGCCGGGCCTGGGCCTGATGGCCAGCAGCCTGGCGCGCAACACCGCCCAGCTGCCGCAGATCAAGCCGGGCAGCCCGCTGCCGGCCGGCTTCGCCGACAATACCGACGACGCCATCCTGACCGGCTGCCTGGCGGCCCAGGCCGGCGCGATTGAACGCGCCTATGAGCTGCACCAGGCGGCAGCATGTATCATTTCAGGCGGCGCCGCGCCCTACGTCGCACCGGCGCTCCCGGTGCCGCACCGCCATATCGAAAACATTGTGATGATGGGCCTGCACGCCGCCCTGCGCAGCGCCTGACCTGGATGGAGTCCCCGTGCTGAAACTGATCTTTGCCCTGCTGCTTGCCGCCAATGCCGCCCTGTTCGCATACGGCAAAGGCTACCTCGGCCAGTTCAGCGGCAGCGAGCACGAACCGGCGCGCCTGCAGCGCCAGCACCAGGCCGACAAGCTGCAGCTGATCAGCGCCAGCCGCGCCGAAGCCGCCGCCGCTGCCGTGGCGCCGCCCGCCCCCGTGCCGCGCGACGAACCCGCCGCCATCGCCTGCCTGGAGGTGGGTAACTTCCTGCTGCCCGACGCGCGCAGGTTCGAGGAGCGCCTGGCGCCGCTGGCCCTGGGCGACCGCCAGCAGCGCCGCAATCTGCCGGGCCAGGAGATTTCCAGCTATATCGTGCACATTCCGCCGCAAGGCAGCCGCGCTGCGGCCGAGAAGAAGGCCGACGAGCTGCGCAGCCTGGGCATCAGCAATTTCTTCGTGATGAACGACAGCTCGCCGCTGCGCTGGGGCATTTCGCTGGGCGTGTTCCGCACCGAGAACGCGGCACAGTCGCAACTGGCAACGCTCACCAAGCAAGGCGTGCAAGGCGCCCGCGTGGCGCCGCGCTACAGCGCCAACAAGCAGCTGTTCTACCAGTTCCGCGACATCAGCGAGGAAACCAAGGCGCGCATCGCCAAGCTGCTGGCCAGGTTCCCCGAGCAGGAAACCCGCGCCTGCACTAACGCTCGATAACGATGGGCTTGAGCTTCAGGCCGGCGGGCAGCGCCTTGCCCGCGGCCTGCGCCTCGTCGCGGCTGGCGTACGGGCCGGCAAACAGGCGATAGAACTTGCCCGCCTGCTCCACGTCCAGCCTGATGTCGGGATCGGCCGACGCGAGCCGCTTGCGCAGGCCGTCCGCGCCATCGGCGCGCGAATACGAACCGAGCTGCAGGTAGAAGCCCGGCGCCGGCGCGCCGCCCACCAGCATGGCCTTGGCCTGTTCCGCGCCGTCGGCCGAGGCCAGCATGGGCGCCGCCTTGGGCATCGTCTGCGCAGGCGCCGGCGCAGGGGCCGCCGCCACCGCCTGGCCGCCCGCCTTGCGCGCGGCGATCATGCGCTCGATGTCGTCCGGTGTCAGGTGCACCACTTCCAGCTGGCTGCTGCCGTTGACCAGCAAGCCGAGCTTGAGCGCCGCCGTATAGGACACGTCGATGATGCGCGTGGAATGGAAAGGGCCGCGGTCGTTGATGCGCACCACCACCGAATTGCCGTTGCCAAGGTTGGTGACGCGCGCGTAGGACGGAATCGGCAGCGTCGGATGCGCCGCCGTCATCTTGTACATGTCGTACAGTTCGCCGGACGAGGTGCGCTGGCCGTGGAATTTCTTGCCGTACCAGGTTCCCGGCCCGCGCTGCCTGAAATTGGAGCCGAGCGGGATCGGCTTGTAGGTCTTGCCGAAGACGACATACGGCTTGTTCGAGCCGGGGCGCAGCGGATCGTTGCGCACCTCCGCGTCCGGCGTCTCCAGCAGGCCTGCCGGCGGATTCTCGCCCGGGCCGTCGTCCTGGTAATAGCCGCCGCGCCCAGAGCCGGCTGGCGGCAGCACCGGAATGGCCGGCTGCGGCTTGACCGTGATCGGCGTGGCGCCCTTGCGCGGCGCCGGTTCGGTCGGCGTGCTGGTGGTGCCGCAGGCGGCCAGCAGCGCGGCTGCCGCCAGGGGCAGGAGTCGCAAGGCGCGCATCATGTCTGCACCAGCTTTCTATGGCGCTGGATCGACATCAGGATGCCCGAGGCCAGGCCCAGCGTCAGCAACGCCGTGCCGCCATAGCTCATGAACGGCAGCGGCACCCCCACCACCGGCAGGATGCCGCTCACCATGCCCATGTTGACGAAGGCGTAGGTGAAGAAGATCATGGTGATGGCGCCGGCCAGCAGGCGCGTAAACAGGTTGGGCGCGCCGGAGGCGATCATCAGGCCGCGCCCGATCAGCAGCAGGTAGAGCATCATCAGGAACAGGTTGCCGATCAGGCCGAACTCCTCCGAGTACACGGCAAAGATGAAGTCGGTGGTGCGCTCCGGCACGAACTCCAGGTGCGCCTGCGTGCCTTGCGTCCAGCCCTTGCCGGTCACGCCGCCGGAACCGATCGCGATGGTCGACTGCAGGATGTGGAAGCCCTTGCCCAGCGGATCGGAGGTGGGATCGATCAGCGTCATGACGCGCTCGCGCTGGTAATCGTGCAGCATGGACCAGGCCACCGGCAGGCAGGCCGCCCCCAGCGCCAGCAGCGCCGCGATGGCCTTCCACGACAGGCCGGCCAGGAAGATCACGCAGGCCCCGGCGGCCACCACCAGCAGCGAGGTGCCCAGGTCGGGCTGGCGCGCGACCAGGAACACCGGCACCATCAGCAGGGTGGCCCCCAGCGCATACGCCGGCCAGCGCAGCTGGCCGTTACGCTGCTGGAAGTACCAGGCCAGCATCAGCGGCACCGCGATCTTGGCGAACTCCGAAGGCTGGATCTGCGCAAAGCCCAGGTTCAGCCAGCGCCGCGCTCCCAGCTTGATGGTGCCGAACAGCGCCACCGCCACCAGCAGCGCCACCGTCACCACGTAGGCCGGCACCGCAATGCGCATCATGTTCTGCGGCGAGATATTGGCCACCACCCACATCACCAGGAAAGACATGGCGATATTGCGCAGCTGGTCCTCCATCTTGCCTGGAATCCCGATGCTGGCCGAGTACAGTGCCACCAGGCTGGTCGTCAGCAGTAGCACGATGACCAGCATCAGCGGCCCGTCAAACACCGTCACATAGGGGCGCATGCGCCGCCACAGTGAACGCCTTTCATTGATCGGCATGCTGCCTCCTTACTCTCTCTTGCGCGGCGGGCCGGGCGGCGGCTTCGGCTCGGCCGGCGCGGGCGCCGGTGCCGGCCCTGGCTGCTGGCCGCTCCCCTCCCCCTGCTGCTGCGCTGCGCGGTGCTCGGCGGCTGCTTCCACGTCGGCCGCCGGCAAGTCTTCCACCGGCACCGTGACCGCATCTTCCTTCGGCACCTTGGTGGTTTCCTTTTCCGTCGGGCGCTTGCCCAACAGCCAGTAATCGAGCACTTTACGCGCAATCGGCGCCGCCACGGCGCCACCGAAGCCGGCGTTCTCCACGATCAGCGCCAGCACGATCTTGGGCTTGTCGGCCGGCGCGAAGGCGGTGAACCAGGCGTTGTCGCGCAGGCGTTCGGCCAGCTTGGCGGCGTTGTACTTCTCGTTGGCCTTGATCGCCACCACCTGCGCGGTGCCGGTCTTGCCGCCCACGCTGTACTGCGCGCCCTGGAAGGCGCGGTAGCCGGTGGCGCCGGGCACTGTCGTCACGCCCACCATGGCCTCCTTGATGAAGTCGATGTTTTCCTGCTTGAGCGGGATGCGGTAGCTTTCCTTGGGCACCGTCAGGGTGCGCTTGCGGCTGCCGCCGTCCTCGATGATCTTGACCAGGTGCGGCTTCATCACGACGCCGTTGTTGGCCAGGTTGGCCACCGCGTGCGCCACCTGCAACGGGGTGTAGTTGTTGTAGCCGGAGCCGTTGGAAACGGAAATGGTGTCGCCGCCCACCCACTTGCCGGCCTGCGGGTTCTTCTTGTAGCGGCTGCGCTTCCATTCCTGCGACGGCAGCACGCCCTTCTTCTCGTTCTCCAGGTCGATGCCGGTCAGCTGGCCGAAGCCGAAGGGCTTCATGAAGTCGTGGATCAGGTCGATCCCCATGTCGCGGCCCAGGATGTAGTAATAGGTGTTGCACGACACGACGATGGACTTGCGCATGTCCACGGTGCCGTGGCCGCCCACCACGTCGTCGCGGAACTTGTGCGAGCCGAGGTAGAAGAAGCCGGGATCATGGATGGCCTGGCTGGGCGTGCGCTTGCCCGTCTCCAGCGCCGCCAGCGCCATGAACGGCTTGAAGGTGGAGCCGGGCGCGTAGGTGCCGGACAGCGGCCGGTTCATCAGCGGCTTGTCGAGCGAGGTATTGAGCTCGTTCCAGCTTTGCGTGTCGATGCCGTCCACGAACAGGTTGGGGTCGTAGCCGGGGCGCGAGACGAAGGCCAGCACGTCGCCGGTGCTCGGCTCGATCGCCACCAGCGCGCCGCGGTATTCGCCGAAGGCTTCTTCCGCGATCTTCTGCAGTTCGATGTCGATCGACAGGATCAGGTTGGCGCCCGGCGTGGCCGGTGTGCGCGACAGCGTGCGGATGGCGCGGCCGCCGGCGGTGCGCTCGACTTCCTCGTAGCCGGTGATGCCGTGCAGTTGACGCTCGTAGCTCTTCTCCAGGCCTTCCTTGCCGATATGCTCGGTGCCGTTGTAATTGGCCTCGTACTCGGTGCCTTCCAGCGCCTTGGCTTCGGCCTGGTTGATGCGGCCGATGTAGCCGATCACGTGCGACGCCGCCTCGCCCAGCGGATACTGGCGGAACAGGCGCGCCTGGATGTCCACGCCGGCAAAACGGAAGCGGTTGGCGGTAAAGCGCGCCACCTCTTCGTCGCTCAGGCGGCTGCGCAGCGGGACGCTGGTGAAGCCCTTGGACTCCTCCATCAGCTTTCTGAAGCGGCGCCGGTCCTTCGGCGTGATCTCCACCAGCTTGGCCAGCTCGTCGATCACTTCCTCCAGCGGCTGCTCTAACTTGGACGGCGTGATCTCCAGCGTGATCGCCGAATAGTTACGGGCCAACACCACGCCATTGCGGTCGAGGATCAGGCCGCGGTTCGGCACGATCGGCACCACGGCAATGCGGTTGCCTTCGGCCTTGGCGATGTAGTCATCGTGCTTGATCACCTGCAGCCAGATGAAGCGCGCCAGCAGCAGCGCGAAGCAAACGAAGACCAGCCCGCCGAGCACGGTCAGGCGCACCCGGAAGCGGTGCAGGTCTTGCTCTGTATTCTTGAATTCGGTCATGCTCAGATCGGACGCGTGTGGTCTTTATCCACGGAGCGGCGCTGCGGCGCCAGCAGCAACATCGTCGCCAGTGGCCACAGCAGTGCGGCGACCAGGCTTTCGATGAAGAAGAACCAGCCGGGGAACTTGCCCGCCACCATGAAGCGCACCACCATCTGCACCGTTTGCGCCAGCAGCAGCAGCGGCAGCACGTGCAGGATCTGGGTGGTGACGCGGAACCACAGGATCCGGCGGTGCAGCATGATGGCGAAATAGGACAGCAGCGTGTACGCCAGCGCGTTCTCGCCCAGCAGCGAGGCGTCGTGCACGTCCATCAGCAGGCCAAGGAAGAAGGCGGTGCCGATGCCGACCTTGCGCGGCTGGTGCACGCCCCAGAACACCAGGGTCAGCGCCACGAAGTCCGGGGCGGCGATGAAGCGGCCCCAGGGCAGCATGTTCAGCAGCACCGCGCACAGGAGGCTGAACGCGATGAACAAGGGGCTGACCGGCAGCAGGATGTATTGTGGACGGTTCATCGTGTCGCTTCCTTCGGTGCAGGTGCAGGCGCGGCGGCGCCTTCCTTGGCCTTCTTCTTCGGCTTGCCGGCGGGCTCCTCATCCGGCGGGCGCGGCGGCATCTCCGGCAGCGACATCAGGATCAGCAGGGCCGTATTGCGCTCGATGCCCGCCAGCGGCGCGCACACCACGCGGCCGAACGCGCCGGCGCTATTGCTTTCGACCTGCACCACGCGCGCCACGGCCAGGCCGGCCGGATAGACGCCATCGATGCCGGAGGTGATCAGGATGTCGCCCACCACCACGTCGGCCGTCGGCGCCATGAAGCGCAGGTCCAGGTTGCCGGACTGGCCGCGGCCGATGGCCACCGAACGCAGGCCGTTGCGCAGCACCTGCACGGGAATCGCCTGCTCCTTGTCGGTCAGCAGGGTGACTTCGGAGGTGAGCGGGAACACGCGCGTCACCTGCCCCACCACGCCCTGGTTGTCGATCACCGGCAAACCGGGCGTCACGCCGTGCCGCGTGCCACGGTTCAGGATCACCTTGCGCGTGAAGACATCGCGCGCCTCGTACAGGATCTCGGCCAGTTGCGACTTGCCCGGCACGCGCTGCTGCGCGTCGAGCAGCTTGCGCAGCTGGTTGTTTTCAGCCTGGTAGAGCTGCGCCTGCTGCAAGGCCTGGGAGGCGGCGATCTGCTGCTGTTGCAGGGCGTTGACCTGCCGTTCCAGCTTGGACAGCGTGGAGAAATACTCCCCCATGCCATACATCGCATCGCGCGGCAGCAGGGCAACCTTCTGCAAGGGATAGAGGACAAAGCCGACGCCCTGCCGTACAGCCGACAGCGCATTCATGCGCGAATCGGCCAGCAGCAGCGCGATCGAAATGCACGCGAACACCATCATCTTGAAACGGGCGGACGCGCCTTGCTTGAACAGTGGCGGTGGACT
>JAJTCO010000118.1 GCA_021323265.1 Pseudoduganella sp. | reverse complement strand
TGGCCAGTTCGACGATTTCGGCGTCGTCCAGCGAGTAGCGGTTGCGCAGCTCGATCGGTACGTCGACGGTCTTCACGGAACGGCCAGCCTTGGCTTCGTTGGTGAATTCCATCTTGATCAGCTTGGAGCCGATATTGCGGCGGATGACGGGCGACTTGCCTTGTTCTAGCATCGGCTTGTGGACGTAGAACTCGTCCGGGTTCACGGCGCCCTGCACCACGGTTTCGCCCAGGCCGTAGCTGGAGGTGATGAAGACCACGTCCTTGAAGCCCGATTCGGTGTCGATGGTAAACATCACGCCCGCAGCGCCTAAGTCGGAGCGCACCATGCGCTGCACGCCGGCCGACAGTGCCACTTCGGCGTGGGTGAAGCCCTTGTGCACGCGGTAGGAGATGGCGCGGTCGTTGTAGAGGGAGGCAAACACGTGCTTCATTGCGTCGAGCACGTTGTCGATGCCGACCACGTTCAGGAAGGTTTCCTGCTGGCCTGCGAAGGATGCGTCGGGCAGGTCTTCCGCGGTGGCGGAGGAGCGCACGGCGAACGACATTTCTGCGGTCGAATCGGCCACCAGCTTGTCGTAGAAGGCGCGGATATCGGCTTCCAGGCGCGGCTGGAACGGGGTGTCGATGATCCACTGGCGGATTTCGGCGCCCGATGCGGCCAGGGCGCGCACGTCGTCGACGTCCAGGTGTTCCAGGCGGTCAGCGATGCGCTGCCCCAGCGACGGGCCGCCCTCGATGCCGTGCGACAGGAAGTCGCGGAAGGCCTGGGCGGTGGTGGCGAAGCCGCCTGGAACCCGCACCCCGGCACCTGACAGCTGGGAAATCATCTCCCCCAGCGACGCGTTCTTGCCGCCGACGGATTCCACATCCGTCATTCGCAAGTTTTCGAACGAGGCAACGTAGACCGCCCCGTCGGATTGCTCCTTCAATGCTGCGTTAGTCATAAAGACACCTTTTTGATGATAAAAAACTTTACGCAGGTGCGCGCGGCATCGTTCTTGTCATTCTTGGCGCCGTGCAGCACAATCTTACCGTTGGCAAGCATTTTACAGCCTGCGACGGAAATTGACGATTCATCCATTGGAAAAGCTTTTTTGATGCCACAAGAACAACGCCCCCCACTGCCTTCCTCCTTCCGTACCGTCTTTTTCGTCTCAGATGGCACCGGGATCACGGCAGAAACCTTCGGCCACTCGGTCCTGACCCAGTTCGACCTGAAGTTCCGCCAGGTGCGCCTGCCCTTCATCGACACCTGCGACAAGGCGCATGATGCAGTGCGCAAGATTAACGAGGTGGCGACCGAGGATGGCACCAAACCGATCGTGTTCTCGACCCTGGTCAAGACCGAGCTGTCGGAAGTGATCCAGCGCGCCAACGCCATGCACATGGACCTGATCCAGACCTTCGTTTCGCCGCTGGAGCAGGAACTGGGGGTGAAATCGACCCACACCATCGGCCGTTCGCACAACGTGGTCGACAGCGAGGAATACAAGAACCGCATCGAGGCCATCAACTTCTCGCTGGCGCACGATGACGGCCAGTCGAACAAGAACTTGTCGTCGGCGGACGTGATCCTGGTGGGCGTGTCGCGCTCGGGCAAGACCCCGACGTCGCTGTACCTGGCCATGCAGTACGGCGTGAAGGCAGCCAACTATCCGCTCATTCCGGACGACTTCGAGCGCGGCAAGCTGCCTTCGGCGCTGTACGCCTTCAAGTCGAAGATTTTCGGCCTCAGCATCGAGCCGCAGCGCCTGTCGGAGATCCGCAACGAGCGCCGCCCGGGGTCGAAGTACGCTTCGCTGGAGAATTGCCGCTATGAGGTGAACGAGGCCGAGGCCATGATGCGGCGCGAAGGCATCCGCTGGCTGTCGTCCACCACCAAGTCGATCGAAGAAATTTCGACCACCATCCTGCAGGAGATCAAGCCGAATCGTTCGGTGTATTGAGCAGTTCGCGCTGCATCGCCTGCTGGAACTCGGGCCACAGGGCCGCCAGCGGGCGTCCGTAGGCGGCGCTCAACGCTTCGGCAAAGGGTGCGCCTTTGCCGAGCGCCGCCAGCAGGCGCTGGAACGCCACCGGGTCCTTCCGGTCCAGCCATTCCACCAGCACCGCCGCCTGGCGGTAGTACATGCCGGGCGCCAGCCGGTAGCTGCCGGCCTGTTTCGGGGCAAGCAGCGAGCCGCCGTCCTCGGGCACCATGTGGCGCCCATGCACGAAGGCGAACACCGCGTTGGCGCGCGTGACGTCGCCCGCCCCGCCGCCGCCCGACAGATAGGTCGGCAACCCTTCCCAGAACCAGTTCGGCAGCCTGCCGATTCCCGCATGACCGATCCGCTGCACCAGGTGCAGGTGCGCCAGCTCGTGCGTCAGAATCGCCGCCGTGCGGTCCGCCGGCCAATCCAGCATCTTCGGCGCCAGGTGCACGTCGCCCAGTACCACCACCCCGGCCGCAATCGGTGCGACGGCGCCGTAGCGCGCAAAGCTTTCGTCGCTGGCATACACATTGACGCGCACGGGCAAGGTGTAGGCCATGCCGAAGGCGCGTTCGTCGTGCACGATGGCGCCCGGCAGCAGCGGCGCGACGGCGGCGCCGAACGCTTCGGCGCCGGGCTCGCACCAGATGCGCGGATCGGGCGTGCATTGGGTGAAGTGCGCTTTGCTGGAAAGCCAGGCGCGCGCACCGTAGAAGGTCATCTTGCCGACTGGGGTGAAGGCGGCGGCGACCGGTAGCGCGGCCACCGCAAGCAGCAGCGCAAGCCAGCGCTTGCGCATCAGAAGAAGTGCTTCCAGTCGTCCAGCCAGCCCGGGATGTCTTCCACCGGCATCGGGCTGGCGATGTAGTAGCCCTGGGCGTAGGTGCAGCCCAGCTCCTGCAGGAAGTCCCAGTCGCGCTTGGTTTCCACGCCTACCGCGCAGGCCTGGCGCGAGAGGCTGCGGGCCAGGCCGAGGTAGGACTTGAGCACCGTGCTGATGGCACGCTTGCGCGAGGCGCCGTCGACGAAACTGCGGTCGATCTTCAGTTCGGAGAACGGGATGGCGGCCAGCAGCTGCAGGTTGGAGCGTCCGGTGCCGTAGTCGTCGATCGCCAGGCCGAAACCCAGCATGCGCAGGCGCAGCAGGCGCTCCAGGAAGTGCGGGTTGGTGGTCAGGACCGACGATTCAGTGATCTCGAAGGTGATGTAGTCGGGCAGGATGCGGTGGCGTTCCAGGCAGGCGGTGATCTGCGCGATGAACTGGGGATGCGACAGCGTGCTCGGGTCGACGTTGATCGAGAACGAGATCGGAATGCCCTTGTCGTGCAGGTGGCGGCAGGCCGCCACCGACTTCTCGATCATGCTCCAGTCGAGGAAATCGATGCGGCGCACGCTTTCCAGCACGGGCACGAAGGCGGAAGGGCCCAGCACGCCGTACTGCGGATGGCGCCAGCGCGCGAACATCTCCAGGCCTTTGACGGCGCCCGTTTCCAGCTCGATCTTGGGCTGGAAGAACGGATCGAACTCGCGCGCCTGCAGGCCGCGCCCTACTTCGGCAAACGTGAATTCGGGATGCTCGGGCTCCGGCTCGGACGCGGCGGAGGGTTCCGCATAGTTGGCGCACAGTTCTTCCAGGCGCGCCGACGTGATCGGCTTGGGCGAGCTGCCCAGCATGTCGACGCCGTAGGCTTCGGCCATGGTTTCGACGGAAAACAGCACGTCGGCACTGTGCGCGCCGATGATGATGATGCCGGCGCGGCAGTCGACTTCGGCCAGGCGGCGGATCACTTCCAGGCCGTCCATGCCGGGCAGGGACAGGTCCATCAGGACGATGTTGACGGGCGGCTGCAGGCCGATCTCCAGCAGGCGCAGCGCGCTCAAGCCGTCGGACGCCGTCGTGATGTGCTGGGCGCCGAGGTGACGCAGCATGCCAACCAGCAGCTCGCGCTGGACGGGTTCGCCCTCGGCTACTAGAAAATGCATACTTGCAATTTCCATAACACCCATTCCCATCTGAATAATTTTCTTACCCCAGATTCTGCCTGACTTGCTCGAAAAAGCATACTGCCGCGCACGCGGCGACGTTCAGCGATTCCACTTTCCCCAAGTGTGGCACCATGACGCGGTGCGTGGCGCCGCTCAGCAGGAGGTCGGACACGCCCTGCCCTTCATGGCCGAAGATCCAGGCCACCGGGCGCTTCAGGTCGAGCTGGTACAGCGCTTCGGCCGCGTAGCCGCTGGTGGCCAGGGTGGCCACCTGGGCCTGCTGCACCAGTTGCGCGAGGTCGACGTTTTCGTAGATGTCGAGCACGAAGTGGGCGCCCATGGCCGCGCGCAGCACCTTCGGCGACCAGCAGAAGGCCGTGCCGGGGGCGCAGTACACTTCCCGCACGCCGGCGGCGGCGGCGCTGCGCAGGATCGAGCCGACGTTGCCGGGATCCTGCACGTTATCGAGCAGGACGGCGTTGACGGTGAGCGCGGCGGGCAGCGGCTTTTCCGGCGTCTCGATCAGGAACATGAGGCCGACCCCGTGCTCGACCTGGCTGATGCCGTGGTACAGCTGGTCCGGCAGGCACAGGATGTGGGCGTGTTCGGCCTCCAGGCGCGCCACGATGGCCGCCACTTCATGGTGCTGCAGGGCGCTTTCCGCCACGATCGCCTGCAGCGGGTGGCCGCGCAGCTCGATCCAGGTTTCGCACAGGTGCACCCCGTCCAGCAGGCTGCGGCCGGCCTTGCGGCGCGCCTGCGAGTTGGTCGCCAGCCGGGCGATTTCCTTGTATTGCGCGTTCTCGCGCGAGCTAATGTGTTTCACAGGTCACGCTCCAGGACTTCGCGCACCGGCGCAAAGCTGCGGCGGTGCACCGGCGAGGCGCCGTGCTCGCGCAGGCGCTCCAGGTGCAGGGCCGTGCCATAGCCTTTGTGCTGGTCGAAACCGTATTGGGGATATTGCTTGTGCAGTTTGACCAGGGCCGCGTCGCGCGCGGTCTTGGCCAGGATCGAGGCGGCCGAGATGGAATCGATCTTGTCGTCGCCTTCGACGATGGCGATGCTCTGGATGCGCATGACCGGGCACTTGTTGCCGTCGATCAGGGCCAAGGTCGGCACCGTGGACAGGGCGTACACGGCGCGCTTCATAGCCAGCAGGCTGGCCTGCAGGATGTTGAGGCGGTCGATCTCCTCCTCCGACGCCTTCGCCACGGCCCAGGCGATGGCGTGCGTGCGGATCAGCGGGGCCAGTTCGTCGCGCTTGGCTTCGTTAAGCTTTTTCGAGTCGCGCAGGCCGGGGATCGGGCGCGCGCGGTCCAGGATCACGGCGGCGGCGAACACCGGGCCGGCCAGCGGACCGCGGCCGGCCTCGTCCACCCCGCAAATGACTTCGTCGAGGGAATAAGGCAGATCGTCAAACAGACCGGATTGGTGATTCATCGTTTCTTCTTTCTACGGCCGGGCCCGTGTCCACCTTGGGGTCAGGCCCTTTGGTGGACACGGGGTCATCTGTTGATCACCTTGAGGACGGCGGCGGCGCCTTCCTGGGCGCTGTTGCGCAACAGGCTGTGGTGCATGTCGGTGAAGCGCTGCGCCAGCCGCAGGCGGTGCGGGGCGTCGCTCAGCTGCTTCCACATGGCGTCGGCCAGCGCCGGGGCGCTGGCGGCGTCCTGCAGCATCTCCGGCACGAGGAACTCGCGCGCCAGGATGTTGGGCAGGCCGATCCACGGCTGGTATCCCATATGCCGCATGATATGCCAGGAGGCGGCCATCATCTTGTAGGCGATGACCATCGGTTTCTTGTACAGCGCCACTTCCAGCGAGGCGGTGCCGGAGGCCACCAGTACGGCGTCGGCGGCGCAAATCGCCGTGTGCGACTGGCCGTCGAGCAGCATCAGTTCCACGTCCTGCAGGCCGGCCTGGGCCTGCAGCTCCTGGAAGTACTGGCGCTGCTTCGCGCCGGCCATCGGGACCACGAAGCGCAGCGTACGGTCGCGCTCGAGCAGCAGCTTGCAGGCGCCGATGAAGGCGGCGCTGTTGTACTTCAGCTCGGCCATGCGGCTGCCCGGCATCACGCACACGACGTTGGCGTCTTCCGCGATGCCCAGCTGGCGCCGTGCGGCCGCTTCGTCCGGCTGCAGCGGGATCACCTCGGCCAGCGGGTGGCCGACGTAGGTCACCGGCACGCCGGCGGCCTGGTAGATCGCTTCCTCGAAGGGGAAGATCACCAGCATGTGCGACACGGATTTGATGATCTTCTTGATGCGCCCGCCGCGCCAGGCCCAGATCTGCGGGCCGATGTAGTGCACGGTGGGGATGCCGGCGTCGCGCAGTTGCGCTTCCAGGCCCAGGTTGAAGCCGGGGTAGTCGGCGCCGATGAAGCAGGCGGGCCGTTCCGCCAGCAGCCGGTCGCGCAGGGCGTTCTGGATCCCTTTCAGTTCGCGGTAGCGCGGGATGATCTCGAACAGCCCGCGCACCGTCATCTTTTCCATCGGCCAGTGCGACTCGAAGCCGTGCGCCTGCATGGCCGGGCCGCCGATGCCGTGGAAATGCGCGTCGGGCAGGTGCGTGCGCAGTCCGCCCAGCAGGCGTCCTGCGAGCAAGTCGCCGGACGGTTCGCCGGCGACTACCGCGATCGACATGTCAGCGGACGATGCCACGGGTGGTCGTGTCGAGGAATTCGCGCATCTGGCGCGCGGCGGCGGCGCAGTCTTCCGGCAAGGCGCCTTCGGCTTCCAGCATTGCTGCCTTGGCTTCGTCCAGCGTCAGGCCGGAACGGTACAGGATCTTGTACGCGTTGCGGATGGCGTTGATCTGCTCGCGCGTGAAGCCGCGGCGTTTCAGGCCTTCGATGTTGACGCCGTGGGCGGCGGCCGGGTTGCCGTTCAACAGCACGTAGGGCGGCACGTCCTGCGTCAGGCTGGTGCTCATGCCGACGAAGGCGTGCGCGCCGATCTTGCAGAACTGGTGCACGTTGGCAAAGCCGGACATGATCACCCAGTCGCCGATCTCCACGTGGCCCGCCATCTGGGCGTTGTTGGAGAAGATGGTGTTGTTGCCGACCACGCAGTCGTGCGCCAGGTGGACGTAGGCGGAGATCCAGTTGTTGTTGCCCAGTTTCGTGACGCCCTTGTCCTGCACGGTGCCGACGTTGAAGGTGCAGAACTCGCGGATGGTGTTGTCGTCGCCGATTTCCAGGCGGGTCGGTTCGCCCTTCCATTTCTTGTCCTGCGGCGCGGCG
>JAJTCO010000004.1 GCA_021323265.1 Pseudoduganella sp. | reverse complement strand
TCGAGTGCGACCGCGCGCTGGTGCTCGACGAAAGTGGTAGTAACTGGATTCTCAAAAACTTAGGTTAATTGTGATGTCAAACAAAACTGCAAAGAACGTTGTTGTTATCGGCACCCAGTGGGGCGATGAAGGCAAAGGCAAGATCGTCGACTGGCTGACCGAACACGCCCAGGGCGTGGTGCGCTTCCAGGGCGGCCACAACGCGGGCCACACCCTCGTGATCGGCGGCGTCAAGACCGCCCTGCAGCTGATCCCATCGGGCATCATGCGCCCGGGCGTGGCTTGCTACATCGGCAACGGTGTGGTGCTGTCCGTGCCTGACGTGCTGCGCGAAATCGACAAGCTGGAAGCGGCCGGCGTGGAAGTGTCTTCGCGCCTGAAGATTTCCGAAGCTTGCCCTGTCATCCTGCCTTACCACACCGCGCTCGACGCAGCGCGTGAAGCGGCACGTGGCGCGGCCAAGATCGGCACCACCGGCAAGGGTATCGGCCCGGCCTACGAAGACAAGGTGGCGCGCCGCGCCATCCGCGTAGCCGACCTGCTCAACGCCGAGCGTTTCGCCGAGAAGCTGAAAGAGAACCTGGACTACCACAACTTCGTCCTGGAAAACTACCTCAAGGCCCCGAAGATCGATTACCAGAAGACCCTGGACGACGCGCTGGCCTACGTGCCGCGCCTGCGCCCGATGGTGACCGACGTCTCGTCCGCGCTGTACGCCACCCACAAGGCAGGCGGCTCGCTGCTGTTCGAAGGCGCGCAAGGCTCGCTGCTGGACGTTGACCACGGCACCTATCCGTTCGTCACCTCCTCCAATTGCGTGGCCGGCAACGCCGCTGCCGGCGCCGGCGTCGGCCCTGGCATGCTGCACTACATCCTGGGCATCACCAAGGCCTACACCACCCGCGTCGGTTCCGGCCCGTTCCCGTCCGAACTGCCGACCGATGCCGGCGTTGGCCACCACCTGTCCTCCGTGGGCCACGAGTTCGGCACCGTGACCGGCCGTGCCCGTCGCTGCGGCTGGTTCGACGCCGCGCTGCTGCGCCGCTCGGTCCAGATCAACGGCGTATCGGGCATGTGCCTGACCAAGCTGGACGTGCTGGACGGCCTGGAAACCCTGAAGATCTGCACCGGCTACATGATCGACGGCAAGCAAGTCGACATCTTCCCGGTCGGCGCCGAAGACGCTGCGCGCTGCCAGCCGATCTACGAAGAAATGCCTGGCTGGACCGACAGCACCGTCGGCGCCAAGTCGATGGAGGCACTGCCTGCGACCGCACGCGCTTACATCAAGCGCATCGAAGAACTGGTCGGCGTGCCGATCGACATGGTATCGACCGGCCCTGACCGCGAAGAGACCATCGTCCTGCGCCATCCATTCGAGTAAGGCATGCACGGCGGGCCGTTGGCCCGCACCGGACAGTAGGGCGGGTCAATGACCCGCCTTTCCAATTTCAGAGAGAAGGAAAAGCAAGAATGAGCACTCCGCAATCCGACCAAACACACCTGTGGGTCTCCTGGGACGAATACCATCGCCTGATCGAGCGCCTGGCGCTGAAGGTCCATGAATCGGGCTGGAAGTTCGACATGGTGCTGTGCCTGGCGCGCGGCGGCGTGCGTCCTGGCGACGTGTTCTCGCGCATCTTCGACGTGCCGCTGGCGATCCTGTCGACCAGCTCCTACCGCGAAGAAGCCGGCACCGTGCGCGGCGACCTGGACATCGCCAAGTACATGACCATGACCAAGGGCCCGCTGTCAGGCAAGATCCTGCTGGTGGACGATCTGGCCGATTCCGGCGTGACGCTGACCAAGGTGATGAAGCACCTGAAGGACAACTTCGAAGGCGTGACCGAAGTGAAGTCGGCCGTCATCTGGACCAAGGGCTGCTCCGCGTTCAAGCCTGACTACCATATGGAAGAACTGCCGCACAACCCATGGATCCACCAGCCGTTCGAAGACTACGACGGCCTGCGTCCACACCAGCTGGCGGCATGGATCAAGAAGGGCGAAACCGCCGCGTAATCGCCGACGGTTCCGCTGTTCCTTAGCGCACCTCCAGCAGCTCGACGTCGAAGATCAAGTTGGCGTTGGGCGGAATCGGGCCGACCCCGTTGCTGCCGTAGCCCAGGCTGGCCGGCACCACCAGGGTGCGCTTGCCGCCGACCTTCATGCCTTGCACGCCCTGGTCCCAGCCCGGGATGACCTGTCCCGCGCCCAGCTTGAAGCTGAACGGGCTGCGCCCGACGGAAGAATCGAACTGCGCGCCGTGCTGCTGCGGCGAATTGGGCTCATAGATCCAGCCGGTATAGTTGACGACAACCGTCGCACCGGCGAGCGCTTCGGCGCCGGTGCCGGGCGCGGTATCGATCTTTTGCAGGGGTATGGCAGGGACGTCGGCCTGGACCGGCGCCTTGGCGCGGTCGCAGGCGGCCAGGGACAGGGTGAGGCTCAGGCCGATAACGCAGGTGGAAAACAGTCGCTTCATGGTTTCTCTTTTCAATTAAAAATAGGCATGACGCGCAGCGTAAGCCACTTGAGCATCGCTAGCAATGGCGGCATGCCGGACTCCGGCATCAGCGGCGCCGCCAGCATGCGGCTGCTGTACTGAATTTGCCACAATTCATTAAAAAAATATCCAGCAGTGGCAATTTGAGATATTTCCGAAAGGAAATGACTATACAATTCTTGGCATCTTTTTGCCGTTGCCGGGAATGTCGATGTTTCCTTCGCTGTTGATGTCCATGATGCTGGCCAGCGCCGCCCATGAGCCGGGCCCGGTCGCGGCCAGGCCGCCCGCGTTGCAAAAGCAGTGGGCCGAGCGCAAATTCGACGCCATCGAGCGCGGCCTGCGCGACGCGTGCCGCGGCGACAGTGCCGCCTTCGAGGCGCAGTTCGACAATTACTTCCGCACCCAGCAGGCCTGGGAAGCCGATCGCAACGCGCTGGCGCAGTGGCGCCAGCAGGCCCCGGCCTCGCTGGCGGCGGCCATGGTGGAGGCCATCTACTGGCGCGCCTACGCATCGCAGCTGCGCCTGGGGGCAGTGGGCCAGATGCCGAAGGAGGCCATGGACTTCTACCAGGAGCAGCTGGGACGCGGCAAGGCGAGCCTGCAGCAGGTCAAGGCGCAAGCCAATGACTGCCCGCTGTGGCACAGCCTGAACATCAGCCTGCAGCTCGAAGGGGCTGCCTCGCGCCATCTGGCGGCGCGCGCCTACCTGGATGCAGTGCAGGTGTTCCCCAACGACTTGCAGATCCACTTCGCCATGGCGCAAGCCTACAGTCCGCGCCGGGGCGGCAGCGCCGTGCAGTTCGACCAGTTCGCGCGCCGCGCCGTGTTCTTCACCAAGGCGGTCGAAGGCGGCGCCATGTATGCGCGCCTGTATTGGCGCGAGGACGGCAACGGCAGCGACGCGATCCAGTTCCGTGAGCAGCGCGGCCTGCCGGAGTGGCGCATGGTGAAGGCGGGTTTCGAAGACCTGCTGCAGCGCTATCCGCAGGACCTGCGCGTCCGCAACAAGTTCGCCTCCTTCGCCTGTCGTGCCAACGACCGCGCGACCTACCACAGGCTGCGCCAGCAACTGGGCGAGCGCATCGTGCCCGAACTGTGGCCGGACGTGGCCGGCGTGGGCGAATGCGACCGCAAGCTGGGCAAGGGCAGGGGCAGTGCGGCAACGCCGCCTACGCCAGTGCAAGCCAGTGGTGTAAACTCCCGCTCATGACCCAAGACTTCTTCCAAACCTTTATCCTGCTGATGCTGGTCACCGACCCGTTCGGCAACGTGCCGATTTTTGCATCGGCGCTCGCCACCGTGCCGCCCAAGCGGCGCGCCAGGATCGTGGTGCGCGAGTGCCTGATCGCCTTCGTGGTGCTGCTGGTGTTCATGTTCTTCGGCAGCCACTTCCTGAAGGCCCTGAGCCTGTCGGAAGCGTCGCTGCGCATTGCCGGCAGCGTGATCCTGCTGCTGATCGCGATCCGCATGGTGTTCCCGCACCCGGACGGGGTGCTCGGCAAGCAGGAGGGCGGCGAGCCGTTCATCGTGCCGCTGGCCATCCCGGCGCTGGCCGGGCCGTCCGCGCTGGCCACCGTGCTGCTGTTCTCGCGCGAGACCACCAGCGAGGTGCTGGTGCACATGGCGGCGCTGGGCGCCGTGGTGGTGGTCTGGCTGGCAGTGTTCCTTGGCGCCGAGCGGCTGCAGAAGGTGCTTGGCCCGCAGGTGATGACGGCCTTCGAACGCCTGATGGGCCTGATTCTGGCGGCGATGTCGATCGAGATGCTGCTGGGCGGTGTACGCGAGTTCGTCAAGACACTGTAGTGCGCACAACACTATCGGTTTGATAGTAAATCAAAAACATTTCCACTCAGCATTCGTCTGCTAAGCTAGCGCGTCGCCCGCGCGGGCCTTTCAGGGATGCCGATGTATTTCGCCGAGATCTTCAACCAATGGCGCAGCCGCCGCGCGGCGGCGCACCCGGGCCAGGTGGGCCAGCCGCTGCCGCGCACGGTGTACGCGCTGGGCGCCACCAGCCTGCTGACGGACGTGTCGACGGAAATGGTGGCCAGCGTGCTGCCGGTCTACCTGATGCTGGCCTTGCGCCTGTCGCCGGCCGAGTTCGGTGTGGCGGACGGCCTGTTCCGCGGCGGCGCCGCGGTCGCGGCCTTGTTGCTGGGTGGCTTGCTGACCTATGGCAGCGGGCGCAGCAAGCTGGTGGCCGGCGCCGGCTATGCGATGTCGGTGCTGGCCAAGCTGGCCCTGCTGGCCAGCGGCGCCTTCGCCGCCATCGTGGCCTGCCTGGCGCTGGACCGCATGGGCAAGGGCTTGCGCGCCGCGCCGCGCGACACCATCCTGGCCGCCAGCGTGCCGGCCGGCCAGCTGGGCCTGGCCTTCGGCACGCACCGCGCGCTGGACGGGGCCGGCGCGCTGGCCGGGCCGTTGCTGGCGTCCGGCCTGCTGTTCCTGGCGCCCAGTGAATATTCCCTGCTGTTTTGCGTGGCGTTGGCGTTCGCATTGTCCGGCCTGGCGGTGTTCTGGCGCCTGGTGCCGCCCGCCACGCCGCCCGCACCGGCGCGTCCGGCGCGCCTGCCGCTGCGCGCGCATTGGCAGCGCTGCCTGCCGCCGGCCTGCCGCAAGCTGCTGGCCGCGGCCATGCTGCTGTCGCTGTTTACCGTCAGTGAAGGCATGATCTACGCCCAGATGCAGCAAAGCTTCGCGCTGGAACCGTTCATGCAGCCGCTGCTGCCGGTCGGCACCGCCGCGGCGTTCCTGCTGCTGGCCGCGCCGGTCGGCTGGCTGGCCGACCGCGTCGGCCGCCTGCGCGTGTTCCTGGCCGCCCACGTCCTGCTGCTGCCGCTGTATGGCCTGCTGTGGGGCGCGGCCGGCGTGACGCCGCCACTGTGGCAGGCCGCCGCCCTGGTGCTGCTGCTGGGCTGCTATGTGGCCGCTACCGACGGCGTGCTGATGGCCGCCGTGGCGGCCGCGGTGCCGCCGGCGGCGCGCGGTCTGAGCCTGGCCCTGTTCGCGGCCGGCGTGGCCGGCGCCAAGCTGGCCTCGTCGATGCTGTTCGGCCTGCTGTGGGACCGTTACGACGTGGCCGGCGCGGTGCTGGTGTACGGCGCCGGCCTGCTGTGCGCGCTGGCCGTGTTCGCCCTGTTCAACCCGCTGCGCCCGGCCGGCGCGCCCGTCCAACTCCTGCCCGAAACACCATGAAGCCGTCCCTGTTCGCCGCCATCGCCTGCCTGTTCCTAAGCGCCGCGCCCGCCCATGGCGCCAGCCTGCTGACGCGCCATAGCCAGGGCGCCGAGGCCGGCCGCATCGACCTGCTCAAGCTGCCCGGCGGCCAGCCGCACGGCCAGCTCGGCCTGCGCTGCGAGCGCGTGCACTACAGCGCCGGCGTGCTGGCCTGCCTGCGCGCGGTGCCGGGCCAGGGCCTCAAGCTGGACTTGGCCGACAAGGCGGGGCAGGTGGCGCTGACGCTGTCCTTCCCCAACGTGCTGCTGGCAAGCCGGGTGCGCGTGGCCGGCAACGGCGGCCTGGTGGCCTTCACCGGCTTCTCGAGCGGCCACACCTATACCGGCACGGATTTCGCGACCCGCACCTACGTGGTGGACGCCGCGCGCAAGCGCCTGCTGGCCGACCTGTCGACCTTCCGCGTGGTGGAAAGCGCCGCGCTGCAAATGCCGGCACGCCGCTTCAACGTGTGGGGCGTGACCTTCGACCCGGCCGCGCCGGCCCGCTTCATGGCCACCGTGGGAGCGGGCGGGGAAGTGTTCCTGGCCCAGGGCGACTTGACCGCCAAGACGTTGCTGCTGGTGCGCAAGGACATGGAGTGCCCGTCCTATTCGCCGGACGGCAAGCGCATCGCCTTCAAGCGCCGCAAGCCCGGCGGCGGCTGGCTGCCGGCCATCTACGAGCCAGCCAGCGGGCGCGAGTGGGTGCTGCCCGAGGCGCGCAGCCTGGACGACCAGATCCTGTGGCTGGACAACGCCACCATCGCCTACGAGCTGGTGCGGCCCGGCCAGCCGGAAGGCGGCGAGACCGACGTGGTGGTGCGCGCGGCCAGCGGCAGCGCCGCCTCGAGCGTGCTGCGGGCCGGTGCCGGTTCGCCCAGCCTGTATGAGTAATGCCACAACGGCACTACTTGCAATCGTGAAGTCATCAATGAACTAAGACACAAACTTCCCAATAGGAAAGAGGCAGCTAGCACGCTTTGAACTGTTTGGGAATGATCTATATTTATTTTTTCTGAAAGTTATCACAAAAGACATTCTGCTAAGCTGGCCGACGATATTGCCATTAGGCATTAAAAACCTAACCAGCCAGGGAATGAACGTGAAACTCGTCCGCACGGCCGCCAGCCGCCTCCTGTCGTTTGCTCTACTCCTCCCCTTGATGCTGTGCAATGCGCCCGCCGTGGCGCAGGACACGCCCGTCAGCCGCGGCCTGGGCTGGCTGCAGGCGCAAGTGCAGCCGGACGGCGCGCTGGCCGGCGAGGCCGGTTCGATCGCCACGCCGCTGCAGGCCCGCAGCGAGGCGCTGTACACCCTGAAGCTGCTGGGCGCGCCCGCCGCCAGCCAGGCGGCGCTGCGCCAGGCCCTGACGGCCGAGCAGGACTTGAGCACCGAATACATGGCGCGCCGCGCCTGGGCCCTGGGCTACGGCGGGGTGGCCCAGCCGGCGCTGGTGGAGGAGCTGCAAAAGCGCCAGAACGGCGACGGCGGCTACGGCGGCGACGGCGGCTACGCGTCGAACATCGCCGACACCTCGTGGATGCTGCTGGCGCAGCGCGCCGGCGGCGCCCAGCCCGACACGGCCGCCGTGACGCGCGCGCTGGCCTTCCTGGACGCCAACCACCTGGAGGATGGCTCGTTTGCCGTGCACCGCCAGGCCAGTCTGTACGCGACGCTGAAAGCGCTGCTGGCCTCGGCCGCCTGGTCCGGCCAGCCGGGCGCGGGCAGCTTCGGCGCCAAGTCGCTGAACTGGCTGCTGGCGCAGCGCAACGCGGCCGGCAATTTCGGCAACCCCTTCGACAATGCGCTGGCGCTGTGGGTGCTGGCCACCCAGACCGCCGACCAGGCCGTGCTCAAGCCGGCCGCCGACGCGCTGCTGGCCACTCAGGCCGCCAACGGCAGCTGGAACGACGACCCGTACCTGACCGCCGTGGCGCTGCGCGCGCTCTACCTGGTCAACAACCCGCCGGCCAGCAACGGCAGCGCGGCGGTGCGCGGCATGGTGGCCGACGCCGCCAGCGGCCTGCCGCTGGCCGGCGCCAGCGTGCAGGTGGTGGCCGGCGGCGACGCCGCCACCGGCAGCGACGCCAACGGCAACTTCACCCTGTCCGGCATCGCCGGCGGCAACCTGACGCTGCGCTTCGCGCGCCTGGGCTACGCCAGCCGCGACGTGAGCCTGACCCTGGGCGCCGGCCAGAGCCTGAGCATCGGCACGGTGGCGCTGGCGCCGGCCTCGCTGAGCGCCACGCTGTCGGGCATCGTGCGCAACGACAGCGGCCAACCGGTGTCCGGCGCCGTGGTGGCGGCCGGCACCGCCGCGGCCACCACCAACGCCAGCGGCGCCTTCACCATCACCAACCTGAGCCCGGGCCCGCTGACGGTGACCGTGACGGCGCCCAATTACCGCACCGTGACCGCCAACCTGGAGGTGGTGGCCAACACCAGCTACACCTTCTCGCCGGGCCTGACGCCGAGCTCGAAACCGGCGCCGACCAGCGCCACCATCAGCGGCAAGGTGATCAACGCCAGCACCAAGGCCGGCATTGTCGGCGCGATCGTGCAGGTGGCCGGCCAGAGCGTGACCAGTACCACCGGCGGCGCCTTCAGCGTGGCCAACGTGGCGCCTGGCAGCATCACCATCGCGGTCAGCGCGCCGGGCTACCAGGCGGTCAGCGGCAGCGGCATGGTGGTGGCCGGCCCCAACGCGATCGGCGACATCGCGCTGTCGGCCATGCCGACGTCCTCCATCCTGAGCGGCGTGGTGACCGACGGCGCCACCGGCGCGCCGGTGGCCGGGGCCACGGTGGCGGTGCAAGGGCTGGGCGCGCCGGTGCAGACCGACGCCCAGGGCAAGTACCGCATCAGCGGTATCACCGGCACCGGCTTCGCGCTGAACGTGGGCGCGACCGACTACTTCTCGCAGGTGCTGAACGTGGCGCTGCCGCAGCCCGGCAACGCGACGCTGGATGTCAAGCTGCAAAAGCGCGACAGCACGGCGGCCGACATCAGCTTCATCAAGGTGGCGACGCCGGAGCAGAGCTATTTCGCGTCCGGCCTGATCCCGCTGGAGATCCTGTTGGCGAACAATGCCGCCAGCGGCGCCACGCTGCTGGTGACGGCGCAGGTGATCAACCAGGAAGGCAACATCGTGCACACCTACCTGGGCAACCCGGGCGTGAGCTGGCGCGGCCAGGAGCCGGACAACCGGCCGCTGGCGCTGGGCGCCAACAGCACGCTGGAGCTGATGCTGGAGTGGAACACCTTGCGCCTGCCGGGCGGGCATTACATGGTCAAGGCGCGCGCCTTCGACCTGTCCGGCCGCGTGGTGGCGGAAGCCGATGCCGGCTTCGATGTGGTGAGCGCGCCGCGCCTGGCCGGCGGCGTGCTGGCCGACCCGCCGCTGGCGCAAGCCGGCGCCAAGACCGTGGTCACCTTCACCGGCGACGTGGTCAACACCGGCAACCAGGTGCTGGCGCCGGGCGACATGCACTTGAAGGTCACGCTGGCGGCGCAGGAGCCGGTCAACGGCCAGACCGAAGCGAGCCTGCGCACCGTGTCCAGCGGCGCGCCGCTGCTGCGCGCGCGCAAGCTGAAGCTGGCGCCGGAGGGCTGGCTGTACACCGTCAACTACTCGGACGGCAAGGTGCTGCGCCTGGACACCAACGGCAACCAGACCGTGCTGGGCCAGCTGCCCAACGGCGGCACCTATGCCGACGCGGCGCTGGACGCCGCCGGCAATATCTGGTCCGGCTACAGCAGCATCCTGTACCGCCTGTCGCCGCAAGGCGTGGCGACGCGTTTCGACACCACCCAGATCAACGACATCGCGGCCATCACCTTCACGGCCGACGGCATGCTGCTGGCGGGCCGCTTCAACGGCGAGAGCCGCCTGGTGCTGCGCTCGGCCAGCGGGCAGGAGACCGTCCTGGCGCGCAACGGCTTCTCCGCGCCGGTGGCGCTGGTCAAGGACGATGCGGGCAACTACGTGGTGACCAACAGCAGCGACGGCACGCTGGTCAAGGTGGCTGCCGGCGACGGCAAGATCGCGCCATTCGTGCGCAACCTGCGCAACCCGCAGGGCATTACGCGCGATGCGGCCGGCAACTTCTATGTGGCCGAGGCGGACCTGGCGCGCGTGGTGAAGGTCAACGCTGCCGGGGAGGTGAGCGTCTACGCCACCGGCCTTGGCACGCCCTACGGCCTGGCCTTCGACGCGGCCGGCACGCTGTACGTGAGCGACACCAATAACGACTCGATCCATGCCGTGCAGCCGAACGGCACGGTGCGCCTGTTCGCGCGCGGCTTCGGCTACCAGCCGCGCGGCATGGCGTACGACGCCAACGGCGACCTGTTGCTGCTCAACTCGGGCGACGGCACGCTGCGCCGCAAGGATGCGCAGAACAACATCAGCTTCGTGGCCAGCGGCATGTCGCAGCCGCACACCATGGTGGTGCTGCCGAACGGCGACTACCTGGTGACGGAATATGGCAACGGCCGCGTGACCCGCATCAGCAACGGCGTCAAGAGCAGTTTCGCCACGGGCCTGAGCGGCCCGGTCGGCATCGCCCTGGACGGCGCGGGCAACGTGCACGTGACCGAGTACAGCGGCAACCGCGTCGCCAGGTTCGCGCCGGACGGCAGCAAGCTGGGCGTGACCGAGAGCCTGCTGGTGCGCCCGTACCAGGTGCGCGCGGCGCGCAACGGCGACGTCTACATCCGCAACTCCGGCAGCATGGTGCGCCTGTCCAACGGCGAGTACAAGTACTGGCACCGCAGCTTCAACTACAGCAATTGGACGCCCGACGTCACCCCTGGCACGCTGCTGGCCCTGAGCGGCACCACCCTGGTGCGCATCGATGCGGCCGGCGCTGTGAGCACCGTGCGCAGCAACCTGCCGTTCACGCCTTACGCGGTGGCGGTCGACCCGGACGGCAACATCTACCTGAGCGACCATAACAACCGCAAGATCCACAAGCTCGATACGGCCGGCATGCTGCGCGAGCTGGTGACGATGCCGCACCACACCTATACCGCCTCCATGTCCGACCTGCAGGCCGACGGCGCGGGCAATATGGTGGTGCGCACCGGCGGCGGCTTCTACCGCCTGACCACCGAGGGCGCGCTGACCCCGTTCACCTTCTCGCTGCCGCACGTGTACAACTGGACCATCGGCCGCGCCGGCGAGATCGTGGTGTTCAACTACGACAAGACCTACCGGGTCAACACCGCCACCGGCGCCACCACGCTGCTGATGCCGCGCGGCGCCTACGGCCCGAACGGCCACATCGCCTTCGGCTCGGTCGACCCGTCCGACAAGCTGTGGGTGGTGGACGACAACCTGTACACGCTGACCGCGCATACGCTGGCCGGCGAGGAAAGCGCGCGCCTGCACGGCTTCGAGAACCCGACCTCGATCGTGTTCAGCGGCAGCGAGATGCGCTTCGTCGACAACGCCGAACGCTTCATGTGGTATGCCGGCGACGCCTACCCGAGCTACATGGGCAAATTCCCGGCGCGCTACCTGGCGCACGGCGGCGGCGTGACTTACGGCACCGCCGCCAACGCGAGCGTCAACAAGTACGTGGGCGGCGCCAAGGTATACGAGACCTACCACGCTGCCGGCAGCTACGCCCTGGGCGGCCTGGCCGTGCGCGCCGACGGCGGCCTGGCGTTCTCCTATTGGGACGACGGCCGCGTGGTCGTGCTGGGCCCGAACAAGGCGGTGGAGCAGGACTACGCCGGCCTGCGCGCGCCGCAGGGGCTGGCCTTCGACGCGAGCGGCAAGCTGTACGTGGCCAGCAACGTCAACAACATGGTGCTGCGCTTCGCTCCCGAGAGCGGTCCGGCGGGCAGCATCTTTGCGCGCATGAATTCGCCGCTCGGCCTGGCCTTCAACGGCGCCGGCGAGCTGTACGTGTCGCGCACCAACGGCATCGACCGCGTCAACGGCGCCGGCATCGTCAGCAACCTGTCCGGCGTGGGCGGCGCGAGCGGCCTGCTGACCGACGGCGACCAGCTGCTGTTCGCCAACCGCAGCAGCAGCCAGCTGAGCAAGCTGCGCAACCAGCAGGGCGGCTGGGTGGCCGAGGTGTTCGCCTCGGGCCTGTCCAACCCGGTGGCGCTGCGCCAACTCGAGGGCGGGGCGACGCTGCTGCTCAACGTCGGCAACAACACCATCGTCAGCTACCAGGACGGCAAGATCGACCACCTGGCCAACGTGCCGTCCGGCATGGCCGCTTTCGACCGTGCGCCGGACGGCAGCATGCTGGCCGTGGGCAGCAGCGGCACCGTGGTGCGCATCGGCGCCGACGGCGTGGCCTCCGACCTGCTGATGAGCAACCTGGTCAACCGCTGGCAACTGAACGGCGTGGCGGTCGGCAGCGACACCCAGTCCTACCTGGTGGCGCAGGACGACAGCTCGCGCGGCGTGCTGTACGCCATGGCGCAAAGCACGCCGGTGCAGCCGCCCGCCGTGGGCAGCGTGGTGTTCGAGGCCAGCGTGCCGATGGCCGAGCTGGGCATCGACGGCAGCTACCAGAAACTGAACTTCGGCACCTGGGTGCCGCCGTTCGGCGGCGACTTCCGCATCGAGATGACCCGCGCCGGCATCGACGGCAGCATGCAGAACTTCCTGCACGTGGGCCCGAACGCCCAGAGCCAGCTGACCGCCGCGCGCAGCGAACTGCCGCCCGGCGACAGCGTACTGCAGATGTGCCTGGACCTGAAAGGCGCCGACTACACCACCATCTCGCGCGTCGAGATGGGCCAGGTGCGCACCGTCAGCAAGAGCCTGACCCCGCGCGGCATGTCCAGCGACCGCGCCGGCAACCTGTACGTGACCGACTCGGCCAAGCTGTACCGCACCGACGCCTCGGGCAGCAGCACCGTGATCGCCAGCGGCATGAACCTGGCCTTCGGCCTGGCCGCCGACTCCAAGGAGAATTTCTACGTCGCCTCGCGCAACGCAAGCACCGGCCGCTATGAGGTGCTGCGCATCACGCGCGAGGGCGCCACCAGCGTGGTGGCCGACCTGGGCGTAAACAACGCGGCCGGCGTGCAGGTCAACAGCCGCGACGAGGTGCTGGTGGGCACGGTGGGCAAGCTGCTGAAGGTAACGCAGCAGGGCGTGGTGACGACCGTGGCGACCAGCGGCTTCCCGAGCCCGCGCGGCATCGCGGTCGACGGCCGCGACAACGTCTACGTGCAGAACGAGAACCATTCGGTGGCGATGGTCAAGCCGGACGGCAGCTCGGTGGCCATCTTCAGCAAGGCCGACGGCGTCGACCACCCGTTCTTCGAGGGCGACGGCTACCCGAACATCGCGGCCGACTGCGCCGACAACTTCTACATCGCGCCATACCAGTGGAACCGCATCAACCAGAACGGCGAGGAATACTCGCTGGCCCAGGTGGTGCCGCGCACCGGCCAGATCGCGCGCCTGTTCGACACCCGCACCATCGCGCCCAACCTGGCCGACATCGACTATCTGGCGTTCGACCGCTTCAACAACCGCATCCTGATGTGGAACGACAACGACCAGTCGATCTGGCAGGTGCCGGTGACCTGCGGCGCGATCGGCGTGCAGGCCCACCTGGTGGCCAAGCCAGGCCAGATGCTGACCGGCGCCAGCAAGCCGCCCAGCGCGGTGGTGCCGCTGCCGGACGGCCGCACCGAGTACGTGTGGAGCATGCGCGACGTGACCGCGCAGGGCGCCCAGGTGTGCTTCGGCGCCAACCAGGTCGGCATGCAGCTGGGCGAAGTGCGCAGCACCCTGGACTCCGGCCACATCAGCTTCCAGAACACCTTCGCCGCCGGCGACGTGACCGTGCCGCTGAAGGTGCCGATGGTGCGCGCGGCCAACGTCGTCAACATCGGCGCCACCACCGACAAGCCGGAGTACCTGGCCGGCGAGAGCGCGCTGGTCACCACCACCCTGGGCAACGCCAATACCGCGGTAGCCAACGGCGACCTGCGCGTGGACGTGTACGACGCGCGCAATGAGCTGGTCAACACGGTGACGCAGCAGGCGGTCGGCATCCCGGCCGGCGGCTCGCTGCAGGTCAACGGCGCGTATGCCGCCGGCCAGCTGCAGCCGGGCGTCTACACGGCGCGCGCCGTGCTGAGCGAGAACGGCCAAGCCGTGGCCAGCGCCAACGTCGACTTCCGCGTGCTGGCCGACCTGTCGCAGGCCGCCGCCGTGTCGGCGCTGGCGCTGGACCGGCAGAACTACGCGCCGGCCGACCGCGTCGGCATCAGCTCGCGCGTGACCGGCCAGTCGGCCAACGTGACGATGGAGAACCTGACGCTGGCGATCCAGGTCTACGACCCGTCCAACGCCCAGGTGTTCGGCAAGGCGCACGCCATCGTGCAGCTGGCGCCGGGCGCCAAGCTGGAGCTGGCCTCGCCGTTCCGCATGGTCAACGCGGCGCCTGGCACCTACCGCGTCGAGCAGCAGCTGCGCGACAGCGCCGGCCGCGTGCTTGACAGCCGCAGCGGCGCCTACGCCGTCAGCTCCAGCGCGGAGACCGGCTACGGCCTGGGCGGCAGCATCACCGCCATGCCGAAGCAGGTGCCGATCGGCGACAGCCTGGCGTTCACCTTCCAGGTGACCAACAACGGCAACAGCGCGCTGGACAACCTGCCGCTGACCGTCAGCCTGCTCGACCCGGTGCTGCAACAGGTGCGCGCGGAATTCCCGTACGCCACCAGCCTGGCGGTGGGCGCCACCTACAACGGCGCCGGCAACTGGCTGGCCGACGGGGTGGTGGGGCGCGACTACGTGGCCAAGCTGGGCGCGACCGTGGGCGGCAAGCAGCTGACGCTGGCGCAGGATGCCTTCCAGCTGCTGGACAAGGCCAAGCCGGATGTGAAGCTGGCCGTCGAGCAGAAGCTGTTGGCCGGCAACCGCGTGCTGGCGCTGGTGTCGTGCAACGACGACGAGAACGACGCGCCGGGCAACGGCGGCAAGCCGCCGGTGTGCGTGACCGAACGATCGCAGGCGATCGGCGCGGCGCTGACCGAGCTGGAAGTGCCGCACCTGGTGGTGACCAGTCCGGAAGCATTCCAGGCCAAGCTGCGCACGGGCCAGTTCAACACCTATTGGATCTCCGGCAAGGAGGACAAGATGAACGCCCAGCAGGTGGCCGAACTGCGCGAGCGCATCTTCGGCGGCGAAGGCTTGATCGTGGACGGCGTGCATGACAACCGCAACAAGGTGTTCGACGCCATGACCGGCATCCGCTACCGCGGCAAGATCGGCGAAACCGAGCTGCCGGTACGCTTCAACGGCCCGCTGTTCGAGGCCCAGCGCCTGCAGTCCGTGGGCCGCGCCATCAAGCCCGATGCGGAAGGCAGCACGCCGCAAGCCGTGTTCGAGGGCAGCATGCCGCACAGCGATGGCCCGGCGGTGTTCAGCAACCGCTACGGCCACGGCGCTTCCATGCTGTTCGGCTTCGACCTGGCCGGCAGCCTGGCCAAGCAGCCGGGCTGGCTGCCGGTGCTGCGCTCGGCCCTGGCCGCGGTGCTGCAGCCGCAATCGGCCGAAGTGCCGATGGGCGGCGCCCTGGTGCCGCTGCGCACCACCATCACCAATCAGTCCGAAGCGGTGGAGCTGGAGGTGACGACGCGCCTGCCGGCCGGCGCGACCTACCTGTCGTCCGAGCCGGACGCGGTGTTCGACCAGGCCACCGGCACGGTGCGCTGGAAGCTGACACTGTCGGCCGGCCAGTCGGTCAGCCTGGACCTGCAGGTGCTGGCGCCGGCAGCGGCCGGCCAGTACGTGCTGGAGACCACGGTCAGCTGGCTGGACAAGGGTACTCCGGTGCAGTACGGCGACCAGCTGCAGCGCAGCGTCACCGTCAACAGCGCCAGCCAGTTCGGCGGCGCGGCGCTGGAGGCGATCGGCAAGCTGGCGGTGTCGCATCCGAAGGACCGCAAGGTGCGCGACGCCGCCGCCAACGCGGTGCGCAGCGGCATGGGCAGCTTCGCCGCCGGCACGCCGGCCGGCTACGCCGCGGCCATCGCCTCGCTGATCGACGCGACCGACAGCCTGATCGCGCTGCCGGTGGAAACGGCGCCGATCCGCCAGCGCATCGACAGCGTCCTGCGCGAGGCCGGCTGGCGCTGGAGCCGCTTCCAGCCGCAATGACATATGACGCACACGTGACGCAGACCATACCGATTAAGAGTCAGGAAAAGACCATGTTCCGTAACAGCACCATGCAACGCATCATTGCCTCCACGCTGCTGGCCAGTTTCGCCAGCGCCGCGGTGGCGCCGGTAGTCGCTTTTGCACAGAACTCTGCTCCCTTCACCCTGCAACCGTTGAACAGCGCGCCGGGGCGCGGTCTGCCCGGCGTGGACGCCAACGGCATCCCCACCGGCAAGGGCTGGCAGCGCCATGCCGCGCCGGCCACCGGCACGGCGGTTTCCGCGCCGACCCAGGTCTATGGCCACGCGCTGTCGCAACTCGAAGCACTGGCGCTCAAGTCCGACGCCGACCTGGCCGCCGGGCGCGGCAGCGATGCGCTGGCCAAGGTCAACGCGGTGCGCGCCCAGTTCGAGCGCATGAAGAAGGAAGAGGCGGTGATGGCGCAGTCCTTCGCCGCCACGGAGGCGCACCTGCGCGCCAAGGGCCTGGCCAGCGGCGAGATCCTGGCGCGCCACCAGCAGGCGGTGCAGGACTTCGCAGCGCGCAACGCCGAATTGAAGGCCGCCATGGCCGTGCTGGACGCGGCGGCAGGCGGCAGCGGCAGCCTGCAGTCGGCGCTCAACCAGCTGGCCAAGCTGCTCAAGCAGCATTCGAGCCTGACGGGGCAGGGCGCCCAGGGCAAGGGCCACGCATGGGGCAAGCGCAAGAAGGCGACTGCGGCCGTGGCCTTGACGGAACGGGCGCATGAGAAGCGCTTCCCGCGCTCGGTTCAGCTGGCCGCCGCCGGTTCCCTGAGCGGCATTGCGCTGCCCGACGCGATCCTGCCGGAAGCGGTGCAGCCGGGCGATCTGGCCGAGCAGGGCGAGGTGGTGCTGTCGCCGGCGGTGCGCGCGCTGGCCGCGCAACTGGGCAACAATCCGGTCGCCATCTACAACTGGGTGCGCAACAATATCGCCTACGCGCCCGGCTTCGGCGCCACGCAGGATGCCGACGCCGTGCTGCTGGCCCGCCGCGGCAGCGCGACCGACACCGCCACTTTGCTGGTGGCGCTGAACCGCGCCGCCGGCATTCCCGCGCGCTACGTGTATGGCACCATCGAGGTGCCCGCCGCGCGCTTGCGCAACTGGCTGGGCGTGGACAGCGTGGCCGCGGCCCAGGCCCTGTTGTCGCAAGCCGGCATCCCGCACCGCGCGGTGACGCAGGCCGGGCAGCCCGGCGCGCTGCAACTGGAGCACGTGTGGGTGCAGGCGCACGTCGACTTCTCGCCCAGCCGCGGCGCAGTGAACAAGGCGCCGGGCACCTGGGTGCCGCTGGACGCCAGCTTCAAGCAGATGGACAGCATGCCCGGGCTCGACCTGTCGAGCGCGGTCAGCCTGAACGAGACGGGCCTGCTGAGCCAAGCACGCCAGGGCGCGCTCTGCACGCCGGACTATGCGCAGAACCTGAACCTGGCCAACCTGCAGGCCGGCTATACCGATTACAAGACGCGCCTGAACACCTACCTGGGCCAGCAAGGCAGCGACCTGGCGGTGGGCGACGTGCTGGGCAAGCGCAGCATCGCTGCGCAGAACTACAGCATCCTGCTGGGCACCTTGCCCTACACCCAGGTGGCGCAGGGCGCCGTGCTCAATGTGCTGCCGGACGCGCTGCGCTGGCAGTTCCGCCTGCAACTTTTCGCCGGGGCCGCGCAGCAGGCGACCGGCAACGCCGCCGTCAGCTACAGTGGCAGCCTGGCCGCCGTCGCCAACAAGCGCCTGACCCTGAGCTTCGTGCCCGCCACGCCGGCCGACGCGGAGGTGCTGGCCTCCTACCTGCCCAAGCCGCACGCGGACGGCAGCCCGATCCAGCCGGGCGAGCTGCCGCTTGAAGTGCCGGGCTACCTGGTGCGCGTCACGGCCGAGATCCGGGCGGACGGCGAACTGGTCGCCAGCGGCGGCAGCTTCGTGCTGGGCAGCGAACTGGCCGGCGAGATCGCCAGCTTCGACCCGTCCAGCGGCAGCTGGAACGACAATCCGTTCGCCGCCCATGCGGGCGACTACCACGCGGTGGCAATCGATGCCCAGGGCGTCGCCACTGGCCAGCTGGCCGCAGTCAACGCGCGCCTGAACGCGCTGCAGGCAAAGCTGGCCAGCAACCAGACGGCCGGCCTGTCGCGCGACGACGTCAGCGGCGAACTGCTGTACCACGCGGCGCTGAGCTACTTCGCCACCGTGGACGCCAACGCCGGCGTGTTCCAGCGCGCCGCGCGCGTGGTCGAGCAGCGCCTGCCGTCCTATGGCCGCGCGGTCGCGCAAGCCCAGCCCGAGATGGTGCTGGGCATCGTCAACAAGGTGCGCTTCCCTGGCGTGGTGCTTGACATCGACCGCCTGGACAGCGCCGTGGCCCAGAACAGCGGCGGCCTGGCGCCGGCGGCCTACCTGACGCAGGCCAATGAACGCAACGCCGCCTACAGCCATCTGGTGCTGGCCAAGCTGTTTACCAGCACCCAGGTGCCGGGGCAGGCGGCTTCGCCGCTCAAGGCGTTGCAGGCCGCGGCCGGCGCGGGATCGAAGATTTACGCCGTCACCGGCGCCAACGCGGCTGCCGTGCTGCCGCTGGTGGACATCGGCAGCGACGCCGCGGACGATATCCGCAACGCGGCGGCGGCGGGCAGCCGCGCCCTGGTGGCGCAGGCCCCGGTCAACATCGGCAACTGGAACGGCCATGGCCTGGTGATGGAAGACAGTGCCGGCGCCGGCAGCTACCGTCTGCACGGCGAGTCCGGCTACGCCACGGCCGCGCTGTACCTGCCGAACGGCACCACCTGGCTGGCCCTGGCCTCGCCGGCGCAGGCCGCCGCGGCGGCGGCTCCGGCGGCCTCCGCCGCGATGCCGGTCAACGACACCCTGGCCAGCCTGCTGGGCGAAGCCGGCAGCACCACGCGCTGGAGCTATTACGCCGGCCAGGCCGACGTGGCCAGCGGCCTGTTCCTGGCGCGCCTGGCCGCGGGGCAGGGCAGCACCGCCTGTGACACCCTGACGGGCGTGATTGCGGCCGGCCTGGACACCAGCGGCGGCTTTGACGGCGGCGCCGTGGCCGGCGCCCCGGTCATCACCAGCGCCCCGGTCATCAGCGGCGGCGCCAACCAGCTGTACCACTATGCCGTGCTGGCCAGCGACCCGAAAGGCGCTGCGCTGGCCTACACGCTGCGCGAGGCGCCGAGCGGCATGACCATCAGCGCCACGGGCGTGATCAACTGGGCCAAGCCGGTGGCCGGCAGTTGGACCGTCGCCGTGCGCGCCGACAACGGCCGCGCCTACGCCGAGCAGCGCTACCAGCTGACCGTTGGCCAGCAGGCGCCGCTCGAGGCCAAGCTGGTGATCTCGCCGCAAGTGATCAACCTGGGCGAGAGCGTCACCATCGACGTCGTCAGCAGCGGCGGCAGCGGCGCGGTCAACCGCAGCCTGAACATCGACGGCCAGGACGTGGCGTTGACGGTCGAAGGCCGCGCCATCGTGACCGGAGCGGCCGTCGGCGCGCACCAGATCACGGCCACCGTCACCGACAGCGCCGGCAGCACCACCCGCGTCGGCACCTACAGCGTGCGCGACCCGGCCGACAGCACCACGCCGGTGGCGCAGATCAGCGCGCCGGTCGACGACGCGGAAGTGACGGCGCCGGTCAATGTGACCGGCACCGCCAGCGCGACCAACCTGGCGTATTACCAGCTGCTGCTGCGCGCGGCAGGCGCGGCCAACTGGAACGAGATCGCGCGCGGCACCAGCAGCGTCAGCAATGGCGTGCTGGGCAAACTCGATCCGACCCAACTGGCCAACGGCATCTACGAGATGGTGCTGAACGTGGTCGATGCGAATGGACGTCAGCAGACGCAGATGATCACCGTCGACGTGTTGCGCGACTTGAAGGTGGGGCAGTTCGCCTTGACGTTCGTGGACTTGAACGTCGAGGCGTCGGGCATTCCGATTCGTGTAACCCGCACCTACGACACGCGCAAGCGCACCCGGAAGATGGATTTCGGCTACGGCTGGAACGTGGATTACCAGGGCAGCCAGATCCAGAAGAACATGGTGCTGGGCCTGCAATGGAACGTGGTTAGCCACGCGACCAACCTGACGCTGTGCCTGGTGCCGGCCGGCAAGCGTAAGATCAATATCGTGCTTCCGGACGGGAAGGTGGAACGCTTCACGGCGGCCAACCGCCAGGAGTGTGCGTTCGTCCAGGTCCCGGATGTGGACATCAAGATCACCCCGTTGCCCGGCACGACCAGCAAGCTTGAGATCATCAATATTCCCAACGTCATGGCGCGCGGTGGAATGTTGTATGACATGGACAACCTGGAACCGTGGAATCCGCGCGAGTTCAAACTCACCACCGAAGACGGGTACGTGTATTACCTGACCGAGGGCGTGGGCATCGTGCAGATCAAAGACCCGTCGGGCAATACGCTGACTTACGGCCAGAACGGCATCTTGCACAGCAATGGCCAGTCGGTCAGCTTCACCCGCGACGGGCAAGGCCGCATCACGGCCGTGACCGACCCGACCGGGCGCGCCATCAAATACGCCTATGACGCGGCCGGGGATCTGACCAGCGTGACCAATCGCGTGAACGCCGTTTCGCGTTACAGCTATGCGGGCGAGCACTTCCTGACCGAATACACCGACGCGGCGGGGACGCTGCAAGGGCGCATGGTCTACGATGCCGATGGCCGCCTGTCGGCCGCCTACGACGCCGACGGTAAGGCGATCGAATTCACCCATGAGGTGGATAGCCGGCGCCAAACCATGAAGGACCGTCTCGGCAACGTGACCACCTTCGTGTATGACGACGCCGGCAACGTGGTGGAGCGCATCAACGCCTATGGTCAGAAGACCACCTACACGTACGATGCGCAGGGCAACGAGACGTCCGTGACCGACGCCAAGGGCAATGTGCTCAAGCGCGAGTTCGACGCCCGAAGCGGCAAGATCCTGAGCGAGTCCGACGCGCTGGGCAACAAGTCGACCTATCAATACGACGATGTCGGATCGATCATGACGTCGTCGGAGGATGCGCGCGGCAACAAGACGACTTATGACTACTCGAAGACCGTGGCCTGGATCACGGAGCCGCTTGGCAAAGTCACCCGCGCTGTGAACGATGCCAAGGGCAACCTGACCACCATCACCAGCGCCGGCATCACGGTGACCAACGAGTTCGACGCCAAGGGCAACCGGATCAAAGAGACCGATGCGCTGGGCAATGTGACCACCTACACGTACGACGCCAACAACCGTCTGACCGGCCGCAGCTGGAGCCGCGTGTTGAAGCAGGGCGGCGATCCGGTCCCCGAGAGCATCAGCAATAAGCTCGATGGGGAGGGCCGTGCGATTGAAACCACCGGTCCGACCGGCGTCACCGTCAAGGCCGAGTACAACGGCGGCGGACAGGTGACAGCACGCGTCGACGGGCTGGGACGCCGCACCACTTACGAGTACAACGCACGCGGCAAGCTGGTACGCACCAATTATCCGGACGGCACGTCGGAATCGGTGACGTTCGACGCGGAATCGAATAAGACCGCCAGCACCGACCGCCACGGGCGCACCACCCGCTTCGCCTACGATGCGCTCAATCGCCTGACGAAAACCAGCTTCCCTGACGGCACCAGCAGTACGCTCGAATACGACGCCGTGGGCCGCGTGAGCGCCGCGGTCGACGCGAACGGTAACCGGGAAGAGTATGCCTACGACGCGGCTGGGCGAATGCTGTCCAGCAAGGACGCGCTTGGACGCACCACGCAGTTCGCTTACGATGCAGTCGGCAATCGCACCGCAGTCACTGATCCGGACGGGCGCGTCACCAAATATGAATACGATGCGCTGAACAGGTTGACCAAGACCATCATGCCGGACGGAAAGGCAACCAGCGTGGTCTGGAATCTGGACAACACGAAGCAGTCGGAAACCGACGCCAGCGGTAATGTCACGTCATTCGCGTACGACGCGGCGGGCCGCCTGGCGCAGGTGAAGCAGTTCAGCAACGACGGCGAATTGTTGACCACCTTTGCCTTCGATAGCGTGGGCAACAAGGTCAGCCAGACCGATGCCGAAGGGCGCGTCACACGCTGGGAATACGATGGTCTCAGCCGCGTCACCGCGCGGACGCTGCCTGGGGGGGAGACCGAGCGCTTCGCCTACGATGCCGTGGGCAGCCAGATCGGGCACACGGACTTTAGCGGCAAGCAACACGCCACCGCGTTCGATACCGCGGAGCGCCCGGCTTTGCAAGTGCGTGCCGATGGTACGCGCGTAGCCAAGAGCTTTACTCCCAATGGGCTGGTCGCCAGCGTGACCGTGACCCCGGGGACCAATGCGGGCGTTCTGGCGGGCACCACCTCCTTCGAGTACGACGTGCAGGACCGGGTGACGCGGCAAACCAACCCGGACGGCAGCTTCATCGCCTATGCCTACGACGCGAAAGGCAACGTTACGCAGCGCACCACCAAGGCGGGGAGTTCCGCCTATAGCTACGACGATCACGATCGTCTGCTGTCGGTGCAGGATGCGGCTGGCGGAAAAACCTCCTACGAGTACGACGCCAGCGGCCGCCTGGTCAAGACCACGCTGCCGAACAAGCTGGTTGCGACGCCGACCTACGACGAGAATGGGCGCCTGCTGCAAGTGTTGCACCAGCGTCCCGACGGCAATATCGTGTCCGGGGTGAGCTACACGCTGGCACCGGATGGCAAGCGCACCGGACTCGCGGAATTCGATAGCCAGAGCGTTGCCGTGCAGGGCGCCGCGACCAATCCTGCGCGCAGCAGCAGCTTCACGTACGACAAGGCCGGCCGACTTACGCGTGAAGTCGCAACGGCACGCGGCGGTGCGCCGTTGCGCACGGTCGACTACGAATACGACAAGGTCGGCAACCGTGTGCGCAAGGTCGAAGTCACGGCCGCCGGGACCGAAAGCACCACCTATCGTTACGATGGCAACGATCGCTTGCTCGAAGCGCGCAAGCAAACGGCGACTGGCAGTGTGGTCCTCACCGCGTACGGTTGGGACGCGAACGGCAACCTGGCAAGCAAGGCCGTTGGCTCCAATTCCCAGTACTTCTTCTGGAACAGCGCGAACCAGTTGGTTGAAGTGCGGCAGGGCGCGACGCGCGAATCGGCGGTGGCGATCGCACGCTACACTTACGACGCAGACGGCAATCGCGTACAACGCACCGTGCCAGGCCAGTCCGGCCAGCCCGACGCCGTGACACGCTACCTGGTCGACCCGAGTTTCGGCATTGCCCAGACCCTGGAAGAGACCCTGGTGGCGGGCGATGCCACCAGCTCCCAGCGGTATGTGTGGGGCCGTGGCCTGATCGAGCTGGTACGCGGCGGACAGGCGACCATCTACCATTCCGATGGGCTGGACAGTGCCAAGGCACTGACGGATGGCGACGGCAAGGTCGTCGCGGAATATGCGTACGACGCCTTCGGTAATGTCGACACGCAGGCTGAGAGCCGCCTCAACGCGCACCTGTACACCGGTGAGTACTTCGACGAAACGATTGGGCTGCAGTACAACCGGGCGCGCTGGTACGACGCTGCCACGGGCCGCTTCGTCTCGCAGGACACGCATCCGGGCAACAAGGAAGCGCCGCTTTCGCTGAATAAGTATATTTACGGCGAAGCTAATCCGGTTTCCAACATCGATCCGACAGGGCTGTTCAGCCTGAGCGAGACGATGTCCGCCATCGAGGGGCAGGCCAGCTTGGCGGCCCGCGCGTTCGCCAATTACGGACGTCAGGTCGGCGGCAACGCCGTACGTAAGCTGGGCCAGATGGTGGAAAGCGCGGTCGAGAACGTCCTCACGCGCTGCCTGGGCAAGGTGCCGAAACGCGGCCCTCGTCTGAGCGGGCCATCCGGCAACGCCGAATTGGACTTCCTGGTTGAACTGGGCCAGAAGACGCATATCCTGGAAGTGAAATACCAGATCTCGCCCAAGGCCGGTCCCGCGTTCGACCGGCTGGTCAAGCAGCTGAAGGTGGCGATGGAAAACGGCCACAAACCCAATCTGTTTGTCTTCAAGGATTCCGGAGCGCAGAAGCGGCTGTTGAAGCAGCTGGGGGACAAAGCCGGCGACTTGACGATCATTAGCGGCTTCGCTGAACTTGGGTTATTCTTGGGGCAGTTTGCCATCGAAAACTGCATAGGAATTTGACGTGAACAAGATCTATCGAAAGATGTTGGTCCAGTTGGTGGATGCGGGCATGAAGAGCCACTTCCCCGAATTCACCCTGGCCAAATTCGACAAACATCCGCTGCGCCGCTCCGCGGACCGCGAGTTCGTGTGGCAGGTGGATGACTCGACGCGGATCTACATCAATGTGAAGCCGCATCACAGCGGGTGGGACGATTTCCAATGCGAGATCTTATGGTCCCGTAAGAACCGGTACCCGGAAATGGACGTGAGGATCTATTCCCGCGACGACGTTCACGAAGATGAAGGCGGGGTGGACCTGAATGCCCTGGGCGATACGCCGTTTTCGTGGAAGATCGTTCGCGTCGACGTTCCACCACCGAAAACGCCGGTGGAGGAATTCGATGACTATCGGGGATTGACGGAAGACGAAGCGATGGCGCTGGTGCAGCCATTGGTGGACGACATGTTCCGCGCCCTGGAGCAGTTTGGACGCCCCTTCATCCAGGAGCTGGCCGCTTATCGCCAGCCGGTCTGATTATAATGCGCCGAACCATGGTGGACGCTTGAAGGAAGTCGAGCCCCTGTTCCGCTGTTGCGAATGCAACCGCGGCATACTCAATCGTAGCGTCGCACGTTGCCTGTACTGCGGGGCCGCGTTGCCGCCGGCGGCCCGCCTCACCCCCGAACAGGTCGCGTCGCGCGAGGCCGACCTTGCACGGCTCGCGGCGCGCCGCTCCCAAGTCGCCGCGGCGCAGCCGGAACCCGCGTCGGTCAGTCCGCTTGACGTCATTGACGGGGTCGCGGCGGCGGCGGATCTCATGGAAGTCGTCGGCGAAGGGATCTCCGCCATCGGTGACCTGTTGAGTTGAAAACATATTGCTTTGATAATGCAGGCATGGCAGGATAATGATCCCGCTATGCCAATCATCAAAGGAGCTGTCATGTCGCTGCGCATCAACGATACCGCGCCTAACTTCAAGGCCCAGACCACCCAGGGCCCCATCGATTTCCACGAGTGGATCGGCGACAAGTGGGCCGTACTGTTTTCCCATCCGAAGGATTTCACGCCGGTTTGCACCACCGAGCTGGGCTACATGGCCAAGATCGAGCCGGAGTTCACCAAGCGCAATACCAAGATCATCGGCCTGTCGATCGACCCGGTCGAGAACCACGCCAAGTGGGCGGCCGATATCGAGGAAACCCAGGGCGCGGTGGTGAAGTATCCGATGATTGGCGACACCGACCTGCAGGTCGCCAAGCTGTACAACATGCTGCCGGCCGAGGAGGCGGGGACTTCCGACGGCCGCACCGCTGCCACCAATGCCACCGTGCGCTCGGTGTTCGTGATTGGTCCGGACAAGAAGATCAAGATGATGATGACCTACCCGATGACCAGCGGCCGCAATTTCGATGAGATCCTGCGCGTGCTCGATTCGATCCAGCTGACTGCCAAGCATAAGGTGGCCACGCCGGTGAACTGGCAGCACGGCGACGATGTGATCATCGCCGCGTCCGTCAGCGACGAAGACGCCAAGGCGCTGTTCCCGCAAGGCTGGAAGGCGCCCAAGCCTTATCTGCGTATCGTCAAGCAGCCTTCCTGAACCCCGGTAGGGCGGGTCTGACCCGAGGGTCAGACCCTGTGGTCAGAGCGCGTCGGCGCCGGGCGCGCCGAAGAGCTGCTCCTTGAGATGGTGCAACTGGTCGCGTACCTGCGCGGCCTTTTCGAACTCCAGGTTCTTGGCGTGCTCGAGCATGAGCTTTTCGAGGCGCTTGATTTCCTTGCTGATCTGCTTCTCGCTCATGGCTTCGTACTTCGCCGCTTCCTCCGCCACTTCCAACTGTTCGCGCGCTGCGGCACTGTAGACGCCGTCGATCATGTCCTTGATGATCTTCTTCACGCCGCGCGGGACAATGCCCATCTTCTCGTTGTAGGCCACCTGCTTGGCGCGGCGGCGCTCGGTTTCATCGATCGCGCGCTTCATCGAATCGGTCATGTTGTCCGCGTACAGGATCGCCACGCCGTTCAGGTTGCGCGCGGCGCGGCCGATGGTCTGGATCAGCGAGCGCTCGGAACGCAGGAAGCCTTCCTTGTCCGCGTCCAGGATCGCCACCAGCGACACTTCCGGCAAGTCCAGGCCCTCGCGCAGCAGGTTGATCCCCACCAGCACGTCGAAGGTGCCAATGCGCAGGTCGCGCAGGATTTCCACGCGCTCCACGGTGTCGACGTCGCTGTGCAGGTAGCGCACCTTGATGCCGTGGTCGCCCAGGTATTCGGTGAGTTGCTCGGCCATGCGCTTGGTCAGCGTGGTCACCAGCACGCGCTCGTTCTTGGCGATGCGGTCGTTGATTTCGCCCAGCAGGTCGTCGACCTGGGTGCGGGCAGGGCGCACCATCACTTGCGGGTCGACCAGGCCGGTCGGGCGCACCACCTGCTCGACCACGGCGCCGGCATTCTTCTTCTCGTACTCGGCCGGCGTGGCGGAGACAAAGATGGTCTGCCGCATCTTGCCTTCGAATTCCTCGAACTTCAGCGGGCGGTTGTCCAGCGCCGACGGCAGGCGGAAGCCATAGTCCACCAGGTTGGTCTTGCGCGAGCGGTCGCCGTTGTACATGGCCGACAGCTGGCCGATCAGCACGTGCGACTCATCCAGGAACATCAGGGCGTCGCGCGGCAGGTAGTCCACCAGGGTCGGCGGCGGTTCGCCCGCCTTGGCGCCGGACAGGTGGCGCGAATAGTTTTCGATGCCCTTGGTGAAACCCACCTCGGCCATCATTTCCAGGTCGAAGCGCGTGCGCTGCTCCAGGCGCTGTTCTTCGATCAGCTTGTTCTCGCGGCGGAAGAACTCCAGGCGCTCGCGCAGTTCGTCCTTGATGGTCTCGATGGCGCGCAGCACGGTGGCGCGCGGCGTCACATAGTGCGAGCCAGGGTAGACGGTAAAGCGCGGGATCTTCTGCTTGACCTTGCCCGTCAGCGGATCGAACAGCTGGATGGACTCCAGTTCGTCGTCGAACATTTCCAGGCGCACGGCCAGGTCGGCGTGCTCGGCAGGGAAGATGTCGATGGTGTCGCCGCGCACGCGGAAGGTGCCGCGGCCGAAGTCCATCTCATTGCGGGTGTACTGCATCTGGATCAGGCGCGCGATGATGTCGCGCTGCGAGACGCGGTCCTTGGCGCGCAGCGTCAAGATCATCTGGTGGTATTCGTTCGGGTTACCGATACCGTAAATGGCCGAGACGGTGGCCACGATCACCACGTCGCGCCGCTCCATCAGCGACTTGGTGCAGGACAGGCGCATCTGTTCGATGTGCTCGTTGATCGACGAGTCTTTTTCAATGAACAGGTCGCGCTGCGGCACGTAGGCTTCCGGCTGGTAGTAATCGTAGTACGACACGAAGTACTCGACCGCGTTCTCGGGAAAGAACTCGCGGAACTCGGAGTACAGCTGGGCCGCCAGCGTCTTGTTGGGCGCGAACACGATGGCCGGGCGGCCCATGCGCGCAATGACGTTTGCCATGGTGTAGGTCTTGCCGGAACCGGTCACACCCAGCAGGGTCTGGAAGGACAGGCCATCCTCGATGCCCTCGCACAGGCTGTCGATTGCCGTCGGCTGGTCGCCCGCGGGCGGGAAGGGCTGGTGCAGGCGGTACGGGGAATCCGGGAAAGTAATGACAGTCGGCGCTGGGGCGCCGGAATTTTGCGAATCAGACATGAATGCAGACCTTTGATAGAATATGCGATTGTCGGTGGCCCTGACCGGATTTTGTTCGGGTGCCGGCAGGAATCTGCTTCGACCCGCTCCCAAACGTTACCAATCCTATCATGACGAACCCTTCCGTTTTCAGCGCCATCGAGATGGCCCCGCGCGACCCGATCCTCGGTATCACCGAAGCCTTTAATGCCGACACCAACCCAGCGAAAATCAACCTGGGCGTAGGCGTCTATTATGACGACAATGGCAAAGTGCCGCTGCTCAAGTGCGTGGAAAAGGCGGAAGCAATCCTCATCGAACAGCACGCCCCGCGCACCTACCTGCCGATCGAAGGCCTGGCAGCGTACGACAAGGCTGTGCAAGAGCTGGTATTTGGCGCCGACAGCGCCGTAATTCAAGAGAAGCGTGCCGTCACCGTGCAGGCACTGGGCGGCACTGGCGCGCTGAAGATCGGCGCCGACTTCCTGAAGCGCTTCGCGCCCGATTCCGACGTCTACATCAGCAACCCGAGCTGGGAGAACCACCGCGCGCTGTTCGAAAGCGCCGGCTTCAAGGTCCACAACTACGCCTATTACGACGAAACCACCCACGGCGTGAACTTCCCGGCCATGCTGGCTGCGCTGAAGGCCATGCCGCGCGGCGCCATCGTCGTGCTGCACGCCTGCTGCCACAACCCGACCGGCGCCGACCTGACCCAGTCCCAGTGGGACGAGGTGATTGCCGCTGTCGTGGCGGGCGGCCTGGTGCCGTTCCTGGACATGGCATACCAGGGCTTTGGCGCGGGCATCGCGGAAGACGGCGCCGTGGTGCGCCGCTTCGCCGCCACCGGCGTGCCGCTGCTGGTATCGAACTCCTTCTCCAAATCCTTCTCGCTGTACGGCGAGCGCGTGGGCGCCCTGAGCGTGGTCGCCGCCTCCGCCGAGGAAGCGGCACGCCTGCTGTCGCAGCTGAAGCGCGTCGTGCGCACCAACTACTCCAACCCGCCGGTCCATGGCGGCAAGGTGGTGGCGACCGCGCTGGCAACGCCTGAACTGCGCCAGTTGTGGGAAGACGAACTGGCCGGCATGCGCGTGCGCATCAAGGAAATGCGCGAAGCCTTCGTGCAGAAGCTGAAAGCCAAGGCGCCGGGCCATGATTTCGATTTCGTGCGTGAGCAGGTTGGCATGTTCTCCTACTCCGGCCTGACCAAGGAGCAGGTGGGCAAGCTGCGCGAGCAATCGATCTACGCCGTGGACACCGGCCGCATCTGCGTTGCCGCACTGAATTCGAAGAATATCGATGTGGTAGTTGACGCCATCGCCAAGGTTCTGTAATATCTTGGTCTCTGATCGCAACGCGGTCGGAAATGATCCCTGATAGCTCAGTCGGTAGAGCGACGGACTGTTAATCCGCAGGTCCCTGGTTCGAGTCCAGGTCGGGGAGCCAGAACACTGAAAAGCCCAACCTTTCGAGGTTGGGCTTTTTGCTTTTTGCTTTTTGCTTTTTGCGGCCTCGGGGCGCGAGGGGCGTAAAAAAGCCCGCTTGAATGAACGAGCGGGCTATTCTATTCCGGCGCCCAACCTATCTGGAGGGTGCGCCGGGCATCAGCGGATGATTAGATCACGCAGATGTTGCTGGCTTTTTCGCCCTTCGGGCTGTTCGAGCGTTCGAACGAAACGCGCTGGTTCTCGGACAGGCTCTTGAAGCCGCTCGACTGAATGTCCTGGAAGTGAGCGAACAGATCCGCGCCACCTGCATCAGGAGTGATAAAGCCGAAGCCTTTGGAGTCATTGAACCATTTTACGGTGCCGGTTTGAGTAGTCATTTTTAGTCCTTAAGATTGCATGGGCAAAATCGCCCGGTGTGCACATTCGACCAAGAGGGATAACGGAGGACATCAAACTGGACCGCGCGAGGCGAGACGGGAGAGAAAGACCAACAATAGCGACGACTTGATTTAGTGCCAGACCAAACATACAGGACTAAGTCGGATTCACCTAATCATTTCTTTTTTATTTTTTTACTGCCGGCTTCCCCGGCAGCCTTGAATTACCTTTTTTACCTATGGAAAGCAGCAATTATGGAAACCAACGATCAGCGATATCTGGTTCAGCAAAATAAAATCAGCGACGGTGAAATGAAGCCGCCGGTGTTCGCCAAGGTCATGCGCAGCAAGGAGGGGGTGTTCGAAGGGGTGTCCTTCATCAAGAACAAGGACAAGGCGACGGTGATGACCATTGCCCAGGCAGAAGAGGTGATCGCCTGGGCAGCCAAGAAAAAAGCGGCGGCCCGCGAGTACGCAACCAAGATTATTTGCGTTGGACAATAGTCTAACGGGCATATTCCATCAAAATTCATATAAATTCGTCAATATTCATCTTCCAAGTCTTGCATGAATGCCTAAGAATACGGGTCATTCAGTAACGTTTTGGAAAGGTTGTGATGAATTTCGGCGAAAAGCTCAAACAGGTCCGGGCGGAACGGGGGCAAACCCAACCGCAATTTGCAGAAGCGATCGGCATCGAGCAGTCTTATCTCTCCAAGCTGGAGAACGATAAATCCATCCCATCGGCCGATATGTTCGCAACGATCATGTCGGGCCTGGGCATGGATGCGGCAAGTTTTCTCAAGGACGTCGACCAGGAAGTCCGGGACACGGTCCTGCGCCACATTCCGGCCGTCAGCCAGTTCAACACGCAGGCTGTCGCGGTGCAGGTCCACAATTACAAGCGCTGGCTGTACGGGTCCGCCCTGGCCTGGGTCATCGGCTTTGCGCTGATGCTGGCCGCCAGCGATGGCGTCTTCTTCTCCAACAAGATCTATCGCTATGTGTCGCCCGGCGTGATCCTGGCCGGGGAGGCCGAGAATATTTTCGAAAAACACGAGGAAATCCTCAAGCTCCGGCAGGCAGCGAAGATCATTTCGCCCGAAGAATTTGCCGAGCAACTGGCGCACTTCCAAGCCACCCGCGCGCGGCCTATTTCGGTCGAACTGCGGGAGAACCGCGGCAGCTTCTACAAGGAAGCTGCGGAAAATGGCCAACGCCGCTTTGAATTGGTCGGCGCGGAGTACGCCAAGCCGGCCGGCAACCGCATCCTGCACTACCTGGGCGCGACCATTTTCGTGTGCGGCATCATCGGCCTGTTCATCGAATGGCGCCTGCGTCGCCTGAAAAACAAACGTACCTAAATACCCCCCACCTCAAATAAAAAAGGAGAACTTCATGTCCCAGATCCGTACCTTCCTCTCCGGCGCCACCACGATGGCCGCCGCCCTGGCTGCGGTGTTCGCACTGACCGCCGCCAAAACCGAGCGCAAGGAAACCTTTGATGAAATCACCGTAGGACGGATCAACATCGTCGAGCCGGATGGCACCAAACGCATCATCATTTCGAACAAGGCCCAGTTCCCGGGCGACTTCCAGCAAGGGAAAGAGGGCGCACGTCCCGACCGCCGCGACTTCGCAGGCATGTTGTTCATTAATGAAGAGGGCACCGAGAACGGTGGCCTGATCCAGAAAGGCAGCATCACCCCGGAAGGCAAAATTTCCTCCGGTCTGTCGCTGACCTTTGACCGCTTCCGCCAGGATCAGGCACTGCAACTGCTGAACATCGACAGCGCCACGACGCAGCAGACGGGTCTCAAGATCAACGATGTCCCGCACTTCAAGGTCACTTCGATGGAAGACATCAACCGTTTCAGCGAAGAGGCCAGCAAGCTGCCGCAAGCCGAGCAAGGCGCATACTGGAAAAAGCGCTCGGAAGAAGGGCGCCTGAGCGAAACCCGCATCTGGCTGGGCAATACCCGCAACAAGGATTCGTCCTTGCAACTGAAGGACGCCAAGGGCCGTACCCGTATGATGCTGATGGTGAGCGCCGACGGCAAGGCCGTCATCCAGATGCTGGACGAGCAGGGTAAGGTCATCAGGTCGATCGACTCGGCCTCGAAAGAGTAAGCCTGTGGACTGAAAGCCCCGTGGAATCTCACGGGGCTTTTTTTGTTGGAACGTCGCAAGGGCGCCAGCAAGCCGGGATCTGCGCGATAATTGGTGCCCGGGACTGCGCTTGTTGCGCTAACGTTCCCGGCTCGATTGCGAGAAAGCTGTGGCAACAACAGCATATTGCCCCCATTCATTTTTGCTTTTGCCACTGGATCAGTTATTCTCTAAATATTCTGGCTTTTTGCTAGCCATGACGAACCATTGCGGAGCATATTTTTATAATGATTACAAAAGAAGAACAGGTCGTGTACGGTACCGAGGACCTGTTGACGACCCTGTGCAGCTCGGTCACCCGCGTGCTGAACGTAGCGTCGCAAAGCCGGATTACGTATTCGGCCATGGTCCAGCGCATCACGAAAGTTGGCCTGAAGCCGGATATCGGCTGCTTCGTGCTGTTCGATGGCGGCTTTACCGGCCTGGTGGTATTGAACTTCTCGGCCGAAGCGGCGATGGAGATTTACGAGCGCTATATGCTCAGCATGGGCATGCCGAAGTCTGAGCTGGCCAACTCCTTCACCTCGGACGAGGTGGCGAACATCATGGGCGAGCTGATGAACCAGATCGTCGGCGATTTCACCGGCAAGGTCCGCAGCGAGCTGCACACGAATATCACGCAGAACCAGCCGAAGATGCTGGTACTGAACAAGCAGGTGATGCTGAGCGTGGATACCCCGCTGGATCGGCCGGAAATGCGCCGCGTATCCTTCTTCACCGAGCGCAATAACATCTTCTACCTCGAGCTGGCCATTGACCGTACCGAATTCATTCAGCTGCATGATTTCGAAAAGACCGAGGACGTCGATCCCGATACCCTGCTGGAGCGGGAACAGGCAAGCAAATCCGCCGCCCCACAGGCAGAAGCGATTACGGCGGACGATGCCGATGAGCTACTGAAGTCGCTCGGGATGTAAGGTAAAAAGGGGTTTGCAAAATAGGAAGTGGCAGCTATAATTCTGCCTCCTTTCCCCGATAGCTCAGTCGGTAGAGCGACGGACTGTTAATCCGCAGGTCCCTGGTTCGAGTCCAGGTCGGGGAGCCAGAACATTGAAAAGCCTAACCTTAGCCGGTTGGGCTTTTCGCATTTCTGGGCTCTATGCCTGGAACCGGGAGGCTGAGCACTTGCCAGCCCGGCAGCCGAGGGCACTTACACTGCGGCACCCGTGCTCCCCGTGGCTTGCGGCAGGTTGGCGGTGGGGCGCGCCGGTTTTAACAAGTGCAGGCTCAGCCAGGTGAACCAGGCAATCTGGCTGATGCCAAATAGTTCGGTCAACGTTTCCAATGGATAGACGGTCGCGATACCTGTCACCCCTACCAGCAGGCCCAGCCAGTTCAGTGGGCGCGGCAAGATGCCGGCCTGCAGACCAGCCATGCTGATTAACAGCACCCACAAGCCCCCGACAATTTCGTTGCCGCCACCAATGCCTTCGACCACGGTGCTGACGGCCAGCCAAAGCGAGCGTGCGCCTTCCGGGTTGTCGCCCGCCAGCTTGAGCGCGGCGCCGAGGCCGATATTGCTGATCATGCCTGCAGCAATGACCAGTCCTACCCACACCAGTCCAAACACAGCCGCCAATTGCGCCAGCATTGGCGCGGCGCGCTTCATGTGCTCGTGCAGCGCGGCCACCAGCACCGCCAGCAAGGCGCCGAAGCCGACATAGCCGATCAGAGTGACCAGGGTAATGCCAATGCGGTGCTCGGCCAGAAATGCCAGCCTGCCAGCTGTGCTGGTGTCGCCAGGGGGACCTAGCACGGCGCCGTAGAAGATGAACGCCATCACATAGATCAGCGCTTCTGCCAGCGCTGCCCAGCCGCCTGCTTTTCGCATACCTTCCTCCAGTGGGTTATTTGAAAGGCAATGATGCCTCATTTGCTGTGCAGCTTCAAATCATGGAGGTTTGCAGCGCTAATCCGCAGGTCCCTGGTTCGAATCCAGGTCGGGGAGCCAGAATATCGTGGATTGTTTTAATGGCCGTAGCTGACCACCCGCGTCAGCTTCCAGCCATCCGCGGTGCGTTTCCAGATTTGCAGGAATTTAAAGGTGCCGCAGTCATCCTTACCGTTTTCGATGTGGCAGAAGGTGTGCTGGCCGGTTTGGATTGCGCCGTAGTTTTTTACGGGGTAGACCTCCATGCTGCCGGGGACCAGTTCGCGCTTCAGTTGCAGGTTGCGGGCGAACAGCTTGCGGGTGGCTTCATCGTTTTGCTCGTAGTTTTGTAAGCCGCCCATGTCGTGAAAGAACTCGAGGTCGGTCGAGAATACAGCTTTAACCCCTGCGGCATCCTGGCGGTTGAAGGCATCGAACAAGACCTTATCCATCGCTGCAATCTCCTTGTACAGGGACGTTTGCTCCTGCGCGTGCACGGGAACGGACAGGCTTGCAACAAGTGCGAGAAGTAGGGTTTTCATTACTATCCTTTGTTGAGGAGCGTGAAAACTTGATTCTCGTTGAGGTGCTGTGCTTACGCCATTCCGATCCGACGAGTGGTTGATTTGAAGGGGTTAATGGTCATTAGACTTAGTTCAATCGTCTGGTCGGCAATTTATCTCCGCGCTCATGGAAAGTCCTTCAATGGCTCGAACTATGAAGCGTCCAAGGGGCAATCTGGGCTGCCAAATCGCTGGGGCGCCCCTCATAAAAATATTACGCTGAAAGCGCTATCTAAAATTCGAGGAAGAAACTAAAATAAATTCTTGTCAATTTTCCGGAGTGGAGTGCGTGCGCTACTTCTACTGGCCCTGACCAGACTATCGAGATTGACACAGCGAAGTAACGGTGCAGCGAGACGGGTACTTTTTGAATTTTCTTTGGTTTGGATTACTCCGAACTGTTGATCCGTAGGTCCCTGGTTAGAGTCCAAGTCGGGGAGCTGGAATATTGAGAGGGCTGCACAGTGTGCGGCCCTTTCGCATTGGAGGGCAAAGATGGGGCGGTTCCTGCTGTTGCTGGTCATTTGGTGTTCAACAATGGTGGAGCTCCACGCAGCCGAGTACCGGGTTGCGCCAACGCCAGGCTGGGTCGAGCCATTGCCGGTCAACCTGGCCCTCAAACCGGCCTCCGGTCAGTCCAGCGGCGAATGGAATATCCTGAGCGATGTTCAGATCCGCATCGAGAAAGGCAACCGGAGCAGCTATTTCCACTTCGCGAACAAGGCCCTTGATGCCAATGGGGTCCACGAGATCGCGGACCTTTCCTTCGTAATCGATCCCAGTTACGAGCAGCTGACTTTGCACATGATCCGTGTGCTGCGCGATGGCCAGGTTATCGATAAGCTGGCGGGCGCAAAGATCAAGGTACTGCAGCGGGAAACCGAGCTGGAATACCGTATTTACGATGGCAGCAAGACGGTCAGCGTAGTGATGGACGACGTACGCGCTGGTGATGTCGTTGAATATGCCTATAGCCGGCGCGGTATCAATCCAGTATTTGGCAACCGCGTAGCTGGCGGCACTGACCTGCAATGGGGTGTGCCGGTAGGACAAGCCGCCCTGCGCCTGTTGGTGCCGGATGGCCGGACGCTGGCAATCCAGATGAAAAATGGTGCGCCGCAACCACAAGTTCGCGAAGCTGCGGGCTACCGTGAGTATCGCTGGTCGCGTCAAGACGTGCCTCGCATCAAGGTCGAGCGCGGCGCTCCGGCCAGTTATTACCCCTATGCGCATGTGCGCTGGAGCGAATTCGCAGACTGGAAAGCGGTGGTGGATTGGGGGATGCCGCTTTATCGGGAAAGTGGCGAGCTGGGGTCTGCGCTCGAGGCGGTGATAGAGCGCATCCGACGCGCAGAGCCGACACTGTCGGGGCGCTTGCGTGCCGTGCTGCATCTGGTGCAGTCGGATATCCGCTACCTTGGTGTTGAAGTCGGAGCCGGATCGTACGCCCCTTCAATGCCGGCCACAGTTTTCCAGCGGCGTTTTGGCGATTGCAAGGACAAGGCCCGGCTGGTGGTCGCCATGTTGCGCCGGCTGGGCATCCACGCCGCACCGGCCCTGGTCAATACAGACCGCCGCGAAACCGTAGCGGATAACTTGCCAGCGCCGAATGTGTTCAACCACGTCGTGGTGCGCGCCACGCTGGATGGAAAGCATTACTGGCTCGACCCGACCACTGCCCCGCAAGGTGGCGACCTTGACAGTTTGGTGCAGTCAGACCACGGACTGGCACTGGTGTTAGATGAGGGCGAGACGGGACTGAGTAAAATGGCGGGGCGGGATGGGCGCAACCGCAAGCAGGTCAAGGCCGTATTCGATGGGCGCGAAGGTGATGGAAAGCCAATGCGCTACACCATTACGACGGTGGCATATGGTGTTGAGGCAGACCACGTGCGTGCTCAGTTTGCGCGCCGCGGTTTAGCGGAGATGCAGTCGCAATATGTCAACTACTACGCGCGGCGCTACCCTGAGATCAAAGTGGCGGCGCCGCTGACGCACCTCGATGACGCCAAGCGCAACGAGTTCACCACCGTTGAATCGTACGAAATCCCCGATTTCTGGAACCGCCCCGAGCCAGGGAAGCGGCGCCAGGGGTATATCCGTTCGTCTGAACTCCGCACGCAGCTGGCGGCGCCAGATGATCTGAATCGTACGGCGCCGCTAGCGACCCGTTACCCGGAGGATATCGAGGAAATCACCGAGGTCAGGCTTTCGGGCGACTGGGAGGTGAAGCCTGAGAATTTTGCGCTCAAGGACGCTGCATTTGAGTTTTCGCACAAGGTCGAGCGTGGCGAGGGCGATGTCAAATACGTCCTGACGGGCCGCCTACGCTGGCTGAAGGCGCAGGTAGACCCGGCCGAGGTGCGCGAATATGCCGCCAACCTAAAGAAGGCGCATGACGAAATTGGCCTGATACTGTACATGGCAGACTCTCCGGCAACGCCGGTAAAGAAGGTGAAACCGCTGAATGCCGGCATCGATCCGGTGGCTGCCGCGACGCGGGCGGAGCAGGATGCGCAAAGGATGCAATTGCTGGTGCTGGTGATTTTCTGGAGCTTACTGGCCCTGGTCTGCTGGCGCTCGCCTGCGGCGCATCGCCCATTGAATTGGTACCTGATGTGGCAAGTGGTGTGGATCAGCGCTGCGCTGTGGATACTGCTGGCTCGCTCCCCGAATTCGTGGAAAACGCAGTCGCTCGCGCTCATCGTCGTGTACTTCGGCAGCATTGCCTTGCAGGGCCGTGCCGATCGGGCGCCGGAAACGCATTGGCAGCATGCCCACATCAATCCGGAAGTGCTGGCTAGCAAGGCGGCCGGTGTGCGCTACCTGGTGCGGGGCTTGCAGGCATTGCCAACCCTAGCGCTGTGGATCGGTGTTGGCTACTATATCAAGGCATTGATGACTTGACGTTCTCGGCCGCTCTTCAATGCTCAGCGTGGGCGCAGGCTGCCGCTCAGGATGGCGGGCGGGTAGCGGCGCTTGTAGGCATCCCAGATCACCTTGGATAGCGACGGGGCGGACAGCGCGCTCATCAGTTCGCGCCGGTCGGCTTCGCTCAGGCTGGTTTTCGACAGGTAGATGCCCGTTTCCACCCACCCCAGTTCGTCGACGGGATCGATGTGCAGGCGGTCGATCATGCCGCTGACGCGGCTGTCGCCCTGGATGGCGCCGGCCAACACGGTGGGTGTCATGATCGCGACGTCGGCAATGCCCGCTTGCAGCAGACGCGCCACGGCCACCGGATTGACTTCGATGAACAGCCGATCGCTGCCGTGCATATCGGCCAGGAAGCGCTCGTAACTCTCGCCGTAGTCGAAGCCGCGTACCACAGCCACGCGCAGCTGCAGCTTTTTCAGATCCGCCAGCGCATGAATGGGAAGGCGATTACCCTCCATCGAGATGACGGCGGCGCGCGCCTGGATCAGCGGGACAAAGATGCCGTGCCGGTCGCGCAGTTCGGTGCGGGGTGCGGGCAGCAGCAGGTCGGCCGTCCCTGACTGGAACATGGCTTCCAGGCGGGCGCGGGGTACCGGCCTGTATACAAACTGGCAGTTGAAATGTTTGCTGACGTCGTCCAGGATGTCGCGGTAAATGCCCGATACTTCCTGGCCGCGAACAATCACGGACAGGCCAATTTCCGCCACCGGGACTTGAATAGGCCGCGAGCAGCTGGCGCTGGCGTGGCTGGCAAGCAGGAGGAGGGCGAGGGCAAGTGGACGAAGGGTTGGCATGGACTCCACCGTTGGCTGAAATGCGATATTGAAGGTAACACTTCTGCTCGTCATTGACTAGCATCAACTTTTCGACAGAGCTTGCACGGTAGGAGTTATACTGTTCCGGTATCAGGTTGCCTTTCAAAGGGCTCTGCAACTGCGGCGAGGAATGCCGCAGCGAGCCAGATGTATGCGAAGCCCAGCCCTTATGGTTGGGCTTTTTGTTTATGCGGGAGAAGATGATGGCGAAGAAGCAAGAAGAGCTCGATCCGGAAACCCTGGAACTGATCCAGTGGTGCATCGAAGTTGAAGGTTGGCTGGTGAAAGGTGGCGCTACCGTTCAGGAAGCGCAGGACCATATCGAAGAGCAGGTGGAATGGTTCACCGATTTGTTCTATGACGGTTTGACGCCGGAAGAAGCGGCGAAAGAAGCTCTCGCCTAAGGTTTCGTCGCAAAATCGTTGCATGGCCGGGGGGCGTGAGGTGAAAATGTTTGCCATGCAGACAATCCTTCGACTTCCCGCGCTTCCCCTGCGCCGCTTGGCCATCGATGGCCTGTATGTCACGGCGCTCAATGTCCTGTGCGCGCTCCTGATCACGTTCGTGTTCAGCGGCGGGCGCCATTTCTGGCCGACTCTACTGTATTCCATGTGCATCGGCACCACCATCTGGCTGCTGATTGATTTCGCACGCTTCCAGCTCTGGGGCGACCAGAGCAAATTCAATTGGCTGTGGTTCATGCCCGTGCTGGCGACTGCGGTGCTGGCCGGCGTATTCATCGGCTCGCACCTGGCGGCATGGCTGCTGGGGACGGAGGCCAACTTCATGCGCGCGTTGCGCGGGCAGCGGGGCATCAGCGCCTTGCTGTTCTCCGTGTTCGCCACCGGCACGGCAACCGCCTTCTTCGGCGCGCGCGACAGGCTGTCGCGTGCCCGTGCTGAGGCGGCAATGGAGAAGGCGCGTGCGGAGGCGGTCGAGCGCCAGGCTTTGCAGGCGCAGTTGCAGCTGCTGCAGGCGCAAATCGAGCCGCACATGCTGTTCAATACGCTGGCCAACCTGCAGGGATTGATTGCCATCGATCCGGTGCGCGCGCAATCCATGCTGGACCAACTGATCGTCTACCTGCGCGCGACGCTGAGCGCGGCGCGTGCCCAGCGCACGACGCTCGGGCAGGAGTTTGCGCTGCTTGACGCCTACCTTGGGCTGATGTCGGTGCGCATGGGCGCGCGACTGAGCTTCTCGCTGGATTTGCCGGACGCCCTGCGCGGCAGGGAGTTGCCGCCGATGCTGTTGCAGCCGTTGGTGGAGAATGCGATTGCCCACGGCGTGGAACCGAACGTTGCGGGTGGCCATATACAGGTGGTGGCGCGTGCCGCCGATGGCGGCGTTGAGCTCCTGGTGTCGGACACGGGGCGCGGACTCGACGCCGGTCCCGGGAAACCCGGCACCGGGCTTGGCCTGGCCAATATCCGCGAGCGCTTGCTTGGCCTGTATGGCGAACGGGCCGCCCTTTCCCTTGAAGCTGCACCGCAAGGCGCGGTCGCACGCATCTATTTGCCGGATTGATCATGACCACCGCACTGATTGCAGAAGACGAACCTATTCTCGCCGCCACGCTGGCCGCCGCCTTGCAGCGTTTGTGGCCGGACTTGACGATCGTGGCCAACTGCGCCAACGGCATCGAGGCGCTGGAGCAGGCGGCCTTGTTGCGGCCGGATGTGATGTTCCTGGATATCAAAATGCCTGGCAAGTCGGGACTGGAAGTGGCCGAGGAGCTGGCTGAAGGCTGGGCTGGCGATACGCCGTTCCCGCAGGTGGTCTTCGTGACGGCATATGACGAATTCGCGGTGCAGGCTTTCGACCGGGCGGCTGCCGACTACGTGTTGAAGCCCGTCAGCGACGAGCGGCTGGGGCGCACGGTGGCACGCTTGCAGCCGCGCTTGCAGCAGGACGGCGGCCCCGCAGGCGGGCAGTCTTCGCTTGAGGCGCTGGCGGCGCAATTGCGTGCGCTGGGCGTGCCGATGGCGGCGCCGGCCGCGCCGCGCCTGAGCGTGATCCGGGCGGCGGTGGGGAACCAGGTGCGCATGGTGCCGGTGGCCGATGTGCTGTACTTCGAAGCGGCGGACAAGTACGTGAACGTGGTGACGGCCGAGAGCGAACTGTTGATTCGCACAAGCCTGCGGGAGTTGCTGCCGCAGCTGGACGAGCAACTGTTCTGGCAGGTCCACCGTGGGACCATCGTCAATTCGTCATGCGTGCTGAGCGCGCTGCGCGAGGAGGGCGGCAAGCTGTCGCTGACCTTGCGCGGGCGTAGCGAGAAGGTGCGCGTGTCGCCGCTATACGCGCACCTGTTCCGGCAAATGTAGGCTCAGAAGCCGCGCTGGATGCTGGCCAGTGCCTGGTCGCCCGCATAGCGGCCAGCCAGTCCGCCGAAGCGACGGTAGCTTGCCGAGAGCACCCAGGGACCCGTTTTCCAGCTGGCCGATACCGTGCCGATGCGGCTGCCGGTTTGCGGCTGCCACAGTACGTCGGCCGCGATTTCCACATCGTCGAAATACTGCGAGGCGCGCAGCATGTGATTGCGCTGCTGGCCTGGCTGGGCGGTGCGGTCGGTCCATGCTTCGCCGATGATGGAGAGCTTGCTTTCCGTGGTCCAGGTGAAGCCGGCCAGCGCCTTGCCGCCGCGTGCGGGTTTTTGTTGCCAGAGAACGGAGGCATGCACTTCGAGGCTGTCGCCCGCGACCTGCGAAAACGAGGCGCCTGCTTCGATGCCGTTCCGCTGTGACGTGCGCAGCACCATGTACTCGTCGCGCGACCCGCGTTGCCGGTAATGGCGCACGGCGATCGCTTCGTCGTCGCGCTGCCTGCTGGCGCTAGAGGCGCGTCCCCTTGCGGGATTGGCCCAGACGATGGTGGTGGCGCTGTCGGCGTCGAACCGTTCCCACGCAAGCAGGGGAATGCCTTCCAGTGCCATCGGGTTGAGGGCGCGGCGGTCTTCGCGCTGCACTACGTCCAATGGGCGGAAGGCATAGCCTACGTCCCAGCCCATCACCTTCTTTCCGACTGTCAGGAAGCCGCTGCCCAGTGCGCGGTCGTAGGACAGCTCGTTCAGGCGCAGGCGCACGCTGCCGCCATCGATCCGGCTTGCCGTCAGGACGCTGCGCAGCGGGCCGTCCGTCCAGCGCAATTCGCCCGCTTGCAGCGACTGGCTGCCAAGCTGCGCGCGGACGTTGGCGATCACTTCGCCCGCCCGCGCGGATTGCGCGATCGTGAGGGCGGCGATGACGGCGGCCGCCAAGACTTTATGGTGCGGCATCGGAGCGGCTCAGGTACATCGGGTTGAACAGTTCGTCGCCAAATTGGCGCGGCTTGCTGGCCAGGGTGGTGACGATGGTTTCGCGGCCGGTCTGGATCTCGTCCACCAGCACCATGCGGTCCTGGCTGAAGCGCGCTTGCTTGAGGCGCTTGTTGGACGTGGCGTACAGGTCGGCGTGCAGCGGCCGATAGTCGGACCTGGCCACGCGCAGCACGACGCGCTGGTAGCTCAGGGTCTTGCGCAGGGCAGTCAGTTCCAGCTCCAGGCAGGGTATGCCGTCGAATTCGGCTTCGCGCATGGCGCTGCCCTTGTAGTCGCCGGACCAGGTCATGTTGGTGATGTCGGCGGTCGAGGCGTCACCAAGCAGCTTTTGCAGCGGCGTGATGCGGATCGGACGCGCGCTGCCAGGCAACAGCATCCAGAAGTCGTCGCCGGACATCAGCACCTTCTGCCCGGCTTCGCCGGGGGAGCGGAACAGGACCAGCGCCTTGCCGCCGGGGCGGATCAGGACCTGGTAGCGCTTCTCCTTGTCCGGCTTGCCGTTCTTGAAGGTCTGCACCAGCGCATCCACTTGAGCGGATGATTCGCGCAGACGGTAGGAATCGGCTTTGCGCAGGATCGCGTCGATGTCCTGCGCGGCGGCGGCGCCGCAGGCGGCCAGCAGCAGGGCGGCGGTCAGCATCTTAAACATGGGACAGGGCCTCCACGACGGATTGTTTGGCCGCCCGGCGGCTGACCAGCAGCGAGGCCAGTGCGGCGAGCAGGGTGACGGCGAGGGCGGCGGTCGCATACATGGTGGGCGACACGCTGACCACCAGCGGATAGCCGCTGGTACGACCGGGCGGTGGCGGCATTTGGATGCCAAGCACCAGGAGCGCCAGCGCCACAGCGCCTGCCAGCGCCATGCCGAGAGTCGCGCCGCTAGCGCCCAGCACAAGGCCTTCGAGCGTAAAGAGCCGCGTCACTTCGCCCGGCGTGGTGCCCATGGCGCGCAGGGTGCCGATCTCGCGCGTGCGTTCCAGCACCGCCATCGACAGCGTATTGCTGATGGCGAACAGCACGATCACCAGCACGATTACGCCGAGGAAGCCGAAGATGCGGTCGTACAGGCCTTTGACGCTCTGGTAGAAGATGGCCTGGTCCAGCCAGCTGCGCACTTCCAGCTTGCCGGCATATTCGGTGCGCCAGGCGGCGCCCACCGCATCGCTGTGCGCGAGTTCATCGAGGTAAACGCTGAGGTAGCTGACCTTGTCGGAAACCAGCAGCTCCTGTGCCGTCGCCAGATCGACCAGCGCCAGGCGTTTGTCGATGTCGGCAATGCCGCTGCTGACAATGCCTGTCACCGTAACGTCGATGGCGTTCAGGCTGCCCGCCGTGGTGGTGGACATGAGCGTAAGCACGCTGCCCGGCCTGGCGTTCAGGACCCGCGCCAGGCCTTTGCCGAGGACAATACCTGCGCCCTGGCCGTCAGGATCGAGCAGTGCGCCTTCTTCAATCTTCATGAACGGGCCCTTGACGAGGAACTCCTGGTGCGCATCGACGCCGGTGCCGAGGAAGATCTCGCTCTTGTCACCGTTGCTCACCAGGCCGGAGAACTGCAGCCGCGGCAATACGCGCGTGACGCGCGGGTGGGCAAGCAGCTCGCGCGTCACTTGCTCGCGGCCCGACAGGCCGTGCTCCAGCGGTACGCTGTCGTTGCCTTCGAACTGGCCGGGAGCTGCCAGCACCAGGTGGCCGGTATCGCGCGCGCTGGCCTGCGCCAGCGACTCGTAGGTGTGGAGCGCAAAGCCCCCGCCCAGCAGCGCCGCGGCCGTGCCGGTGGCGGCGATGGCGAGTGTGACCAGCGAACGGCGGCGGTTGCGCATGGCGTTGCGGCAGGCCAGCGACAGCCATTTGAAATCAATGCGCATGGCGGCCTCCTTGCAGGATGCCGTCGTCCAGCGCGAGCGAGCGGTCGCAGTGCGGCAACATGCGCTCGTCGTGCGTGGCAACCAGGAAGGTGGTGCCGTCGTTGTGGGCCAGTGCCCGCATCAGGCCAACGATCTGCGAGGCGGTCTGCGCGTCCAGGTTGGCGGTAGGCTCGTCGGCGATGACGAGGCGCGGACGCTTGACGATGGCGCGGGCAATTGCGACGCGCTGGCGCTGGCCGCCGGAAAGCTGGTCCGGCTTGTGTCCGCCCAGTCCCTGCAGGCCAACGCGTGCCAGCGCTTCCTGTACGCGCTGGCGCCGCTCGGCGGCGGGAACGCCGAGCAGGTAGAGCGGATAGTCGACATTGTCGTGCGCCGTCATGACCGGCACCAGGTTGAATCCCTGGAACACGAAGCCGATGGCCTGGCGGCGCAGGGCGGTGCGGCGCGGCTCGTCGCCGGCCGGCAGCGGCTCGCCGTCGAACAGCAGTTCGCCGCCATCGGCCGTGTCGAGCAGTCCGCACAGGTTGAGCAGGGTGCTCTTGCCGCTGCCGGAAGGGCCGGTGATGGCGGCAATTTCGGCGCGTACCAGCGCCAGGTCCACCGAAGCCAAGGCGCGGATCACATTGCCGCCCAGTGCGTAGGACTTGCTGACGCCGCGCAGCGACAGCAGTGGCTCGGCGGCCTTCATTGGCCGAGTTCCTTCAGGCGTGCGGCGGCCTTGGCGACGGCGGGCGTGCTGGCCTGGGTGGCGACGGCCTGGCGCAGGTAGTTGATTTCGTCGGCACTGCGCTTTTCGTCGGCGGCGATGCGGGCCGCCGTGGAAAGCAGGTTGGCGCGCACTGGCGCTGGCGCCTGGGCCAGGGCCGGCGAATCCAGTGCCGCTTGCAGGGCGCGCTTGCCGCCGGTGCGGCGGTTCATGAAATCCGGCAGGGCGAGCAGGGTGTTGGCGGCCACCAGGCGCGTCTCGATGCTGGCCGGCGTGCCGTTCAGCAGCAGCGTGTCGTGTTCCGGCGCCAGCAGCGACAGGGCCTTCTCGATCATGTCGGCGCCTTTTTCCGTGAACTTCAATTTATCCCAGGGCATCATGGCGTCGCGGCCGCGCAGGGTGAAACCGGCGCCCTGGTAGGCCAGGTAGACCGGGTTGCCCGGCTGGCTGGTGGACAGTTTCTCGAACGCTTCGATGGAAGCGTCGCGCGCGGAGGCGTCGCCGCCCGAGCCGGCAATGAACTGCTGGCGCGCGGTGGCGAAGGCGCTACCGTCCACTGCAGGTGCGGCCATTGCGCCGCAGCAGGCGAGGGAGATGGCCAGGGACAGGATGGTGTGCTTCATGGTGAGCTCCGTTGTGGTTGTCGATGGCGCAAGATTAAGGAGCGCGTCACGGCGCCGCCACGACGTTGCGACGAAGTCCGTGCCAGGCGGCGCGAAGCCGGCATGGACGGCCGCGAAACGGGGCGGTGCCGCATTGGAAACTGTGGAAAATACTTATCAAAAGGAAATAAGTGGTACTTCAAGGCAACATCTGCTATGATGTGCTTGAGAACCAATTGAATGAGAAACCGACATGAACTCCCCCACCCGCCAAGCCTCGGTCAACGCGCATTACCTGGACAAGGTGATGAACGTGGCGGAGCAGATGTCGGTGGAAGTGATCGTCGATATCCTCGACGTGCGCGGCCTGAAGCTGGTGTCGAAAGGGACGCTGGTCACGCGTGCGCTGCGCGAGAAGCTGATCGCCCACAAGCTGATGCGGCCTTTCGAGTCGTCGGTCCGGGTGTCCGGCGGGGTCGATTCCAAGGCTGTCGCACTGGTCGCTGAACGCCTGGCTGACATCAGCGCGCCGATCGCCGGCTTGCTGCGCGGCGTGCAGGGCGGCGGCCCGCCGCCGCTGCAAATGATCGGGCAGCTCGAGTTTGGCAACGCCATGGCCCTCATGCTGACGGCGTCCGACAAGGCGGGCGGGCCATCGCTGGAACACGCGGTGCTTGTCAGCCTGCTCTCGATCTGCATGGCGAAAACGCTGCGGCTCAATGAACAGGAGCAGGTGGTGGCCGGGTTGGCGGGCCTGCTGCACGATATCGGCGAGCTATACGTCGACCCGCGTTATCTGGCGCTCGGCAAGCGCCTGTTGCCGCATGAATGGGCGCATGTCGTGGTGCATCCGCGCACCGGGCAGATGCTGATCGACCAGCTCGAATCGTTCCCGGCTGCCGTTGGCCGCGCCGTGGCCGAACACCATGAACGCTTTGACGGCACGGGCTACCCGCGCCAGGCCGGTGGCCAGCAGATCAGCGCCCCCGGGCAGGCCGTGGCAGTGGCGGAAATGATCGCAGGCCTCTTGCTAAAGGACCATCCGCTCGAGCGCGCCGAACTGGCGCTGAAGATCGTGCCGGGCGAGCAGGCGCCGGCCTTGTTGGCGGCCGTCTCCGGGGCATTGCGCCTGTGCCAGGAGAACGGCGCCACCCCGGAGCCGGCGCGCTGGCAGGGCGGCGAGAGCGTGCCGGCCCTGTATGCCCGCATTTCCGCCATCCTCAAACTGGGCGAGCGCTTGCTGGACGGGCCTGCCGCCAAATCCGAGCGCACCTGCAAACTGCTGCATGCCACGATGGACCGCGTGCGCAAGATCCGGCGCGCTTTCGTCAGCACAGGCCTGGACGCCTACCTGCAGCCGATGGCGTTCGGTGCGTCCGCGGACCAGCGTCTCCTATTTGAAAAAGAGGTGGCGAGCCGCGAACTGCAGTGGCGCTTGCGCGACATTGCGCGCGACCTGGCCCTGCAGGCCGATTCGCCGGACGAGAAGATGGTGCTGGCTTCCTTGATCAACCTGTTGGACAACGACGATGGCCTCGTCGAGCCGTCCAAGCGGCTGGCGCCCGCGGCGCTGCACCATTTCAGCCCGCAGACCGCCGCGGACCGGCAGCTGCTGCGGGCCTGACGCCGCGCCGGCACCTTAGCCGACGTGGTACACCATCGATGCGCCGCCGACCGGCGTGCCCTGTGGATTGAGCTGGGCCACGTTGATCGTGTACTGCTCCCCTTGCATAGCGCCTGACGGGATGCGCGTCTGCAGGGCCAGCGGGTACATCGTGCCAGGGCTCTTCTCCATGGTGATCTTGACCACCGACTGCCGGATCTCGACATAGCGCTTGCCGCCGCGCAGCACGACGTCGCCGCCTTCCACCGTGACGTCGCCCAGGGTGCGGCGCGGCAGGCAGTCGAAGTGCGAGCCCTTGGCCAGGGTCAGGATGCCGCAGCAGCAGCCGAAGCGGGTCTTGACGCGGGTGTCCTGCAGGAACACCAGGCCGCAATCGTTCTTCATGTCGTCGTCGCCGTGGGTGTGGTCCGGCATTGGATCGGACTGGTTGCCGAAGTCGATGGCGGGGAAGGCGGCCCCGTCTTCGTCCAGCGACAGCGTGAGCGGCATGGCGTCCGGCAGGTGGCTGCGGTCGATCACCAGGGCCATGCGCGTTTCGCGGTCGAAGCGGCTGCCTGCCACGAAGGGGAAGCTGGCGCGTGCCCCGGCCAGCACGTCGATCACCGACAGGTTGCGCTGGGCCAGGTTGTTGCTGCGCGCGCTGATCGGGTCTCCCGTCAGCGGGGCGCTGGCGAAGGCGTAGTCGTTGTCGGAGTTGACCACGGCCAGCAGGCAAGGGTGCCACGGGTGGTCGGTCTGCCAGCCGTACAGCGTTTCGACCTGGGCCGCCTCGATGCGGAACTTGGCCAGCACCGTGGCGCCGGCCGGTACGCTGGCAAAGCTTGTGGCGATGCCGGTGGGGCTGACGTGCATGGCGTCGACCAGGGTCCAGTCGGGCGGATAGACGAACTGCAGCCCGACGTAGGGCGTGATGCGGGTGCTGACGGTGACGTTACGGGCGTCGCGCGCGCCCTTGTTGGTGACGCGCACGTAGATGTAGTTGGCCTGGCCGCGCTCCACGTTCTTCGATTGCAGCGGGTCGCTGGGAACGAAGACGTTGTCGTCGTTGATGCGCACCACGATGTCGGAGAAGTCCCAGAAGTTTCCGCCGGTGAAGGGTTCGGCGCCGCTGTCGGAAGGGGCGTCCTTGATCATCACGTCCGCCTCGTCCAGCGCGCGGAAGACGTTGATGCGGCCATAGCCCATTTCCTGGTTCCAGCTGCCGTTCGGATAGCCCGCCGTATCGGCATAGGCCACCGCGCCGACTTTCTGCGCGGTGCGCTCGATGTGGGCCCGTACCTGCACGTTGTCCAGCGCGGGGTAGACGCTGCGGATCAGGGCGGCCAGGCCCGCCACGTGCGGCGTGGCGGAGGAGGTGCCGTTGAACAGCAGGTCGTAGTCGCCCGCCACGTAGCCGCCGCCGCCCTGGATGTCGGTGGTGGGGATGTGCACGCCGGGCGATACGACGGAAATCTGCGGGCCGAAGTTGGAACCCCATGGTTCGCCGTCCGGGCTCATGGGCGTCTTGCGGTTGTCGACTTCGTCCGAGGCGCCCACGGCGATCACCAGCGGATTGGTGGCGGGGTAGGTGATCGGGCCGTTGTAGTTATGGGTGGCCACGCACATCACCAGGTCGCTGTTGAAGGCGTTCTGGATGGCCGGGTCGATGATGGCCGGGCTCCACGCGTTCCAGCCAAAGCTCATGCTGATCACGCTGGCGCCGTTCGCCACGGCGTAGTTGATGCCGTTCGCCACCTCGACGTCGGTCCAGGCATCGAAGGCCACCGGGAGGATGCGCGCATCCCCTGCCACGCCGGTGACGCCGGTGCCGTTGTTGTACGTTGCCGCCACAATGCCAGCGCAGGCGGTGCCGTGGTTGCCGGTGGGCGAACCGTCGCCGCTCATGGTGCCCAGGTTGATGCCGGGCGCGGAGAAGCGCAGGTCGGGGTGGCTCAGGTCGCAGCCCTCATCGAGCACGCAGACCACGGCCGTGGCGGCGCCGGTCGTGATGTCCCAGCCCGTGGTGCCGGGGCCGCCGGCCTCGATGCGCGTCATGTCCCACTGCTGCGGGAACAGGGTGTCGTTGGGCGCGATCGAGGTAGGCGTCAGCAGCGGCATGGTCTCGAACTGGAAGTCCGCAATCGGCGCATTGGGAAGCTGCTGCAGGCGCTCGCGCAGCTGGTAGGCGTTGATCTCCTTGAGGTTGGTGATCTGGAAGTAGCGGTGGCCGTTCAGGTAGCGCGATTTCTCGGCCACTTCCTGGATCACCGGTTCGGCCGCGCCTTTGCTGCCCAGCCCTTCGGGCAGCTTGATGGCCGCATCGCGCGGCTGGCGCAGCTTGATGACGGCCACGTGGGGCAGGGGCGCGAGCAGGGCGCGCCGGCCGCGCTGGCCGGCCTGGCGATAGACGGGACCGATCCAGTCCAGCCCAAGCTGGGCGCCGGCTTCTTCGATCTTGGCCAGGCGGCCGTCGTCCAGCGGGCGGCGCGCTTGCACGAAGAAGCGCGTCCTGGTGTGGTTGACGCGCTCGCCGGGCACCATGCCTTCATCCGCTTCGTCTTCCAGGAACAGGTCCAGGCCATGCAGGAACTGCTCGACAGCGCTGCGTTCCTTGGGCTGCTTCAAGGCGATGAGAAGGCGCGTGGGGTCGAGCACGAGCGGCGCGCCCGAGGCATGGTTCATTTCTTGCGGAAAGTTTTTCATGATTGCTCCTAGCGGGTTCGGGAATCCCCTTTTCCTACGGGGATCAGGCCAGTCTAGGAGGCTTGATTGATCTGGTTTTGAGCTGCGTCTATCATGTGTGCGATAAACCTCAAGGGAGAACCATGAAAACCATCGCCACCACGCTTGCCGCGCTTGCCTTGTTCGCCGCCCAGCCTGCGTTCGCACTGGAGCAATCCGCCACGGTGAAGGTCACCAAACTGATGCAGGCTCCGTCCAGCTGGAACGGCGCGCCCCTGGCCTATCCGTCCGGTCAGGCGGAAATCACCGCCATGCTGATCGAACTGGCGCCCGGCGCGGAAACGGGATGGCACCTGCACTCGGTGCCTTCCTTCGGCTACATCCTGGAAGGGGAGCTGGAAGTGAGCCTGAAAGACGGCGCCGTCAAGCGCCTCGCTGCGGGCCAGGCGCTGGCAGAGGTGGTCAACACGCTGCACAACGGCCGCAACGTGGGGCGCGGCCCGGTGAAGCTGGTGGTGTTCTACGCGGGTGCGGTCGGTAGCACACTGACGACCAAGGAGTAGTACCCAATTCTTATAGTGGGTATATAATGCGCGCTATTTTCGCGGCAACAGACCGCGACCTGTGGGGGGAATAAGGAGACGACATCACATCACCCACAAGGAAAAGCACATGATGAAACTGTCCAAGATGCATAAGCGTCTTCTGGCAATCGGCGCGACCGTGCCGATGGCCGCCCTGGCCCAGGAAGTAACCCAGGCCCCAGCAGGCCAGCTGGAAGTAGTGACCGTAACCGCACAGCGCCGCGCTGAAAACATCCGCGAAGTGCCGGTTTCCGTGTCCATGATCAAGGACGAAAAGCTGGACATCCTGCTGTCCGGCGGCCAGGACATCCGCGTCCTGGCGGGCAAGACCCCATCGCTGAACGTCGAATCGTCGACCGGCCGTGTATTCCCGCGCTTCTACATCCGCGGCTACGGTAACGCCGACTTCGCCGTGTTCGCATCGCAGCCAGTTTCCCTCATTTACGACGACGTGGTACAGGAAAACCCTATCCTCAAGGGCTACCCGATGTACGACCTGGCCAACGTGGAAGTGCTGCGCGGCCCGCAAGGCACGCTGTTCGGCCGTAACACCCCGGCCGGCGTGGTCAAGTTCGAATCGGCCAAGCCAAACCTGCGCGGCGTGGAAGGCTTCTACAACGTTTCCTACGCCAGCGACGCCACCGCCAATATCGAAGCGGCCGCCAACGTGCCGCTGTCGAAGGAGTGGGCCCTGCGCGTTTCGACCCTGCGTCAGCACCGCGACGACATCGTCGACAACACCTACACCGGCGAGAAGGACGCGCTGGAAGGCTACAACGAACACGCGGAACGCGTGCAGGTGCTGTACCAGCCAAGCGGCGTGTTCAACGCCCTGTTCAACGTGCACCAGCGCGCCACCACCGGCAGCTCGCGCCTGTTCCGCGCCAACATCATCAAGAAAGGTTCCAACACCTTCGTCGACGGTTTCGATCCTGAGAAGATCGCCATCAACGCGCGTGAAGACCAGGAACTGAAGACCCAGGGTGCCAGCGTGCGCCTGAGCTGGGACCTGGGCGCGCACAAGCTGTACTCGATCACCGGCTACGAGACCGTGGCCAAGTACAACTCGCGCGGCGACATCGACGGCGGCAATCCAGGCAACGCGCCTGCGGTACCGTTCCAGGTAGCCACCGGCTCCTTCGTACCGGACATCAAGCAGTACTCGCAAGAGTTCCGCGTCGAGTCCAAGTACACCGGCCCGATGAACTGGCAGGCAGGCGTGTATTACTTCGACGAAAAGGCAGTGGCAGGCCAGGACAACTTCAACGTTGCCGGCGACCGCACCTCGCGCGTGAAATCGCAGCAGAAGAACGAAGCCTACGCGCTGTTCGGCTCCGTGAACTATGCAGTGAACGACGCCTTCACCGTGCGCGGCGGCCTGCGCTACACCGACGACAAGAAGGACTTCGACGTGCTGGAAACCACCGGCACCGTGCTGGTTGGTCCGAAGAGCGTTTCCCAGTCCAAGGACAAGTTCAACTGGGACCTGAGCGGTACCTATAAGCTGAACAACGACGTCAGCGTGTACGCCCGCTACGCTACCGGCTTCCGCGCCCCATCGATCGCTGCGCCGACCACCTCGGTGCCGATCACCGTGGCCGATGCCGAAACCGTCACCTCGATCGAGGCAGGCGTGAAGGCTGACCTGTGGAACCGCCGCGCACGCGCTTCCCTGAGCGTGTACGACTACGACGTGAAGAACCAGCAGCTGACCGTGGTTGGCGGCAATTCCAACGTCACCAAGCTGATTAACGCTGCCAAGACCAAGGGCCGTGGCATCGAAGCCGAAATCGAAGGCTTCGTCACCAATGCGTTCAAGGTTTCCGCAAGCGCGTCGTACAACTTCACCGAGATGCGCGATCCTTCGCTGTCCGTGAACAAGTGCGCGCAGTGCACGGTGCTGGACCCGATCAACGCAGCAGGCCGCGTGGTCATCGACGGCAACGACCTGCCGCAGGCGCCGAAGTGGATCATCAACCTGAACGCCCGCTACAACTACCCGCTGGCCGAAGGCAACCTGTTCGTGCTGACCGACTGGTCGTATCGCTCCAAGGTGAACTTCTTCCTGTACGAAGCAGTTGAATTCACCGGCGCTCCGCTGACCGAAGGCGGCCTGCGCGTGGGCTACAACTGGGCCGGCGGCAAGTACGAAGTGGCTGCGTTCGCGCGCAACATCACCGACCAGCGCCGCATCACCGGCGCCATCGACTTCAACAACCTGACTGGCTTCATCAACGAGCCGCGTCAGTTTGGCGTGCAGTTCAAAGGTTCGTTCTAAACTTTTTCGGGGCTGACTCTTGTCAGCCCCGAAATCGATGGCTATAATACGGCCTCTTTTCCCTGATAGCTCAGTCGGTAGAGCGACGGACTGTTAATCCGCAGGTCCCTGGTTCGAGTCCAGGTCGGGGAGCCAGAACACAGAAAAGCCCAGCCTTAACCGGTTGGGCTTTTTGCTTTGTGCCACACCTAGCCTAAGACGGTTATGAGTCAGCCAGCAGCGCTCGGGTTCGATTCCAGCTCGGGGCGCCACGAATAAGTAGCAAGACAGTTTCGTTCAACTTTGCATGCAAGCATAGCGTTGACGGTCATTGCTTTGCATGATACCTTGTATTGCATAGTATGCTGTTAAGCAGGGTAACTCATGAATAGTGACGACAATCAAGACAAATGGCAGGTGCAGCTGCGGAAGGGCGCGCTGGAGCTGGTCATTCTTGCCGCCTTGCGCGGCCCTCCGGTCTACGGCCTCGAGCTGCTGCGCCATTTGCAGCAATACCCCACCACGGCGATTAGCGAGGGCACGCTGTATCCCCTGATGGATCGCCTCAAGCGCGAGGAACTGGTCAGCGCCGATTGGGTACAGGACGGGGATACCCGGCCGCGCAAGTACTACCGGATTACGGCCAAGGGGGAGCGCAAATTCCAGGTGCTGGCTGCGTCCTGGCGCCAATCCATCACCGACATCAATGCTTTGCTGGAGCATCCCGCCGGAGCGCCAGCCGATACCAAAGGAGCCTGACATGACTTCCCGGAATTGGATCCGCGCTTACACGCGCGAACTCTCGACCCATCTCAAGGTATTGGCCCCTGCCGATGCGCAAGAGGTGATACGCGAAATAGAGGGGCACCTGCATGAAGTGGCCGACCTGGCCGAGGAGCGCGGCGAAAACCTCGATGTCGCCGCTTTGCTGAAGGGCTTCGGGCCACCCGAAAAGCTGGCCACCCAATACATTGAGCACCTCAAAAACGGCACGCCGCCACCGGCTGGCTTCCGCGCGCTGCGGCGCGGCGTGACACGCGGGCTGTATTTTTCTATCGGAGGCCTTGGTTTCTCGTTCGCTCTCGCGCTGATTTGCCTGGCGGTGGCCAAGCTGTTCGACCCGAATGCGGTGGGCGTCTGGTCGGTCGCGGACGGCAACGCTTATGTGATCGCCTGGTCGAGCGCGCCGCCGCCACCGCAAGGGGAGGAATTGTTCGGATGGGCGCTGGTGCCCATCGCGCTGGTAGTGGCGTTGTGGTGCGCGGAAGTGACGCGCCGGGTATTGCGGGTGCTGCGTCGCGGCCTGCTTGGCGGGCAGGGGCAAGCGTCATGAGAACGCTATGGACTTTTACCTGGCACTTCCTGGTGGTGTTGATCGTACTGGCATGCGCCGCCCTCGGTATTGGATTGTGGTTCGGCGTCGACATGAATATTGGCGACAATATGACCGCCTATAAAGTCGGCGACGAGGGCCCGCATGTTTTCCGGCAGGGCGAGCGCTGGGTACAGCAAACCTTGCGCGGCAATCGTGAGGAAGGTTTCTGGATCGAGGAGAAGAGCCATGCCCTGGATGAAACCATGCCGCTGGAAGTCACTTTCCCGCTCGATAATAGCCGGTTCAGCGTGCAGGCCCGCGCCGAGTTCGTCACGCCGCCGGTACGTTACCAGGACGACCAGGCCATCCTTGCGATCTCGGACATCGAAGGCAATTTCAAGACCTTTCGGGATTTCCTGATCAGCGCCAAGATCATCAATGCGGACCTGGATTGGATTTTCGGTCGCGGCCACTTGGTGCTGGTCGGCGATTTTGTCGATCGCGGCGCCTCCGCTACGCAGGTGCTTTGGCTGATCTATAAGCTGGAGCAAAGCGCTGCCGCACAGGGTGGTCGTGTGCATTACATCCTGGGCAATCACGAGATCAAGAACCTGCAAGGGAATTTCCAGTCCGCCCACAAAAAGTATTTCAATATCGCCGGCGTGCTTGGGCGGCAGCAGTCAGACCTGTTCGGCGATTCCTCCTTCCTTGGGCGCTGGCTGATGAGCAAGAACAGCATGGAGGTGATCAACGGCAGGGTGTTTGTGCATGGTGGGCTGCACCCGAAATTGGCGAGCCTGCCTTATGGTCTGGAGGACATCAACCGGATTGTACGCAGCCAGTACCGGCAGATGTGGTATCCGAAACGCCAGCCCGCGCCCGAAGATTTTCTTCTCGATACCGTCAACGGGCCTTCATGGTATCGCGGCTACTTTGAGGGTGACCTGACCCAGAACCAGGTGGAAGCCACACTGAAGAAACTCCGGGCGAGCGCCGTGGTTGTCGGCCATACGCCGACCAGCAAGGTTAAGTCCCTATTCGACAAAAAGGTGTTCGCCATTGATGTGAAACACCCTTTGGACTATCGAGCAACCTTACCGCTGCGCAGTTCGGAGGGCCTGAAATTCGAGGCGGACAAGGCCTGGCGCGTGAAGGAGGATGGCAGCTTGGCCGCGCTCTGAAATGCCGTGCTATCCAGGTTAAAAGCTCCGCTCCAGCTCCGCAGGTCCCTGGTTCGAGTCCAGGTCGGGGAGCCAGAACACAGAAAAGCCCAGCCTTAACCGGTTGGGCTTCTTGCATTCCGCTGGGCGCGCGCCATCGCGGAAGCTAGAATCCCGTTTTTAAGTCCCGTTTCGAAAGAGGAAAGTCATGATGAATGTGTTCGCAGCACCGGTTTTCGAGGCCACCGTCGTCTTCGAAGGCCAGGAATTATTCAAGGGGCGCGGCGCCGCCGAGGGCTGGGCGCAGAAGCTCGCCAAAGAGCTGGAGATCGCGGTCTCCGTGCAGAAGGTCGGCACCGGCTGGGCGCTGTGCGGCACGCTCGATGGCGTCGACTGCAAATGGGGCATCATGGGGCAGCGCCTGAAGCGCCTGGATTGAGCGGGGCGGGCAGCTGCGCCGCTTTGGTCAGGCCGGAGCCCCGTTATTGGTCAGTCCGATTGTTGTTTTTTGGTATGGCCGACCCCATTATTTTCAGAATCGCGCGCCAGCACGTTGCCTGGATTTTGCGCAGTTTGCACGGAGTTCTAACGAGTTTTGCGATCTTGTCGCCGAAAAGCGTGATGTTCAGTTAAAACGAGCTGTTTGACAATGAAATTGGCCTGACCGATTCTGGTGCTGGTGGTCCGGCCAATTCGCTTCAGGAATCACTTCAGCCGGCCCTCCTTCCCAAACTAACCAGACAGGAGACAGGTAATGAAGTTTACGAAACTGAAAGTGCTTTTCGCAGCTGCAGGACTGGTATCGGCTGCATGTGCGGTCGCCAACCCCGTCGGCTATGGCGCGGCCACCACGGGCGGCGGCAGCAAGACGCCGGTCAATGTGTCCACGCTGGCGCAGATGCAGGCCGCCATCAACGCCTACACCGACAATTCCGGCCTGGTACTGAATTACACCGGCAAGTTCGACTACGGCACCATCACCGACGTGTGCGCGCAGTGGCAAAAGCCGGCGCAGACCCTGTCGGTGAAGAACAAGAGCAACATCACCATCCGCGGCGCCTCGGATTCCAGCGCCAACTTCGGCATCCACATTGCCGGCAATGCGCACAACATCATCGTGCAGAACATGATGATCGGGCTGCTGCAAGGCGGGGAAGCGGCCGACTCGATTTCGATCGAAGGCATGTCCTCCGGCCAGCCGAGCAATATCTGGATCGACCACAATACGATCTTCGCGTCGCTGACCAGTTGTCCGGGCGCCGGCGATGCTTCCTTCGACGGCGGCATCGATATGAAGAAGGGCGCGCACCACATCACGGTGTCCTACAACCACGTCTACAACTACCAGAAGGTGGCCCTGAACGGCTATAGCGACAGCGATACCGCCAACGCGAACGCGCGCACCACCTACCATAACAACCGTTTCGAGAACGTGAAGGCGCGCCTGCCGCTGCAGCGTTTCGGCCAGACGCACATCTTCAATAACTACTTCAACAACGTCCTGACCTCCGGCATCAACGTGCGCATGGACGGCCTTGCGCTGATCGAGAGGAACTACTTCGAGAACGTGAAGAACCCCGTCACGTCGCGCGACAGCAGCAGGATCGGCTACTGGGAGCTGCGCGAAAACCATGTCGGTCCCGGCATCACGTGGGATACGCCGAGCGGTGCAGTCAACGCCACCAACTGGGGCTCGACCCAGTCCTACGGACCGACTGGCTACAGCTACACCGCGATTCCGGGCGCCGACGTGAAGGCCAAGGCAATTGCGACCGCCGGCGCGCGCACGAACCTTGCGCGCTAACCTAAGCTAAGCAAACTGCCGGCTTGCGGCAATGCGACCTGCATGCCTTCGCATGCGGGTCTCAATATCGCTATTTTCATGTGAAAGCCTTATCATCGAGCTTCATGCAGATCCTTCAAAATAGCCAAGGAGTGCACCATGAGAGCTTGGATACTGGCCTGGACGGCGGCGATTTGCCTGGCAGGTTGCAGCACCCCGCAAGAGCCACGGCAACAATCCCCTGCGGAAGTGCTGCAGCCGCTTCCCCCGCAGTTCGAATCCCAGCAACAGCCTTTCATTTGCCGCAGCGAGGAATCCGGGCTCGGACAGCCGCTGGTGGATAATCTGCGCGGCATTGGACATCCGGTGCGCGACCGGGCCGGCAAGGTGATCGGCCATAGCAGCCAGTGCGCAATCAAGCCGCGCATCCAGCACTTCTATTTCACCGGTGAAGGCTTCAAGCCTTTCGATATCGAAAACGGCTTCAAGCTGCCGCCGTCCGACTTGAAAACGATCGTCGTGAACGGCGCCACGATTCCCCTCGTGGTGCGGGTGGAGGCGGGCACCATCAACCGCTTCATCTACACGATTGCGATGCTGGAGCGCGCGCCGTGGAACCGCAAGCTGCTGTACTGGATGCGCGGCGGCGTCGGCATCGGGCGCCAGCAAGGCACTGCGATGTGGTTCAACGGCGGGTTGAACGGCACCGAGAAGAAGCTGATGCCCAAGCTGCTGGCCGAGGGCTACGCCATCGTCAGTTCGTCGGGCAACGAAACCGGCGTTCATTACAACATGCGCCTGGCGGAGGAGACGGCGGCGCAGACCAAGGAATACTTTGCCGCGACCTACGGCAAGCCAATTTTCACCATTGCCCTTGGCGGCTCCGGCGGGGCGGTGCAGCAATACATGTTCGCCCAGAACCGGCCCGGATTGTTCGATGCTGGCATTCCGGCGCAGTCCTACCCGGACATGGTGACCCAGACAATCCCGATCTCCGACTGTCCCTTGCTGGGCCAGTACTTCCGCGAAGAAGTGGCGCGCAACCCGGCATCGCCGTGGGCGGTATGGAGCCGCCAGTCGCTGGTGCTTGGCATGAACGCCAGCGACACGGAGAAGAACCCGATCACAGGCAAGCCCGGCACCACGGAATGCATCAATGGCTGGCGCTTTGCCATGCCGACGGTGCTGAACCCGCACTTCCGCAACAGCCGCTTCGACAAGGCGATTTCCGCCTACGGCTACGATCCGAAGCAATTCGCGGCGGTGAAGTGGACACACTGGAACGACCTGCAGGAAATCTATGGGGCCGATGCGGAAGGCTACGCGCCGATCCCGCTGGACAATGTGGGTGTCCAGTACGGGCTGGCCGCACTGGCGGCGGGCAAGATCGATGCCGATGAATTCCTGCGCATCAACGCCTGCGCGGGCAGCTGGAAGGAACAGCGCGATTTCGTGCCGTGGAAGGCGGAAAGCGACCCATTCGATGCCGCTAACATGCGGCGCAGCGCGACTTGCCGCGATCCCGCCGGCACCCCGGCTCCACGGCGCGAGGGCGACCAACGGGCGATTCGTGCCGCATTCGACTCCGGCCACGTATTTACCGGCAAGCGGCTGGGCATTCCTGTGATCGACCTGCGTCCATACCGCGAGGCGGAACTCGACATGCACAACGCACGGCAGGCGTTTTCGGTGCGCGCACGCCTGCTGGCGGCCAATCCGGAGGAGGCGAAGCGGCAGGTGATCTGGTTCGCCAAGCCTGATTCCGATTTGCCGGGGCAGGTCATGCAGGCGCTATCGGTGCTGGACAAATACCTGTCCAGCGGCAGTGCACCGGCCGAATTCGTGGACCGCTGCGTCGATAGCGCCGGGGCGGTGATCGGTTCCGGTCCCGGCGCCTGGGGCGGCGTGCTCGATGGGGGCAAACCGGGCGCCTGCACGCAGTCCTTCCCGATCCATGGCAGTCCGCGCATGGTGGCAGGCGAGTCGATTCGGGGCGACACCTTCAAATGCCGCTTGAAACCGTTGGCGACGGCACTCGCGGACGGTACTTACGCGTCCACCGTACGCTTCACCGACGCACAGAAAGCCTGGCTCGCACGCATCTTCCCGCAAGGCGTGTGCGATTACAATAACGCCTTATGAAGATTCCACCCCTGAAATACCTCGTCCCGGGCACTGTTGCGGGACTGCTGTTGGCGTATACCGGCATCGGATTCCTCGCCGTGCCGGCGATCATGAAGTCGCAAGCAACGCAATTGGCGTCGGCAAAGCTGCATCGGCAGCTCAGTATCGAAGAAGTTGCGTTCAATCCGTTCACGCTGAGCGCCTCGGTGCGCGGCGTGAAGATGATGGAGCCTGATGGCAGCACGGTCTTCGCCAGCTTTGAACGCCTGGCGGCCGACCTGTCCTGGCAATCCGTGGCGCGCCTGGCGCCGGTGGTGCAGGAAGTCCGGCTCACCAAGCCTTACGTGCATCTGGCGCGCAATGAAGCAAACCGCTATAACATCGACGATATCCTGCAACTGATCGCGAGCCAGCCGCCGTCGCCGGAACCGGCACGCTTCTCCGTGAACAACATCCAGTTGGAGGAAGGCAGCCTGTCGTTCGAGGATAAACCGGCTGGCGTGACACACAAGGTGCAGGACTTGAAACTGGGCTTGCCGTTCGTTTCGTCGCTGCCGGCGGAGGTGACCATCTTCGTGGAGCCGCAGTTCAGCGCCACCATCAATGGCGCGCCGCTGCTGTTGAAGGGCCGAGCGCGGCCGTTTGCCGAGACGAAGGACTATGCGCTGGACCTCAAGCTGGACAAGGTCGACCTGACGACTTACCTGGGCTACCTGCCGTTCAAGCCTGGTTTCCGCCTGCCGTCGGCGCGACTTGATGCGCAGCTTAGCGTCTCGGTGCTGCAGCCCAAGGACAAACCAGCAATGCTGACGCTGGGCGGTGAAGCCAGCTTGGCCGGCGTGCAGCTGCAGCAGCTGGATGGCAAGCCGGTGGGCAAAGTCGATGCGCTGACCGTCAAACTGGGCAAGCTGGACCTGCTGGCCCAGCGTTATGAGATTGCGAGCGTTGACGTAGATGGCCTGGCGCTCGATGTCCTGCGCAGCAAGGATGGGACGCTGAACCTGGACCAGTTGATGCCTGCCGCGCCGCCCTCGGCAGTGCCTGCGTCCAGCCGCGCCGCGGCGGCGCCGGCAAGCGGACCGGTGGTGCTCCTGAAGGAACTGAAGCTGTCGGGCGCGACCCTGCGCTATGCGGACGAAACGCCGCAGGCCGCCTTGCGCGCGGATCTGGCAAAGTTCGGCCTGCGCGTGCAGGAAATCGCTTTCGACGGCGCCAAGCGTACGCTCGACATCGCCGCCGTGACGTCGGACAGCGCCCAGATCGACGTCCACCAGGGCAAGACCAGCGGCAAGGCGTCCGCCAAGGCGCCGGCGCCGGCCGGTTCAAGCCCGCTGCAGGTCAAACTGGGCAAGTTGGCGATCAACGACTGGTCGGCCCGGCTGCGCGAAGACTTCCACGATGAGCCGACCATCTTCAAGCTTGCACCGCTGTCGCTCGCGGTTGATGGCTACTCCAGCGCACCCGGCACCACTGCCGAGGTGGTGTTGAAGACCGGGATCAACAAGGGCCAGCTGGAAGTCAAAGGCCAGCTTGCGCCGGCGCCATTCAAGGCTGACCTGGCATTGGACCTGAAGAACTTCGACCTGCTGCCACTGCAACCCTATGTCACCGACTACGTCAACCTGCGGCTGGTGCATGCCGCCGTCAGCAGCAAGGCCAGGCTGCGGCTGGAAACCGGCAAGGATGGCGCCGTGGCCGGCGGCTTCAAGGGCGATGTCAGCGTCAACCGCCTATCGACCGTCGACAAGTCCAGCGCGAACGACTTCCTGAGCTGGAAGTCCCTGGCGTTTGGCGGCATGGACGTGAACTTCAAACCTTTCGCGCTGAATATCGACCGCGTGGCGCTGGATGACTTCTTTGCCCGCGTAATTATCGATCCGAATGGCCGCATCAACGCGCAGGACATTGTGCGCAAGGAGGGGGAGGAGGGCAAGAGCCTGACCGAAGCCGGAGCACGTGCCCAGGCAGCCAAGACAGCCAAGACTGCCAAGGCCGGGAAGGCGAACGAGAAGGTCGTAGCGCAGGCCCCGCCAGCCAAGGCTGCCGAACCGCTGCCGCCAATCCGCATCGGCAAGGTTGTCCTGTCCGGTGGTCGCGTGCGTTTCACCGACAACTTCATCAAACCCAATTACACCGCCAACCTGAAAGACCTGGGCGGCACGGTGAGCCGCCTGTCATCCGATCCGGCACACGACGCCACGGTGGATTTGCGCGGCCAGGTGAGCGGTGCGCCACTGCTGATTGCCGGCCGTGTGCATCCATTGAAACAGGAGCTGTCGCTCGATCTGCGCGCCGATGTGCGCGGCATGGAACTGTCGCAGCTATCGGCCTACGCCGACAAGTACGTCGGCTACGGCATCGAGAAGGGCAAGCTGACTTTCGAAGTGGCGTACCAGCTGGAGAACCGCCAGTTGAAAGCCGAGAATCGCCTGCTGCTCGACCAACTCACGTTCGGCAAGGAGAGCACCAATCCCGAAGCGACCAGGCTGCCGGTGCAGCTGGCGGTTGCCCTGCTCAGCGACCGCAATGGCGTGATCGACATCAATGTACCGATTGGCGGTTCGTTGGATGATCCGCAGTTTTCGCTGGGCGGCATCATCCTCAAGGTGATTGGCAACGCCATCACGAAAACCGTCACCGCGCCGTTTGCGCTGATCGGGGCCATGTTCGGCGGCGGCGAAGAGCTCTCGATGCTGGAGTTCGAGCAAGGCCGCGCGGTGTTGTCCCCCGCATCGCAGGAAAAGCTGAAATCCCTGTCGAAGGCACTGACCGAGCGGCCGGGCCTGAAACTGGACATCACCGGCCGCTTCGACGCCGACGCTGAGTTGGAAGCGCTCAAGCGTGTGGCGCTGGAGCGCAAGCTGCGCCAGCTCAAGATACGCGAGCTGCAGGCGCGCGGCGGTGCGCTGCCGGAAGGCGGCGTTGTGGTCGCGAAGGAGGAGCACAGTGTCTTGCTGGCACGCGCCTACAAGGACGAGACGTTCGCCAAGCCGCGCAATGCGCTCGGGCTGACGAAGTCCCTGCCGCCCGAGGAGATGGAGAAGCTGATGCTGGCCAATATCAAGTTCGAACAGGACGACTTCATCACACTGGGCAGCCGGCGTGCGCAGGCAGCCAAGGACTGGCTGGTGGGGCAGGGCCAGGTGGCGCCGGAGCGGATCTTCCTGGTGGCGCCGAAGGCTGGTGCGGCTGGACGCGTCGATTTTTCCCTGCGTTAGGACACGGCATGCAGCTCGATCTCGAAGGCATTCAACTGCACTATGCGCTGATCGAGGGCGACCCGCGCAAACCGTTGCTGGTGTTCCTGCACGAGGGCCTGGGCTGCGGCGCCATGTGGAAGGGCTTCCCGCAGCATCTGTGCGCGGCAACCGGTTGCGCAGGGCTGGTGTACGACAGGCTGGGTTACGGCCTGTCTTCGCCGGCGACCGCGCCGCGCAGTATCCACTACCTGCACGAATTCGCGTTGATCGAACTGCCCGCTGTGCTGCGACGTCTGGCGCCGGGCCGTGAGCACATCGTGGTCGGCCATTCCGATGGCGGCAGCATCGCCCTGATCTACGCGGCAGGCAGGCCCCTTGGCTTGCGTGCGGCCGTCACGGTGGCGGCGCACGTCTTCGTGGAGGAGATGACGCTTGAGGGCATCCATAGTGCCCTTGGCGCGCATGGCGCCAGCAAGCTGCGCGCCCTGGCGCGCTATCACGGCGACAAGGCAGGACAGGTATTCTCGTCCTGGGCGGATACGTGGCTGGCGCCATCGTTCAGGCACTGGAATATCGAATACCTGTTGCCCGCCATCGACTGCCCGCTGCTGGCGATGCAGGGTAGCGACGACCAGTACGGCTCCATCGCACAACTCGAGTCGATTGCCCGCGGCACGCCCGGCGCACACCAGCTGTTGTTGCCCGGCTGTGGCCACAACCCGCACATCGAACAGCCGGATGCCACCGTGCAGGCCATGGCAGCATTCATTGCTCCTTTTGCGGCGGCGTAGCTGGCGCCTTTGGCGGCTTGGCATGTTTGAGCATCGCCGCCAGCAGGGTCACGTCCTCGTCGTTTTCGGCTGGTCCTGCGCTACGCCGGTTACGCGGTGTCGCGGATGGCGCCGCGACCTGCGCATTTCCGGGGCGGGATGGCCGGGCACGTGCAGTGTGCGGCGCCGGCGCTAAGCGCGGTGCCGGCGCAGCGGCTTCTTCCTGGTGCACCGGCGGCGTCTCCGGTTGGCTGACGATCATGGCCGCCTGAGAGGGCGGGGCGTCGACTTGCGGGGGCCAGGGAACCGGTGCGGCATCCTGTGCCGTTGCAGTGGGGACGGCACGCTCCGGTCCGTGACCCGCCTGCAGCCATGCCCACGCCACAACTGCCAGGGCCAGCAAGCCTGCGCCTGCGGCCAGCCGTCTGCGCTGGGTTGGATCGAGGCTCCAGCGCCGCGCCGGAGCGGGTACTCGTCCGCCGTGCGCGAGGCGCGCCAGGAGCCGATAACTGTCGTTCCTTTGTACAGGTCCCGAAAACAGGTCTGGCTGCATACGCCCTCCAAAGTTTGATTTCGCTCGACCCGCAGGGACGCCGGCCGGCATAGGATGCAAGTGTCGCGCGCCGCAAGCGCATTCGTATTGATGGAACGCACCATGGTGCCATTTACCGTTGCGATCATCTTCGCCATCGCCGTCGCCGCCGCCTGGTTGTTGCTGTACCCGCCACAGCGCAAGTCAGATCCGCGCCGGCGCCGCTTCTTCCTGCTCGGTGCGGGGGCCACGGCGCTGGTGGCCGTGCCGCCGCTGGCGGTGCGGCTGATGCGGCCTCGCCAGTTGCTTCCCCCGTTCGAGGCGCAAGTGCGGCCGGCCGATCCGCGGATCGCAGCACTGCTGCAAGGCGAGCATTTGGTCCCGCCATTGCCGCTGCCGCCCATGACCTTCTCCACGGCGGAGGTTGAGTTGTTGCGTCCCATGTTGTCGCTGGCCGACAGGGACTGGCAGCGCCTGGACCAGGACTTTGCGCGCCGCCTGCTGGTGGTGTTCAACGTGATGCGCGAGCGCCACGGTTACCAGATGGTGTTGCTGGAAGGCTTTCGCAGTCCGGAGCGGCAGGAGCGATTGGCCGCTGCGGGAAGCCATGTCAGCAACGCGCGCGCCTTCCAGAGCTTGCATCAGTATGGCCTGGCCGCCGACTGCGCCTTCATGCGCGACGGCAGGCTGGTCATCAGCGAACGCGATCCGTGGGCCATGCGCGGCTACCAGCTGTATGGCGAGGTCGCGGAATCGCTCGGCATGACATGGGGTGGGCGTTGGGCGATGATGGACTTCGGCCACACCGAATTGCGCTCGCGCGATGCCAGGGCTTGAGGCGGCTCAAAGGGCGGGCAGCGGCTTGGTGGCAACATCGGCCAACCTGCCCCCCATTTCCAGTCCATCATGCTGCAACGAACCTGGCACCTCATTACAGACCGGCGCACATTGAACGTACTGGCCTTTGCGATTCTGGCCGGACTGCTTTTCCTTGGCGCCGAGCTTCTCCAACTGGCCTTGATCTGGGCCATCGCCGCGCTGGCTGTCGCTTTGCTGGTGGCGCTGGCTGTCTGGGGCACAAGGCGCTACCGGACGCACCGGCTGCAGGCTGAACCCGCGCCGCCGCCGGTCGAGACACGCGCCCGAGCCGATCTGGAAGCGGTGCGCAGCGCCCTGCTGGAAGCGGTGGGTACGATCAGGAACTCGCGCATCGGCCGCGCGGCGGGTACGGGCGCGCTGTACGAGCTACCCTGGTATATGGTCATCGGCAATCCTGCGGCGGGCAAGAGCAGCGCCATCATCCAGTCCGGGCTGCAGTTTCCGTTTGCCGAAGCGAAGGCGATCCATGGCGTCGGCGGGACGCGCCATTGCGACTGGTTCTTCACGGCGGAAGGCATCCTTCTCGATACCGCGGGGCGCTATGCGGTGGAAGCCGCCGACCGCGCGGAGTGGCAGGGCTTCCTGGGACTGTTGAAGAAGCAGCGCTCGCGTGCACCGATCAACGGCATCATCATCGCCGTCAGCGTTGCCGAGCTGCGTGGAGACGATCCGGAAGCGGTGCTGAAGCTGGCGCGCAGCCTGCGCCAGCGTGTGCAGGACCTGATCGAGAAGCTGGAAGTGTTCGCCCCGGTGTATGTGATGTTCACCAAGATCGACCTGGTGGCAGGATTCGCAGACTTCTTCGCCGACGCCGAAGCGGCCGAACGCGAACGCGCCTGGGGCGCGACCATGCCCTTCAAGCACCAGTCGGGCTGCCGCGACATGCTGGGATTCTACGAACAGAGCTTCGACGAACTATGCGAAGGCTTGCGCGAGATGGCCATCGCCGTCATGACGCAGCGCCGCCGCGAGCTGGTGCCGGCGGGTGTACAAACCTTCCCGCTCGAGTTTGCCGCGCTGAAGGCCCCGTTGAAGGCCTTCCTCGCCACGCTGTTCGAGGACAATCCCTTCCAGTTCCGCCCTGTATTCCGCGGTTATTACTTCACCAGTGCGCTGCAGGAGGGGCAACCGCTATGCGCGCAGTCGCTGCACGTGGCGCGGCGCTTCGGACTGACGCAGCCACCGCAAGCGCCAGTCCGGGCGGGCGGGCAGACCGGATACTTCCTGCCCAAGCTGTTCAGGGAGGTGATCTTCGCCGACAAGGACCTGGTGTCGCGCTACGCTACACGCAAGCAGCGCCTGGCGCGGAACGGCGCCTTTGCTGCGGCCGTGCTCCTGCTGGGAACACTGCTGGGCGCCTGGACCTGGTCGTATTCGGGCAATGCGCAACTGATGGCCAGTACCGCGGCCGACCTGGACAAGGCAGTCAAGCTGCAGGCGGAGCGCCCGGACCTGCAGGCGCGCCTGGAGGCCCTGCAGTTGCTGCAGGACCGGATCGAACAGCTCGACAAGCTTGACCGCGAAACGCCTTGGCTGCTGGGGATGGGGCTGTACCAGGGGGAAGCGCTGGGTCGCAAGGTGCGCAGCGAATACTTCAAGGGCATGAGCGAGATCATGCTGAAGCCCGTTGCCGGCAGCCTTGAATCGCAGTTATACGCATTGGGCAGGCGCGAAGGGGGGAGCGTGGAGGACGCCTACAACGCGCTCAAGGCCTATCTGATGCTGTCCGATAAAGCGCACGTCGAAACGGGCCACCTGGCCGATCAACTGAGCCGCCATTGGCGCGGCTGGCTGGAGACCAACCGCGGCGCGATGGCGCGCGAACAACTGCTGCGCAGTGCCGAGGACTTGCTGGCGTTCTACCTGGGACAGGTGAGCGATCCGGCCTGGCCCCGCATCGAGCCCAGGCTGGCATTGGTCGATGCGGCACGCGACCAGCTGCGCCAGGTGGTGCGCGGCATGAGCGCGCGCGAGCGGGTCTACGCCGAAATCAAGGCGCGCGCCAGTACGCGCTACCCGGCCATGACGGTGGCGCGCATCGTCGGGGAGCAGGACAGGGAACTGGTGCTGGGTAGCCATGCCGTCTCCGGCGCCTTCACGCGCGAAGCGTGGGAGGGCTACGTGCGCGGCGCAATCGGCGACGCCGCCCACAGTACCCTGCAGTCAAGCGACTGGGTCCTGAAGACCGCCGAACGCAACGACCTGACGCTGGAGGGCAGTCCCGAGCAGGTGCAGAAGGCGCTGACGGACAGCTACAAGGCCGAGTACAGCAAGGAATGGCAGCGATTCCTGCAGGGTGTGGCGATTGCCGCCATGCCGGATTTTCCGCGCACGGTCGAGTCGATGAACCGGCTGGGCGACCCGGCCACGTCGCCGCTATTGAAGGTCTGGACCGCCGTGGCGGCCCAGACGGGGTGGGACAATCCCGCCACGGGCGGCAGCGGCCTGCAGCCAGCGAAGCCCGGCCTGGCGCAATGGTTCAAGGCCCGCCTGTTCGAACGCGCGCCGGCCGGACGTGCGGTGGCCGCCGCCGCCGAAGGCATGGCGCAGCCGGCGGGCACCCTGGGGCGCGACTTTGCCCCCATCGCCGGGCTGCTTGCCGCACGCGACAAGGACGGTTCGCTGCTGCGCACCTACCTTGAACACCTGTCGCGCCTGCGCGCCCGGCTCAACGCCATCCGTAACCTGGGCGAACCCGGCCCCGGCGCCCGGCAGTTTATGCAGCAGACCCTGGAGGGTAGCGGCTCCGAACTGGCCGACGCGCTGCGCCATGTGGACGAGCAGATGATGGCGGGCCTGGGCGAGGCACAGAAGCAGGCCGTGCGCCCACTGCTGGTACGGCCGTTGATCCAGGTGTTCTCCGGCCTGGTAGCCCCGGCGGAGGCGGAGATCAACAAGTCCTGGCAGGCACAGGTCCTTGATCCCTTCAACCGCACATTGGCCAGCAAGTTCCCGTTCGCCCAGGCTGGCAGTGCGGAAGCCAGCGCCGCGGAAATCGGGCAGGTGTTCGGGCCCGATGGTGCGGTGGCAAAGTTCGTCGCCACTTCGCTCGGCGCGCTGGTGCTGCGCCGCGGCGACGTGCTGGCGCCGCGCACCTGGGCCGATGTCGGCATCGCCATCCCTGCGCAGACCTTGCAACGCTTTCCGGCATGGATGGCGCCCGTCGCCGCAGGCGGCGTGGCGGCGACAACGCAAACCGTGTTCCAGCTGTTGCCGCACCCGGCCAGCGGGCTGGCGGAATACTCGCTGGAGATCGACGGCCAGCTGCTGCGCTTTCGCAACGGCTTGCAGCAATGGACAAACATGGTGTATCCCGGACCGCAGGGCGTCGCCGGCGTGCGCATCAGCGGTGTGACGGCGGACGGCAAGGTTGTCGAGCTGTTCAGCGAAGCCGGGTCGGCCGGCCTGCGGCGCATGATCGACTCCGCCGCGCGCAAGCGCAAGGAGGAGGGTGTGCACGAACTGCGCTGGAGCAGCGGCAGCGCGGTCGTGACGGTCGACCTGCGCATCATCAGTGCGCCGGGCAGCCAGCAGGAAGATCGCGGCTTCCACGGCATGCGTCTGCCGCAGACGATCGCCGGCAAGGGAGCCATGCCATGACGGCCGCGCAGCGGATTGCCTATTTCGGCAAGTTGCCCGGTTGCGGAGATTTCGTACGGTCGGCGGGGGACCAGGTGCTGGTGGAGCTGATGGACCAGTGGCTGGCAAGCGTCATGCAACGCCTGTCGGCCAATCCGCGCTGGCGCCAGCACTACGACGCTTGCCCGCCGTTGGACTTCGCCTTCGTCGGTACGCGTTCGCGGCAGGTGGTCAGCGGCCACCTGCGGGCCAGCCGCGACCAGTCGGCGCGCCGCTTCCCCTTTACCTGCATTGCGGTGCACCAGGTACGCGAGCCGCGTTCCTTCCTGCCTTGCAGCCCGCTGGCGCTGGCGCCGGCATGGAGTGCGCTGGCTCAGGCGGCGAAGCAGCCGGGAGAGAACACGCTGCCGGAAAACCTGCCCGACCTTCCGGCCGCGCGCCTGGCCCAGGAGCGCTACTTCGCGGAGGCGTCACTTGCCTCGCTCGAGGCGCAGCTTGAAGGCGCCCCTGTGCGGCGGTTACTGCTTGCGCTGGGACAGTTGCTGTCGCCCCTGCGCGAGGCGGCGGCCATGCCGGCGCGCTGCCTGGCCTTGCCTTTGCCGCTTGACGCTGCGCAGCGCCCGCTGGTGGCGTCCTTCTGGATGACGCTTGCCGCGCCGCTGCTGTTGCGACATGACCTTGAGCTGGCCATGTTCATGGCAGGCACTGCCGGCCTGCCGGCGCTGGTGCTGGGGCTGGACGGCGCCAATCCGGCCAGCCTGCAGGCCATCATCGATGGCGAGGCTGCGCAGGACAGCCTGGTCGCGCTGAGCGACTGCGCGTGGGTAGAAGCCACGCTGCGCGGCGAACCTGCGCTGCAGCGGCTGGCCGCCTGCCTTGAACAGGGGCAGCTTGGCCTGCCGTTCGCCATCGAGTTGTTCCACGAGACGTTTTGCTGAAGAGGAGCCGGACATGCGCAAGCTTGCGTTGTTCCTGTGCCTGACCTGCACCCATGCCGCGGCCCAGGTTTCGCCGGTCGTGGCATCGGGCACGGTGCCGGACGAACCGACCAAAGCCGCCATCCTGCAGCGGCTGCGCGCGCTGTACGGCGCGCAGCGCGTGGTGGACCAGATAGCCGTGGGCAACGTGGTGGCGCCCCCGAACTGGAGCGCGCATATGCAAAAGCTGCTCTCCGAGCCGCTCAAGCAGGTGAGCCAGGGCCAGTTGACGGTGGAGGGCAATCGTGTCGGTATCCGGGGTGACGTGGGCAACGAAGCGACGCGCCAGCAGGTCGCCAGCGAGCTTGCCACCAGCCTGAACCCGACCTACACGATCAGCAACGGCTTGCGCGTCAACGCTCCGGCACAGAAGCTGCTCGACTCCGCCCTGGCCAGGCGCATCATCGAATTCGAGAGCGGACAGGCACTGCTGCGGCCGTCCGGCACGCACATCCTGGACGAGATGGCGGCGGCCATGGCGCAGATCGGCGGCCGCCGGGTGGAGGTGATCGGCCACACGGACAATACCGGTGCGCGCGACGCCAATCTGGCGCTCAGCCTCGCACGCGCCGGGGCGGTGCGCAGCTACCTGGCCGGCAAGGGCGTCGATGCGGCGAGCATCGCCGTGGCGGGGGCGGGGCCTGACCAGCCAGTGGCCGACAACGGCAGCGCGGAAGGCCGTGCGCGCAACCGGCGCATCGAGTTCCGCGTGCTCGACTAATCGTACTTAGGGCAGCGTCACGTTCAGCGTCGCCGGGCGCGCCGGCTGCTTGATCACGTCCTGGTAGGCCGCCAGCGTCGTGCCGGCCGAATGGTCCAGGGCGTAGCGCATGGCGCCAAACGATGCCAGCGCCGTCAGCAGGAAGACGCCACCGGCGATCCAGAACGGCGTATTCGATTGCAGCTTGTGCGCGACATTGTCCGGCCGCGCGGCACGCGGCGCGAAACCCTTTCCCTTGCCGTGCAGGTGGGCGATCTCGTCACCCAGGCGCGCCGTCAGGTAGGCCAGGCGATCGGTGCCATCTAAGGCGTAGCGGCCGCGAAAGCCCAGCAGAAGGCACATGTGGAACACTTGCAGCGCCGGCAGCCGTTCGCTGCCTTTCAGGCGCAGTTGCTCCAGCTTGTCGAAGAAGTGTTCGCCAGCCAGTTGGTCGCCGAACAGCAGGAGCTGGAGCGGCCGGCGTTCCCAGGCATCGCGCAGCGGAAAGGTGGAGGCGAGAATGGTTTCGTCCAGCGCCGCGCAGAATGCGTACTTGGCATCCTCGATGTCTTCGGCCGGGATGCGCAAGGCACGCGCCTCCTGGCTGAAGGCATCGAGGAAGGTGCGGATGGATACCGCGAATTCGTTCTCGCCCGGCGGCGCGCTGCCGTGGCGCAGGAGCGAGAGCATGTGGAAGCCTTCGTGCATCAGCTCCACCAGAGCCGGGACGCGTAGTTCCTGTGGCGCGGCGCGCCTTTCGATGAATTTGTTCATGCGACCACCATGAGCGGTTCGATGGGCATCGGCTGCGTGGCCATGGCGGTCGCAGGAACGGTCCTTCGCTTCAGAGCATTTTCGCGGGTAGGGGGCATGCGGTCCTCCGTGTGTGCAGGCTTCCATTAAAGCTGCCGCGACAGCGGTGCCGTTTGCGCCCGCGCAAACTGCGACGGTGCCAATGCCGTGGGCTTTGAGACAACGCAATGGCACAGACAACTATCGCTCCAATAATGGCCTTCACTTTGCGGAAGGAGAGGAGCATGCGCAAAACCCTGACGGTAGTACTGATTGGCGCGGCCACGCTGGCTGGCTGCGCAAGCGACTCGCAGCTGCAGCGCAGCGACCACGCAGCGTTGCCAACGCTGGAGAACATGATGGCCGATGCCGATCGCGCGGCGGCGGCGGGCCAGCACGAAAGATTCCAGGCCTTGCTGAAGTCCGCGGCGGCCAGCTACCCGGCCGACAAGGCACCCTGGCTGCAAATGGCGCAGGCGCGCTTTGACCGCGGCAACTACAGCGACGCCATCGTGCAGGCGCAGGAAGCGCTGCAGCGCGACCCTGCAGACAAGCAGGCGCACAGCATCATTGCGGTGAGCGGACTGCGTCTTTCCACGCGCTCGCTGGCGGAGCTGAGCCAGCACAGCAACCTTGGCGGATCGGTCCGCAGCGAAGCGCAGGAACTGGCGCGCATGCTGCGCACGACCCTGGGCGAGGAAGTGCTGGTGCCGGTGGCGGGCAGCGGCAAGGCCGCGCGCAAGGTGGCGACGCCGCATAAGCTTCCAGCGCCGCGCAGCGCGCCGAACCCGTCCACCGCGGCCGACCCGTTCGGCGCACTCAAATAAGGAGCAGCAAATGGCAAATCGTGACAGCGTGCAGAAGCGCCTGACCAAGGTACGGCCGCCGCGCGTGCAGATGACCTACGACGTCGAAGTCGGCGACGCAATGGAGAACAAGGAATTGCCTTTCGTGGTCGGCGTGATGGGCGACTTCGGCGGCAACCCCGACGCACCGCACAAGCGCCTGAAGGAGCGCAACTTCGTCAATGTCGACAGCAACAACTTCGATGAAGTGCTGGCCGGAGTGGAGCCGGTGCTGCGCTTCCAGGCGCCGAACCGGCTGGGTGGAGAGGGCGAGTTCCCGGTGGAGCTGCGCTTCCGCGCCATGCAGGACTTTCGGCCGGAAGCCATCGTGCGCCAGGTCGAGCCGCTGGGCAAGCTGCTCGAAGCGCGCGGCAAGCTGGCGGACTTGCGCAACAAGCTGGCCGGCAACGACAAACTGGAAGACCTGCTGACCGACGTGCTGCAGCACACCGAAAACCTGGCGGCCCTGGCGCCCAAGGAGGAATGACATGAGCGCGCAACTGATGGCCGCCGCGCCGGCCGCGGTGCAAGAGGGCGACCTGCTGGACCGCATCGTCGAGCAGAGCAAGGTCGCCAAGTCCAGCAGCGAGCACGAACGGGCCCGCGACATCATTGGCGAACTGGCGCGGCAGGTGATGCAGGGCACGCTGCAGGTGTCGCACAACCTGTCGGCCACCATCGATGCACGGGTGGCCGAACTCGATCGCCTGATCTCCGAGCAGCTCAGCGCGATCATGCACACGCCGGCCTTCCAGAAGCTGGAACAAAGCTGGACCGGACTGCATTACCTGGTGCGCAGCACGGCAAGCGGGCCGTCGCTGAAGATCCGCCTGCTCAATGCCAGCAAGCGCGAACTGGTGCGCGACTTCCAGAGCGCGCTGGAGTTCGACCAGAGCACCGTGTTCAAGAAGGTCTACGAGGAGGAATTCGGCACCTTTGGCGGTTCGCCTTACGCTGCGCTGCTGGGCGACTTCGAGATATCGCGCCAGCCGGAAGACATCTACTTCATCGAGCAGATGTCGCACGTGGCGGCGGCAGCACACGCCCCCTTCATCAGCGCCGCGTCGCCCGAGCTGTTCGGCCTGGAGAGCTATGGCGACCTGGGCAAGCCGCGCGACCTGGCCAAGGTGTTCGACACTGTCGAATACGCAAAATGGAAGGCCTTCCGCGAGTCGGAGGACGCGCGCTACGTCGGCCTGACCCTGCCGCGCTTCCTGGGACGGCTGCCGTTCAACCCTGTCGACGGCACCACGGTGGAAGGCTTCAATTTCGTCGAGGACGTCGACGGCCGGGACCACCACAAGTACCTGTGGTGCAATGCCGCCTACGCCTTCGGCGCCCGCCTGACGAAGGCGCACGAGGAGTTCGGCTGGTGCGCCGCCATCCGCGGCGTGGAGGGCGGCGGCCTGGTGGACGACCTGCCGACGCACACCTTCAAGACCGACGAAGGCGAAGTCGCGCTGAAATGCCCGACCGAGGTGGCCATCACCGACCGCCGCGAGAAGGAGCTGAGCGACCTGGGTTTCATCTCACTGGTCCATTGCAAGAACACGGCCTATGCGGCCTTCTTCGGCGCGCAGTCGGCGCAGAAGGCGCGCCGCTACAGTTCTGACGCCGCCAACGCCAACGCCGTGCTCTCTTCGCAGCTGCAGTACATCTTTGCCGTGTCGCGCATCGCCCATTACATGAAGGCCATGATGCGCGACAAGATCGGCTCCTTCGCCGCCGCATCCAACGTGGAGGACTTCCTCAACCGCTGGCTGATGAAGTACGTGCTGCTGGACGATAACGCCAGCCAGGAGCAGAAGGCGCAGTTCCCGCTGCGCGAAGCATCGGTGCAGGTCAGCGAGATGCCCGGCCGGCCCGGTGTGTTTCGCGCGGTCAGCTTCCTGCGCCCGCACTTCCAGCTCGACGAGCTGACCGTTTCCCTTCGCCTCGTGGCGGAACTGCCGCAAACCACCAACTACTGAGAAGGAGCATTGCGATGGCAATTGACGTATACCTGCATATCGACGGCATCAAGGGCGAATCGGCCGATGACCGCCACAAGGACTGGATCGAATGCAAATCGGTCAGCTGGGGCGTGGAGCAGCCGCGTTCGGCCACGTCGTCCACCGGTGGCGGCCACACGGCGGAACGTTGCGAGCATCGCGACATCGTCATCACCAAGCTGGCCGACCTGGCTTCGCCGATTCTGCTGCAGACCTGCGCCGCCGGCCGCACCATCCCCAAGGCCAAGCTGGAATTCATGCGCGCCGATTCCCAGGGCGAGCGCGTCAAGTATTTCGAGATCGAGCTCGATAACGTTTTGATCGGCGCCGTGTCGCCGGCCGTGAACGAAGGCGACATCCTGACCGAAGAAGTGGGCTTCAAGTTCTCCAAGGTGCGCTGGAAGTACACCCAACAGCGCGTCGCAGGCGGCATCGGCGGCAACACGTCGGGCGGATGGGATCTGGCGGCGAACAGGATCGCCTGATGTTGGAGGGAGTTGCGGCTGCGGCGTGCGAGCGTTGCAGCCGCTTTTTTTTTCGGAGGTGTGGCATGGACGGCTGCCGGCCCGGATTGTTCGACCGCTTGCTGGGGAACCACCCAGGCGGGCGCTTCTTGACGCAGGAACAGTTGAAGCACAGCGTGGCGCACGACCTCGAAGTCCTGCTCAACACGCGCACGGCGTTGTCGCAGGAGCTGCTGCAAGGCTATCCGGAGTGCGCGCGCTCGGTGCTGAATTTTGGGCTGTCGGACTTTGCCGGCCTGTCGCACAGCAGCAGCGAGGACCGCTCGCGCATCTGCGCCAGCGTGCGCCAGGCGATCGAGCGCCATGAGCCGCGCCTGCGCAACGTGCAGGTCACGCTGGCGCAACCGGCCGGCGTCGTCAATCGCATCGACATCGTCATCGCAGGCGTGTTGCAGGGGCCCGGCCAGCAGGAAGCAGTCAGCTTCAACGTGGCCCTGCAACCGTCGTCGTTGCACTATTCCATCAAGCGCGGAGCCATCGCATGAGTATTCAACTGAAAACACTGATCGGAAAACTGAACGGCGCTTGCCGTGCCGCCGCCACCCGCGCTGCCAACATCGCCATCGGCATGGGACACGGCGAAGTCGAGGTCGAGCACCTGCTGCTTGCGCTGCTGGAGCAGCCCGGCTGCGACCTGCTGGCCATTGCGCGGCGCTGCGACGTCAGCCCGACTGCGCTGGAGGCGGACCTGCGGCGCGAAGTGGCCGGCAACCGCGTGGCCAACGTGCGCGTGCCGGTCTTCTCGCGGCGCCTGCAACTGATGCTGGAGCATGCCTGGCTGATCGCCTCGCTGGCGCTGCCGCAGCCGGACAAGGTGCGCAGCTGCCACCTGCTGCTGGCGTTGCTGACGGAATCGGAACTGTCGCAGCAGGCCGCCCGCATTTCCGGCCTGTTCGCGCGCTTCCCCGTGGATGGGCTCAAACACCGCATCGACAAGTACGTCGCCGGTTCGGCGGAAGGGGAAAGTTCCGCCGCGCCATCGCCCGACCGGCCGGACGTGGCGCCGGCCTCCGCCCTGGCGCAGTACACCGTCAACCTGTGCCAGCTGGCGCGCGACGGCAAGCTCGATCCGGTCATCGGCCGCGCCGCCGAGGTGCGGCAGCTGATGGACATCCTGCTGCGCCGCCGCCAGAACAATCCGATCCTGACGGGAGAGGCGGGCGTCGGCAAGACCGCCGTGGTGGAAGGGCTGGCCCTGCGCATTGCGGCCGGTGCAGTGCCGCCGCCGCTTGCCAATGTCGCGATCCATGCGCTGGACCTGGCGCTGCTGCAGGCCGGCGCCAGCGTACGCGGCGAGTTCGAGGCGCGCCTGAAGAACGTGATCGACGAAGTGCGCCGCAGTCCGCATCCCGTGGTGCTGTTCATCGACGAGGCGCACGCCATGATCGGCGCCGGCGGTGCAGCGGGGCAGGGCGATGCCGCCAACCTGCTCAAGCCGGCGCTTGCGCGCGGCGAGCTGCGCACCATCGCCGCCACCACCTGGAGCGAGTACAAGCGCTACTTCGAGAAGGATGCCGCGCTGGCGCGCCGCTTCCAGGTGGTCAAGGTCGAGGAGCCGGACGAGGACACCGCGGCCGCCATGCTGCGCGCCATGGTGCCGCTGATGGAGGCGCATTTTTGCGTGCGCGTGCGCGACGACGCCGTGACGGCGGCGGTGCGGCTCTCGCACCGCTACATCAACAGCCGCCAGTTGCCGGACAAGGCGGTGGGCGTGCTGGACACGGCCTGCGCCCGCGTCGCGCTGGGACAGTGCGCGGCGCCCGCCCTGCTGGAGGATGCGGCCTGCCAGATCGAACGGCTTTCGGCGCGCATCGCCGCGGTCGAGCGCGATGCCGCCAGCGTCACGGGCGGCACTGCGGACGACGCGGCAACGTCCCTGCTGCCGGTGCTGCGCGACGAGCGCGGCAGCCTGGAGGCCTGGCATGCCGAACTGGCGGCGCGCCATGCGCGCGAACGCGAGCTGTGCGGGCGCATCGCGCAGCTGCGGCGGGACGGCGATGCCGGCGCCGCCGCCAGCGCGCAGCAGCAGCTGCAGGAGATCCAGCGCGAGGCGCCGATGGTGCCGCTGGAAGTGGACCGCCACGTGGTGGCGGCGGTGGTGTCGGCCTGGACCGGGATTCCCGTCGGCCGCATGCTGCGCGACGAGATCCGCACCGTGCAGCAGCTCAAGCCGGCGCTGGAGTCGCGCATCCTGGGGCAGGCGCATGCCGTGGACGCCATCGTGCAGCGCATGCGCACGGCGCGCGCCGGGCTGGACGACCCGCGCAAGCCCAAGGGCGTGTTCCTGCTGACCGGACCGTCCGGCGTCGGCAAGACCGAAACTGCACTGGCGCTGGCCGATCTGCTGTACGGCGGCGAGCGCAAGCTGGTCACCATCAACATGAGCGAATACCAGGAACCGCACAGCGTGGCAGGCCTGAAGGGCTCGCCCCCCGGCTATGTAGGCTACGGCGCGGGCGGGGTGCTGACCGAAGCGGTGCGTCGCTGCCCGTACTGCGTCGTGCTGCTCGATGAAGCCGACAAGGCCCATCCCGACGTGCTGGAGCTGTTCTTCCAGGTGTTCGATCGGGGCATGCTGGAGGACGCGGAAGGGCAGATGGTCGACTTCAGCAACACGGTCATCATCCTGACCTCCAACCTCGGTTCGGGCGCCATCATGCAGGCCTGCCTGAATGCCGGCAAGGACGCGCTGCCGACGCCCGAGGAACTGGACGCGCTGCTGCGCCCGCAGCTGGTGCGCCATTTCAAGCCCGCCTTCCTGGGGCGCCTGCAGGTGGTGCCGTATTACCCGATTTCCGACGAGGCGCTGGCCCAGGTGATCGCCCTCAAGCTTGGCCGCATCGCCCAGCGCGTGAGTGAAAACCACCACGCGGAGTTCTGCTGGGACGACGCGCTGGTGCAGGCCGTGCTGGCGCGCTGCACCGAGACCGATTCCGGCGCGCGCAATATCGACAACATCCTGCACGGCGCCCTGCTGCCGGCCGTTGCCGACGTGCTGCTGGCGCGCATGGCGGAAGGAGCGCCCGTGGGCAAGGTCAAGGCAGGCGTGACGCGCCAGGGACAGTTCCGCATCATCACGAAATAGGAGGAGACATGTACACCAACGAGGAACTGCTGCGGCCCGTCAGCGAAAGCAAACCATGCGGCGACGACGTGTCGTTCGACCCGTGCATGGACCTCATTGCCGCCGCGCGGCGCCATGACGACCCCACGCTGGACCAGGGCGAGTGGGCCACGCCGCTGCACAGCGCCGATTGGCCAACCGTGGCCAACCATTGCGGCGAGCTGCTGCGAGCGCGCAGCAAGGACCTGCGGCTGGCGGTATGGCTGGCCGAAGCGCGCGCGCACACGCACCAGCTGCGCGGGCTGGGCGATGGCTTCTTGCTGCTGGCCGGGCTGTGCGAACGCTACTGGGACCAGGTCCATCCGCTGCCCGAAGGCGGGGACCAGGAGCTTCGCTCGGGCAACCTGGCCTGGCTTCTGGGACGCACGCCGGCCCTGGTCGCGGCCTCGCCGCAGCAGGGCGATGCGGCGGCCGCGTTGCGGGACGCCCAGCATTGCCTGCAGGCGCTGCAAGCCTTGCAGGCGGCTGTGGATGCGCGGCTGGGGGCCGAGGGGCCGTCGTTCGGCGCGGCGCGCGAGGCCGTGGCGCGGGCGCTTGAACTGGCGGCGATCGACGCGCCCGCAGGCATTGGCGGCCCCGTTGCCGTGCAGGCGGGCAGGGGAAGCGCCACGGCGCTGGCCATCGTGGAGCCGGGCGCCGCGCCGCGCATGCCGCAGTCGCGCGAACATGCGCTGGCCCAGCTGCGCCTGGTGGCGGATTTCTTCCGGCGCACGGAGCCGCACAGTCCCGTCGCTTATCTCGCCGACAAGGCCGCCAGCTGGGGCGAGCTGCCGCTGCATGCCTGGCTGCGCGCCGTGGTCAAGGACCCGGCCCAGCTGGCGCAACTGGACGAGCTCTTGGGCGCGCCGTCCCAGGCCTAGGGAGGGCTGGTGTATGATCCGCGGCATGAATACCATGCCGCGGCGCCCGATGTGCGCCACCTGCCTGCGCCCGGCCGCCACCTGCATCTGCCACTGGGCGGCGCCCGTGGCGAGCGAAGCCGAGGTACTGATCCTGCAGCATCCGCTGGAAGTGGCCAACGCCAAGGGCAGCGCGCGGCTGCTGCATTTGTGCCTGCCGGGCAGCCGTATCGCAATCGGCGAACGGTTCGATGCGGCAGCCCTGGGCGCCATGCTGGGCGGGCAGGGCCGCCAGCCCGTGCTGCTCTACCCCGACACGCCGGACGACCGCTCGCTGGGCATCGCCCCGCCGCCGGCCTGTCCGGCGCTGCCGGCGCCGGACCAGGTGCTGCTGGTCGTGCTGGACGCGACCTGGCGCAAAAGCCGCAAGATGTTGTACCTGAACCCACTGCTGCAAGCCTTGCCGCGCCTGCCGCTGCGCGACACGCCGCCGTCGCATTACCTGATCCGCAAGGCGCATGCGCCGCACCAGCTGTCGACGCTGGAAGCGAGTTGCTACGCGCTGGCGCAGCTGGAGGGCGAGGCGCACCGCTACGACCGCGTGATTGCCGCCTTCGACGGTTTCGTCGCGCAGCAACAGGCGCAAGCGCGCGCCGGCCACGCTAGCTGAGGAGTTTCAGGCCCGGCGGCAGCGCTTCGCCCAGCATGCGCTGCTCGCTGGTCTGGTCCAGCTGCACCACCTCGCGCACCATGGCCGGCCAGCCGGGCGGCGCGCCGGCCGCTTCCAGGCGGCGCACCACTTCCTGGCGCAGCGCCGTGCCGATGTCGCGCGAGCGGTCGCCCGTCATGCGCGCCAGGTGGGCGGCGGCGAAACCTGCCGGCTCCACCTTGCGCCAGTCCAGCTGCATGAGCGCCTGCAGCCACTGTTCGACCGTTTCGACCGGCGCCACCTCGTGCGCGCTGCCGTGGAAGGGACGGCGGGCGCCGACCCGGCCCAGCGCCCACAGGTAGCGGGTGGTGGCGGCCAGGCTCCCGGACTTTGGCAGCTCGCCCACCATCCAGTTGCCGATTTCGGCCTTGTAGGCCGCAGGGATGCGCTCCAGCGATGCGCCCAGGCGCAACATGTCGTCTGCGCTGCCGTTGACCAGGGTAACGGGACGGCGGCCCCGCTCGCTGGCGTCGGCCTGCAGGTTGAAGGCGAAATCGTCCAGCAGGCGCAATTGCGCCGCCGGCGCCAGCCCGCCCGACACGCGGCGCCACAGCGTCCACCATTCGGCGCAGACCTGGCTGTCCTGATGGTGCTGCACGCCGGCCTCGAACATGGCCCACAGCTGCGCGATGCGCCATTCGTCGAGCGCGTGGCCGAAGCCCGGCCGCAGGCAATAGCCGGCCAAGTTGAGCCAGGTGCGCTCATGTTCGGCCGAGCGGCGCCGGCCCTTGGCGCGCTCCAGCAAGGCGTCGAACAGGCGGCGCAGCAATGGCGTCGCCCAGCGTTCGCGGCTGCCCAGCAGGTGTTCCAGCTGGGTGCGCAGCTGGCGCACTTCCTTGACGTCCACCTGCTGCGCGCGGCTGCCGAAGATGCGCTCGATCTTTTCCAGCGCGTCGGGCAGGCGCGCCGGCAGCGCCGCCTCGGCGCCGCTGTCGTCGGCCGCCTCGGCGCTGTCCTCGCCGTGCTCGCGCAGCTGGAACTCCAGCTGCCAGCGCTGGCCGTTCGCCTCGCAATGCACTTCCAGCGTGCCCACTTCCGTCAGCGCGGCGGCCAGCTGCACGGTGATTTCCTTGCGCGCCCCGGCATCGCTGCTGTCGCGCAGCACCGTGGCGATGGCCGGCAACGCCGTGAGCGTGTCGGGCGCCAAGTCCGCCACTTCGCCCGCCTGCGGCGGCACGGGGTCGGCCAGCGTGGTGGCAATGTGGAAGCGCACCGGGCGTCCCAGGCGCAGGGCGAAGGTGCGCCCGGCCAGGCGCACTTCCTGGCCGCTGGCGCTGCCGCGCGGCAGCAGGCAGACGGCGCGCCGCGACTCGCCCGGCGCGCGGGCGCTGTCCAGCAGGAGCCAGTAGCTGCGCGCGGAGCCGCCGCCGATGGCCGGAGCCAGGCCTTGCTGGCCCAGGGCGTAGGCGACGCCACCGCGCGCCACGGCCACGTCGGGATCGTCGTTGCGCAGCACGCGCACCGGCTGGCCGCGCCAAAGCGCCAGGGTCGCCGCCAGGCGCTCGGCAAGCTGCGCGGCGCGGAACACGCCGCCGTTCAGCAGCAGGGTATCGGGCACGGGCAGGCGGCCGTCGTCGGGCAGGCCAAGCGCCTCGCGTGCGGCGCCGGCATGCTGGCGCAGGAAGCCGGCCAGGTGGCGCGTGACCGCCGGGTCGCTGGCGTAGGGCAGGCCGAATTCGACGATGCCGCCGCGCCGGGACTGGGCTGGCTGCTGCGTTTCATTGAGGGGGAAGAAGCCGTCCAGCACGATGCGCTCGACGTCGGCGCGCGTCAGCGTGGCGCTGCGGCTGGCGCCGACCAGACGGGCACCGGCGCCCAGCAGGGTGACGCTGACCTGTTGCGGCGCATCCTGCGCCAGCAGGGTTTCCTTGGCCGCGCGGCAGCGCTCCGTCAGCTGCGCCAGGCGCGCCGCGGACAGGCGCTGCGCTTGCTCACCGCCCAGGCGCTGCTCGGCCAGGTGGGCCAGCGCCAGGTCCATGTTGTCGCCGCCCAGGATCAGGTGATTGCCGACGCCGATGCGCGTCAGCTGTGGCGCGCCGTCCGCCAACGCCACCTTGACCAGGGTGAAGTCGGTGGTGCCGCCGCCCACGTCGGCCACCAGCACCAGGCGCGCGCCGGCCAGTTCCTGCGCCAGTTCGGCGCGGTGCCGGTACAGCCAGTCGTACAGCGCCGCCTGCGGTTCCTCCAGCAGACGCAGCGCGGGCAGGCCCGCCATGCGCGCCGCTTCCAGCGTCAGTGCGCGCGCGCCTTCATCGAAGGAGGCGGGAACGGTCAGGATAATCTGCTGCCGCTCCAGCGGGGCGGCGGGAAAGCGTGTGTTCCACGCGGCGCGCAGGTGCGCCAGGTAGCTTGCGCTGGCCGCCACCGGCGACACGCGCGCCACGTCGTCGGCGGCGCCCCAGGGCAGGATCGGCGCCATGCGGTCGACGCCGGTGTGCGACAGCCAGCTTTTGGCGCTGGCAACCAGGCGCCCCGGCACCTGCCCGCCCAGCGCGCGCGCCAGTCGGCCCAGGATGGCGCCTGGCGGCGCATCCGGCAGGACCGGTTCCGGCCAGGGCAACTGCAGCTCGCCCGCCGCGAATTGCCCCTGTGCCGGGTGGTAGCGGGCCGAGGGCAGCAGCTTGGCGCCGCCCACTTCGCCCGGCGCGGTGAGCTGCTCGATCTCGAACAGCGCCACCTCGCCGCCGGGGGCGGCGTAGGCCAGCACCGAATTGGTGGTGCCCAGGTCGATGCTGACCAGGTACTGCGTCATTGGCCTTCGCCGGCGCCGCGCACCTCGAACTCAACCTTCCAGCGCTGGCCGTCCTGCGCCACCGCCAGCAGTTCCAGCGTACCGGCTTCGCTGGCGTAGGCGTGCAGGCGCACCTGCACCACGTCGCCTGCCGCGCGGCCTTCCGGCGACAGCGTGGCCTGGATCTCGTTCAACTCCACCAGCTCGTCCGGGCCCCAGAAATCGAGCACGGTGCCGATCTGGTCCTGGCGCCGCACGGAGGAGCCGAAGAAGCGGAAGTGCACCGGCTCGCCCACCACCAGGCCGAATTCCTGGCCCGGCAGTTCCAGCTCGCTGCCTTCCTCCATGCCGAACGGCGCCACGCACAGGGCCTGGATCGGCGGCTCCATGCCAGGGATGGCCGGCATCGACGATTCGATCGCCACGTAGTAGGAGCGCGCCGTGCCGCCGCGGATGCGCACGCCGCTGCCGCGCCGCACGTAGCTGTAATACGCCGCGCCGCGCGCCACTGCCAGGTCGAGGTCCGCGCCGCCCAGCATGCGCGCCGGTTCCGCGCCTTCCATGTAGAGCCAGTCGTTGATAGTGTCCATCACACGCTTGGCCAGCAGTTCGGACTTGAACACGCCGCCGTTGAACAGCACGGCGCTCGGGTGCAGGAAGCTGTGCTCGGCGTTGGCGCGGCCGGCAAAGCCTGCCAGTTCCGCCGTGGCGCCGACCTGGCGCGCCAGGAAGGCCGCCAGGTGGCGCGTGATCGCCGCGTCCTGCGCGTACGGCAGGCCAAGCTGGGTCAGGCCGGCGCGGGCGCGTACGGCGGGACGGGCCGACGCTTCCACTTTCGGGAAGAAGCCGTCGGTAATGAAGGTCGACACTTCGGCGCGCGTCAGTTCGGTGCGGATCGAGCCGCCGATCAGCTTCGAGCCGCGGCTGGGCACCACGATCGGCCAGGTCTCGGCCTGCGCGTCGGCCAGCAGCGCTTCCTTGGCGGCGCGGCAGCCATAGGTCAGCGCGCGCATCTGCCAGGCATCGAGCTGGGTGCCGTTGGCGGCCAGCTTGCGCGCCACCAGGTGCGCCAGCGCCAGGTCCATGTTGTCGCCGCCCAGCAGGATGTGGTCGCCCACGGCCACGCGGTGCGGTTCCAGTACGCCGTCGCGCTCCAGGATGGCGATCAGCGAGAAGTCGCTGGTGCCGCCACCCACGTCCACCACCAGGATGATGTCACCTGGCTTGACTTGCTTGCGCCAGCGGCCGTCGCTGTTCTGGATCCAGCTGTAGAGGGCCGACTGAGGCTCCTCCAGCAGGGTGACGTTGTCGTAGCCTGCGGCGCGCGCCGCTTCGGCCGTCAGCTCGCGCGCGGCCGGGTCGAACGAGGCCGGGATGGTGACCGTCACCGCCTGCGCATTGAACGGCGCTTCCGGATGGGCGTGGTCCCAGGCCGCGCGCAAATGGCGCAGGTAGCGGGTCGAGGCTTCCAGCGGCGACACGCGCGCCACTTCCTCCGGCGCGTCGTGCGGCAGGATGGCGGCGCGGCGGTCCACGCGGGGGTGGCACAGCCAGCTCTTGGCGCTCGATACCAGGCGGATGGGCGTGGTGGCGCCACGGCTGCGCGCCATCTCGCCCGCCACGGCCGGCTGGCCGTCGGCGCCGGCCCAAGGCAGGGCCAGTTCGCCCGGCGCCAGCTCGTCCGGATGCGGCAGGTAGAGGAAGCTTGGCAGCAGCGGCAGTTCCTCCACCGTGCCGGGCGCGGTCAGCTGGGGGATGCCCAGCACGCCGTGCTTGGTCTTTTCGCCGTCGCTGCCGGCCAGTTCCACATAGGACAACGCGCTGTGGGTGGTGCCAAGGTCGATGCCGATGGCGTAGCGTGGGTCGCTCACAGTTCCACCTCGGCCGCGGCAAGGACCTTGGCGTCATGCGCTTCGGCCAGCTTCGGCAGGCGCACGCTGGTGGCGCGCCAGCCGCGGTGGCTGAGGGTGCCGGTAAACGGCGCCTTGCCCACCACGTTGCCGGTCAGGCGCACGGCCGCGGCGTCGAAGCCTTCGGCCAGCGTCACGCGGCTGCCTTCCGCTTCGCTGCGGATGGCGTCGATGGTGAAGTGCTCGCGCAGCACCTTGGCACAGCCTTCGTGCACCACGCGCGCCGCGGCGCCGATATCGGCGTCGGAATAGGCGGACAGGTTTTCCTGCGTGAAGTCGATCAGGCGCGCCTCGCGCTGGAACAGCGACAGCAGCTGCAACGCCGCGTCGGGCGTGGCTTCGCGCAGCGGCGCGGCGGCCGGCGCCGGCGCCGGGGCGGGAGTGGGAGTGGGCGCGCTCAGCGGGCCGATGCCGTCGTCGCGCACGCGCGCGGCGTACTGGGCGTCGCCCAGGATCTTGAAGAAGGCGCCGATGGCGAGGGAAATCCTGCTGCCGAAGGAGGGCAGATTGGTAGTTGTGCTCATTGATTGCTCTTTGAATGTGGGGGGAGCCCCGGAGAAGTGCGCATGATACCAGCTTGGCTTGCCGGCGCGGGGCGGTGGGTTTAGAATACTGTATAAATACACAGTAGTCAGTGACGGGGCGCCGCATGCAAGACCATGAACCAGAGGGGCAGGTGATGTTGCCGCCGCCATCGCGCAAGGCGCAAAAAGGGCGCGGCGCAGTATCAAACATGCAAGGCAGGTACGAGTTGCAGGCGCGCGAAGCGTTCGATGACGGCTGGGCGCCCGACCCGGACGACGCCGAGGCCGAACTGCGCCCGCCGCGCACCATTGTCACCGAGGAAACAGCCAAGACCATCCTCACCCATAACCAGTCGCCCGACATCCCCTTCAACGTCTCGCTCAACCCTTACCGCGGTTGCGAGCACGGCTGCATCTACTGTTTCGCGCGGCCGTCGCACAGCTACCTGGGCCTGTCGCCCGGGCTCGATTTCGAAAGCAAGCTGTTTGCCAAGGTCAACGCGGTGGCGCTGCTGCGCGCCGAACTGTCCAAGCCGGGCTACGTGGTCGAGTCGCTGGCCCTGGGCGTCAACACGGACGCCTACCAGCCCTGCGAACGCGAATACCGCCTCACGCGCGGCGTGCTGGAAGTGCTGGCCGAGTGCAACCACCCGGTCGGCCTGATCACCAAGTCTTCGCTGATCGAGCGCGACATCGACATCCTGGCGCCGATGGCCGCGCGCAACCTGGCGGCGGCCACCATCACCATCACCACGCTCGACAGCAAGATCGCGCGCACGCTGGAGCCGCGCGCCGCCGCGCCGGCGCGCCGCCTGCGCACGATCGAAACGCTGGCCAAGGCCGGCATTCCGGTCGGCGTCAGCATCGCGCCCATCATTCCTTTCGTGACCGAGCCCGATATCGAAAAGATCATGGCCGCCGCGCGCGACGCCGGCGCCGTGATGGCGACGTTCGTGGTGCTGCGCCTGCCGTGGGAAGTGAGCCCGCTGTTCAAGGAATGGCTCGAAGCGCATTTTCCCGACCGCGCCGCGCGCGTGATGAACCGCGTGCGCGACATGCGCGGCGGCAAGGACTACGAAGCGCAGTTCGGCGCGCGCATGCGCGGCGAAGGCGTGTGGGCCGACCTGATCCAGCAGCGCATCGACAAGGGCATCACGCGCTTCGGCTTCCACGGCCGCCACAGCAAGTTCCGCGCACTTGACTGCACCCAGTTCAAGCGCCCCGACTACATTCCGCCGTCAGGCGCGCGCGCCCGCGCCGCCGCCAAGGCCGGGCAAATGGACTTGTTTTGACCCGAGGCGGGGCGCCCGGGCTGCCCGCAGCGGCGAAGGAGCCGGCCTGTCACTGGCCGGAACCTGTCGCCCGCGCATTGGCAAGGCGGGTCAGGTAATCCTCGATCGCATGCACATGCTCGTCATGGTGCCCCATGTCCCGTAGCGCGGCGGCCAGGCGCAGCAGGTACTCGATATTGGGGCCGCTGGGGCCGGTGGCGCTGGCGATGTGGCGCGCGATGTCTTCCACGGGCGCTTCGCCCAGCCAGGCGGCATTGTCGGCGGCGGCAATGTAGATCAAGCCTTCTTCCGCGCCGCCCGCTTCGAAATGGATGTCGATGGCCACGCGCAGGTAGCCGTTCTTTTCCCGGTGGTCGAGGTGGGCGAATTCCTCCGGCGTGACGAGGTAAGCCATGCCGTGGCACACGGCACCCGCGGCCGGGACCAGGGTGGCGACGCGGCCCGGCGCATCGGGCGTGCCGCGATGGTCGTGCGAACCTTGCCAGAAGCGGCGCGCCCAGCCGAAGATGTGCGCCGGCCGGCGTTCGATGAAGGGGAAGTCCGCCTTGTAGATCAGCGAGCCGTAACCGAACAGCCACACCTGATGGTGGCCGTCGAACCTGTCCATTGCCTTGTTGGCTTCAATCGTATCGTGCGACATGCGGCAAATTATAGGGAATACTCGGCCAGCGCGCTGATGAAGCGTTCCGCCGCCGGCGATGGCGTGCGCGACGTCTTGGTATAGATGAAGAACTTGCGCGTGAGTTCGGGCGCGACCAGCGGCCGCATTTCCAGCCCGTACAGGCGCACCATCGGCTCGGCATAGGGCAGGCAGGCCGTGATGCCCAGGCCCGCCGCCACCATGGCCAGGGCGGTGGTCATGAAGGTCACCTCGTTGTAGGGCGCCAGCGTGGTCATGTCGCGCAGCAGCCGTTCGGTGAACTGGCCCTGCAGCGCGATGAACGCATGCTGGTTCACTTCCGCCCAGGCGACGCTGCGGCGCGCGGCCAGCGCATGGCCGGCGGGGAACACCACCACGAACGGCATTTCGAACAGCAACTGGGCGTCCACCTCGGCGGTGACGTCGCGCTCCGGACCGATGCCCACGTCCACTTCGCCGCTCACCACGCGCGCGGCCACGTTGTCGACCGGGCAGTCGACCAGCTGCACCTGCACGTCCGGATAGGTGGCGCGGAAGGCGCCGATCACCTGCGGCAGCAGGGTGCAGGCCATCATCTGCGGCGCCGCCACGCGCACGATGCCCTTCTTCAGGGCCTTGCGGCTGGCAATGTCGGCCATGGCGCCATCGAGGTCCTGCAGCATCTTGTCGAACAGCGGATACAGCTCGCGCCCCACCTCGGACAGCTGCACGCGCCGCGTATTGCGCTCCACCACCTTCACCCCGAGCAGCTGCTCGAGTTCCTTGATCTGTCCCGACAGGGCGGACTGGGTGACGTGCAGCAGGTCGGCTGCCGCGGTAAAGCTGCCGGTGCGGGCGACGGCGACCAGGGCGCGCATCTGGCGGATGGTTGGATTCATCAGGAAAATTAATAAATTGCCGTGAAAATATCGTTTGTATGATAGCTGAAACAGGGGTTTAATGTCGCAATAGCAAAGGAGCCCGCCATGAAAATCAAGCAAATCCACCACGTTGCCTACCGCTGCAGGGATGCCAAGGAAACCGTCGAGTGGTACGTCAAGCACCTGAACATGAACTTCGTGCTGGCCATCGCCGAAGACGAAGTGCCGTCGACCAAGGCCCCGGACCCGTACATGCACGTGTTCCTGGACGCCGGGCAGGGCAACATCCTGGCGTTCTTCGAGCTGCCGACCCAGAAGGAAATGGGGCGCGACGAAAACACGCCGGCCTGGGTCCAGCACCTGGCGCTGGAAGTCGGTTCGATGGACGAGCTGCTGGCCGCCAAGGAGCGCCTGGTGGCCGCCGGCATCGAGGTGCTGGGCCCCGTCAACCACACCATCTTCAAGTCGATCTACTTCTTCGACCCGAACGGCCACCGCCTGGAGCTCGCGGCCAATACCGGCACCCCGGAAATGATGCAGAAGCTCGACGAAGTGAAATGGGAAATGCTGGAAGAATGGGCTAAAACGAAGAAGGCGCCCAAGCACGCCGCCTGGATGCACGCCCCACAGAACTAAGGAATACCATGAAACTCGCCTCCCTGAAAGACGGCAGCCGCGACGGCTGCCTGGTCGTGGTCAGCCGCGACCTCAAGTTTTGCCAGCCGGCGCCGGCCATCGCCGCCACCATGCAGGCCGCGCTGGACAACTGGGACCAGGCCGCGCCCCAGCTCACGCAGATCTACGCCCTGCTGAACCAGGGCAGCGCCTCCGGCGCCCAGGCCTTCGACGAGAGCCAGTGCCACTCGCCGCTGCCGCGCGCCTACCAGTGGGCCGACGGTTCGGCCTACATCAACCACGTGGAACTGGTGCGCAAGGCGCGCAACGCCGAAGTGCCGGCATCGTTCTATACCGATCCGCTGATGTACCAGGGCGGCTCGGACAGCTTCGTCGGCCCGCGCGACGCCATCTACGCGCTCGATGAAGCGTGGGGCATCGACCTGGAAGCGGAAGTGGCGGTCGTCACCGGCGACGTGAAGATGGGCGCCAGCGAAGAGGAAGCCGGCAAGGCAATCCGCCTGGTCATGCTGGTCAACGACGTTTCGCTGCGCAACCTGATCCCGAACGAGCTGGCGAAGGGCTTCGGCTTCTTCAATTCCAAGCCGGCCAGCGCCTTCTCGCCGGTGGCCGTGACCCCGGATGAACTGGGCGCAAACTGGCAGGACCACAAGCTGCACCTGCCGCTGCTGGTGCAGATCAACCGCCAGCCGTTCGGCAGGCCCAACGCCGGCGAAGACATGACCTTCAACTTTGCCCAGCTGGTGGCGCACGCCGCCAAGACGCGCGAACTGTGCGCCGGCACCATCATCGGCTCCGGGACCGTATCGAACAAGCAGGGCGGCCTGCACGGTTCGAGCATCGCCAACGGCGGTGTCGGCTACTGCTGCCTGGCCGAAGTGCGCATGTACGAAACCATCGAAAGCGGCAAGCCGCAGACCGGCTTCCTGCAGTTCGGCGACAACGTGCGCATCGAGATGCACGACGCGCAGGGCAAGTCCATCTTCGGCGCCATCGACCAGACGGTGCGCAATTACGAGGAACGCGCATGAAGCTCTTCACCTACTACCGCAGCTCGGCCGCCTACCGCGTGCGCATTGCGCTGAACCTGAAAGGCCTGGCCTACGACGCGCTGCCGGTGCACCTGCTGCGCGACGGCGGCGAGCAGCTGGCGCCGGCCTACCGTGAAGTCAATCCTGCCGGCCTGGTGCCGGCGCTGGAGGACAGCGGCATCGTGCTGACGCAGTCGCTGGCCATCATCGAGTACCTGGAGGAAGTGCATCCCTTGGTGCCGCTGCTGCCGCAGGACGCGGTGGGCCGCGCCCGCGTGCGCGCGCTGGCGCAGACCATCGCCTGCGACACGCACCCGATCATGAACCTGCGCGTGCTGAAGTACCTGAAGGGCCCGATGGGGCTGTCGGAAGAGCAGAAGAACGAATGGTACCGCCACTGGATGGGCGAGGGCATGGCGGCGCTGGAAGCGCATCTGGAGCGCGACGGCGACAGCGGCCGCTTCTGCTATGGCGACACGCCCACCATCGCCGACTGCTGCCTGGTGCCGCAGGTATACAACGCCAACCGCTTCGACATCGACCTGGCGCCCTATCCGAACGTGGCGCGCATCGCGGCCAACTGCGTCGACCTGCCGGCCTTCAAGGCCGCGCACCCCTCCGCCCAGCCCGACGCCGAGTAAGCTCAGTCGGCGAACATATTGCGGAACTCCCGGCTGCGCAGCAGGCTCCAGATCGCCTTGCAGGTCACGGCGAAGCTGGCCGCCTTGCCGCGCACGAAGGCGTGCATGCGCTCCAGCTGCGGCTGCTGGTACAAGTAGCCGTTGAACATGACGGCATGGATGCGCCGCGTGTGGGCGATGTCGTCCAGCGGGTTGGCTTCCAGCACAACGATGTCGGCTGCCTTGCCTGCTTCCAGCGTGCCGTAGCGCGCCTCCTGCCCGGCAAAGCGTGCGGCGTCGAAGGTGGCGGCGCGCAGCGCCTGCGCCGGCGTCAGGCCGGCCGCGACCAGTTCCTGCAGTTCGTCGTGCAGGCTAAAGCCCGGAAAGATGTAGGCGTCCGGCGCGTCGCTGCCGGCCAGCACCGCAACGCCAGCCTGGTGGGCCCGCCCCGTCAGTTCCAGTCCCTTCCGGTAGAACGCCGTGTAATCGGCCTGCGCGCCGGGCTGTTGCAGCTCCTTGCGCATGCGCTTTGCATCGAGCTTCCAGACGAAGCGCCAGGCGTGGTTGATATACGCAAGCCTTGGATCGTCCAGGAAGTTTGGGTTGGCGGCGTTCGCCTCGTAGCGGCGCGTCACGTGCGTCGGCGTAAACCACGTGCCGCTGCGCGCCATGACGTCGAACACTTCGCGGCAAAGCGGCTCCGAATACGCGGGCAGGATCTCGCGCAGCAGCGCCGCGCCGCGCGGGCGCGGTTGCTGCAGGTGCTGCGCCGCGGCCGTGCTCGAGCACTCCAGCGGAAACAGGGCAGCGTGCTCGATGCTTTTCTGCCCGGCCCGCGCCGCCTCCACGGCGCCGATGCTGGCCGGCAGGTGTCCGGCCACCGCCACGCCGCGCCGGCGCGCCTCGTCCATCAAGGCGAAGTAGGCATCGCGCGGCAGGTTGTTGTAGAGCTTGATGAAATCCCATTTGCTGGCCTGGGCATGGGCCACCAGGGCGCGCGCATCGGCGGCGGACGCGGGCGCCAGGTAGGCGGGGAAGCCATCGGACATGCGGTTTTGCGCATCGATGGGAAAGCTGCCGCTGGCGACGATGCGTGGGCCGACCGCCTGGCCGGCCTCGGCGCGCGCGGACCAGGTCCGCTTGCTGGCGTCGCAGGCGAAAAAGGGCGCTTCCTGGTCCAGGCAGCCGCCCATGTCGCGCACGCTGGTGATGCCGTTGGCGATGTACAGCGGATAGTGCAGGTAGTCCGACATGCCGAACCAGGAGTGGATGTGCATGTCCCACAGGCCGGGGATGAGGAACTTGCCGCGCGCGTCGACCTGGCGCACGCCGGGCGGCAACGCCACCGTGCCATGCGCACCCAGCGCCGTTATCTTCCGCCCGGAGACCACCAGCGTCGCGTCGCGCAGCACGCTGCCGTCGCGCGGATTGACGATGCTGCCATGCAGGAAGGCCACCTCGGCGGGAGCGCCCTCGATGCGCAGCGCTTCATCCGGGTACAGGACGCCGGCGGTAAACGCCGCCGCGGCGAGCAGCAGCAGTGCCAATAGCGCGATGCCGGCGCGCCGGAGCAGTCTTCGCATGGTATGGGAGCGCCCCGCGAGGGAACGCGAAAGTTTGTCGAAATGGCATTGTCGCCGATTTCAGAAGCAGACGACGCGATTGCGGCCTTCTTTTTTCGCGCGGTACAGGGCCTTGTCGGCCCGCACCAGCAGGGAGGAGGGCGTATCGGGCGTGCCATGCGGGTCGGCTGCCGCCACGCCGATGCTGATGGTCAGCTCCACCACGATGCCGCCTTCGGCCTCGATGCGCAACTGCGCCGCCTGCGCGCGCAGGCGCTCGGCCGCATGGGCCGCCACGGCGATGTGCGTTTCCGGCATCAGCAGCACGAACTCCTCGCCGCCGAAGCGCGCCGCCGAATCGACTGCGCGCAGGTGGGCCGTCAGCAGGGTCGCCGTCTTGATGATGGCCTGGTCGCCGACTTCATGCCCGTAGGTGTCGTTGATGCGCTTGAAGTGGTCGATGTCGACCATCAGCAGCGACAGCGGATGATGGAAGCGCCGCGCCCGTTCCAGTTCATGGGCGATCTGTTCGGTCATCTTGCGCCGGTTGGCGATACCGGTCAGCGGGTCGGTGGTGGCCAGCTCTTCGAGCTTGCGGTTGGCCTGCAGCAGCTCCAGCGTGCGCTGCAGGATGCGCTCTTCCAGATTGTTGCGCTCGCAGGCCAGCTCGCCCATGGTGCGCCGGCGCGAACGCAGCGACAGCACCAGCGCCGTGATCAGCACGCCTTCCATGACGATCAGGGCGCCGGCCGACACGATCTGCCAGCGGTACAGCTCCCACACGTTGTACGGGCGGTTCAGGATCACCGCGTCCGGCGGCAGATTGCGCAAGCCTGCCCGGTGCGCCGTCGGGTAGTCGAAGTAGTAGCCCTGCACCTGGCTGGTCATGGGCGGCAGGCCAAGCAGCAGGCGCGCCATCAGGCGGCCCACGGCTTCGCCGCTGACCACGTAGCCGCCCACCACGCCTGCCATCACCAGGGACTCGGTATGGGTGAAGATCGGCGCGCGCGTCGCGCTCGAGATTTGCAGCGCCAGGTCGCGCGGCTGGACGCGCGTCGCGCCTTCGCCGCGCAGCGATGCCAGCATGAAGATGGCGCTGCTGCCGTCCAGCCGGGCGGCGCGCCGGCGCAGGTCGTCCACGCCGCCGTCGTCCCAGATCTCGAAACGGATCCTCGGATAGCGCGGCATGGCCTGGCGCAGGCGGTCGAGCCAGAGGCGGCCGCGCGCCGTGGTGTCGCCGATGATGGCGACGTGACGCACGTTCGGCGCCACCATCGGGATGACGCCGAGCGCGCGCTCGAAATCGGACGTGACCTCATAGCCGACGCCGTCGCGCGGCTGCCATTGATCGCGCCCATGGTTGACGTAATGGCGCGGCACGCCGGGGAACAGTTCCGGGTGGCTGGCCAGGAAGCGCGAGGCGACGAAATTCTCGGTCACGATGGCGTCGAACTTCAGGTCGGCGTACTTGGTTGCCAGGTAGGGCGCCATGCCTTCCATGGACTTGTCTTCGCCTACGCGGTTGGCGTCGAAGCGCTCCTCGAAGATGGCCGGGGTGGCACCCTGGCTGCTGCGCCCGAGTTCATCGTACATGCCCTTGTGCACCAGCCTTTGCCAGGCCGACGAGGAATCGGCGCCGAGCGAGTACAGCACCAGCACGCGCCGCTCTTCCGCCGCGGCATGGGCGGCGGCGCAGGCGAGCCAGCAGGCGGCGGCCAGGCGCAGGAGCAGGCGGCAGTGTGGGAGGGTGGACATGGGGCACAAAGTGTAGCACGGTAAGTCCCAGGGAAATTTCCCGGAAGGCAACTATCGTGGATATTTTGCAACACTCAAGCCGCGCGCAGGGCATCCACGATCTTCAGGCGCGCCGCGCGGAAGGCTGGCAGGAACCCGCCCACGAAGCCCATCGCCAGGGCGAACAGCATGGTCTTGGCCGCGATCGCGGGACTGAGCTTGAAGCCGAAGGCCAGTTCGGAGAAGGACTGGAAGTTGGTGGTGGAGAAGGACAGGAACTGCATGCAGGAGGCCACGGCCAGGCCGGCCGCGCCGCCCACCAGTGCCAGCAGCATCGCCTCGGCCAGGAAGGCGGCCAGGATCGAGCGGCGCTGGAATCCCAGCGCACGCAGGGTGCCGATCTCGCCCACCCGGTTGGCGACCGAGGCGTACATGGTGATGGTGGCGCCGATCGTGGCGCCCAGCGAGAACACGATGGACAGCACCAGGCCAAGGTAGCTGATGAAGTTCGACAGCGCCTTGGACTGGTCGGCATAGAACGCGCGTTCGCGCTTGGCCTGCACCGTCAGGCGCTGGTCGCCTTCCAGGTCGCTGCGCAGGCCCTCGAAGCGCTCGCCGTCGGCCAGGCGCAGGATCACGGAGGAGTAGGCCAGGCGGCGGAAAGCCTGCAGCAGCTGCTCCGAGTCGCCCCAGATCTCCGAATCGAAGCCGCTGTTGCCGGCGTCGAACAGGCCGACCACCGTCCATTCGCGCTGGCCGAAGCGCAGCGTTTCCCCGATGCCCGCGCCTTCGAAGCGGCGCGCGATGCTGGCGCCGGCGATCACTTCCGAGGCGCCGGGGCGGAACATGCGGCCGGCCGTGAGCCTGACCTGGGGCCGCATGGCCAGGCCGGTCGGCGCAATGCCGCGGATGACGACGTTGGACGGCTTGTCCGAGCCGCGCTTGTGCAGGGAAATGAGCACCACGGTTTCCTTCGACACCAGCGGCGCGCCGTCGCTGCCCATGGCAATGGCCGGATGGGTGGCGATGATCGAGGCCTGGCGCCGTTCCACGCCGCTTTGCACCTCGGTTTCGGCCGAGCGGCGGATCACGACCACGTTGTCCTGCTCCCCGGTTGCCACCAGCGTGGTGCGCAGGCCTTCGTCGAGCATCAGCACGGTGGCGAATACGAACACCACCAGCGCCAGGCCGCCGGCCGTCAGCGCCGTGGTCAGGCGGCGCGTCCACAGGTTGCGCAGGATGTAGGAAAGGGGGATCTTCATGGCTTAGCCGATGCTGCGCAGGCCCTCCACGATGTTCACGCGCGCCGCGCGCAGCGTGGGCGCTATGGCGGCCACCACGCCCACCGCGAGCGCCGCCAGCACCTGCTGCAGCACCGTCAGCGGCGACACCTGGAACACCGGGAACATGGTGCCCATGGCCTGCGCGAAGCCGGCCGCCAGCGGGAACAGCAGCACGACGCCGAGCAGGCAGCCCACCGCCGCCAGCAGCAGCGATTCGCCGAAGATCAGCGCCGCCAGGAAGCCGGGGCCAAAGCCCAGCACCTTCAGCGTGGCGTATTCGGCCAGGCGCTCGCGCGCGCTCATGGCCATGGTGTTGGCCATGACGGCCATGATGATGAGGATGACCACGAAGGACACCACCCGCACCGCCACCACGATCGCTTCCGACATCGACACGAAACCGAGCTGGAACGCCTTCTCGGTCTCGGTCAGCGTTTCGGCCAGCGAATTGCGGAACTGGCTGTCGATGACGCCCGATATCTGCGCCGCGTTTTCCGGCTGCCCGATCTGCACCACGTACACGCCCACCTGGTTGGCGCGGCGCGGGTAGACCTTCTTGACGCTCTCGTTCACGTAATCCCAGTGGAAGAACATGGTGGCGGTATTGGTGGTTTCCTTGCGCCCGTCGTAGATGGCGCGCACCACGAACTCCCATTGGCCGGGGTAGATGGTGCCCCGGATCGGGATCGTGTCGCCGACCTTGAAGCCGTACTGGTTGGCCAGCTTGCGGCCGACGATGGCGCCCTTGCGGTCGCGCAGGAAGGCGGCGCGCTCGGCGTCGGGGATGATGTAGTCGGGATAGATGTCCAGGTAGCTGGCGCCGGACACGGCGAACTGCGCGAAGAAGTTCTTCGGGTCCTGGTAGATGCCGCCGAACCAGTTGGCGTACCCCACGCCGGTCACGCCTTCCACGGCGCGGATGCGCGCCTGGTACGACAGGGGCAGGGGGAACACCAGCGAGGTGGCATTGCGCGTGACCAGCGTCGTGTTGGCCGCGCCTTCCGCGCCCGCGTACCAGGCGTCCACCACCGTCTGCAGGAAGCCGAAGGAGATCGTGGCCACCATCAGGCCGAGCACGGTCAGGATGGAGCGCAGCTTGTGGCGCCAGGCGTTGCGGCTGATCAGGCGCAGCAGGTACATGTCAGGCCGGCTCGCTGAGCAGCTCGCCTTTTTCCAGGTGCACCAGCTTGCGCGCCTGTTGTGCGGCGTGGGCGTCGTGGGTGACCATGATGATGGTCTTGCCCAGTTCGCGGTTCAACTGGTTCAGCAGGGCCAGCACGTCGGCCGCCGATTGCCGGTCCAGGTCCCCGGTCGGCTCGTCGGCCACGATCAGGCGCGGATCGGTCACGATGGCGCGCGCGATCGCCACGCGCTGCTGCTGGCCGCCGGACAGTTCGCCGGGCAGGTGGTCCATGCGGTCGGACAGGCCGACCATGGACAGCGTCAGTTCGACGCGCTCGCGCCGCTCGCGGCGCCCGAGGGAGGTCAGCATCAGCGGCAGTTCCACGTTCTCGAAGGCGGTTAGCACCGGCATCAGGTTATAGAACTGGAAGATGAAGCCGACGTTGCCGGCGCGCCAATGGGCCAGTGCCGCTTCCGACATGCCGGCGATGTCCAGCCCGTCCACGCGCAGCACGCCGCTGTCGGGCTTGTCGATGCCGGCGATCAGGTTGAGCAGCGTGCTCTTGCCGGAGCCGGAAGGTCCCATCAGGGCGGTGAAGTCGCCGGCCTCGATGTCGAGCGAGAGGTCGGTCAGCACCGGCACCTGCTGGCCGCCGCGCCGGTAGGACTTGCTCAAGTGCGCAATCTGCACAAGCGGGCTGGCGGGCGTCATTTTTTTGCCGCCACCACGGCGGCGCCGTCCTTCAGCTTGGGCTGCGGCGCCAGCACGACCTTGGCGCCGGGCGCCACGCCCTTGACTTCCACCAGGTCGCCGATCTTGCGCCCGACGGTAACGGGCTGCTGCCTGACCTGTCCGTCGGCCAGCACGAACAGCACCGGCTTGCCGTCGCGCTGGGCCAGCGCGGCCGGCTGTACCGCCGTCGTCGGCTGGCGCTCGGCGGCCGGTACGGGCTGGGACAGGAAGGCCACCTTGGCGCTCATGTCCGGCAGCACGCGCGGGTCGCGCTCGCTGAAGCGCACCTTGACCAGCAAGGTCGCCTTGCTGCGGTCCAGCGTGGGCACCATGCGCGAGACTACGCCCGCCAGGCGCAGTTCGGGGAAGGCGTCGAGCTGGATCTCGACCGGCTGCTCGAGCCTGATCTTCGCCAGCGACGACTCGGACACGTCGGCCTCCACCTCCAGCGTGTCCATGTCGGCGATGGTCACCACCGCGCCCTTGCTGTCGGCAGCCGAGGAGAAGGGCGTGATGTTGTCGCCCACGTTGGCGTTCTTGGTCAGGATCACGCCGTCGAAGGGGGCGCGGATTTCCGTCTGTTCCACCGCCACGCGCGCCGCCAGGGCGCTGGCCTGGGCGGCGGCGATGGCGGCGCGCTGGGCCGCCACGGCGGCCTTTGCCTTGTTCAGACGCGCTTGCGCCGCGTCAAAGCTCGCCGCGGCGATGAACTTTTGCGCCAGCAGTTCCTGCGCGCGCTGCCAGGCTTGCTGGGCGTCGGCCTGTTCCGCCAGGCCCTGTTCCAGGTTGGCGCGCGCCACCTTGACGTTGGCTTCGGCCTGTCCCAGCGTGGCGGCGACGTCGCGGCTTTCCAGGCGCGCCACCACCTCGCCGGTCTTCACGCGCGAGCCTTCCAGCACGCCCAGCCACTCCAGGCGCCCGCTTGCCTTGGATGCCAGTGCTGCCTTGCGCTGCGCCACCACGTAACCGGTGGCGTTGAGCAGGGTGTATTGCTGGGACGGCCAGGCCTGGGCGACGGTGACGGTGTCCACCTCGCTCTTGCCGGCGCCGCGGCCGGCGAATACCAGCGCCACGCCAAGGGCGACGGCGCCCAGGGCCAGCCATTTCCATGGCCGCGCGCGGCGCGGCGCGGCGCCTGGGCCACGCTCGATTTTCAGTCGGGAGATGTCGGGAGCAGTCATGCGGTCATGTTACACCAGCAGTCAGGCCAGCAGGGCGTAGAGCTGGTCCGGCGTGATGGGCTTGACCAGGTGCACCGCGAAGCCTGCGGCAAGGGAGCGCGCCTGGTCGGCCTGCTGCCCGTAGCCGGACAGCGCCACCAGGCGCGTCTTGGCGAAACCGGGCCGGCGCCGCAGTTCGCCGGCCAGCTCGTAGCCGTCCATGCCGGGCAGGCCGATATCGAGGATGGCCAGGTCGGGCACGAAGCTGGCGCTGGCGCGCAGCGCGCTGGCCGGGTCGGCCACCGCCTGCACTTCATGGCCGCGCACTTCGAGCAGGGCGCGCAAGCCCTGCAGCACGTCCGAATTGTCGTCCACCAGCAGCACGCGGCGCCGCGTCGCCATCGCCAGCGGCACCGTGCCCGCGTCCAGGCCGGCCGTCGCGCCGTCGCCGCTGCGCGCGCCGGCCAGCGGCACGCGCACGACGAATTCGCTGCCCGCACCGGCCCCGGCGCTGAAGGCGGCAATCTCCCCGCCATGCAGCTCGACCAGGCTGCGCGCGATCGACAGACCCAGCCCCAGGCCGCCGCGCGAGCGGTCCAGCGATTGCGGCGCCTGCACGAACTTGTCGAAGAGCAGGGGCAGCATGTCGGCGTCGATGCCGATGCCCGTGTCGCGCACGGCCAGCACGAGTTGGCCCTGTTCTTCGCTCGCGCGCACCGTGATGCGCCCGCCCGTGTTGGAATACTTGGCCGCGTTGGTCAGCAGGTTCACCAGCACCTGCACGAAGCGCATCGGGTCGGCGTCGATGGCCAGGCCGGTCGCCGGTACGTCCAGCTGCAGGCTGTGGCGGCGTTCCTCGAGCAGGCCGCTCACGGTCTCCAGCGCCTGGGCCAGCAGCTTGGACAGCTCGATGCGCTCGCGGCGCAGCGCGATCTTGCCTTGCGCGATGCGCGCCACGTCCAGCAGGTCGTCCACCAGGCGCACCAGGTGGTGCGCCTGGCGCTCGATGGCCGCGTGTTCGCGCGACAGCGCGCCCAGGCCTTTCAGGCGCATCAGCTCCAGCGCGATCAGGATGGGCGAGAGCGGGTTGCGCAGCTCGTGCCCGACCATGGCCAGGAAGTCGTCCTTGGTGCGGTTGGCCAGTTCCGCGTCGCGCCGCGCGCGCACCAGTTCGGTCACCTCGAAGGCGACGATGGCGATGCGGTCGACTTCGCCGCGCGCATTGCGCATCGGCTGGTGCACGTAATCGAAGTAGCATTCCTGCAGCCCGCCGTCGCGCTTGAGCATGACGCGCCGGGCCTTGCCGATGACCGGCTGGCCGCCGACCATCGCTTGTTCCAGTTCTTCCACCAGGCCCTGGCCTTCCAGCTCGGGGAAGGCGCTGCGCAGGGAGCGCCCCATCAGCTCGCGCTGCCAGCTCAGTTCCATGAAGCGTTCGTTGGCCAGTTCGAACAGCAGCTGATGGCCGCGCACGATGGCGATGGCGGCGGGTGCCTGCTCGAAGGTGTCGGCCATGCGCGTCATATGCGCGCGTTCGGCCTGGCGCATGCGCGCCCGCATCAGCTGCGCATCGACGCGCGTCACCAGCTCGCGTGCCGAGAACGGCTTGACCAGGTAGTCGTCGGCGCCGGCGTTGACGCCTTCGATGCGCGCCTCTTCGCCGGCGCGTGCCGACAGCAACAGGACCGGCACGTCCTGCAAGACGGCGTCGGCGCGCATGGCGGCGATCAGGCCAAAGCCGTCCAGCTCCGGCATCGTCACGTCCGACAGCACCAGGTCCGGCACCTTGCCGGCCATGAGGTGCAGCGCTTCGCGGCCGTTGGCGGCGGCGCTGACATGCCAGCGCAGGCGCAGCAGGCGCGCCAGGTAGTCGCGCATGTCGGCGTTGTCGTCCACCACCAGCACGTGGGCGCCCACCGTCAGCACGCTGTCGTCGTCTTCCAGTTCGGGGAAGTCGTCCTCCACGTCCGGATCGGGCAGCCAGCGCTGCGCCTCCATCAGGAAGGCGTCGCGCGCATGGCCGATGCCGCCGCCCGGCGCGCTGGTCAGCTGCTCGTCGCGCAGGTGCGCGCGCCCGAGCGGCAGGGTGATGGTGAAGGTGCTGCCGGCGTCCGGCGCGCTGCGCAGGCTGATGCTGCCGTGCAGCAGTTCGACCAGGTCGTGCACCAGGGCCAGGCCGATGCCCGAGCCCTCGTGCGTGCGCGCCCGCGCTCCCTCGATGCGGTGGAAGCGCTTGAAGATGTGGCGCTGGTGCTCCGGCGCGATGCCGACGCCGGTGTCGGCCACGGCCAGCACGGCCGACTGGCCCTGCCGCTGCAACGTGACCGCGATGTGGCCTTGGAAGGTGAACTTGAAGGCGTTGGAGAGCAGGTTCAGCACGATCTTTTCGTACAGCGCCACGTCGACCCAGGCGCTGGCGCCAAGGTCCGCGCATTCGACGCTCAGGCGCAGGCCCGCGCCTTCGATGACCGAGCGGAAGCCGCTGGCCAGGTCGCGCGTCAGCGCCGCCAAGTCGGTTTCGGCGAAGCTGGCCTCCATGCGGCCGGCCTGCACGCGCGAAAAGTCGAGCAGCGTGTTGACCAGCTTTTGCAGGCGCATGGCATTGCGCTGCGCCAGGCGCAGGCGCTCCAGGTGCACCGGCGCCAGGCGCCGCTCGCTGTCGTCCAGCGCCTCCTTGATGGGGCCGAGCAGCAGCGTCAGCGGCGTGCGGAATTCATGGCTGACGTTGCTGAAGAAGGCGGTCTTGGCGCGGTCCAGTTCGGCCAGGGCTTCGGCCCGCTGGCGCTGTTCGGCGGCGGCGCTGGCGTTTTGCACCGCCGCCGTCAACTGCCCCGCCACCAGGTCGCAGAAACTGCGGTACTCGGCATCGAGCCGACGCGCCGGGCTGATGCCCAGGACCAGCACGCCATCGGTGACGGGCAGGGCCAGCGCTTCGCGCACGTCCTGCTCGGCCAGCCCGCGCGGCAAGCCTGGCAGGCCGGCGCACGGCACCACGGCCGCCTCGCCGCCGGCCAGCACCGCCTGCACCGGCCACAGTCCCATATCGCACGCCGCTTCCGCCACGTGCGCGGTCTGCTGCAGGCGCACCGTGCCGCCCACGCGGCGAAACAGCAGGGCAAAGGGAATGTCGGCCGGGTTGGCGGCGATGGTGTGCATGGCGGTGGCGCAGGCACTGGCGACGTCCTGCTCGCGCAAGGCGGAGGCGGACATGGCCGAGAGCGTGGCCAGGCGGCGCGCGTTCAGGCGCGAGGCCGTGGTATCGGTGGAAGGGCAGAACAGGCCGCCCACGGCGCCGGCTTCGTCAAAGATCGGGCTGTACGAGAACGAATACCAGACTTCCTCCACCCAGTCGCCGCGGTTCATGAACAGTTGCACCGGGTCGACGTAGCTCGGCTGCGCGCGCTGGAACACCTTGTCGGCCAGCGGGCCGCAGAAATGCCAGATCTCGGCCCACACTTGCGGCGCCGGCCGGCCCAGTGCCCAAGGGTGCTTGGCGGCGCCCAGCACTTCGATATAGGCGTCGTTGTAGAGGAAGGTGGCGTCCGGCCCCCAGCCGATCCAGATCGGATGGCTGGAATTGAGCATCAGGTTGACGGTGGTGCGCAGGCTCTGCGGCCATGCTTCGAGCCGCCCGAGCGGGGTCGCCGCCCATTCGAACTGGGCAATCTGCTGGCCCAAGGCACCCGGCGATGCGAGGAACTCCAAGCCTTTCAATCTGGTATGCACGCGTTTCTCAATTTGCAATGTTTGGCATGTCTGCACTGTACGGAAGTTGCGCCGCGCACACAAGTCCCCGCATGCGGCCGGGTTTGACAGCACGATGCAAGCAACGGATACTGGGACGATGACGACGCTGCCGTTCCCCATCCGGAAAGAGTGCCCGCCCGGCGCCTGCGACTGCGAGCGCGATGCGCTGCTGGGCGACCCGCAAGCGGACCTGCGCATCCTGCGCCTGACGAAGGAGGAGGAGAAGCGTCTGCTCGAGCGCATCGAGGCGATTGCCTCGTACAGCGAGCTGATGCGCGTGGGCCAGCGCCTGGATCAGATACAACTGTCGCAACAACGCGGCTTGTGTCGCAAGACGCGCCAGGCCGTCCCCGCCGCCGTGCGCCGCTGCCTGGAGCGCCACCCGGAGATCGCTTACGCCATCCTGGACGCGCACGACCTGTTCGCCGGCAGCTAAGCTAGGCTGGCGTCTGGGCTTGCGCTACAATCACCGCTTTTTTGCGCAGCAACGCGATTTCGTGCCGATTCCTTCGCCTATTCTCTTAGCGGTAGACCGCGCCCACCCCTCCTGGCGTCCGATCCTGGTGCAGGGGCTGGAGGCCATGGCGCTGGCCGACCCGGTGTACCTGCCACGACTGGCCCAGGACAGTTTCCTGCCGACCGAGGCGCGCCTGTTCGCCGCCTTCCGGCAGCCGCTGGACCGGGTGCAGTATGTGCTGGTGGGCGAGGGCCCGTATCCGCGCGTGGAAAGCGCGACCGGCGTCAGCTTCATGGATGGCGCCGTGGGCAGCCTGTGGTCCGACGAGAAGGGCGGCGGCCTGTCCAAGCCCGTCAACAAGGCCACGTCGCTGCGCAACTTCATCAAGATGCTGCTGGTGGCCGACGGCCACCTGAGCGAGGACAGCACCAACGGCGCCGCCCTGGCCGAGGTGGCCAGCCGCCTGCGCGGCGGCGATGCGGCCCAGACCCTGGCCCACCTCGAAGACAAGCTGCACGCCAACGGTTTCCTGCTGCTCAACGCCTCCCTGGTCTTCCGCGACAGTGTTGCCCCCGCCAAAGACGCCAAGGCGTGGCGTCCCTTCTTCGATACCGTGATGCAAGCCCTGGCCGAGCGCCAGCCGACCCTGATCCTGTGGGGCAAGATCGCGGAACAGTTGAACAAACTGGAAAGCGTGCAGGCGCTGCCGCAGATCGTGGCGGAGCACCCCTACAACGTGAGCTTTATTGCCAACAAGGAAATGCAAGCCTTGTTTGGCCCGATGGGGCTGTTGAAGCGCTAAGCGCCGGGGCGCAGCGCCCCGCCGCGCCACCGGGGGAGGGCGCTCCGGCAAGGTCTGCGCAAGTCTGATATACTTGACTAAATCGTTCAAGTAATCGGGGTTTTTCCCGCGAGACAGAACGATATTTTAACTGAGTTGAACCGAGGTTGTGATGCGTCTGACTACCAAAGGCCGTTTTGCCGTGACTGCGATGATCGACCTGGCCATGCGCCAGGGCAAGGGTCCGGTGACGCTGTCCGGCATCAGCCAGCGCCAGTCGATTTCCTTGTCGTATCTCGAACAATTGTTCGGCAAGCTGCGTCGCCACGAAATCGTGGAATCGATCCGCGGCCCTGGCGGCGGCTACAGCCTGGCCCGCAAGGCAGACAAGGTCACCGTCGCCGACATCATTATCGCTGTTGACGAACCGCTCGATGCAACCCAGTGCGGCGGCAAGGAGAATTGCCACGGGGCCGACCACGCCAGCGGCACCCGCTGCATGACCCACGAACTGTGGGCCACCCTGAACGAAAAGATGGTCGATTACCTGGACTCGGTTTCGCTCCAGGACCTGGTGGACCAGCAAAAAGCCAAAGCCGCTGCGGAACAACCTGTCGTCGTGCACCGCAACAGCAACCAAGCAGCCCTCGGTTAACCGAATTGGAGTAATTTAGATGAACGCCCCCGAAAAGAACGTCGCCCAGGTAGCACCAGTAGAATTCAAGACCGCACCGCATTTCCCGATCTATATGGACTACTCGGCCACCACGCCGATCGATCCACGCGTGGCGGACAAGATGATCCCTTACCTGCGCGAACAGTTCGGCAACCCGGCCTCCCGCAGCCACATGTACGGCTGGACCGCGGAAGCGGCGGTGGAAGAGGCGCGCGGCCACGTGGCCGCCCTGGTCAACGCCGACCCGCGCGAAATCATCTGGACCTCCGGCGCCACCGAATCGAACAACCTCGCCCTGAAAGGCGCGGCCAACTTCTACAAGTCCAAGGGCAAGCACATCATCACGGTCAAGACCGAGCACAAGTCCGTGCTCGACACCGTGCGCGAGCTGGAGCGCCAGGGCTTCGAGGCGACCTACCTGGACACCCAGGACAACGGCCTGATCACCATCGAGCAGCTGGAAGCGGCCGTGCGTCCGGACACCATCCTGATCTCGGTCATGCTGGTCAACAACGAAATTGGCGTGATCCAGCCGATCAAGGACATCGCCGCCTTCTGCCGCAAGAAGGGCATCATCTTCCACTGCGACGCCGCCCAGGCGACCGGCAAGGTGGCCATCGACCTGCAGGACCTGAAGGTCGACCTGATGACCTTTACCGCGCACAAGACCTACGGCCCGAAAGGCGTGGGCGCGCTGTACGTGTGCCGCAAGCCGCGCGTGCGCATCGAAGCGCAGATGCACGGTGGCGGCCATGAGCGCGGCCTGCGCTCGGGCACCCTGCCGACCCACCAGATCGTGGCGATGGGCGAGGCCTTCCGCCTGGCCAAGGAAGAGATGGATACCGAGATCGCCCGCATCCGCGCGCTGCGCGACCGCCTGGCCAAGGGCCTGCAGGAAATCGACGAAACCTACGTCAACGGCGACATGGAGCACCGTGTGCCGCACAACCTGAACGTGAGCTTCAACTACGTGGAAGGCGAGTCCCTGATCATGGCCGTGAAGGACCTGGCCGTGTCCTCCGGTTCGGCCTGCACCTCGGCGTCGCTGGAACCGTCCTACGTGCTGCGCGCCCTGGGCCGCAGCGACGAACTGGCGCACAGCTCGATCCGTTTCACGATCGGCCGCTTTACCACCGAACACGACGTCGACTTCGCAGTCGAGCTGCTGAAGTCCAAAGTTGGCAAGCTGCGCGAACTGTCCCCGCTGTGGGAAATGTACAAGGATGGCGTGGACCTCTCCACCATCCAATGGGCAGCGCACTAATTTACAGATTACAGGAGCATCAAAATGGCATACTCGGAAAAAGTCCTCGACCACTACGAAAACCCGCGCAACGTCGGTTCCTTTGAAAAGGGCGACGAAACCGTCGGTACCGGCATGGTCGGCGCCCCGGCCTGCGGCGACGTGATGAAGCTGCAGATCAAGGTCGGCGCGGACGGCAAGATCGAAGACGCAAAATTCAAGACCTACGGCTGCGGTTCGGCAATCGCCTCCAGCTCGCTGGTCACCGAATGGGTGAAGGGCAAGTCGCTGGACGAGGCGCTGGCCATCAAGAACACCCAGATCGCGGAAGAACTGGCGCTGCCGCCAGTGAAGATCCACTGCTCGATCCTGGCGGAAGACGCCATCAAGGCGGCAGTAAAAGCAGCCAAGCACATCAACCGCTACATCGAGCGTCGCGGCAAGGGCATTGGCCTGCGCTTTGGCGTACGCACGACCGGCTGCTCCGGTCTGGCCTACAAGCTGGAATACGTGGATGAAGTGACGCCGGAAGATTCGGTCTTCGAATCGCACGGCGTGAAGGTCTTCGTTGATCCGAAAAGCCTGCCGTACATCGACGGCACCGAACTGGACTTCGCCCGCGAAGGCCTGAACGAGGGCTTCAAGTTCAACAACCCGAACGAGAAGGATGCTTGCGGCTGCGGCGAAAGCTTCCGCATTTAATTCATCGTGCAAAACCACTTCGACCTTTTCCAGCTTCCCCAGCAGTTCGCCGTCGACGCAGGCGCCCTGGACGCCGCCTACCGCGAAGTCCAGAGCCGGGTCCATCCCGACAAGTTCGTCAACGCCACCGATGCGGAAAAGCGCGTCGCCATGCAGTGGTCGACCCGCTCCAACGAGGCCTACCAGACCCTGAAGAATCCGCAAAAGCGCGCGCAGTACCTGTGCGAGTTGCATGGCGTGGATCTGAAAATGGAGTCCAATACGGCCATGCCGATGGAATTCCTGATGCAGCAGATGGAGTGGCGCGAAGAGCTGGCCGAGGCGCGCGCCGGCAAGGATGCCGAGCTGCTCGACAGGCTGGACGGCCAACTGCGCGCCGCCCGCAAGGCCCAACTGGGCGAGATCGAACAGCATTGCAACGCCGGTGACTATCACGCCGTCGCGCAGGGTGTGCGCGCGCTGATGTTCATCGAAAAATTCGGCGAAGAAGTGCGCTTCGCTTACGACGCCATCGAGGCGTAGAAGAATAAGACAGGTTTCACCATGGCTCTTTTGCAGATTTCCGAACCGGGCATGTCGACCGCCCCGCACCAGCACCGCCTGGCTGTGGGCATCGACCTCGGCACCACCAATTCGCTGGTAGCGACCGTGCGCAGCAGCATTCCTGAAGTGCTGAACGACGAGGACGGCCACCCGCTGCTGCCTTCCGTGGTGCGCTATCTGCCAAACGGCCACGCCAACATCGGCTTCAAGGCCCAGGCCCACCAGACCACCGACCCGAAGAACACCATCGTCTCGGTCAAGCGCTTCATGGGCCGCGGGCTGAAAGACATTGCCTACGCCGAGAACCTGCCGTACGACTTCGTCGATTCGCCAGGCATGGTGCAGCTCAAGACCGTGGCCGGCGTCAAGTCGCCGGTCGAAGTTTCCGCGCAGATCCTGGCCACCCTGCGCCAGCGCGCGGAAGACGCGCTGGGCGACGACCTGGTGGGCGCCGTGATCACCGTGCCTGCGTATTTCGATGAGGGGCAGCGCCAGGCCACCAAGGATGCCGCGCAACTGGCCGGCATCAACGTGCTGCGCCTGCTGTCCGAGCCGACCGCCGCCGCCATCGCCTATGGCCTGGACAACGGATCGGAAGGCACCTTTGCCGTCTACGACCTGGGCGGGGGCACCTTCGACATCTCGATCCTGAAACTGTCCAAGGGCGTGTTCGAAGTGCTGGCCACCGGCGGCGACTCGGCGCTCGGGGGCGACGACTTCGACCACCGCCTGTTCTGCTGGGTGCATGAGCAGGAAAAGCTGGCGCCGCTGTCCGACGAGGACACCGCGACCCTGATGGTGAAGGCGCGCGAAGCGAAGGAACTGCTGTCGACCAAGGCCGAAGTGACCATTGACGCCGTGCTGCGTTCGGGCGAGGAAGTGCACCAGCGCATCACCCCTGAAATCTTCGCCGACATCACCAAGCACCTGGTGGCCAAGACCATGAACGCGGTGAAGAAGGCCCTGCGCGACGCCCACGTCGACGCCGACGACATCGACGGCGTGGTGATGGTGGGCGGCGCCACGCGCATGCCGCACGTGCAGCGCGCGGTGGGCGAGTTCTTCCACACCATCCCGCACGCCAACATCGACCCGGACAAGGTGGTGGCGCTGGGCGCCGCCATCCAGGCCAACCTGCTGGCAGGCAACCGCGCCGCCGGCGACGACTGGCTGCTGCTGGACGTGATCCCGCTTTCGCTGGGCATCGAAACCATGGGCGGCCTGGTCGAGAAGATCATCCCGCGCAATTCCACCATTCCTTGCGCCCGCGCGCAGGAATTCACCACCTTCAAGGACGGCCAGACCGCGCTGGCGGTGCACGTGCTGCAGGGCGAACGCGAACTGGTGAGCGATTGCCGCTCGCTGGCGCGCTTCGAGTTGCGCGGCATCCCGCCCATGGCGGCCGGCGCGGCGCGCATCCGCATCACCTACCAGGTGGACGCGGACGGCCTGCTGTCGGTCTCGGCGCGCGAGCTGCGTTCCAACGTGGAGGCGTCGATCACGGTCAAGCCGTCCTACGGCCTGGGCGACGACGACGTGGCGCGCATGCTGTCCGAGTCGCACACCGAGGCGGAGGCGGACATGAAGGCGCGCGCCCTGCGCGAAGAGCAGGTGGAAGCCGAACGCATCATGCTGGCCACCCAGTCCGCACTGGACGAAGACGGCGCGCTGCTAAGCGCAGACGAACGCGCCGCCATCGACGCGCTGATGGCCGCCACCATGGACGTCCTGGTGAAGTCCGGCAGCGGCGAAGCCGACCACTATGCGGTGAAGGCCGCCTACGAAGCCCTGGCCCAGGGCACCGAAGAATTCGCATCGCGCCGCATGGACCGCAGCGTACGCAGCGCACTGGCCGGCAAGTCGCTGGACCAGCTTGTTTAATTGACTGAGGAATAGAAGTGCCACAAATCGTCATCCTGCCGCATGCCAAGCTGTGCCCCGAAGGCGCCGTGATCGAAACCGAAGCAGGCAAGTCCGTGTGCGACGTCCTGCTGGAAAACGACATCCATATCGAACACGCCTGCGAGAAGTCCTGCGCCTGCACCACCTGCCACGTGCTGGTGCGCGAAGGCTTCGATTCGCTCAATGAGGCGACCGAGACCGAGGAAGACCTGCTGGACAAGGCCTGGGGCCTGGAAGCGTGCTCGCGCCTGTCCTGCCAATCCATCGTGGCCGAGGAAGACCTGGTCATTGAGATTCCGAAGTACACCATCAACCACGCCAGCGAAGGCGGCCACTGAGCCGGGAGTGCAGCATGCTGAAATGGACTGACGTCTCGGCGATTGCCGAGGCCCTGTACGACAAATATCCGGACGTGGACCCGACCGGCATCCGCTTCACCGACCTGCACAACTGGGTGGTGGACCTGGAAGACTTCGACGACGATCACAAGCGCGGTGGCGAAAAAGTGCTGGAAGCGATCCAGCAGGCATGGATCGATGAAGCGCAATAAGGCACCCGCAGCGCCGCTGCCAGCCACGGTCACGGACATCCCGGAAATCAAGCCCGGCCAGTCGGTCGCGCTGCTGCAGGAACTGCACATCCTCACCCGCGACGGCAAGTTGAACCAGGACAGCCGGCGCAAGCTGAAGCAGGTGTACCACCTGTACCAGTTCATCGAGCCGCTGCTGAACGACGTGCGCGCAGCCAAGGGCGCGGTATCGCTGGTCGACCACGGGGCGGGCAAGTCCTACCTCGGCTTCATCATCTACGACCTGTTCTTCAAGGCGCTGGTCGACGGCTCGCACATCTACGGCATCGAAACGCGCGCAGAACTGGTGGCCCGTTCGGAGGAACTGGCGCGCAAGTTCGACTTCCCCGGCATGAGCTTCCTGCCGCTGTCGGTGGCCGAATCGACCACCTCGGAGCAGTTGCCGGCGCAGATCGACATCGTCACCGCGCTGCACGCCTGCAATACCGCGACCGACGACGCCATCGACTTCGCGCTGAAGAAGAAGGCCAAGCATATCGTGCTGGTGCCCTGCTGCCAGGCGGAAGTGGCTTCGGTGCTGCGCAAGAACAAGGGCTCGGCCCTGGGCAAGAACGTGCTGACCGAGCTGTGGCGCCACCCGATCCACACGCGCGAATTTGGCAGCCAGATCACCAACGTGCTACGCTGCCTGCAACTGGAGTCGCACGGCTACCAGGTTACCGTGACAGAACTCGTCGGCTGGGAGCATTCGATGAAGAATGAGCTGATCGTCGCCACCTACAAGAACCTGCCGCGCCGCCGTCCGGCCGAGCGCCTGAAGGAAGTGCTGTCCACCGTCGGCCTCGACGAGATGGGCGAGCGCTTCTATACCGGGGCGCCGGCCGGCGCCGCCGCCGAGGCGCAGCCATGACCGCCGCCTATCCGTCCGCGGCCGGCGGCCTGGCGTGGGCCAGTGACCCCAACGGCGAGCGCTGGATCGACCTGCGCAGCGACACCGTCACCCAGCCCAGCCGCGCCATGCGCGAAGCCATGTTCTCCGCCCCGCTGGGCGACGACGTGTACGGCGACGACCCCACGGTCAACGCCCTGCAGGCCTACGCCGCCGAGCTGTTTGGCTACGAGGCGGCCCTGTTCGCGCCCAGCGGCACGCAAACCAACCTGATCGCGCTGCTGGCCCACTGCGGCCGGGGCGACGAGTACCTGGTCGGGCAGGACGCGCACACCTACAAGTACGAAGGCGGCGGCGCCGCGGTCCTGGGCAGCATCCAGCCGCAACCGATCACCAACCAGCCCGACGGCAGCCTCGCGCTGCACGATATCGACGCGGCCATCAAGCCGAACGACTTCCATTTCGCCCGCACCCGCTTGCTGGCGCTGGAAAACACGATCGGCGGCAAGGTGCTGTCGCCGCAGTACGTGGCCCAGGCCACGGCCCTGGCGCACGCACGCGGCCTGGCCACCCACCTCGATGGCGCGCGCATCTGCAACGCGGCCGTGCAGCAGGGCATCGCGCTGGCGGACGCCGTGAAGGGCTTCAACAGCGTGTCCGTCTGCCTGAGCAAGGGCCTGGGCGCACCGGTCGGCTCCGTCCTGTGCGGCAGCCGGGAACTGATCGAGCAGGGCAAGCGCTGGCGCAAGATGCTGGGCGGCGGCATGCGCCAGGCTGGCGTGATCGCGGCAGCCGGCCTGTTCGCGCTGCAGAACAATATCGAGCGCCTGGCCGAGGACCACAGCAACGCCAGCTGGCTCGCCGCCGAGCTGGCCAAGATCGGCGTGCTGCAAGTGAGCACGCCGCAAACGAACATCCTGTTTGTCACCATGCCGCGCGAAGCCTGCGAAGGCTTGAACGCTGCGCTGGCTGCGGAGCGCATCCGCGTTTCAATGGCCCCCACGCTGCGCCTGGTCACCCACCTCGACGTCTCGCGCGCCGACCTGGAACACGTGGCCGCCGTATTCGCCCACTACTTCAAGCAATAATGAACAACGAAGACAACACGATCCGCCTCGCCAAGCGCGTGGCGGACATGGTTCCCTGCTCGCGCCGCGAAGCGGAAATCTATATCGAAGGCGCCTACGTCAGCGTCGATGGCGCGATCGTCGAAGAGCCGGGCGCGCGCGTCGCTCCGGGCCAGGACGTGCGCCTGGCGCCTGACGCCACCTTGCTGGAAACCCCGCCGGTCACCATCCTGCTGCACAAGCCGGCCGGCGCCGACCCGCTGGCGTGCCTGCTGCCCGAAGCGCGCAGCAAGGAGGCGCAGCGCGTCCGTTTCCTGAAGAGCCACCTGCGCAACCTGACCGCCTGCCTGCCGCTCGAGCGCGCAGCGAGCGGCCTGTTCGTCTTCACCCAGGACTTCCGCGTGGCGCGCAAGCTGGTGGAGGAAGCCGCGACGGTCGAGCAGGAGCTGATCGTCGACGTCGAAGGCCGCATCGCCGACGATGGCCTGGCGCGATTGAACCAGGGCAGCGGTAAGGTCAGCTGGCAGAACGAACAGCGCCTGCGCTTTGCCGTCAAGCCGCCCAAGCCGGCCCTGATCGGCAAGCTGTGCGCCGATGTCGGCTTGACCGCCACCGCCATCAAGCGCCAGCGCATCGGCCGCATTTCCATGGCCGGCCTGGCCGTGGGGGAATGGCGCTACCTGCAGGGCTACGAACGCTTCTGAGCAATAGTGCGTCCCTCTGCCGCGTCGCTGTCTATCATTAAGCCAGGACAGCAGAGGAGCCACCGATGAGCTACCCCAGGCTCAGCCAGATCCAGATGGATAGCGCGCCTCGGCTGGAACTGACCACCTACGGCCTGGCCGGCTATGAGAGCGCTGTCCAGTATTTCGCCGAGTTCCCGATCGGCGCCGCTGAAGCCATCTTCAGCTGGCAAGCCATGGCCGGCGCGGTCTACACCGTACAAGCGACCAGCTACAACGATCCCGGCGTGCTGCTGGTCTACGACCGCATGGGCGACGTCATCATGGAAGACGACGGCACCGGCTTGCCCGGTTCCGACCATGCCACCTTCATTGCTCCCTACAGCGGCACCTTCTACGTTAAGCCCGGCTGGCGCCAGGGCGGCGGGGAAGGGCAGCACGGCGTCACGCTCAGCGTGTACGAAGACATCAGTCCGGCCGGCGCCCCGCTCATCGGCGGCAGCGCCCTGGGCGACCTCGTGACCGGCACTGGCGGGGCGGAGAGCCTGCTGGGCTACGGCGGCAACGACACGCTGCGCGGGCAGGGCGGCGACGACTTCCTGGACGGCGGGGCCGGCGTCGACATGGCCCTGTTTGCGGGCCCGCGCGGCAATTATGACGTGCGCTCTTATGGCGACCGCTATTTGCTGACCGATTTCACGGGGGGCGACGGGCGTGACCTGGCCTCCAACGTTGAACGCCTGCTGTTCCAGGACGTCGCCATTGCGGTCGATGTCGATGGCGCCGGGGGCAAGGCGACCCGCCTCTATCAGGCCGCCTTCAATCGCGAACCGGACCTGGTCGGACTTGGCTTCTGGATCTACCATCTCGACCATGGCTACAGCCTCCAGAACATCGCTGGCGGGTTTGTGAATTCGGACGAGTTCCGCAGCATTTATGGCACCGCGCCGAGCAACTACGACATCGTCTACCGCTATTACCTGAACGTGTTGCATCGCGAGCCAGATGCCAGCGGGCTGGCGTTTTGGGTGCACGCGCTCGACGCCGGCATAGCAAGCCGGGCCCAGGTGCTGGTGGATTTCAGTGAAAGTCCCGAAAACTACCTTCAGCTGATCGGCAGCATGACGAATGGTATTTCGTATACGCCTTGGGGGTGAAGCTGTAAGCTGCGAAACAATTTGTAATTCCGAATTGCCCCCGCGTCTTCCATGGCTAATATTCAGCTCAGGACAACCAGGAGAGAGCCATGAGCTACACCACCATTCCGTACTTCACCAAACTCACCCAGTACGAAATGGCCAACGCAGCCCGCCTGCCGCTGACGGCCTACGACGCGCACAATTATGAGAATGCGGTGCAATTCACGGCCAACTACGCAGGTGCCGCCGGCGCCGCCGTCTTCAGCTTCAACGCGCTGGCCGGCGCCGTGTATTCCCTGAGCTCCACCAGCTACAAGGATCCCGACGTGCTGCTGGTCTTCGACGACCGCGGCAACGCCATCGTGGAAGACGACCAGACCGGCGGCTGGGGCTATGACCACCTGACCTTCGTCGCGCCCTATACCGGCACCTATTACGTGGACGCTTCCTGGTGGCAGGGCGCAGGCGCCGGCCAGCAGGCCGTCACGCTGAGCATCTATGAAGACCTGGGCACGTTAAGCGGCTTCAATATCGACGGCACGTCCGCCAGCGAGGAAATCAACGGCAGCGCCAACGACGACAATATCTTCGGCTACCAGGGGCGCGACTCCCTGTTCGGCGGCCGTGGCAGCGACTACCTCGACGGCGGTACGGGCCTGGATGAAGCTTACTACCAGGGCAATCGTTCCGAGTATGCGGTGCGGATGGACGGCGACCGTGTCGTCGTCACGGATCTGGTGGGTAATGAAGGCAAAGATCTGTTGTCGAACATCGAACGCCTTGACTTCAAGGACATTGATGTCGCCTTCGACGTCAATGGCGCCGCCGGGGAGGCGTACCGTCTGTATCAGGCCGCTTTCAACCGCGCCCCGGACCTGGAAGGCCTGGGCTACTGGATCAGCCGCCTCGATGCCGACGTCCCGCTGACCAGCGTGGCTGATTGCTTCGTCGACTCCCCTGAGTTCCGCAGCATCTACGGTGCGCAGCCGAGCAACGCCGACATCATCGCGCGCCTGTACCAGAACATCCTGCACCGCGCCCCGGACGCCGATGGCTTCCGTTTCTGGGTCGACGTGCTGGACACGCGCAAAGCCAGCGTGGCGAGCGTGCTGGTGGGCTTTAGCGAAAGCGAAGAGAACTACGCGGCCCTGATCGGCTCCATGCAGAACGGCATCGAGTTCCAGGCCTGGGCCTGACGCACGCCTAGCGCAGGGCGGCGGACATGCGCTGCGTCAGGCGCTGCACGGTCGGCGCGATCAGCACCACGCTGAAAAATGCGGCGGGCCAGGCGGCAAGGAAGGCATGCAGCCAGCGCTCGCCGTAATTGGGCTGGAAGCCGACGTTCAGCCAGGTGATCCAGCCGCTCATGATCACGCTCATCAGCAGCGACATCAGGGCGGCGAATATCAGTCGGGTACGCAGGTCGGGCATGGCACTTCTCCAGTAGCTTGTCGAATGGCATAAGCGTAATCAATTCCACTGAAGTACACTAGAGACGAATTTTCAATCTCTAATTCCAAAAGTGGAATCATGCTTGACGACCTCGCCCTGTTTGTCGCCATTGTCGAAGCGGGCAGCCTGAATGCCGCCGCCGCCAAGGAAGGCTTGCCCACTGCCACGGTGACGCGCCGGCTGCAAAAGCTGGAAGCGTCGCTCGGCTACCGCCTGCTGCACCGCAGTGCGCGCCGCACCCAGGTCACGGCCGAGGGCGCCCAGTATTACGAGCAATGCCGCCCGCTGGTGCAGGCCCTGCGCCAGGCCACCATGCGCCTGGACGCCGCCCTGGGCGCGGTCGAGGGTACGATCCGCGTGCTGGCGCCTGTCAACTTCGCCAGCGAAATCCTGGCGCCGGCCTGGGGCAGCTTCCTGGAAAAATACCCCCTGGTGCAGCTGGAACTGGAACTGTCGAACGAGGTGCAGGACCTGGTCGGCCGCGGCGCCGACCTGGCCATCCGCATCGGCACGCTGGCCGATTCCACGCTCACGCAACGCAAGCTTGGCAGCACGCGCCTGGTGCTGGCCGCAGCGCCGGCCTACCTGGCCCGGCATGGCACGCCAGCCGGCGCGCAGGAACTGGAAGGCCATGCCACCATCGCCACCTTGCCGCTGCGCGAATGGCGGCTGCACGACCCGCATAGCGGCGCCCTGTGCGTGGTGCATCCGGCACCGCGCATCCGGGTCAACGAGGTGCGGCTGGCCGTGATGATGGCGGAGCAGGGGCTCGGCATCGTGTACGCGCCGGAGCTGCAATGCCACGCCAGCCTGCAGGCGGGCAGGCTGGTGCGGCTGCTGCCGGAATGGATGTCGAAACGGCGCCACGTCTATGCGGTCTGGCCGCAGCAGCGCTACCTTCCGGCGCGCGTGCGCGCCCTGCTGGAGCACCTGGCCGACTACACGGCGCGCCACCCTTTGCTGCAGTCCTGATCAGCGCTCGATGAAGGGGCAGAGCGACGCCGCGGTAGACGGATTCGACAGCACGTTGTTGTGACCCGCGTCCGGCAGGACCACGATGTGCTTGGGTTCCGCTGCGGCGGCCTCGAACACGCGCTGCGACATGGCGGCCGGCGTGGTGCGGTCCTGGGCGCCGGCCAGGAGCAGCATGGGCGCGCGGATCCGCCGGGCGACCTGCACGTTGTCGACGCCGCCCAGCGCCTCATCCATCTTGATGGTGACGAAGGGCTTGTAATACCAGGGCAGGGCGTTTTCCACCGTTTCCAGTGGCGTCGTGCCCGTGGTTTCCAGGACGACGGCGCGCACCGCGCGCTCCTGGGCGACGCCCGCCGCCACGAAGCTCCCCAGCGACTGCCCATGCACCGCCACCTGGCCGGGGAAGCGCGCGTCGAGCATGTCGTAGATCGCGACCGCGTCGCCCGTCATGTTGGCCACCGTCGGCGCGCCGCTGCTGCGGCCGTAACCGCGATAGTCGAAGATGGCGACGTTGACCTTGCACGGCTCCAGCGCGGCGAGCACGCGCTTGCCGCTGGCATCGAGATGGAACAGGTTGCCGCCGAAGTAGAGCAGGGTGCGCTGCGCGCCAGCGCGCGTGACCAGCACGCCGCGCAGGGTGGCGCCGTCCGGACGCGCCACTTCCAGCGCGCTGCCGTTGTCAAACGTCTGCAGCGGCAAGGGCTTGGCCTTGGTCACCGCGTCGGAACGGATGAACATGGACTCCTTGACCTCGATGGTCTTGCAGCCGGCCAGGAGGGCCAGCAACAGCAGGGCGGCGATACGCATGGGTCTTTCTCCAGGTGATGGTATGATAAATATAATACATTAAAAACTTATCGTTAAACAATAATGAAATGGATTCCTACATTACGGCTCGCGCTGTGGGCCTTCGTCCTGCTGCAGGCCGCCTACTTCCTGCTGGCCTGGCTCGTGCCGCAGGGCCTGATGCTGGGCGACGTGCGCATGGTGCTCTCCCCCAAGTGGCTCACGCCGACTGATGTCGCGGCCCTGGCCGCCGCGCCGAAGGCGGTGGGCATGCTGGCCAGCCTGCCCGTCCTGCTCCTGACCGGCTACGCCGCCTGGCGCCTGAACGCCTTGCTGCGTTCCTTGCGCGCGGGCGACTACTTCGCCGTGGCCACCATTGGCCACCTGCGCGCCTTTGCCATGGCGGCGCTGGCCGCGATGGCCTGGTCGATCCTGGACACGCTGCTGCGCGGCCTGGCCTGGCGCCACGGCTTCGGCATCGATGGTTTCGTCCAGGTTGGCGTATCGTCGGAAGAGTTGCTGGCCATGTTCGTCTGCGCCCTGTTCTTCCTGATCGCCGGCTTGATGCAGGAAGGGCGGCGCCTGGCCGAAGAGAACGAGGGCTTCATCTGATGGCCATCGTGGTCCACCTCGACGTCATGCTGGCCAAACGCAAGATCAAGTCGCGCGAGCTGGCGGCCTACGTCGGCATCACGGAACAGAACCTCAGCCTGCTCAAGTCGGGCAAGGTCAAAGGCATCCGTTTTGGCACGCTGGAGAAAATCTGCGAAAAGCTGCAATGCCAGCCGGGCGATATCCTGGAATGGACGCCCGAACCGGCCGGCGCCACCGCCGGGGACGAAGGCTTGCTATGATGGGGATATGGAAAACGACTTCAGCCTGGTCCGCCGCTGCCTGATTCCGGCCGATGCCTTCATCCTGTGCGGCTGCCTGCGCGCAGCGGGCCTGAATGCCATCGTGATGGACGACCAACATGTGCAGGCGGCCCTGCTGCTGGCGCCGGCCATTGGCGGCGCCCGCGTCATGGTGCCGCAGGGCGAATGGGAGCAGGCGATGGAGGTGCTGGGCGCCTTCGAACGGGGCGAGCTGGCCCTGGGCGAGGATGCGGACTTTGGCGGCGCCCGCGTCTACGAATTCACGCCTCGCAAGTAAACACGATCGCCTGCATCTTCCCTTCGATCGCGCCGTTGCCGAATTTCTCGGCCAGCGCGGCGGCTGCCGCATCCGTCGCCTCCTGCAGGCGCGCCGCGTCGCGCGCTTCGATATCGGCCCGCAAGGGCGAGCCCTGGCACAGCGCCGTGGCGACGGTGCGCGCCGAATCCGCCCGGCTGGTCGCGGCCACCACTTTATGCGTCACGGCGCCGGTGAAGCCGGCGCGCGCCAACTCGTCCCGGATCACGTCGACATCGTGGTAGCCGAAGGGCACGCGCGGCAGGAAGCGCGGCGGGTCGTCGTGGAAGACCTTGGCCAGTGCGTGGTTGATCGTGGCGGAGAAGTCGTTGTGGCTGATGCCGTCCCACACGTTGAAGCAATACAGGCCGCCCGGCTTGAGCACGCGGCGCGCCTCGCTGAAGGCCAGCACCTTATCGGGGAAGAACATGACGCCGAACTGGCAGAACGCGGCGTCGAAGCTGGCGTCGGGGAAGGGCAACTGCTGGGCGTCGGCCTGGCGCCATTCGACGCGCGGCGAGTCCACGCTCTTGCGCGCCTGGGCCAGCATAGCCTCATTCAGGTCGGTGGCGACGATGTGGATATCCGGCAGCGCCTGCAGCACATGCCGCGTGACGGCGCCGGTGCCGGCCGCCACTTCCAGCAGGCGCTGCGGCCGCCGCTGCGCCACGCGGCGTGCCATGTCGATCGCATAGGGGGTGAAGAGGAGCGGCACCATGGTGCGCTCATAGATTTCCGGAATCGAACCACTGAAGCTGCTGTCCTGGTGCATGGCTGCCTCCCTTGTCCAAGACCAGTATATACCGCGGCAGGTCAGGTGGCGTTGGCGCCTTGTTTCTCCGGTTTCGGCAGTTCCACCAGGCGCGTGCCGGCCAGGCGGTCGTGCAGGAACTGGCGGTCCTTGTCGAGGAAGGCGGTCAGCGACCACAGCGCGACGCTGGCGAACAGCGCGTACAGCTTGTGTTTGTTGCTGAGGTCGGCTGCGTACGCCACCACGATGCCGGGCAGCACCCACAGCCAGGCCAGCAGATAACGAACCAGGGCGGTGCGCATCGGCAGGCGCTCATGGCCCGGCTGCACCAGCTTGATGCGCCAGGTTTGCATGGCCAGGGTCTGGCCCTTGCGCGTCCACTGATGGGTGAAATAGATGCCCAGGATCAGGAAGGCCAGTGCCTGGCGCATATGCTCGACCTGCGCCGTGTGGCTGGCCTTGACGATCATCTCGAACACGAGGAACGGCAGGAACAGGGCGGCGAAGGCCAGCAGGATTTCGTACAGCATGGCCGTCAGGCGGCGCTTGACGGTCGGAACAGCGTTATTTGCTTGCATTGGGGACGGGGGCGGCAGGGGGAACGGTGAGCGGCGCCGCGGCGTCGGTGCTTGGCACGGCAGGGCTGGCCAATGGGGCCGGGGCGGCCGGCGCCACCGGGGTCACGCTCTGAGCGCTGCCCGGCGGGACGATGGCCGGCGAACCGGGCGGCAAGCCGATCGGCGCCGGCGGCACGGTGCCGGGCGGGACGGTGCCCGGGGCCGGGACCAGGCCATGGCCGGCCGCCTTGACGGGCGCCGGGGTCTTCACGGCAGCCTGGGCCGGGGTGGGCGGCTTGGCGATCTGGGTGCGCTTGGCGGCGGCGGCGTCGGCCAGGGCCTTCCTGGCTTCCTGCGGCAGTTGCTGGTATTGCTCCCACTCGGCCGTCCGCTGGCCGGGCGGGGTGGCTTTCTTCTGGGCGCGCGCAAAGTTCTCGCGCACGGCCTTGCGCTCGGCCGGGCTCAGCGCCACCCATTCGCGCATGCGTTCCTGCACGCGCGCCTTCTCGCTTGGCTTCATCTTGGCCAGGCGGTTGGCGATGGAAATCCATTTCTGTTTGCGAACCGGGCCCAGTTCTTCCCAGGTTGCCTGCAGCGGCGCCAGGGCTTGCTGCTGGGCCGGCTTCAGGTCGGCCCAGTGCGGTTTTTCACCGACGGGCTTGGCAGCATTGGCGGCGGCGGTATCAGGCGTTGGCGCGGTCGAGGGGGGCGCGGCGGGACGGCTCACCAGCCAGAGCACGGCCGCAATCAGCGCGCCCAGCAGCGCGATCGCCCCAGCAATCCATTTTTTTCTACCGCTGACACGCGCCATGCTTATTGCTCGCGAGTCTCGAGGTAGGCGCCAAAGCCCTGGTCAAGGTAAGCGGACAGCGGCAGCTCGTCGGAAAGCACGGCAGCATCCATCTCCGCCAGTTCCACGATCGATTGCTGTTGTTCATACTGGTACACGCCCACCAGGCCGCCCATGGCCAGCAGCAGCGGCAGGGCCACGCTGGCGCGGTTGAACCAGGCAAACGGATTGGCAAAGAAGCCGCCGCCGGCAATTGCCGGGGCCGTTTGGGTCACGCGCACGCTGGCCGGCGCGTCGGCTTTCTTGCGCGCCATGGCCGCCTGGCGTGCGGCAGCGAGACGATCGGTGGTCGAGGCCGGCAGATCGTCGAGCTTTTCGTTGAGCGCATGCCGCACTCGGTAGGCAAAGTTGATATCTTCGGTGTTCATAACTTAATTCCCTTGGCTTTGAGCGATTCAGCGAGAGTGTGAGTTGCTCGCGAGCAATGCGTCTTTACGCTCCCTTCGGAACATCCCATCGCTTCGGCAGTTTCCGCTACATCCATGTCCTGCCAGTAACGCATGAGGAAGGCTTCTCGTTGACGCGCAGGCAGCTTTTGCACTTCTTCTTCAATAATTTGCAAGATCTGTGCCCGTTCTACCTGGTCCGCACTCGACTCGGCCGCCTGGGAACCCTGTTCAGCCTCGTAGGACTCCAGTATATCAAAGTCCTCATGC
>JAJTCO010000050.1 GCA_021323265.1 Pseudoduganella sp. | reverse complement strand
GCCGCACGCCGACTTCGTCACCTCGACCACCCACAAGTCCCTGCGCGGCCCGCGCGGCGGCATCATCCTGATGAAGGCCGAGCACGAAAAGATCATCAATTCCGCGATCTTCCCTGGTATCCAGGGCGGCCCGCTGATGCACGTGATCGCCGGCAAGGCAGTCGCTTTCAAGGAAGCCCTGTCGCCTGAGTTCAAGGCTTACCAGGAGCAAGTGGTGAAGAACGCCGACGTGCTGGCCAAGACCCTGATCAAGCGCGGCCTGCGCATCGTGTCCGGTGGCACCGAATCGCACGTGTTCCTGGTCGACCTGCGCGCCAAGAACCTGACCGGCAAGGAAGCCGAAGCGATCCTGGGCCAGGCACACATGACCTGCAACAAGAACGGCATCCCGAACGATCCGCAAAAGCCTTTCGTGACCTCCGGCATCCGTCTGGGTTCGCCAGCCTTCACCACCCGCGGTTTCAAGGAAGCCGAAGCGGAAGAAGTGGGCAACCTGATCGCCGACGTGCTGGATAACCCGCACGACGCAGCAACCATCGAGCGCGTGAAAGCCGCTGTGAAGGTGCTGGCCGATAAATTCCCTGTTTACGCGTAAGCACGCGGTTGGTACTATCAAGGCGCCGGATCGAAAGGTCCGGCGCTTTTTCATTCCATAATAAGAGACGCACACACCCATGAAATGCCCGTTCTGCCAGCACGATGATATCCAGGTGCTCGACACGCGCGTGTCGGAAGAAGGGGACGCCATCAAGCGGCGCCGGCGCTGCGTTAACTGCGACAAGCGTTTCACTACCTGGGAACGCATCGAACTGACCATGCCTTACGTGGTCAAGAAGAACGGCAGCCGTACCGAGTATTCGGCCGACAAGCTGCGCGCCAGCCTGATGCTGGCTTTGCGCAAGCGTCCCGTGGCGGCCGAATCGGTCGACAAGGCCGTTGCCTCCATTGAAGAGAAGCTGCTCACCAGCGGCCAGCGCGAAGTCGATTCCGTCTACGTCGGCGAACTCGTCATGCAGGAATTGAAGCGCCTCGACAAGGTGGCTTACATCCGCTTTGCATCCGTCTACAAGAACTTCGAAGATCTGGCCGAGTTCCAGGACGCGATCGAAGAAGTTGGCGACGGTCAAGAGCTCACGCCCAAGGCTTGATAAATCTCAAACCCGCAACTCCTCTGCCGCCTATGTTGAACTGCAGGGGAGGGCTGCGCCATGCGTCGTCCAACTGCGGGATTCACAATGGTGGAAGTGCTGGTTGCCGTGCTGCTGCTGGCCGTGGGGCTGGTCGGCGCGCTGGCGATGCAGGCGCACGCCATGCGCGCGCGCCACGAGTCGGCCTTGCAGACCGAAGCGCTGCAAGCCGCTGCCACACTGGCTGACCGCATCCGCGCCAACGGCGCGCAGTCCTCCGCCTACGCCGCTTTCGAATTCGACGCCGCTTCGCCCCCGGCTCCTTCCTCCGCTGCAGGCGCCTGCAGCGAGGCCCCTTGCGACACGGCGGCACTGGCGCAGCGCGAGCTGGCCGAGTTTCGCCAGCACCTGCAGGCCGCCTTGCCGGCCGGTCGCGCCGTGGTTTGCCGCGACGCGGCGTCGGCGCCCGGCGGGCAGGCGCAATGGGCATGCGACAACAAGCCCGATGCCCCCGTCGTCATCAAGATTGGCTGGCGCAGCCGCCAGTCCGGCGCAGCGGCGCCCGCCAGCGCACCTCAAGTGGCGTTGCCCGTCGCGCTCGCGCCCGGAGGTGCGCCATGATCGCGCGCCAGCGCGGCCTGGCGGCGACGGAAGTGCTGGTCGCCATGCTGCTCAGCACGCTCATCGCGCTGGCGGCCGCCACGCTGCTGCATGCCAGTAACGGCGACTTCCTGTTCAACGGCGCCAACACCCGTATTGACGACAACGGCCGCTTTGCGCTCGCCATCGTCGGCCAATCCTTGCGCCAGGCCGGTTACCGTGGCGAGCCCGATGCCGGCCCGGTCGCGGCGGCCCCGCTCGCGGTGGCGGGCCGCGACGCCGCCAGCGTGGCAGCCGGTGCCGAGGGCATGGGCCCTGCGCTGCCCGCCATCAACGGCAGCGACGTGCTGGCAGTCCGCTACGCGCCGGACGCCATGGCGGGTGCGGAGGGCGGCGGCGCCATGCTCAACTGCGCCGGCTTCCCCGGCGTTCCCGGCGAGTGGGCCTGGAGCATCTTCTACGTTGCCAAGGCCAGTGACGGCGTCGCCGAACTGCGTTGCAAATACAAGGGCCAGAACGGCTGGGGCGCCGACGCCGTGATGCGCGGGGTGGACGCCTTTCACGTCCTGTACGGCATCGACACCGACACGCCGCGCGACGGCGTACCCAACCTCTATCTCAACGCCAGCGGCGTCGATGCGCGCGACGCCGCGTTGCCGCTGGCCGAGCAGGCCATGCAGCCCAGCTGGCGCCGCGTCGCCAGCGTGCGCGTCGCGCTGCTGCTGCACGGCGAGCGCGGTTCGCGCCCCGGCACGCTGCTCGCCAGTTATGAACTGCTGCCCGGCGCGGACCCGGACGCGGTCATCAGCGAAGCGAACCTGCCGGCCGCCATGCGCCAGCGCACGCGCCGCCTCTTCACGGCCACCGTCGCGCTGCGCAACCCGTAGGAGGGCACCGCCATGCACGGCAAGCAGCGCGGCATCACGCTTCCGGTAACGCTGCTGCTGTTGCTGGCCGCCCTGACGCTGGGGGCATCGGCTGCGCAGATGGCGATACTGGGCGAGAAGGCCGCCCGTGCCGAACGTGACCGCCTGATCGCCTTCCAGGCGGCGGAGGATGCCATGAGCGATGCAGAACGCGATATCAACGCCGGCCTGGGCCAGCCAATCGAAGTGCCGGCCTCCGCTCCCGCTGCCGCGCCGGCCTGGCAGGCGGTCGACCTTGCGGGTGACGGCGGCACCGAATATGGCGCCCTGACAGGCGCCGCGATGGACACCGGGCAGGGCGCCTTGCCATTCCGCCGCCCGCGCTACCTGGTGGAGCGCATCGCCTACATGCCGCCAAGCGCCGTGCCCGGGACGCCGCCCTCGCACTACTACCGCGTCACCGTCATCGGCTTTGGCAGCCGGGCGGGATCGGAAACCGTGCTGCAGGCGAGTTTCACGCCGCCGTTTCCGGTGCGCCGCTACAGCTGGCGCGAGATCATGGACTGGCAAGCCTTGCACGCCGCCGCCAGCGCGGAGGATGGGCAGTGAGCGCGCGCCGCGCCAAAGGCGAAAGCATGATCGGCATCCTGGTCGCCATCGTCATTGCGGCCATCCTCGCCGCCATTGCCGTGCCGGTGTGGAGCGAAGCGGTCGTGCGCATGCGCCGCAGCGAAGCGCAGGCGGCGTTGCAGGAGCTGATGCAGCAGCAGGAGCGCCACTTCACGCGCTTTAACACCTACCTCGCCTTTTCCGCCGCCAGCCAGGGCGAGGCTGAAAGCCGGTTCCGCTGGTGGTCCGGCCGGGCCGCCCACAGCAGCGCCTACGAGCTCGAAGGCAAGGCATGCGAAGGCGAGGAAATCCGCGACTGCGTGCAGTTGATCGCCTCGCCCGGCACCGCCAAGGTCGACGGCAAATTCAAGGACCCGCAATGCGAACGCCTGATCCTCACCAGCAGCGGCCTGCACCTGGCCAGCGGACCCGGCCCAGGCTGCTGGCGCTAAGCCCTCCGGCGCCGCGCCTGCCGGGCTTCACGCTGCTCGAGCTGCTGATCGTCCTGGCCATCCTGTCGATCCTGTTCGCCTCCGCCTTGCCGGACATGGGCGGCATGCTGGCCGGGCGCCAGTTGCGCGCCGCGTCGGCCGACCTGCTCGCGGCCATCAACGAAACGCGTGCGCAAGCCATCGCCAGGCGCCGCATTGTCACCCTGCTGGCCGCGAACGGAGACTGGCAGCAAGGCTGGCTGATCGTCGTCGACGGCAACGGCAACCGCATCGCCGAAGCGGGGGAGGCCGTCCTGCACCGCCACAAGCCCCCGCCCGAACGGCTGAAGGTCAAGGCCAAGTTCACCGACGCCACGGCCCCGTTTTACGTCGCATATAATGCAGCAGGACGCAGCTGCCGCGCCGCTCATCCGAATGCCGCCAACTTCGGCACGATCACCCTTGAACTGGCCGGCACGCAGCGCAATATCAAGATCAATATGCAGGGCAGGGCGCGGCTGTGCGACCCGGCCCTGGAACCGGCAACCTGCGCGAGCATATGAACATCAACAGCGACCTCGAAGGCATGCAGCTCGCCCTGCAATGGGCGGAAAAAGGCTTGTACACCACGTCCCCCAATCCGCGCATCGGCTGCGTCATCGTGCGTGACGGGGTCGTCATCGGCGAAGGCGTCACCCAGGCTGCGGGCCAGGACCACGCCGAAGTGCAAGCCCTGAAGGATGCCCGGCGGCGCGGCAACGATGTGCGCGGCGCCACCGCCTATGTCACGCTGGAGCCCTGCAGCCACCACGGCCGCACGCCGCCCTGCGCCGACGCGCTGGTGCGCGAAGGCCTTGGACGCGTCGTGGCCGCCATGGAAGATCCCAATCCGCTGGTGGCCGGCAACGGCATGGCGCGCCTGGCCGCCGCCGGCATCCAGGTCAGCAGCGGCGTGCTGGCGGAGCAAGCCTACGAAATGAACATCGGCTTCTTCCACCGCATGCGGCATGGCCTGCCGTGGGTGCGCATGAAGACTGCCGCCAGCCTGGATGGCATGACCGCGCTGCACAACGGCCAGAGCCAGTGGATCACCGGCCCGGAAGCCCGTGCCGACGGCCACGCCTGGCGCGCCCGCGCCTGCGCCATCCTGACCGGCATCGGCACGGTGAAGGCGGACGACCCGCAGTTGAACGTGCGCGCGGTCGACACGCCGCGCCAGCCGCGCCGCATCGTCGTCGACAGCAAGCTGGAAATCAGCCCGCAAGCGCGGGTTCTGCAAGGCGGCGGCACCTGGATCTTCGCCGCCGCCCACCATGCCGAGAAGGAAGCCGCCTTGCGCGAGCAGGGCGCGGAAGTCATCGTGCTGCCCAACGCCCACGGCAAGGTCGACTTGCGCGAGCTGATGCGCGAACTGGGCCGCCGCCACATCAACGAGCTGCACGTGGAAGCGGGCGGCAAACTCAACGGCTCCCTGATCCGCGAGGGCTGCGTCAACGAACTGCTGGTCTACCTGGCGCCCACGCTGTTGGGCGATGCGCAGGGCATGTTCGCGCTGCCCGCGCTGACGGAGCTGAGCGGCAAACACAGCCTGAAATTCCACGAGGTTAAGCAAGTCGGCGCCGATTTGCGTATCCTTGCCCGATTCAACCCTCATTGAAGAACACTATGTTTACTGGAATCGTCGCCGCCGTCGGCAAAATCAATACCGTAACCCCGCTGGAAGGCGGCCATGACGCCGGTGTGCGCCTGGTGGTCGATGCCGGCGGCCTGCCGCTGGCCGATGTCGCGCTGGGCGACTCGATCGCGCTGAACGGCGCCTGCATGACCGTGGTCGAGAAGACCGCCACCACCTTCACCGTCGACGTCTCGCGCGAGAGCCTGAACTGCACCGTCGGCCTGGACGCACCGGGCGAAGTCAACCTGGAAAAAGCCCTGACCCTGGCCGAGCGCCTGGGCGGGCACCTGGTTTCCGGCCACGTCGACGGCATGGGCGAAGTGCGCAAGTTCGAACCCGTGGGCGAATCGTGGGAACTGGTGGTCGAGGCGCCGAAAGCGCTGGGCAAGTACCTGGCATTCAAAGGTTCGGTGGTGGTGAACGGCGTGTCGCTGACCGTCAACCGCGTCAACGATACTGCGACCGGCTGCGAATTCTCGATCAACCTGATCCCGCACACGATCCAGGTCACCACCCTGAAGCACCTGAAGGCCGGCTCCCGGGTCAACCTCGAGATCGACCTGATCGCGCGCTATGTCGAGCGCATGCTGTCGCTGAAATCCTGATCTGGCGGCAGGGCCGAACATCGCCAGCTGCTACCGAAGATGAGGAATCCACCGTCGCGCTCCCGGCCGATGACCCGCGCACTCGCGGTCGAGAGCATGCGCTCGCAGTTGCTGCGCGATGGCTTCCCGCGCATCCAAATGTTCATCCTGGTGTCGCTTACCGGGTTGGCGGGCTTTGGCGCCTCGGTCGCGATGCTTGGCGCCGGGCTCGATGGCATGGCCTTGCGCTACGTGCTGGCGGTGGGCGTTGCGTATAGCGTTTTTCTGCTCCTTCTCTGGCTGTGGTTGCACACCAATACAAGCGATTACCTCGACGGTGGCTTCCCGGGCGACACCGACGCGGATGGCGCTGACGGTGCCTGTGGATTTGCCGGCGGTGGCGGCAGTTTCGATGGCGGCGGCGCCAGCGGCAACTTCGAACTGGATGCGGCTGCGGGCGGCATGGACGCCATCGTGGACAAGCCGCTTGAAGTCCTTGATGGTGCCGATGAAGTCGCAATCCCGCTGGTCGTGGTGCTGTTCGGCCTGGGCATTGCCCTCTCGTCCTTGTTCGTGATCTGGTCGGCGCCGGTCCTTTTTGCCGAGATCTTAGTGGATGCACTGCTGGCGGCTGGCCTGTACCGGCGGCTTCGGGTATTGAACCCGAGGCATTGGATGCATGCCGCGCTGAAGCGTACTCTCGTGCCTTTCATCCTGACCATGCTGCTGACGGGCGCGGCGGGGTGGGGGATGCAGGTTTATGCACCGGATGCCAAGTCCTTGGGAGAAGTTCTCGCCAAATCATCCAGCGAGTGACAATCTGCGCATTTTAAGGGTGTAGCAAGATGTTAATCTTGCCATCCTTTTATGCAAAGTTGTTCTAGATGCGCTTTTCTTCGTTTGCCGGGATGTCTGCCCTGGCCTGTTTGACTTCCTTCGGAAGCTTCCCGCAACTCTCCAGCGCCGCCCCCGCAACACGCGCCAGCCCGGAGGCAATCAAGGTATCGGCGCCGAACAGCGGGATCAAGCACGGCGGCGCGTTGACGTATGAAGTTACCGTCAAGGGCGAGCTGGGCATGGAAACGCAATTGCTGTCCGTGCCGGCCGGGACGCCGCCGCGCATTGTGGACATCGGGCAGGGTCTTCTTGAAATTGCTCCCGCCCGCTCGGCTGCGGAGCCAAGTGCGATCAGTTTTTACTTGAGCAAGACCGCGGCGCCCATCCTCACGCACAGCACCCGAATCGTCGCCTCCGCCGAAAAGCCCGTCCAGGTCCTCTACCTGGTGTGTGGTTCGGCCGTCACCTATTATTCGCCGCGCCCGGCCCAGCTGCCGAAGTGTAATTCGACCGCCCTGGCCGCGCGGCAGCCCTGATGGGCTTATGGGGCGCCGCGCTCGCGCTCAGGCGGCCGCGTGGGCGGCGGCAATGTAGGCCGGCACGTCCGCATTGATGCCCAGCTTCACCTGGTGGGTCAGTTCATCCGCCAGCACTTCTTCTTTCCCCGCCGCCAGCGCTTCGAAAATTTTCGCTGCCACATCTTCCGGCTTGACTTTCGGCATGTCGTAGCCGGCGGTCATGTCGGTCTCCATATAGCCCATGTGGGCGCCCAGTACCAGCGTGCCTTGGGCGGCCAGTTCGATGCGCAAGCCGTTGGTCAGGGCCCAGGCGGCTGACTTCGACATGCTGTAGGTGTTGGTTGGCCCCTGGCTGTACCACGCCAGCACGGACAGGATGTTGACGATGGCGCCGCCGCCGTTCGTCTGCAGCGTGGGGGCGAAGCCTTTGCTCAGCAGCATTGGACCGATCACGTTGGTTTCCATTTCCGCACGTGCCTGTTCGAGCGCGTTGTCGGCCAGGATACCGCCGGTGCGCACGATGCCGGCGTTGTTGATCAGGATGGTCACGTCCCGGAATTCGCGCGTGACGGCGGCGATGTCGTCGTGCCGGGTGACATCCAGCTGGACCGGGATCACGCCGGGCAGGGTGACCGACTTGGGATCGCGGGCGGCGCCATACACCCTTTTTGCGCCGGCGGCGAGGGCGGCTTTCGCCAGTTGCAGGCCCAGGCCACGGTTGGCGCCGGTGATGAAGACGACGGAATCTTTGATGTTCATGATGGGTTTCCTTTGCTGGTTAATGATGACGACCGTCATCCATTGATCCAATAATAGTGGTCGCAATTAAAAAGTTCAAGGAAAATTTTTGGGGAGTGTCTGACCCGCAGGGTCAGACACATCGTCGCGCCGGTTGCGGCTAGAGCAGGGTGGCGGTGAGGGTGATGTTGGTGTTCAGGACTTTGGACACGGGACAGCCGACTTTTGCCTTATTGGCAAGCTCTTCGAACTTGGCCTTGTCGGCGCCGGGGATCTTGGCCTGCAGGTCAAGGTGGATGGCCGTGATGGCAAAGCCGTCGCCAATCTTGTCGAGCGTGACTTCGGCCTTGGTTTCCATCTTTTCGGCCGTCAGCCCCGCTTCGCCCAGGATCAGCGACAAGGCCATGGTGAAGCAGCCGGCGTGCGCGGCGCCGATCAATTCTTCGGGATTGGTGCCGGGCCGGCCTTCGAACCGGCTGGAAAAGCCATACGGGGCGCCTTGCAGGGCGCCGCTCACCGTGCTGATTGCTCCACGTCCATCTTTGATGCCGCCACTCCAGACGGCCGAACCGCTAGTCTTCATCGCTGCCTCCTTCAGGGTTGGAAAAGCATTTCAGTCTAGGCCAAAACCCCTAAAGGTGTCGCTCAGGGGGCGGGATCGCGCCAAATCCTTTAAAATAGCGGGTTAACAAAGAAACGCTCTGTGCCTCACATCAAAGGAAAAAATATGTCCATTTCCAGCACCGAAGAAATCGTCGCCGAACTGCGCGCCGGTCGCATGGTGATCTTGGTCGATGAAGAAGACCGTGAAAATGAAGGCGACCTGGTGCTGGCCGCCGAACACGTCACGCCGGAAGCGATCAATTTCATGATCAAGCACGCGCGCGGCCTGGTGTGCCTGACCCTGACGGAAGAGCACTGCAAGCAGCTCGACCTGACCATGATGACGGCCAAGAACGGTACTTCCTTCGGTACCAACTTCACCGTGTCGATCGAAGCGGCCGAAGGCGTCACCACCGGCATTTCGGCGGCGGACCGCGCGCGCACCATCCAGGTGGCCGTGGCCAAGGGCGCCAAGCCGACCGACATCGTGCAGCCAGGCCACATCTTCCCGCTGCGCGCCGTCCCCGGCGGCGTGCTGATGCGCGCCGGCCATACGGAAGCGGGCTGCGATCTGACCGCCATGGCGGGCCTGATGCCGGCGTCCGTCATCTGCGAGATCATCAAGGACGACGGCACCATGGCGCGCCTGCCGGAACTGCTGGAATTTGCCAAGGAACACGGTTTGAAGATCGGCACCATTGCCGACCTGATTCACTACCGCAGCCAGAACGAATGCATGGTGGAGCGCATTGCCGAGCGTCCGCTGCGCACCGCGCACGGCGATTTCCGTATGATCGCCTTCCGCGACAAGCCGAGCGGCGCCGCCCACCTGGCCCTGGTGCATGGCGACATGGCACCGGGCAAGGAGTCGCTGGTGCGCGTGCACCAGCCGGTCTCCATCCTGGACCTGCTGGAAACCGAAGCCACCACCCACTCCTGGAACGTGTCGTCCTCGCTCAAGGCGATCAAGGAATCGGAGCAGGGCGTGATGGTGCTGCTGAATTGCGGCGAAACCGCCGAGCAGCTGTTCGGCCAGCTGGAAGCGCTCGACAAGAACGTGCGCCCGACCGGCCGCGCGGCCAGCATGGACCTGCGCAGCTATGGCATTGGGGCGCAAATCCTGCGCGAAGTGGGCGTTGGCAAGATGCAGTTGCTGGCCAGCCCGCGCAAGATGCCTTCGATGACCGGCTTTAACCTTGAAGTCACCGGCTACATGGCCAAGCCTGCCGCCTGAAGCGCGGCATAATTCAATATCCAGAGAAAGAGGTACACCATGACCGTAGCAACCTACGAAACCAACCTGTCCGGCGAAAACCTGCGCATCGGCGTCGTGCAAGCGCGCTTTAACGAGGACGTATGCCACGGCCTGCTCTCCGCTTGCCTGCAGGAGCTGAAGAACCTGGGCGTGGAAGACGAAGACATCCTGCACGTGACCGTGCCGGGCGCGCTGGAAGTGCCGCTGGTGCTGCAGAAGATGGCCGAGTCCAACCAGTTCGATGCCCTGATCGCACTGGGCGCCGTGATCCGCGGCGAAACCTATCACTTCGAGCTGGTGTCCAATGAATCCGGCGCGGGCATCACCCGCGTGGGCCTGGACTACAGCATCCCTATCGCCAACGCCATCCTGACCACCGAGAACGACGAACAGGCGGAAGTGCGCATGGCCGTCAAGGGTGCCGATGCCGCGCGCGTCGCCGTCGAAATGGCCAACCTGTCGATCGCCCTGGAAGAACTGAGCCAGGATCAGGGCGACGACGAGTAATTCAACAAGAAGGTAAGAACATGACTGAGAATATGACGCACGCCAACCCGAGCAAGAACCGCACCCCGCGCCACCGCGCGCGCGAGTTCGCGCTGCAGGGCCTCTACCAGTGGCTGCTGAACAATGAAGACGCGACCAAGGTCGTCAACAACATCCGCGGCGCCCACGGCTTCGACAAGGCGGACGGCGAGTACTTCGCCGACCTGCTGCGCGGCACCATCAAGCAATCGGTCGAGCTGCGTGAAGCGTTCACGCCGCTGGTCGATCGCGGCATCGGCGAGCTGTCCCCGATCGAGCACGCCGTGCTGCTGATCGGCGCCTACGAGCTGAAGAACCACGTCGAGATTCCTTACCGCGTCGTCATCAACGAAGCGGTGGAACTGACCAAATCCTTCGGCGGTATCGACGGCCACAAGTACGTGAACGGCGTGCTGGACAAGTTGTCCGCCCAGCTGCGCGCCGACGAAGTCGCCGCCGACAAGAAGCGCTAAGCTTCACATATCTTTCACGCGCGTTCGCGCAACATGCCTCCATTCCCTTTCGAATGGAGGCATCGATGTTCAAGAAGATCCTGCTTGCCGGCGCCTGGCTGGCCGCAACCCTCGCCGTGCTGGCCGTCGCCGGCTACCTGTATTTCCTCGGCTATGACCTGGACGCGCAACCGCGCGCCAATCCACAGGCACGCCCGTCCGACCTGGCCTGGCTGGCAGGAGGCGCGGCGGTGCCGGCCCCGCGCGGGCGCATCCTGGCGGTGGTCAGCAGCGCCACGCACTTCCCGGATGGTAAAAAGAAGGCGGGTTACGAACTGACCGAGCTGGCACGCGCCTACTACGTGTTCCGGACCAACGGCTTCGAGGTGGACATCGCTTCCCCTGCCGGCGGCCACGCGCCCCAGCGCATCGACCTGGACGACATGGGCGATGCCGATTACGCTTTCCTGAACGATCCTGGCGCGCAGGCCAAGGCAACGGCTACCCTGCGCCTGGCCGATGTCGATCCGGCGCAGTATGCGGCCGTGTACTTCGTCGGCGGCAAGGGCGCCATGCTGGACCTCCCCGGCAATGCGGACGTTGCGCGCATTACGGCGCATATCGCCCGGCGCGGGGTAGTGGGAGCCGTCTGCCACGGTCCCGCCGCCTTGCTGCACGTGCGCGACGAGAATGGGCGCAGCCTCGTCGCAGGCCGCCGCATGAGCGGCTTCACCAACGAGGAGGAGCTGTTCCTGATGGAAGATGCGCGCCAGCGCTTCCCCTTCCTGCTGGAAGACCGCGCCCGTGAAATGGGGGCGCGCTTTGTCGCTGCGCCGAAATACGTCGGGCACGTCGTCGTGGACGGCAAGCTGGTCACGGGCCAGAACGCTTGGTCTGCCTGGGCGACCGCCGAGGCGATGGTGGCGGCGCTGGGCCATGTGCCCGTGGTGCGCCCCGAAACGCCGGAGGAGCGCAGCGTGCGCGCACTGGCCGCCTATTACGGCGCCGGTTTCGCCGCGGCGCGCAAGGAGCTGCCGCCAGGGCAGGGCTTTGATAAGATGTTGGTGCTGATGCACGCCGTGGTGGCGGGTATGCAGTGGAGGCTGGGAGACGCCTTCCAGCTGCAGCGGCTCGCCCGAGGATAAGAATGCCCCTGAACATACTCGTCGTAGAAGACAACCGGCTGCTGGCGCACAACCTGTCCGATATGTTCGAGCGCCATGGCCATGCCGCCGATTTCGCGACGAGCGGCGAGCACGGGCTGCAACTGGCCCTGGAACATCCCTACGACATCCTGGTGCTGGACCTGGCCCTGCCGGGCATCGACGGCCTGGAAGTATGCCGCCAGTTGCGTGCCCGCCTGCCGCGCCGCATGCCGGTCCTGATGCTCACGGCGCGCGACACCCTGCAGGACAAGCTGCAAGGCTTCGACAGCGGGGCCGACGACTACCTGGTCAAGCCCTTCGCGATGGAGGAGCTGCTGGCGCGCTGCCAGGCGCTGGCCCAGCGCCACCAGGACTACGCGCTGGAGGTGGGCAGCCTGCGCATCGACCGCCGCACGCAGTCGGTCACGCGCGCGGGCCGCGAGGTGCGCCTGCAGCCGGCCGGCTACCAGATCCTGCTGGCGCTGGCCGAAGCCCACCCGCGCGTGCTGACCCGTTCCGAACTGACGCAAGTGTTGTGGCGCGATGAACCGCCCGATTCCGACGCCCTGCGCAGCCATTGGTACCAATTGCGCCAGGCGCTGGACAAGCCCTTCGGCCAGCCAATGCTGGTTACGGTGCATGGCGTCGGCTTTCGCCTGGATGCCGGCGCATGAGCGCGGCGCACAGCCTGCGCCGCCGCATCACGGCAGCCTTCAGCATTACCGCACTGTGCACGGCACTGCTGTTCTCCGGCTTTGCGGTGATCCTGATGTACGCGCTGGAAGACGAATTTTTCGGCATCTTGCTCGATGAGGAAGTCGCGCACCAGCAAGCCAGCCTGGACGTCACGCAGGCGCTGACCAAGCCGCTGCGGCCATATGTCAGCCTGCATCGCGACGCCACCACCGTTCCGGCCGATTTGCAGCGCCACCCCGGCGTGGCGGGCGGCGGCGAATTCTTTGGCGACGCAGGGCGCCACTATCACGTGCGCCGCCTGAACTTGCGCGGCGAGGCGCAACCGGTGCTGATGGTCGCCGAAGTAGGCGGCGAGCTGGTGGTACGCCCCCGGATACCTGCCACGCTGGGCCTGCTGGGCGCATGCCTGGTGCTGTTGCTGGTATTGATTACCGGCCTCGGTTACTGGCTCGCCCGCCGCGCCACGCGTCCGCTCGACCAGTTGGCCGCACTGGTGGCTTCCGTCGCGCCCGAACAGCTGCCCAAGGGCTTCGCCGCCAACTATCCGCGCAACGAGATCGGTGCGCTGGCGCGGGCGCTGGACGATGCCATGGCGCGCGTTGCATCCTTTATCGAACGCGAACAGCAGTTCACGCGCGACGCCAGCCACGAACTGCGCACGCCGCTGGCCGTGATCGAAGGCGCCGCCTACCTGATCGCCGAGCAGCCATTGCCGCCGCAGGCGGCGCAGCAAGTGCAGCGCATCCGCAGCGCGGCGACCGACATGGCGCAGACCGTCGACACCCTGCTGGCGCTGGCGCGCGAAGAACTGCCGCAAGCACCGGCGCCAGAGCAGGGCGCGCCGGCGGAGGTGCAGCCGGTGCCGCTGCTCGCCCTCGCCGAAAGCACCGTGGTGCGGCTGGCGCACCTGTTGGATGGTAAAGCGGTGGAAGTCGAGGTGGCGATCGACAGCAAGGCCCAGTTCCGCATGCCGCGCCCGGCGCTTGCCATCGTGCTCGCGAATGTCGTCGGCAATGCTTTCCAGCACACGCAGTCCGGACGCGTGCGCATCAGCTACGACGGCGGCAAGCTGTCGGTGAGCGACGACGGCCCGGGCGTGGACGCGGCAATCCGCAGCCGCATCTTCGAAGCGGGCGTCAAAGGTAGCGGCAGCAGCGGCCACGGTCTGGGCCTGTCGATCGCGCGCCGCCTGGCCAACCGCATCGGACTGGAACTGCAGCTGGCGCCCGGCGCGAACGGCGGCACGGTCGTCACGCTGGCGCCGCGCCAATAAAAAAGCCACCCGAAGGTGGCTTCCCTGGCATGGCGGGCGCTTACAAGCCGGCCAGCTGGTCCGCGCTGATCGGCTTTTCAGCCTGCGCCACCACTTCAGGTGCAGCTTCCTTCGGCTTGGCCGGGGCTGCGGCCACCTGCGGCGGCGTAATGTAAGGCACCTTCTTGCCGGCCGAAACCTGCTTCAGGCGGGAGTATTCAGCCATGACGCGCGAACCGTAGCCATCGTCGGTATCGAAGGCGCCGGCGCCCACGTAGAACTTCAGGCCCGCTTCCACGGAACCGCCCTTGGACACGTAATCCTTCAGGATCGACGCGCCGACACGGATGTTGGCCACCGGGTTCAGTGCGGCCTGCACGCCGCCCATGTCCTGGAAACGATCGGTATGCACCTTGGACATGACCTGCATCAGGCCCTGGGCGCCCATCGGGCTTTCCGCGAACGGATTCAGGCCCGACTCGATTGCCATCACGGCCAGGATCAGCAGTGGGTCCAGCTTGATTTCACGCGCAGTCAGGTAGGCGGTGGAAACGAGCATATTGGTGGCATCGCCAGCCACGCGGTAACGCTTGGCCAGCCAGTTGGTGACGGCATCCTGCTGCTTCTTGGTGCCCATCAGGGCTTTTTCCTCGGCCGTCAGCACAACGTCGGCTGCCGCAGTGGCAGCAGGGCGGGTGGACGGGGCTTCCATCAGTTCGGACAGCGGCGGCGCCACGACTACCTGCGCTTCCACTGCTGGCTGGCCTTTCAGGGCGTCTGCCAAGTCGGATGCCAGTTCAGGACGCGCCACAAAAACGCAAGCCAATACTAGTGCAGCAATGCCGAAGATGCTCAGCATGGACTGAGCCGCGGTCAGCAGGCCGCGTGCCGAAATGCTCTGCGCGGAAATCCACGCGGCGGGCTGGCGGGCCCATTGGCGGGCACTAAGCAGCAGCCCATTGATTTGATTGTTCATCAGAACTCCCCTGAAATGTAAGAGTCAAAACGCGTCCCCGCCGCGCAAAATCGCGGACATTCGACGTGCCATAGTCGTTACATCAGTGTTATCTTCGTCCACCGCCGCACAGGTCGCACGGGACTGGACGCCATCATTGTTTGCCTGAGCTGGTCATTCTGAGGACCAGTTGCAACACAACTTTTACCGGGGGGAGAGGCAGACGCCTCGCGAAAACACTCCTTAAAATGTCTAATGGAGCCCGGACTCCGTGAATGTAATGAGTGACAACTAAGTTGGCATAAGGGCCATGTCCTCATCAAGTAGGTCAAATTGTAGGAGGCGTATTATATCTAGTCAATACTAACACACGCGTTCTTTATTACTTTTGAGTATGACTTTCCCGTGAACATGTTGGCAAAAACCAATAAAATCAACGACTTGACCAAAAGTGCTCAGGCGCCTCGTCCAAAGCAAAAAAATCGTAAAAAAGTATGAAATATCGCGACCTCCGAGATTTTATTTCCCAACTGCAAGCAATTGGCGAATTTAAGCGCACAAGCTTGCCCGTTTCACCATATTTGGAGATGACGGAGGTGTGCGACCGGACCTTGCGCGCCGGCGGACCCGCCATCCTGTTCGAAAAGCCGACCGGTTTCGACATGCCGGTGCTGGGCAACCTGTTCGGCACGCCGCGCCGCGTGGCGCTGGGCATGGGGGCCGACGACGTGAGCGAACTGCGCAAGATCGGCCATGTGCTGGCGCAGCTGAAGGAGCCCGAGCCGCCCAAGGGCTTCAAGGACTTGATGGGCCTGGGCTCGCTGGTCAAGGCCGTGTGGGACATGTCGCCCAAGGAGATGCGCGGCGCGCCCTGCCAGGAAATCGTCTGGGAAGGCAACGACGTCGACCTGGGCCGCCTGCCCATCCAGCACTGCTGGCCGGGCGACGTGGCGCCCTTGATTACGTGGGGCCTGGTCATTACCAAGGGCCCCAACAAGAAGCGCCAGAACCTGGGCATCTACCGCCAGCAGGTGCTGGGCCGTAACAAGGTGATCATGCGCTGGCTGGCGCACCGCGGCGGCGCGCTGGACTTCCGCGAACACTGCCTGCGCAACCCCGGTCAGCCTTACCCCGTGTGCGTGGCGCTGGGCGCCGACCCGGCCACCATCCTGGGCGCCGTCACCCCGGTGCCGGACAGCCTGTCGGAATACCAATTCGCCGGCCTGCTGCGCGGCAGCCGCACGGAGCTGACCAAGGCCATCGGCAGCGAGCTGCGCGTGCCCGCCTCGGCCGAAATCGTGCTGGAAGGGCATATCTACCCGGACGAGAACCACCCGACCGGCTACGAGCACGGCCTGGAAGGGCCGTATGGCGACCACACCGGCTATTACAACGAGCAGGACTGGTTCCCGGTGTTTACCATCGACCGCATCACCATGCGGCGCGACCCGATCTACCACTCTACGTATACAGGCAAGCCGCCGGACGAGCCGGCCGTGCTGGGCGTGGCGCTGAACGAAGTGTTCGTGCCGCTGCTGCAAAAGCAGTTCACCGAGATCACCGACTTCTACCTGCCGCCGGAAGGCTGCAGCTACCGCATGGCCGTGGTGCAGATCCGCAAGCAGTACGCCGGGCACGCCAAGCGCGTCATGTTCGGCGTGTGGAGCTTCCTGCGCCAGTTCATGTATACCAAGTTCATTGTCGTGGTGGACGAGGACGTCAACATCCGCGACTGGAAGGAAGTGATCTGGGCCATCACGACGCGGGTCGACCCCACGCGCGACACGACGCTGGTCGACAACACGCCCATCGATTACCTCGACTTTGCCTCCCCGGTTAGCGGACTGGGCAGCAAGATGGGTATCGACGCCACCAATAAATGGCCGGGTGAAACCAGCCGCGAGTGGGGCACCACGATCACCATGACGGACGAAGTGAAGGCGCGGGTTGACGTTATTTGGCAGCAGCTTGGTTTATAGCCTATAATTGCGCCGGGCGGGCCCCTGCGCATTGCGGCACGGTTAATCTGGTCAGGTCGGGAACGAAGCAGCCAAAGCTGTTCACCGCAAGTGCCGCAGATCAGGCTCGCCTCCTTATTTCAGGAAAATGGGGACGTAACACGTTTTTCACTTTGCGAAAAACATGTTACGTCCCCATTTTTTGCATTTGTGGCAAGCGTGCAATCTTGTCCGCAGCGCACGCTATCTACGGTAAAATCGCGCACATGTCCTATCAAGTCCTCGCTCGCAAATACCGTCCCCGGAACTTTGAAACGCTCGTCGGCCAGGAGCACGTTGTCCGTGCGCTGAGCCATGCGCTGCAAACCGGGCGCCTGCACCATGCTTACCTGTTTACCGGGACGCGCGGTGTCGGCAAGACGACGCTGTCCCGTATCCTGGCCAAGTCGCTCAATTGCGTCGGCCCGGACGGCAACGGCGGCGTCACGGCAACCCCGTGCGGCGTGTGCGAGGCTTGTACGGCGATCGATGGCGGCCGTTTCGTCGATTACGTGGAAATGGACGCTGCGTCCAACCGCGGCGTCGATGAAATGGCGCAGTTGCTGGAGCAGGCGGTGTACGCGCCGTCCAATGCGCGCTTCAAGGTCTATATGATCGACGAGGTGCACATGCTGACCAACCACGCCTTCAACTCGATGCTGAAGACGCTGGAGGAGCCGCCGGAGCACGTGAAGTTCATCCTGGCGACCACCGATCCGCAAAAGATTCCGGTCACCGTCCTGTCGCGCTGCCTGCAGTTCAACCTGAAGCAGATGCCGCCGGGGCATATCGTGGGCCATCTGGAAAACATCCTGGGCCAGGAAGGCGTCGTCTTCGAGCAGCCGGCCTTGCGCCTGCTGGCGCAGGGCGCGCACGGTTCGATGCGCGATGCGCTGTCGCTGACCGACCAGGCCATCGCCTATGCAGCCGGCACGGTGACGCTCGATGCGGTGCAGGGCATGCTCGGTTCCCTGGACCAGTCCTACCTGGTGCGCTTGCTCGATGCCCTGGCCAACAAGGATGGCGCCGACCTGATGGCGGTGGCCGATGAAATGGCGGCCCGCTCGCTGTCCTATAACGGGGCCTTGCAGGACCTGGGCACCTTGCTGCACCGGATCGCCCTGGCGCAGACCGTGCCTGCGGCCGTTCCCGTCGACCTGCCTGAATATAACGATATCGTGCGCCTTGCTTCGCTGTTCGATGCGGAGGAAGTGCAGCTGTATTACCAGATCGCCGTCCACGGGCGCAACGAGCTTGGCCTGGCGCCGGACGAATACGCCGGGTTCTCCATGACCCTGCTACGCATGCTTGCCTTTCGGCCCGGTATCGGCGGGGCGGATGGCCAACCAGCCAGCGCCCCGGTAGCGGCTCGTCCCGCCGGCGCGAACCCGGCCCGTGCGGCAGCTGCCGCGGCGATGGCCGCTTCCGTCGCGACGGTGGACCGTTTGAGCGTTCCTGTCGGCCAGCCGGCACCAGCCAGCGCCCCGGCCGTACCGGCGGCGCCGCCGGTCCAGCAGGTTGCGCCTGCCGCAGCGCCCGCCGCCAACGCGCCGGAACCGGCTCCGGTCGTGACGCTGGCGCCGCCGGTTGCCGCGCCTGCAGCTCCGGCGCCAGCGCCTGCAGCTCCGGCGCCAGCGCCTGCAGCTCCGGCACCAGCGCCTGTCGCCGCAGCGCCCCAGGCACCGGCTCCCGCGCCAGCTCTGGCCCCCGCTCCGGCCCCGGCACCAGCTGCCGCTAGTACCGATTCCCGGCCAATGAGCCCGGCGAAAATGGCCATCAACGCAGCGCTGGAGGCTGCGCGCGCCGCCGCGGCCGCACGCACGGGCCAACGCCCGCCGGCAGCAGCGCGCCCGGCCAGCGCACCTGCCGATGCCGCACCGGCCGCCGCTGCCCCGGCTCCTGCACCGCGCCCAGCCGCGCCAATGGCTGCAGCCCCTGCGCCGGCACCCGCTGCCGCGCCAGCGCCGGCGCGCGCGCCGGCACCGTGGGAAGACGCTCCAGCCGCGAGTGCGCCAGCCGCGCCGGCCGCCGCAGCGCAGTACAACGCCGCACCGGAAGCCGCGCCATCCGCGCAGCCGCAGGCGGCGGATGACGACCTGCCGCCTTGGGTGACGGGCTTCTCCGACGAATCCGCCGTCCCGGCCGGGGCCGAGCACATCACCGGCATGGCGTCCGCGCCGCAGCAGCGTTCCGCCGCGCCCGTGAAAGCGCCATATGAATACGTCATCACCCCGGTCCCGGAACTGGATTGGGACGGCAACTGGCCACTGCTGGCCGCCCACCTGCCGCTGCGCGGCGTGGCGCAGCAATTGGCGACCCAGGCCGAACTGGTGAATTGCACCTTCGACGGCAACATGGCGGTGTTCCGCATCCGCTGCCCGATCGAAACCTGGGCCACGCCAGCCAACGTGGAAAAACTCACCGGCGCGCTGAGCGAGCGCTTTGGCCGGCCGGTGCGCGTCGACACGGAAATCGGCAAGGCCTGGTACACCACCAGCGTCGAAGCCCAGGCCCACCGTGACAACTGCCAGCGTGCCGCCGAAGACACCGTGGCCGCAGACCCGTTTATTCAAGCAATGGTGCGCGACTTCGGCGCCTTCATCCTGCCCGGATCGATCGTGGCGCCGATGACGCCTGCGCACTGAACCCAATACTCAACACCGAAATACGGAGAATGACATCATGATGAAAAACCAGCTCGCAGGCCTGATGAAGCAAGCGCAAGCCATGCAGGACAACATGAAGAAGGCGCAGGAAGCGCTGGCGCTGATCGAAGTCGAAGGCCAGTCCGGCGCCGGCATGGTCAAGGTGGTGATGACCTGCAAGAACGACGTCAAGCGCGTCTCGATCGACCCGTCGCTGCTGGGCGACGACAAGGACATGCTGGAAGACCTGGTTGCCGCAGCCTTCAACGACGCCGTGCGCAAGGCTGAAGCCACCGCTTCCGAAAAGATGAGCGGCCTGACCGCCGGCCTGCCGCTGCCACCCGGCTTCAAGATGCCGTTCTAAGAACCGATCATGTTCATCATCACGCTCACGTACCTGAAGCCGCCCGAGGAGATCGACAAGCTCCTGGCCGCGCATCGCGAGTACTTGCGCGAGCAATATGCCAACGGCATGTTCCTGATGTCTGGACGACAGGTGCCGCGCACGGGCGGCATCATCATCGCCACGGCGGACAGCCGGGCGGACATCGAAGCTGTGATCGAGCTGGACCCCTTCAACGACGCCGGCGCCGCCAGCTATACGATCACCGAATTCGTGCCCACCATGACGGCCGATTTCCTGAGCGCCTTCAAGCAAGCCTGACCTCATGGCGAAGTCATTCGAATTCCTGACGGAGGCGCTGCGCCGCCTGCCCGGCGTCGGCCCCAAGTCGGCCCAGCGCATGGCCTTCCACCTGCTGCAGCACGACCGCGAAGGCGCCGCCATGCTCTCGCGCGCCTTGTACCAGGCGGTGGAGCAGGTGCACCACTGCGCCCTGTGCAACACCTTCACCGAGACCGAAATCTGCGACACCTGCTCCGACGAGTCGCGCGACCGGCGCATGCTGTGCGTGGTCGAGACGCCCGCCGACCAGGTGATGATCGAATCGACGCTGACCTACAAGGGCCTGTACTTCGTGCTCATGGGCCGCCTGTCGCCGCTGGACGGCATCGGTCCCAAGGACATCCACCTGGAAAAGCTGCTGGCGCGCGCAGCCGACGGCGTGGTCGAGGAGGTGGTCCTGGCCACCAACTTCACCAACGAGGGTGAAGCCACCGCCCACTACATCAGCGAGATGCTCAAAGCGCGCGGCTTGGCCGTGACGCGCCTGGCGCGCGGCGTGCCGGTGGGCGGCGAACTCGAATACGTCGACGCGGGCACCATCGCCCGCGCCATGCTAGACCGCCGCAGCACCTGAACGTTCACCGGCCAGCATCTGGCTGATGGCGTCCTGCGGGGCGGGGCGGCCGAGGTGGTAGCCCTGCACCATGTCGCAGCCGAAGTGCTTCAGCAGGTCCAGTTGCTCGCCCGTTTCCACGCCTTCCGCCACCACCACCATTTTCAGGCCGTGCGCCATGGCGATGATGGCGCGCGTGATGGCGGCGTTCTCGCTGTCCTGCGGCAGCCCGCTGATGAAGCTCTTGTCGATCTTCAGGGCGCGCACGTCGAAGCGCTTCAGGTAGCTCATGGACGAATAGCCGGTGCCGAAATCGTCGATCGACAGGTAGACGCCGATGCCGCGCAACTGCTCCAGCGTGGCCAGCGTGGCCAGCGCGTTGTCCATCAGCGTGCCTTCGGTCAGTTCCAGCTCCAGCAGGCTGGGATCGAGGCCGCTGTCCTGCAGCACGGCCAGCACGATTTGCGCCAGGTTCTCGTCCTTGAACTGGCGCGCCGACAGGTTGACGGCCATGCGGATCGGACGGTGGCATTGGCGCTGCCAGGCGCGGGCCTGATCGCAGGCCGTGCGCAGCACCCATTCGCCGATGGGGACGATCAGTCCCGTCTCCTCCGCCAGCGGAATGAACTCGGTGGGCGGAATCACGCCGTGTTCGGGATGGCGCCAGCGCACCAGCGCTTCCACGCCGACGATGCGTGCGCTCGGCACGTCGACCTGGGGCTGGTACAGCAGGTATAACTCGTCGTTTTGCAGGGCCTTGCGCAGCCCGACCTCCAGCTTGACGTGACTCATGATCTGCATGGTCAGCGAGGAGCTGTACAGCTTTGCGTTGTTCTTGCCGCAGTTCTTGGCGTGGTACATGGCCGTGTCGGCGAATTTCAGCAGGGACGTGCAGTCTTCTCCGTCTTCCGGATACAGCGAGATGCCGATGCTGGCGGTGACGAAGATTTCGTGCCCGTCGAGCGTGAAGGGGCGCCGCATGGCGTCCTTGATGCGGTGCGCGACGGCCAGCGCGTCGTCGACCCGTTCGATGTCGGGCAGCAGGATGGTGAATTCGTCGCCGCCCAGGCGCGCCAGGCTGCACAGGTGGTCGCTCGGGCGGATGGTCTCGCGCAAGCGCTCCGTGACGATCTGCAGCAGCTGGTCGCCCACGTTGTGGCCCAGCGTGTCGTTGATGCGCTTGAACGAGTCCAGGTCCATGAACAGGATGGCGAACTTGCGCTGCTCGCGTTGCGAGCGCGCCAGTTCGCGTTCCAGCGTCTCCAGGAATGCCTGGCGGTTGGGGATGCCAGTCAGGCTGTCGCAGTAGGCCAGCCGGCGGATCTGCTCCTCGGTGCGTTTGCGTTCGCTGATGTCGCGCACCAGTCCCAGCACCTCGCCGGCAGTCGTGCCGACCAGGCGCGCCTCGAAATGGTGGGTGACGCCTTCGCGCGTGAGCTCGTAGTCGACCGAGTGCACCGAAGAGGAGTGCAGCACGCCCGAGAGCTGCTCCAGCATGCGCGCGGCGATGGGCGCGGGCAGCACGTCGCGGATGTGGCGTCCGACGCAATCGCGGCTGGCGAAGTCGGCGCCGGGTTCGTGGCCCTCCTCGTAGTCGAGGTAGTAGCCGTCGGCGCTGAGGCGGAAGAAGGTGTCCGGTATGGCGGCCAGCACGGCGCGGTTGTGGGCGTCGGCGATGCGCAGGCGGGCGATGGCGTCGCTGGCGCGCAGCACGTACAGCACGCGGTGGCCGAGGATGGGCCAGTTGATCGGCTTGGAGACGAAGTCGGTGGCGCCGGCCTCGTATGCCTGCGTGACCGCCTGCAGGTCGTCGCCGCCGGTGACCATGATCACCGGAATGTGCGAGGCGCTTTCCAGCTTGCGGATGGCGCGGCAGACCGAGAAGCCGTCGAGCAACGGCATGTCGACATCCAGCAGCACCAGGTCGGGCGCGTTGTCGCGGAAGCTGGCCACGGCGGCGCGGCCGTCGCTCGCTTCCACCGCGTCGAGCCCGACCTGGGCCAGCATTTCCAGCATCAGCATGCGCATGACGGGATCGTCGTCGGCCACCAGCACGGTGCCGCGTTTGGGGGAATAGAGCGCTGCCATGGTTTCATGCTCCCTTCGCCTGGATGGCGCTGAGTGATTGCCGGACAGCCCGGAACTCCTGCTCCAGTTGCGCCAGAAGGTCTGCCGCGCCGCCGGCCTCGCCGGCGCGCCCCAGTTGCTCCATATCCTTGAACAGCTTTGCCAGGGCGTCGGCGCCCACGTTGGCGCTGCTTGATTTCATGCTGTGCGCGGTGGTGCGGATCGCCGCCGCGTCGCCGGCGTCGATGGCCTCGCGCAGCGCGCCGAGCTGGCGCGGCGTGTCCTGCAGGAAGGCGTCCAGCACGCGCTGCAGCAGCGCGTCGCCCTGGCCGGCATTGAGGGCGCGGATGGCGTCGAGCGCCAGCGGATTGATGGCGGCCGGCGCGGGCGCTGGCGCCGGAGCGAGGGGCGCTGGCGGGGCAGACGCGGGTGCCGCTGCGGGCGCGGTGCGCGGCAGGGCGACCCAGCGGCCAAGCGTGTCGGCCAGGGCCTGCTGCGAGAAGGGCTTGCTGATGTAGTCGTCCATGCCCGCCGCCAGGCAGCGTTCGCGGTCGCCCTGCAGCGCATTGGCGGTGATGGCGACGATCGGCGTGGTGCGCGCGCGGCCGCGTTGCTGCTCCAGGCGGCGGATTTCGGCGGTGGCCGCCATGCCGTCCATCACCGGCATCATGCAGTCCATCAGCACCAGGTCGTAGTCGCCGGCGCGCACGGCGGCCAGCGCCTCCTCGCCGTTGGCGGCGCAGGCCACCTCCATGCCCAGCCCCCTCAGCATGGCCGATGCCACTTCCACGTTGACCGGGTTGTCCTCGGCCAGCAGCGCGCGCGGCCGCTGCCCCTGGCGCAGGCGCTGCGAGGCAGGCGGCAGCGCCACGCCGGCCAGCGCCGCCGTGGACACGCCTTCGTTGGCGCGCACCGGCGTGACGATGCAGTCGTACAGGTCCGGCTCGCGCACCGGCTTGATCAGCTGGAACGCCACGCCCGCCGCGCGCCGCTGCACGGGATCGGCCGCATCGCGTTCGCTGGCGAGCAGGATCAGGCGCACGCCGCAGATATCGGCATCGGACTTGATCTCCGCCGCCAGCGCCAGGCCGCCGATGTCGTCCAGGCCCATGTCGAGCAGGGCGACATCGTACGGCGTGCCGTGCTTGGCGGCAGTGTGCAGCTCGCGCAGGGCGTCGGCCGCGCTGGGGGCGCAACTGCCCTGCAAGTGCCAGCGCCCCAGCAGGCGCTGCATGGCCAGCGCGCGTTCCGGTTCGCGGTCGACCACCAGCGCCCGCAGGCCCTTGGTCGACTTCTGCTGGAAGCCCGCATCGTCCGCCTCCACGCGCCGCTTGTCGAATTGCACGGTGAACCAGAACACTGCACCGCGCCCCAGCGCATTGTCGACGCCGATGGTGCCGCCCATCAGCTCCACCAGCTGCTTGGAGATCGCCAGCCCCAGCCCGGTGCCGCCGTGCTTGCGCGTGGTAGATCCATCTCCCTGCGAGAAGGAATCGAAGATGCGCGCACGCGCCTCGCGCGCCACGCCAATGCCCGTGTCGTGGACTTCCACCCGCAGCCGCGCCGATTGCGCATCCTCCGCCTCCACGCGCACGGCCACCATGATGCGGCCCTGGTCGGTGAACTTGATCGCGTTGCCCAGCAGGTTGACGATCACCTGGCGCAGCCGGTTCGGGTCGCCGCAGATCGCCAGCGGGATGTTGTTCGCCACCGCGAACTCCATGTCGATGCCCTTGGCGTGCGCCTGCGGCGCGAACACATGCTCGATGTCGTCCAGCAGTTCGCGCAGGTTGAAGTTGATGTATTCGACGGTGAGCTTGCCCGCCTCCACCTTGGAAAAGTCGAGGATGTCGTTGATGATCACCAGCAGGTGCTCGCCTGAGCGCCGCACCATGCTGGTGTAGTGGCGCTGCGTTGGCGTCAACTCGGTCGCCGCCAGCAGCTCCGCCATTCCGAGCACGCCGTTCATCGGCGTGCGGATCTCGTGCGACATGTTGGCCAGGAAGGCGCTCTTGGCCTGGCTGGCCGCTTCCGCCGCGTCCTTCGCCTTCTCCAGTTGCGCGGTACGGATGCTGACCTGGCGTTCCAGCTCGCCGCGGTACTGTGCCAGCTTGGTGTCGCGGCTTTCGATCTGTGCCAGCATGCCGTTGAAGCTGTCGATGAGGGTGCCCAGTTCGTCGCTGCGCTCATGCTGCAGCTGGGCGTAGGTCTGGCTGCTGCTGACCTTGTTGGCCGCCGCGATGAGCTGCGCGATCGGCTGCGCGATACCCTGGCGGAAGCGCGCCGACAGCACCAGCGCCAGGCCGAAGGAGGACGCCGTGGCCGCCGCCGTGATGCCCAGGTTGCGCAGGATGCCCAGCCAGAGCGAAGCCTGTCCCGCTTCGATCATGACGGCGCCGATGACGTGCTGGCGTACGCGCACCGGGCGGTACAGCCGCAGCCTGGGCGCCCAGGGCGGGCCGTCATGCTCGGCCAGTTCGCCGGCTGCCATTTGCCGCAGGCGCGCCGCGTCCAGCGCAGGCGGCGCCGTGTCGGGCGGCAGCGGGTAGCTGGCAAAGAGCTTGCCTTCGCGGTCGAACAGTGCGGCGCGCGTGATGTCGCCCTTGACCTGGAGCGCGGCCAGCGCCTGTTCGGCGGTCGGCCGGTCCGAGTAGAGCAGGGAAGCGACGCTGTTGGCGCCGATGACGTCAGCCAGCGAGGTTAGCTGCTTGCGCTCCTCGCTGGTGTGGGAATGGATGGACGCGATGGCGAACGCAAGGAACACCAGCAGCAGGGCGCTGCCGGTGGTGAGCACCGAAATGATGGTCAGTTTCTGGCTTAAGCCGGAGCGTTCGAAGTTGAGCATTTCCGCCGCCGTTGGACGATTCCATCGGGCAAAGAATAAATGCTAAGAAATTCGACACCTTGATCTGGCTCTAACTTTGTTGTTGCAAAATGCGCAAACGTTCCACGGCGTTGGCATTTTTCGGATTGAGCTCCAGTGAGCGGCGGTAATTGCGGATCGCCTCTTCGCGGGCGCCAGTCTTCTCGCAAGCCTCGCCGAAGCTGTCGAACAGGTTGGCATCGGCCGGGTGCAGGTGGGTCGCCAGGCGGAAGATCTCCACCGACTCCTTCTCGCGGCCGCCGCGCAGCAGGCCATAGCCCCAGGAATTCAAGGCACCGGGCTCGCCCACGCTGAAGCGCGGATTGCGCGCCTTGAATTCGTCGTGGATGGCGATGGCATGCTGGAAGCCCCGCCGATTAAGTTCGCGCACGAAGGCATCCATCGACACCGGGCTGCCCACGGCGCGGTGCTGATCGACCTGCATCATGCGTAGCGGCGCCTTGTTCGCGTTCGGGCTGTTGCCCATGAAGGTGAGCGCCGCCTTGTCGTCCTTCAGGTAGGCGTTGAAGAAGTTGTGGACGTAGCGCACGGTCCAGCGGTAGGCCTGGGCCACTTCCTCGCGCGAGTAGTCCTCGAAATAGCTGTCTGGCGCGAAGCGCTGCGCCCAGGACGAAAAATCGCTGTGCTGCATCGGCTGCATGGACACGACGTAGGTATCGGCCTGCTTCATGCTGTTGACCAGGCTGAAGGTGGTGTCCATCTCCCGCCGGTTCATCTCCTCGAAGGTGTCCGGGCGGCGCGCGACGTACAGCAGCGGTGCGCTCAGTTTCATCGCGTCGAAGTAATGCGCCGAACCCTTGCCGCCATTGATGAATTGCGGGAAGCCGCGCAGCGAGCCATCCAGGCTGGCAACGGCCTTGATGCGGTCATCCTTGGCCGAGGCCAGCATGTTCGCCAGTCCGCCCCAGCTAAAGCCCACCACGCCGATGCGTTCCAGGTCCGCCTGCGGCATGCTGCGCGCAAAGGCGATCAAGAAGGCGATGTCGCCCGCCTGCGCTTCCAGGCCTTCCAGGTCGTCGGTCATGCTGCTGCTGCGGGCGCCGAACGAAGGGCTCGACAGCACGATATAGCCCTGGCTGGCCAGGTATTCGCACAGGTCGACGTTTTCGGCGGCGTGCGCCGTGAAGCTGGGAGCGTAGACGATGACGGGGAACTTGCCGTCGCGCGCCGGCGCTTCGCTGCGCGCCTGCATGGTGCGCGCGACTTCGGATTGCGTGGCCGGCGTGCGCCCCATGGCCTTGATCAGCCCATCGGCGGACGAGGCGGGCCGGCCGAACTCCTGCGCCGTGGCCGTGGTGGCCATGTAGTCGCGATAGGTGACTGGCTTGCCGCCCGCTTTGGCGGGGTACCACAGGAGTGTCTGCACCGGCCGCGCGCGCTCGCCTTGCGGCGGCTTGCCGCTGACGTAATCGATGGCAGGCTTGTAGACGCGGGAGTAGTCGTACTGGTGGATCACGCGCAGGCCAACGTCGAACTGGCCCGGCGGCAGGGAAGCGGTGAAGTCGGAAACGGCGTGCGCTGGCCCGGCAGCGACGATCAGGAGGGCAATGAGAAGTGTACGCATTGGCGCAGTATTGCAAATTTCACAATATTGCGCAATGAATTCGGGGGCCGCAGCCCCCGAGTGTTCAGCAACAGCCCCCGCGCTTGCCGGCGCCGCCGTAGCGGGCTTCCTGGCGCTCGCGGAAGAACTCTTCGTAGCTCATCACGGGTTCGTCCGGGTGGGTGGACTCGCGATGGGCGACGTAGGTGTCGTATTCCGGCAGGCCGCACATCAGCCGCATGCTCTGTCCGAGGTAGCGGCCTGCCTTGGCAATTTCGCCCAGCATGGTGTTACTTGGCCGCGGCGGCGTATTGCGCCGGGGCTTCGTTGTGGGTCGGGCGGCTGGCGTTCCATGCGGCCAGCGCGGTGCGCACGCCGAACACCAGCACGCTGATCACCACCACCATGAAGAAGGCGGCCAAGCCTGCGTCCAGGTAGTCGTTGAAGACCACTTGCTGCATCTGCTCGATGGACTTGGCCGGTGCCAGCACCTTGCCCTCGGCCAGCGCCGCCTGGTACTTGCCGGCGTGCGCCAGGAAGCCGATCTTCGGATTGGCGTCGAAGATCTTCTGCCAGCCCGCGACCAGGGTGCACAGCAGCAGCCAGGCCGTCGGCGCGATGGTGACCCAGGCGTACTTGGCGCGCTTCATCTTGAACAGCACGCAGGTGGCCAGGATCAGCGCCACGGCGGCCAGCATCTGGTTGGCGATGCCGAACAGCGGCCACAGGGTATTGATGCCGCCCAGCGGATCGACCACGCCCTGGTACAGGAAGTAGCCCCAGGCCGAGACGCACAGGGCGGTGGCCAGCAGGCTGGCGAACACGGAATCGGTGCGCTTGAGCGATGGCGAGAAGGTGCCCAGCAAGTCCTGCAGCATGAAGCGGCCGGCGCGGGTGCCCGCATCGACGGCGGTCAGGATGAACAGTGCTTCGAACAGGATGGCGAAGTGGTACCAGAACGCCATCATGGCCTTGCCGCCGATGACGTTGGACAGGATGTGCGCCATGCCGACCGCCAGGGTCGGCGCGCCGCCGGAACGCGAGATGATGGTCGCTTCGCCAACGTCCTTGGCGGTCTGCGTCAGCATTTCAGGCGTGACGCGGAAGCCCCAGGCGGAGATGGCCTGCGCCGCCGATTCGGCCGTGGTGCCGATCAGTGCCGCCGGCGAGTTCATGGCGAAGTACACGCCAGGCTCGATGGTGGACGCGGCCACCAGCGCCATGATGGCGACGAACGATTCCATCAGCATCGCGCCGTAGCCGATGAAGCGGGCGTGGGTTTCGTTCTCGATCATCTTCGGCGTGGTGCCGGAGGAGATCAGCGCGTGGAAACCGGACACCGCGCCGCAGGCGATGGTGATGAACAGGAAGGGGAACATATTGCCCGACCACACAGGACCGGTGCCGTCGATGAACTTGGTGACGGCCGGCATCTGCAGGTAAGGCGCGACGATCACGATGCCCAGCGCCAGGCCGACAATGGTGCCGATCTTGAGGAAGGTGGACAGGTAGTCGCGCGGCGCCAGCAGCAGCCACACCGGCAGCACGGAGGCGATGAAGCCATAGCCGATCAGCATCCAGGTCAGCTCGGTGCCGGTGAAGGTGAACATCGGCGCCAGGGCCGGGTTCTCCTGCACGTACTGGCCGCCCAGGATCGCCAGCATCAGCAGCACGAAGCCGATCAGCGACACTTCGCCGACGCGGCCCACGCGCAAGTAGCGCGAGTAGACGCCCATGAACAGCGCGATCGGGATGGTCGCCATCACGGTGAAGGAGCCCCATGGCGAATGCGCCAGCGCCTTCACCACGATCAGCGCCAGCACGGCCAGGATGATCACCATGATCATGAAGGTGCCCAGCAGCGCGATATTGCCCGGGATCGGGCCCATTTCGGACTTGATCAGGTCACCGAGCGAACGGCCGTCGCGGCGGGTGGAAATGAACAGCACCATGAAGTCCTGCACGGCGCCGGCGAATACCACGCCGGCCAGGATCCACAGCATGCCGGGCAGGTAGCCCATTTGCGCCGCCAGCACG
>JAJTCO010000117.1 GCA_021323265.1 Pseudoduganella sp. | reverse complement strand
GATGTCGTCGCCCCAGGAACAGAACACCACGATCGGCGAGCGGATGTTGCGCAGGTCGATGCGCCGCCCGGCCGAGTCGTGGATGGTGCCATTGCTCAGGCGATTGCCGACGAACAGGTTGTCGGTGATGAACTGGATTTCCTCGGCATTGAGCAGCACCGGGTTGCCCCACCAGCGCTCGAATTCGAGGAAGCGCTTTTCCTCCGTATCGACGTTGGCGTACACGTGGTAGCCCTTGGTCCAGTAGGTGTTGGAGGGGTTCATGCTTTCAAAGTTGCTGACCAGGTGGGCGCCGTCGAACTTGCCGTTGCCCAGGTCGCCGGCCAGGGACGTCATCCAGGTGCCGCCGGTCAGTCCGCCCAGGTAGCGCAGCGGGTTCTTGCCGCGCACGCCGGCCCAGTACGAGAGCGGTGCGCCGGCCAGGACCAGCGGGCCGGTCAGCTCGGGGTGCAGGGCGGCCGTCATCATGATCTGCCAGCCGGCCTGGCAGTTGCCGATCAGGGCGGGCTTGCCGTCGGCCGCCGGGTGCAGGTAGGCCACCTGTTCGATGAACTGCGCTTCGGCATGGCAGACGTCTTCGATGGTCTGCCCGGGCACGGGCACGGGCAGGAAGCCAATGAAATAGCAGGGGTTGCCGGCTTTGAGGACGACGCCGATTTCGCTGTCCTGCTTCATGCCGCCAATGCCGGGGCCGTGTCCGGCGCGCGGGTCGACCACGATGAAGGGGCGCTTGCTGTCGTCGACCTCCATGCCCGGCGGCGGAATGATGCGCATCAGCGAGTAGTTCACCGGCCGCGGCAGCGTGCGGCCGTCGATCAAGGTGTCGAACTCGAAGTTGAGCACGTGGGGCGCCGTCTCGCGCTCGCGTGCGTTGCGCTCGGTGCCGCGCCGGTACAACACGTCCATGAACAGGATCGAACGCTGCCAGGCGTCGGTCCAGTACTCCAGGGCCTGGGTGGCCAGGTTGCTAGGGTAGACCATGCGCGTTCTCCTCGTCGGTTCCGGCTCGGAGGTACAGATTACCATGCCGCGCACCGGGCGTGCGACCAAAAAAAAAACCCGCCTGGCGGCGGGTTCCGGTGTTTTATACCGAGTCTTTGGCGGCGCGCTTGCGCTCGTGTTCTTTCAGGAAACGCTTGCGCAGGCGGATCGATTTCGGGGTGATTTCCACCAGTTCGTCGTCTTCGATGAATTCCACTGCGTATTCCAGCGACAGCTGCACTGGCGGTACCAGGCGCACGGCTTCGTCGGTGCCGGAAGCGCGCACGTTGGTCAGCTGCTTGCCCTTGATCGGGTTCACGACCAGGTCGTTGTCGCGCGAGTGGATACCGATGATCATGCCTTCGTACACTGGGTCGTTGTGCACCACGAACATGCGGCCGCGGTCCTGCAGCTTCCACAGTGCGTAGGCAACGGCCTGGCCGTCGTCCTGCGAGATCATCACGCCGTTGCGGCGGCCGGCCAGTTCACCCTTGGTGGTGTCGACCGGTGCGTACGCGTCGAACACGTGCGACATCAGGCCGGTACCGCGGGTCAGGGTCATGAATTCGCCCTGGAAGCCGATCAGGCCACGCGCAGGAATGCGGTACTCCAGGCGCACGCGGCCCTTGCCGTCCGATTCCATATTCTGCAGGTCGCCACGACGGCGGCCCAGTTCTTCCATCACGCCGCCCTGGTTGGCTTCTTCCACGTCAACCGACAGCATTTCGTATGGCTCGTGACGCACGCCGTCCACCATCTTGAACACCACGCGTGGACGCGAAACGGCCATTTCGAAGCCTTCGCGACGCATGTTTTCGATCAGGATGGTCAGGTGCAGTTCGCCGCGGCCGGACACTTCGAAGATGGTGTCGTCGTCGGTCGGGGCGACGCGCAGCGCCACGTTGGATTTCAGTTCCTTGTCCAGACGGTCGCGCAGCTGGCGCGAGGTCACGAACTTGCCTTCGCGGCCAGCCAGCGGCGAGGTGTTGACCATGAAGTTCATGGTCAGGGTCGGCTCGTCCACGGTCAGCATTGGCAGCGGATCCGGGGTGTCGGCGGCGCACACGGTAGAGCCGATGCCGATTTCCTCGATACCGTTGATCAGCACGATGTCGCCGGCCATGGCTTCGTCCACCAGCACGCGCTCCAGGCCCTTGAAGTTCAGCACCTGGTTGATGCGGCCCTTGACCGGGGTGGCGCCCGGACCGTCGACCACGACCACGTCCTGGCCTGCCTTCACGCGGCCGCGCGAGATACGGCCGATGCCGATCTTGCCCACGTAGGAGGAATAGTCCAGCGAGGTGATTTGCATCTGCAGCGGGCCGTCCGGATTGTCGTCACGCACTGGCACGTACTTCAGGATGGCTTCGAACAGCGGCTTCATGTCGCCGTCGCGCACGTCTTCGGTCATGCCGGCATAGCCGTTCAGGCCCGACGCGTAAATGATCGGGAAGTCCAGCTGCTCGTCGGTGGCGCCCAGCTTGTCGAACAGTTCGAAAGTCTGGTTGATCGCCCAGTCGGCGCGCGCGCCCGGACGGTCGATCTTGTTCAGCACCACGATCGGCTTCAGGCCCAGGGCCAGCGCCTTGCGGGTCACGAAACGGGTCTGTGGCATCGGGCCTTCCTGCGCGTCGACCAGCAGCAGCACGGAGTCGACCATCGACAGCACGCGCTCCACTTCGCCGCCGAAGTCGGCGTGGCCTGGGGTGTCGACGATGTTGATGTGGGTGCCCTCGTACTCAACGGCGCAGTTCTTCGACAGGATGGTAATGCCGCGTTCCTTCTCCAGGTCGTTGGAGTCCATGACGCGGGTATCAACCTGCTGGTTCTCGCGGAAGGTACCGGACTGCTTCAGCAGCTGGTCCACGAGGGTGGTTTTGCCATGGTCAACGTGAGCGATGATGGCGATGTTGCGAATTGCGCGTTTAGTATTAGACATGATTTGTGTATGAACAGGAATTCTGCACGTGCGGGAGCACTGAACCCACTAGTATAGCATGCTGCGCCGCAACCAACCAGCGGCGCCAAGTATTTGATCTATCTCAAACGGCTGGTTGAAACGGCGGAACCTCTGCCTTGCTCGCGGTTCCAAGCCGGCATGAACGACTATGACACCGCCTGGAAGCGCGCCATCCGGTACCTCTTCTACGATTTTCTGGCAGCATGCTGGGCCAGCGCTTATGCGCTGGTCGACCGGACAAGAGCGCCTGAATTCCTGGAGCAGGAACTGCCGCAAGGGGCTCCGCACGCCTGCAACGGCAAGCGGGTCGCCGATATCGTGGCGCGGGTCGCTACCCTATCGGGTCGCCCCATGATCCTGCACATCGAAGTTCAGCACCGCAAGGACCGCTACTTCAATATGCGCATGTGCTCGTACCATAGCCGCTTGCTCGACAAACACGCCTGCCCGGTCCACAGCATGGCCGTGATAGCCGATGACGGGCGTACATGGCGTCCCGGCTGGACCACCATTCCACAACTGGATGGCGGCCATGAATACCGATTTCCAATATTCAAAGTTGCCGATTACCAGGATCAGGTTGACGCCTTATTAAATGACGGCAATCCATTTGCCTTCTTTATTGCGATCCATTTGTTGAACAGGCGCACGCGACGCAATCCCCAGGAGCGCCTGCAATGCAAGTGCCGGACAATCGAACGCTTGTACGCGCACAAAGCCTGGGGCGAGAAAACGATCGGTGATCTGCTGAGCCTGATCGATTGGTTGATGGAGGTCCCGCGGGAACTTCAAGCGGAGTGCAACGGTCAAATAGCGGCTATCGAAAGGAGGTACAACATGGAACTGATGCCTAGGTTTGCATATGACGCGATGAAGGAAGGACGGCGGCTGGGCTTCCAGCTGGGCCGTGAAGAAGGCCGCGAGGAAGGCCGTGAGAAAGGCCGTGAGGAGGGCCGTGAGGAAGGCCGGGAAAAGGGCCGCCTGGAGGGGCAGCGCGACCTGTTGCGCGAACAGCTCTGCTTGCGCTTCGGCGCGCTCCCCGAGGAGACCAATGTCCGGCTTTCACAGGCCGGCGCGGCGGAATTGCAGCGCTGGGCGCGCGCCCTCTGCAATGCCGATGCGCTGGGGGACGTATTCCGCTGACGGCCGGGCACCCCGCCCCGCTCAAACCTGGGCGGTTGCCACCAGGCGTTCCGGGGCGAGGATCGCGTATTCGCCGAAGATGCCGGTGCCCAGCAGGCGGCCGCTCTCGTCGTAAATGCGCGTGCGGCCTTCGTACGGCGTCGGCAGCGCCACCGATGGCTCCTTGCCAAGCGGCAGGCGCTGGCCATGCAGGAAGCGCTTCGCCAGCTCGGCGTTGAGCACGATGCGCGGGAACGAGGACAGCAGTGCGTCAACCGGGGCCAACAGCTCGCGCGGGGCGGCATGGGCCGCCAGGTCTTCCAGCGTCACCATCTTGTCCGTGCTCAGCGCGCCCACCTGCGTGCGACGCAGGGCGTTCAGGTGCGCGCCGCAGCCCAGCGCCGCACCGATGTCTTCGCCCAGCACGCGGATATACGTGCCCTTGCTGCATGTGACTTCGATCTGCAGGTAAGGCGCTTCCCAGGCCACCAGTTCCAGCTTGTGGATCACCACGTCGCGCGCTTCGCGCTCGAGCGTGATGCCTTCGCGGGCGTATTCGTAGAGCGGCTTGCCGTCGCGTTTCAGGGCCGAATACATCGGCGGCACTTGCTTGATCGGGCCGCGGAAGCGGGCCAGCACGGCTTCGATTTCGTCCTGGCTGCAGGTGACGTCGCGCGTTTCCAGCACGGCGCCTTCGGTGTCGCCCGTATCGGTGCGCACGCCCATGTGCACGGTGGCCAGGTAGGTCTTGTCCGCTTCCAGCAGGTCTTGCGAGAACTTGGTCGCCTCGCCGAAGCATAGCGGCAGCAGGCCGGTGGCGAAGGGGTCGAGCGTGCCGGTATGGCCGGCTTTTTTCGCGTTCATGAAGCGCTTGGCCTTGATCAGGGCGTCGTTGCTGGACAGGCCAACCGGCTTGTCCAGCAGCAGCACGCCGTCCACGGCGTCGCGCACGCGCTTGGTGCGGACGTCGGTCATTCTTCGTTGTTTTCGTCGAAGTCGGCGGCGCGGGTGGCGTTGGCCTTGTCGATCAGCGCCGACATCGCCATGCCGCGCGAGGCGGACATGTCGTGCACGAAGTGCAGTTGCGGCAGCGTGTGGATGTGCAGGCGCTTGCCCAGCTGGTTGCGCAGGTAGCCGGCGGCGGCGGTCAGGCCGGCCAGTACGTTCTTGATCGATTCCGGGTCGTCCTTCAGGGTGGTGAAGAAGACCTTGGCGTGCGCGTAGTCGGGCGTCAGCTGCACTTCGGACAGCGTGATCATGCCGACGCGCGGGTCCTTCACTTCGAAGGCGATCAGTTCGGACAGGTCTTTCTGGATCTGGTCTGCCACGCGCAGGCCGCGCTGTGGAATGGATTTGCTGTGTTTTGCCATGATGATTCCTTTTCAACCCGGTAAACCTGGGTCCGACCCGGGTTTACCGGGCTGCAATAAACTAAAAGGCGGGTGCCCTGCCCCGCTCTCGCGAGGCGGGAAGCACCCGCCGTGTACCGCGCCGTCCTGTCGTTACAGGGTACGGGCGATCTCCTGCACTTCGAAGACTTCCAGCGTATCGCCAACTTCGATGTCGTTGTAGCCCTTCAGGTTCAAGCCGCATTCCAGGCCGGCGCGCACTTCTTTCGCATCGTCCTTGAAGCGCTTGAGCGAGTCGATCTCGCCGGTCCACACCACGATGTTGTTGCGCAGCAGGCGGACGGACGACGAACGCTTGACCACGCCATCGGTGACCAGGCAGCCGGCAATCGCGCCGACCTTGGAGACGTGGATGACCTGGCGGATTTCCACCTGGCCGGTGACGTGCTCGCGCTTCTCCGGTGCCAGCATGCCCGACAGCGCCGCTTTGACCTCTTCGATCGCATCGTAAATGATGTTGTAGTAGCGGATGTCGACGCCGTTGGTCTCGGCCAGCTTGCGCGCCTGTGCGTCGGCACGGGCGTTGAAGCCGATGATGACTGCCTTGGACGCGGTCGCCAGGTTGACGTCCGATTCCGTGATGCCGCCCACCGCCGCGTGCACGATCTGCACCCGCACTTCGGAGGTCGACAGCTTCTGCAGCGAGCCCACCAGCGCTTCCTGCGAACCCTGCACGTCGGTCTTGACGATCAGCGGCAGGTTCTTCACTTCGCCTTCGGCCATCTGGTCGAACATGTTTTCCAGCTTGGCGGCCTGCTGCTTGGCCAGCTTCACGTCGCGGAACTTACCTTGACGGAACAGGCCGATCTCACGGGCTTTACGCTCGTCAGCCATGACCATGGCTTCTTCACCGGCGGCCGGCACTTCGGTCAGGCCCTGGATCTCGACCGGAATCGAAGGACCCGCTTCGGAAATCGACTTGCCGTTTTCGTCCAGCATGGCGCGCACGCGGCCGAAGGACGAACCAGCCAGCACGACGTCGCCGCGCTTCAGGGTACCGGACTGCACCAGGATGGTGGCCACAGGACCACGGCCCTTGTCCAGGCGTGCTTCCACCACCAGGCCGCGCGCTGGCGCGTCCACCGGGGCTTTCAGTTCCAGCACTTCGGCTTGCAGCAGCACTTGCTCCAGCAGGTCGTCGATGCCCTGGCCGGTCTTGGCCGATACCGGCACGAACGGCGAATCGCCGCCGTATTCTTCCGGCACCACTTGTTCAGCCACCAGTTCCTGCGTCACGCGGTCAACGTTACCGCCTGGTTTGTCGATCTTGTTGATCGCCACCACCAGCGGTACGCCCGCCGCCTTGGCGTGGGCAATGGCTTCCTTCGTCTGCGGCATCACGCCGTCGTCGGCTGCCACCACCAGGATGACGATGTCGGTCGCTTTCGCGCCGCGGGCACGCATGGCGGTGAACGCCTCGTGGCCCGGCGTATCCAGGAAGGTGATGATGCCGCGCGGAGTCTCCACGTGGTAGGCACCGATGTGCTGGGTAATGCCGCCGGCTTCGCCCGAGGCGACCTTGGCGCGGCGGATGTAGTCCAGCAGCGAGGTCTTGCCGTGGTCGACGTGGCCCATCACGGTCACCACTGGGGCGCGTGGGGTCGCTTCGTATTCGGCGTGCTCGCCCTGGTCGGCCAGCAGCGCTTCCGGATCGTCGACGGCGGCGGCGAAGGCCTTGTGGCCCATCTCTTCCACCACGATCATCGCGGTTTCCTGGTCCAGCACCTGGTTGATGGTGCA
>JAJTCO010000116.1 GCA_021323265.1 Pseudoduganella sp. | reverse complement strand
AGCCATGAATTGCTCCGTTGTTTCTACTTACGCGGTTATTAATTAAAGTGGTGTTCCCAGCAAGTTGTAGGATAGCATTTTCGTTGCTCCAAGGCGAACTTCTCTAAGAGCTTCGTATCAAACACGCAATGCGCGCGCACCATGTTGGGCAAGATAACCCAATACCATGCCGGGCAGCGCCTGCAACGCGCCGACTTCATGCGTGGCGCCCACGGCAATCGCTTCGCGCGGCATGCCGAATACCACGCAGCTGGCTTCGTCCTGCGCGAAATTATACGCCCCGGCGTTGCGCATCTCCAGCATGCCGGCCGCACCGTCCTTGCCCATGCCGGTCAGGATCACGCCCACCGCGTTCTTGCCCGCGTTCTGGGCCGCGGAGCGGAACAGCACGTCGACCGAGGGTCGGTGACGGTTGACCGGTTCACCCTGGTCCAGCTTGGTCATATAGTTGGCGCCGGAACGCGCCAGCAGCAGGTGCGAGTGGCCGGGGGCGATGTAGGCGTGCCCGGGCAGCACGCGCTCGTTGCCCTGGGCTTCCATGACGGAAATCTTGCACAGCGAGTCCAGGCGCTTGGCGAAGGACTTGGTGAAGCCTTCCGGCATGTGCTGGGTGATCAGGATGCCGGGGCAATCCGACGGCATTTGCATGAGGAATTCGCGGATGGCTTCCGTGCCGCCCGTCGAGGCCCCGACAATAATCAGTTTTTCCGACGACATCAAGGGATTGCGCAATTGCGGCAGCACCCCGCTGCCCTCGCCGCCGGCCCCGGCTTGCGGCAGGGTGCGCGCACGCACCTTGGCCTTGGCGGCGGCGCGGATCTTGTCGGCAATCAGGTCGGCGTACTCGCGCATGCCGGTCTGGATCGAAATCTTGGGCTTGGTGACGAAGTCGACCGCGCCCAGTTCCAGCGCGCGCAGCGTGATTTCCGAACCGCGCTCGGTCAGCGAAGACACCATGACCACCGGCATCGGGCGCAGGCGCATCAGCCGCTCCAGGAAATCGAGGCCGTCCATCTTCGGCATTTCCACGTCCAGCGTCAGCACGTCGGGATTGGTTTGCTTGATCAGCTCGCGTGCCACCAGGGGGTCGGGTGCCACGCCCACCACGTCCATGTCCGGCTGGCTCTTGATGATCTCGGTCATTACGCTGCGGATCAGCGCCGAATCGTCGCAAATCAGGACTTTGATTTTGTTCATTTCTCTTACCTAGTTTCTTAGAACAGCTCGACCTCGCCCGCCACCGGTTTTGCCTTGAGGCGGTTGGCGTATTCGTTTTCACGTTGGGCCAGCGTGTCGTTATGGGTTTGCATCAGTTTTTTCACGAGCACCTTGCCCGTGCGCGGGAAGAAGTACACCTTGCGCGGATAGATGTCGTTCAGGTCTTCGGCCACGATGCGGATCTTCTCGTTCTTCAGGAAGCTTTGCACGAAGGCGGCATTGCGTTCGCCGACGTTGATGGCGGTGAAGCCTTTGAGCACGGCGCCGCCGCCGAACACCTTGGCTTCCAGGTTGTCGCGCCGGGCGCCGGATTTGAGCAGGTCGTTGATCAGCACCTCCATGGCGTAGGTGCCGTAGCGGGCCGAGGCCGATACCGGGCTGCCCGTGTCGGCGCCGCCGTCGGGCAGCATGAAGTGGTTCATGCCGCCCAGGCCCGTCACGCGGTCGCGGATACAGGCCGAGACGCACGATCCCAGCACGGTGACAATCAGCATGTCCTTGTTGGTGTAGTAGTACTCGCCTGGCAGGATCTTGGCTGCGTCGCAGTCGAACGTCCTGTCGTAATAGACGTTGGTGGCGAATTGTTCTTTGTCCATGTCATGCTCACTATCGTTGTGCTGCTGCGTGATTGCTGCCGATCTTGCGTTCGTCCAGCTCATAAACGGTCTTGCCACGCAACTTCAAAGCGTCCGACACGTAAAGGAAATTCTCCGAGTGCCCGGCAAACAGGAGGGCGTCGGGCTTCATCAAGGGCACGAAGCGCTGCAGGATCCGGCGCTGCGTGGCCTTGTCGAAATAGATCATCACGTTGCGGCAGAAGATGACGTCGAAGCCGGGGCGGATGTCCCATTTCTCGTCCAGCAGGTTGAGCTGCCGGTAGGTGATCAGCTGGCGCAGTTCCTGGCGCACGCGCGCCATGCCTTCGTTGGCGCCGCGCCCCCTCATGAAGAAGCGGCGCTGCTGCTCGGGCGTCAGCTTTTCGATCCTTTCCATCGGGTAGACGCCGTTGGCGGCCGTGGCCAGCACATTGGTGTCGATATCGGTGGCCAGGATGTGCACCGGCGGCGTCAGCGTGTTGAACGCTTCGCAGCAGGTGATGGCAATCGAATACGGTTCTTCGCCGGTGGAGCTGGCAGAGCACCAGATATTGATCGGTTCTCCGCGCCGCGCCTTGATATGCTCGGCCAGCAGCGGGAAGTGGTGTGCTTCGCGGAAGAACGACGTCAGGTTGGTCGTCAGCGCGTTGGTGAAGGCTTCCCATTCGCCATTGCCCAGGCGCCCTGCTTCCAGGTCGTCCAGGTAGCGCACAAAGGTGGTGATGCCGGTGGCGCGCAAGCGTCGCGCCAGGCGGCTGTATACCATTTCCTGCTTACTATCGGCCAGCGCGATGCCGGCCCGCTTGTAGATCATTGCGCGGACCCGTTCAAAATCCTTGCCGTTGAAATCAAACTCTTTCACGGTCTCTCTGGTCAGCGCCATTTGTATTGGCCTCCGCTGTGAACTACATTAAAACTCTTCCCAGTCGTCGCCCGACGGCGCGGCTGTCGCCAGCTTCTTCGGCGGCTGCTTGCGTTCGGCCGCTGCGGCTGGCACCACGGCGGTGCTGCGCGCCGGGGCTGCCGGTTTGGCCTTGCGCGCCACCGGGGCGACGCGCTGGGCGAATTCGTCGCCCGCCAGCTTGAAGATCGATACGGCCTGGGCCAGGCTGGTGGCCTGTTCCTGCATCGATTCGGCGGCGGCGGCGGCTTCTTCCACCAGGGCTGCGTTCTGCTGCGTCATTTCGTCCATCTGGCCGATGGCGGCATTGACTTCCTCGATGCCGTGGCTCTGTTCCAGCGTGGCGGCGGTGATCTCGCCCATGATGTCGGCCACCTGCTTGATCGAGGTGACGATCAGGCCCATGGTCTGGCCGGCTTCGTCGACCAGGCGTCCGCCGTTGTCGACCTTGGTCACGGAGTCGTCGATCAGGTGCTTGATTTCCTTGGCGGCTGCGGCCGAGCGCTGCGCCAGGTTGCGCACTTCGGAGGCCACCACGGCGAAGCCGCGGCCCTGCTCGCCGGCGCGCGCCGCTTCCACCGCGGCGTTCAGCGCCAGGATGTTGGTCTGGAACGCGATGCCGTCGATGACGCCGATGATGTCCACGATCTTGCTGGACGATTCCTTGATCGAGCCCATGGTGTCGACCACCTGCGAGACGACCTGGCCGCCCTTCTCCGCCACCGAGGAGGCGGACACGGCCAGCTGGTTGGCCTGGCGCGCGTTGTCGGCATTCTGCTTCACGGTGGAGGTCAGGTTCTCCATCGACGCCGCCGTTTCCTCCAGCGAGGAAGCCTGCGATTCGGTACGCGCCGACAGGTCGGCGTTGCCGGTGGCGATTTCCTGCGAGGCGGTGGTGATGGTGTCCGTTGCCAGGCGCACCTGGCCGACGGTCTTGACCAGGCTGTCGTTCATGTCCTTCAGTGCCTGCAGCAGCTCGGACGTTTCATCCTTGCCTTCGACGGTCACTTGCGAGGTGAGCTCGCCGGCCGCCACTTTCTGCGCCACGGCCACCGCGCCCGAAAGCGGGCCGGTGATGGAGCGGGTGATGACCAGCGCGCAGACGATGCCCACGGCGACCGCCACGGCGGCCAGCACCACCATCCACATGGTCAGGGTGCGGTCGGCCTTGTTGGAGTCTTCCTTGAACTGGGTGACCGCAGCCTGCTGCAGGTCGACCAGCTTGTTCAGCGCCGCCAGGGTCTGCTGGTTGAGCGGGTCGATGCGGCCGGCGATCACCTTCGCGGCGCCTTCGGCGTTGAAGGCCATGATCTGGCCCATGGCTTCCTTGAAGGCGGCGTCGACGTCGTTTTGCAGCGCGGCGATGTCGTTCAGCGCCTTCTTCTCGGCGTCGTTCAGGCCCAGGCTTTGCAGCTTGCCGCGCGCGGCGTCGTAGCGGGCGCGGTTGGCCTTGACCTTCTCTTCTTCCTTCTGCATCAGGCTGACGTCCGACTGCAGGCCGATATTGCGCATTGCGATGCCGGTTTCGAGCATGGTGCTCTTCATGGCCTGGGCCTGCAGTTCCTTGGCGCTGGCCAGGTCCAGCCCCGTCATCAGGGCCGCCTTGTTACGGTAGTTCAGCACATTGGTCAGCAAGACGGTGCCGACCAGGATCAGCAGAATCACGCCGAAACCGAAGCCCAGACGCGTGCCTATTTTGAATTCACGCACGTTCATGTTGTTATCTCCCTCGTATCCTGTATCTCTATTTTTTAGCCGGTGCGCGGGGGGCGCGCCGGGGTGCGGGTCAAGCCGCGAGCTTTTCGCTCAAGCCCATTTCCGGGCTGGACATCAGGCGGCCAATGTCCACCAGGATCAGCATGCGCTCATCGATGGTGCCCAGGCCGATCATGTATTCGGAGCTGAAGGCGGTGCCCATGTCCGGCGCCGGCTTGATCTGTTCTTCCGTCAGCGACGTCACGTCGGACACGGCATCGACCACCATGCCGACCACGCGGCCGTTGATGTTCAGGATGATGACGACGGTGAACTGGTCGTAGACCGGCTCGCCCAGCTTGAACTTGATACGCATGTCCACCACCGGGATGATGATGCCGCGCAGGTTGATCACGCCCTTGATGAATTCGGGTGCATTGGCAATGCGGGTCACTGCTTCGTAACCGCGGATTTCCTGCACTTTCAGGATGTCGATGCCGTATTCTTCGGCGCCGAGCTTGAACGCCAGGTACTCCTGGGCGGCAGCGCCTGCGTTTTCTGCTTCGCTCATGGTGCTTCCTTTACAAAGTTTGATTCGTCAACCAGCTGGCGCGACGAGCGCACCAGCGCCGTCACGTCCAGGATCAGCGACACGCCGCCGTCGCCGAGGATAGTGGCGCCCGAGATGCCGGTCACCTTGCGGTAATTCGATTCCAGGTTCTTGACCACGACCTGCTGCTGGCCCACCAGTTCGTCCACGAACAGGCAGGCTTTCTTGCCCTCGGTTTCCACGATCACCAGGATGCCCTGGCAAGGATCGGTGTAGCGCGGCTCGATATCGAAGATCTGGTACAGCGGGACCAGGGGCAGGTATTCCCCGCGCACCTTGACCACGCGGCCCTTGCCGCTGATTTCCTTCACGTCTTCCGGCGCCGGCTGCAGCGATTCGAGCACGAAGCCCAGCGGCAGGATGTAGACTTCCTCGCCGGTCTGGATCAGCATGCCGTCCAGGATCGCCAGCGTCAGGGGCAGCGAGATGGAGATGGTGGTGCCGAAGCCCTTGGCCGAGCGGATGTCCACCGTGCCGCCCAGGGCGGTGATGTTGCGCTTGACCACATCCATCCCGACGCCGCGGCCCGATACGTCGGTGACCTGCTCCGCCGTCGAGAAACCGGGCGCGAAGATCAGCTGCCAGACGTCGGCATCGCTCATATTATCCGCAACGGGCAGGCCGCTTTGGCGGGCTTTCGCCAAAATCTTATCCCGGTTCAAGCCGCCGCCGTCGTCGGAGACTTCGATGATGATGCTGCCGCCCTGGTGCGAGGCGGACAGGAACAGGCGCCCCGTTTCCGACTTGCCCGCGGCGCGCCGCACGTCCGGCATTTCGATGCCGTGGTCGATCGAGTTGCGTACCAGGTGGGTGAGCGGGTCGACGATGCGTTCGATGAGGCCCTTGTCCAGTTCCGTGGCGGCGCCGCTGGTGACGAAATCGACCTTCTTGCCAAGCTTGGTGGCCAGGTCGCGCACCATGCGCGGGAAGCGCGAGAACACGAAGTCCATCGGCATCATGCGGATCGACATCACCGATTCCTGCAGGTCGCGCGTGTTGCGGGTGAGCTGGGAAATGCCGCTCAGGAGTTTCTCGTGCAGCACCGGGTCGAGCGCGCCGGCGCGCTGCTCGATCATGGCCTGGGTAATCACCAGTTCACCCACCAGGTTGATCAACTGGTCGACCTTCTCCACCGAGACGCGGATCGAGGACGACTCCGCGCCGGCCGGCGCGTGGGCCTGCTTTTCCGCTTCCTTGCGGGCGGCTTTCTTTTCCTGTTCCTCGCTCGGCTTGGCCGCTTCCGGCGCGGCGTCCTTGATGCCGGCCTGGGCGCGAATCACTTCCAGCGGCTGGAAGAAGCCGTAGCCGCGCGCATCCTCGCTGGCACCGGAGGCATTGGCGCGGATCTCGTCAAGCGGCTGGAAGAAGCCATAGCCTTCGCCGTCGCCCGCGGGCGCGGCAGCCGGCGCCTCTGCGGCGGGCGCACCGCCTCCCGGCGGCGCCGGGTCGAAGAAACCGTAACCGAGTTCCGCTTCCTTGCGCGCGCGCTCGGCATGTTCGCGTGCCGCCTGGGTCGGGCTCAGGGCCGGCAGTTCGCTCACCTGCATCTGGTCGGCGTCGATCACGAAGGAGCAGATGGCCACGATGTCGTCCAGCGACTCGTGGGTGGTGACGATCATCGCGTGGCGCTCGGCGTCCAGCGGCATCAGTTCCACATTGCCCATCAGGCCCAGTTCGGCCGCCAGCGCTTCCACTTCGCGGTGCACCATGGGCGGCAGTTCCAGGCGGTAGCGCTTGCCGCCGCTATGGTCCACCGCTTGCGCTTCCGGCGCATTGAAGGCCGGCGCCACGGGCGCCATCGCTTCGATGTGCACGTCCTGCGCCAGCTCCTGCAGCATCATGCGCACGTCGCCCACGGCTTCCTGGTCGACCGGGCTGCCCAGGCGGTGCCCGTCCAGCTGCATCTTGAGAATGTCCTTGGCGGCCAGGAAGGCGTCCACGTGGGTCGAGGTGAGCGCCATCTCGCCCTTGCGGATGCGGTCGAGCAGCGTCTCCAGCACGTGCGTGATCTCGCTCATGTCGGTCACGCCGAACGTCGACGCCCCGCCCTTCACCGAGTGCGCGGTGCGGAAAATCGCGTTCAAGTCTTCCTCGCCGGGCGCGTCCACGTTCACGCCCAGCAGCAGCCGCTCCATTTCAGCCAGCAGTTCTTCCGCTTCGTCGAAGAAGACCTGGTAGAACTGGCTAATATCGATGGTCATGCCATACCCCTTAATTAGCCAATGA